>NZ_AP023254.1:1715000-1822500 GCF_016756575.1 Mesorhizobium sp. 131-3-5
GGTAACACTTACTGGAGGACCGAACCCATAACTGTTGCAATAGTTCGGGATGACTTGTGGCTAGGGGTGAAAGGCCAATCAAACTCGGAAATAGCTGGTTCTCCGCGAAATCTATTTAGGTAGAGCGTCGACCGAATACCCCAGGGGGTAGAGCACTGGATGGGCTAGGGGTCCTCACCGGATTACCAAACCTAACCAAACTCCGAATACCTGGGAGTACTAGTCGGCAGACACACGGCGGGTGCTAACGTCCGTCGTGAAAAGGGAAACAACCCTGACCTACAGCTAAGGTCCCCAAGTTATGGCTAAGTGGGAAAGGATGTGAGGATCCCAAAACAACCAGGATGTTGGCTTAGAAGCAGCCATCATTTAAAGAAAGCGTAACAGCTCACTGGTCTAAATAAGGGTCTTTGCGCCGAAAATGTAACGGGGCTAAAGCCATACACCGAAGCTTAGGGTTCGTGAGCAATCACGAGCGGTAGCGGAGCGTTCTGTAAGCTGATGAAGCCATACCCGTGAGGGGTGGTGGAGGTATCAGAAGTGCGAATGCTGACATGAGTAACGTAAGGGGAGTGAGAGACTCCCCCGCCGAAAGACCAAGGGTTCCTGCTTAAAGCTAATCTGAGCAGGGTTAGCCGGCCCCTAAGACGAGGCGGAAACGCGTAGTCGATGGGAACCACGTTAATATTCGTGGGCTTGGAGGTAGTGACGGATCATTGAGGTAGTCCAATCTTATCGGATTGAACGGGCTGCTGCGTGGTTCCAGGAAATAGCTCCTCCTTATAAACCGTACCCGAAACCGACACTGGTGGTCTGGTAGAGTATACCAAGGCGCTTGAGAGAACTATGCTGAAGGAACTCGGCAAATTGCACGCGTAACTTCGGAAGAAGCGTGACCCTTTTCCACGCAAGTGGAGGAGGGTGGCACAGACCAGGGGGTAGCGACTGTTTATCAAAAACACAGGGCTCTGCGAAGTCGCAAGACGACGTATAGGGTCTGACGCCTGCCCGGTGCTGGAAGGTTAAGAGGAGGGGTGCAAGCTCTGAATCGAAGCCCCAGTAAACGGCGGCCGTAACTATAACGGTCCTAAGGTAGCGAAATTCCTTGTCGGGTAAGTTCCGACCTGCACGAATGGCGTAACGACTTCCCCGCTGTCTCCAGCATAGACTCAGTGAAATTGAATTCCCCGTGAAGATGCGGGGTTCCTGCGGTTAGACGGAAAGACCCCGTGCACCTTTACTATAGCTTTACATTGGCATTCGTAGTGGCATGTGTAGGATAGGTGGTAGGCTTTGAAACCTGGGCGCCAGCTCAGGTGGAGCCACCCTTGAAATACCACCCTTATTACTATGGATGTCTAACCGCGGCCCGTTATCCGGGTCCGGGACAATGTATGGTGGGTAGTTTGACTGGGGCGGTCGCCTCCTAAAGAGTAACGGAGGCGCGCGATGGTGGGCTCAGAACGGTCGGAAATCGTTCGCTGAGTGCAATGGCATAAGCCTGCCTGACTGCGAGACTGACAAGTCGAGCAGAGACGAAAGTCGGTCATAGTGATCCGGTGGTCCCGCGTGGAAGGGCCATCGCTCAACGGATAAAAGGTACGCCGGGGATAACAGGCTGATGACCCCCAAGAGTCCATATCGACGGGGTTGTTTGGCACCTCGATGTCGACTCATCGCATCCTGGGGCTGGAGCAGGTCCCAAGGGTATGGCTGTTCGCCATTTAAAGCGGTACGTGAGTTGGGTTCAGAACGTCGTGAGACAGTTCGGTCCCTATCTGCCGTGGGTGTAGGAATATTGAAAGGATCTGTCCCTAGTACGAGAGGACCGGGATGGACGGATCTCTGGTGGACCTGTTGTGGCGCCAGCCGCATAGCAGGGTAGCTATATCCGGACGGGATAACCGCTGAAGGCATCTAAGCGGGAAACCCACCTTAAAACGAGTATTCCCTGAGAACCGTGGAAGACGACCACGTTGATAGGCCGGGTGTGGAAGAGCGGCAACGCTTGAAGCTTACCGGTACTAATAGTTCGATCGGCTTGATCGTTCTCATTCCTTATGCTCATCTGACAAGGTCAGATGGTTTGTTCTCACTCACGCTTGTTCCGCCCTGCGGGCGGCGCTACGTGGGTGCGGTGCATCAGCGCCGACGGTCGGTCGACCTTGCGAAGCTTCGCTTCGAAAGGCGCCAAGATCAAAGAACGTCCAAGGCACAAAAAACAGCTTCTCGAACAACGTGCGTTTTGCCGACCTGGTGGTTATGGCGGAGCGGCTGCACCCGATCCCATTCCGAACTCGGCCGTGAAACGCTCCAGCGCTGATGGTACTTCGTCTCAAGACGCGGGAGAGTAGGTCGCTGCCAGGTCTGCTAAACGCACGTTGAACTCACATCCAATCGGATGTCAGTGAAATCTTCTCTCTACGAACAAGGCCCGCCAAGGGACCACGGGCCGCGTAAGCGGCCCTTTCATTTGGTGAGCCATCTACCTATTTGTAGGCTTGCGCTTACATCCAATGGTGACGCGGGGTGGAGCAGCCCGGTAGCTCGTCAGGCTCATAACCTGAAGGTCACAGGTTCAAATCCTGTCCCCGCAACCACTTTCATCATAAATCAATAACCGTCCCGGTCTAACCGGGGCGGTTTTTTGTGTTTCGGGGTTCTGAAATGTGGCTTGCAACCCAAAGCGTAGCCGGCGAGGGCCGCGGCCGGCACGCCGCAGATCCGGGCGAAAAAGGCACGCTACTGTGAGGGTGTGCGCACGCGCGCATCCTGCCGCTTGTCGCCCCAAAACAGACGCGGCCCCGATGACTGGTCGACTCTCCCGTTGCCGCCGCTTCCGCCGATCGCGGAATCAAAGCCGGCGCTGGAAACTCGCTTGTGCGACACGGTTGATGCCCAGGCTTGCCGCGAAGTTGACCAGCTCGGGAAGTGAGCGCGCGTGCATTTTGCGCATCACCTGCCCGCGGTGTGCTTTGACCGTAATCTCCGTAATGCCAAGCTCGTATGCGACTTGCTTGTTCAACAGACCGCTTACAACGAGCGCCATGACCTCTTGTTCGCGGTGAGTAAGCGAGGCGTGGCGCTGCTGAAGCAGACGCATCTCGCCGGCAAGTGCAAGTTCGGCGCGGCTCCGTGTGAGCGCCTGTTCGATCGCTTCGATCAATACTGTGTCGTTAAGCGGCTTCGGCAGAAATTCGACTGCGCCAGCCTTCATTGCATTCACTGTCGTTGGGATGTCGCCATAACCGGTAACAAAGATGATCGGCATTTCGGTGCGATCGCTGGCAACCAACCTCTGGAGATCGAGACCGTTAAGGTCTGGCAGGTTGACATCCAAGACCAAGCAGTTGGCAACGTCCGGCCGCACGCAATCCATGAATTCCTTGGCTGATGCACAAATCTGCGGCTTCCAGCCGGCGGAGCGGATTAGCAATTCGAGCGACTCGCGGACGGACACGTCATCGTCCACCACGAAGACAACAGGAGCCTCGTCAACCATCGATATCGCCCTTGCCAGGCACGGTCGCCAGAGCCGCTGGGATCATAATTGTCCTCCTTCCCGGCGGCGCTGGCAAGACAAGGCGCTCAGTCGGATGCGAATGCCGAACCGAGGGCCCCTTGCAATGCTGTGTCGCTGAAAGGCTTGAACAGGCAATCCACAGCGCCCTGCTCAATGAGCCGCGGCCGCATCGTCTCATCCTTGTGTGCTGTGATGAAGATGGTTGGTATCGACTGGCCTTGGCGCTGCAGCTCGTAGTGCAATTCGAGTCCGGTCATCCCGGGCATGGCAAGATCCAAGATCAGACATTTCGTCTCGACGATGCTGCCGGATGACAGAAAGTCTTCGGCGGAGGGGAATGTCTTGGCGCGAAAACCGAATGCGTTCAGCAAGTCCGGTAAGGACTCGCGGACAGATTGGTCGTCATCGACGACAGAAACGAGGGGGCCCGAGCTTGTCATGAGGACCCTGTCGTGGCTGAAGCACGCGTGGCGTCGGTGTCCGGAATACCTGGATTGCTCTTCGCACTGCTGGGAATTGTGAACGAGAAGCTGGCGCCGGGGCCGTCATGGCCTTCCGCCCAGAGCCGCCCGCCATGGCTTTCGATGATGGACCGGCTGACCGACAAGCCGATCCCCATGCCGTCGCTCTTGGTCGTGTAGAAAGCTTGAAAGACCGTGTCCGGATCCTCGGTCCCCAAGCCGACGCCGACGTCCCGAACCGTCAGCTTCACATGATCGTCGCCGCCAGGCTCGGTCTTGATACTGAGCTGTCGCGGACGATCATCGACGTCTCGCATCGCATCGGACGCGTTGCGGAGCAAGTTCATGATGACCTGTTGAAGCTGAATTCGATCGCCACCCACCAGCGGAAGCCGATCAACAAATTCGGCGTGCAGGACCACGTGGTTTCTCTGCAGGTCGCCCGCAACCAGGGCCAGCACCTCGCGCGCCGCCTCGTTCAGATCGACGGGTTGGTACCTGACGGTCTTCCTGCTGAAGAGCGCGCGCAATTGCGCGATGATATCAGCGGCACGGTTGCCATCACGGATAGTCCGGCGAGCCGTCTCTTTGGCGATCTCGATGTTCGGCGGATCGGCAGACAACATGCGAAGGCAGGTGCCGGCATTGGTGACGATACCGGAAAGCGGCTGATTGACTTCGTGGGCGATCGAGGCGGTCAGCGCGCCAAGACTCATAATCCGAGTGACTTGGGCAAGTTCGGACCGAACTCTTTCAAGTGTCTCTTCGGAAACACGCCGCTGAGTAATGTCGAGAACCGCGCCAATGTATTCCACTTCGTCACGATCCGTGGCGCGGTGCGCGATGAGGTGAAGATGTTTGATCCGTCCGTCCGCAAACATGATCCGGTGCTGGTACTCGAAATCAGTTTCGCCGCGCTGTGCTCGCCCCACCATGTCCACCATCATCGGGACGTCTTCTGGAGGGACGCGGATAGCGATCCGATCGAGAGTAACGGCGGTGCCCGGCTCGAACTCGAAGATTCTGTAGAGCTGCTCTGACCAAATGATTTCACCGCTCGCGACACGCCAGGAAAAGTTGCCCATGCGCGCGAGATGCTGGCCTTCCGCAAGGAAGGCCTCACTGCGGCGCAGCCTCCCTTCCATCTGCCGACGATCCTCAATGTCCGTATTGAAACCGTACCACTTCGCAACCTCGCCCTTCCGGTCGCGGCGAGGGGAAGCGCGAAACAGGAACCAGCGATATTCGCCGTCATGCCGTCGAATCCTGGCTTCCGCCTCTCCGGCTTTCCCGAGGATTGACAGCGCCCGCCAGGTATCCAGGAGCTTTGGAAGATCGTCCGGGTGAATTGCTTGCGTCCAACCCCAACCCAACGCTTCTTCTAATGGAAGGCCGATATAATCCAGGTAGTGCCTATTGAAGAAGTCAGCTGAGCCATCCGGACGAGCGGACCATACGGCTGCCGGAATCGTATCGATCGTGAGCTGGAGGTTTTCTGCGCTGGAATTGGGCGACTGGAAATCGATGTCACGCGGCTGGGTCTCGTCGGCGGACCGGGAATCCTCGAGGTCCGTGGCTATGGCACACCATCGCGAGATCCGTCCTTGCTCATCGCGAATAGGTCTGCAGCGCATCAGGACCGCGCGGTACTGCCCGTCGAACCTTCGCAAGAGGGCTTCGATTTCTCCCCGTTGGCCCGACGCCACTATCGATCGCCAATCGGCGACAACCGCCGACACGTAGTCCGGATGGATCAGGGCCTCCCAGTCCCATCGCCGGGCTTCCTCCGCCGGCTGGCCGACATACTCCAGCCACCTCCGGTTGATGAAGTTGACGTGTCCGTCGGGCAGCGCAGTCCAGACCATTGCAGGCAGTGAATCCAAGAGACGGGCGAGCTCAACCTGCATCGTCATTCTCCGCCCTTACGTCTATTGTGCCTTGGTATCGGGCCAATCCGCTCGGCTCGGACATTCGCGAAGTCATTCGCCAATCTGAAGGGCATCAATCCGAGGGACGCTCTGGCGGGCGCACGACCAGCGACCCTGTACGATGGTATCACAAACACCATGGTATAATAGCGATTGCCGACCGCGGATGACACTTAGGTGTCCATGAGAGCGGACGGTTCGCTCACTCCCCTCTGCCCCGTGGCTCATTCCGCGTTCCCATGTCTTGGGACCGCGAGCACGCAACTCGGGAGAAAAGGAATTGCTATGCGCGGCGTACAACAGAGCGAAGACATCCAGATGGAAAATATCGATGGCGGTCGCCGGACCTTTTGCGGCGCCGCCGTGGCATTTGCCGCCATGCCTTTCGGTATCGTGAGCGCTTCGAGCCGAGCGGCCGCCAAGACCCCAAAACCGGTTCAGCCGAAATTGGCCGCGACCTTTGCGCCCATCAAGCAGGCGCGGACGGAGCTGCTCAACATCGGCTATGCCGAAGCAGGGCCGGCGAACGGTCCCGTTGTGATCCTGCTGCACGGCTGGCCATACGACATCCATAGCTTCGTCGAGGTGGCGCCGATCCTTGCCGGCGAGGGGTATCGCGTCATCGTGCCTTACCTACGCGGATTCGGCGACACCCGCTTTCTGTCCGCGGATACGATGCGCAACGGCGAGCCGGCTGTGCTGGCGCAGGACCTAATAGATCTGCTGGACGCGCTGAAGATCGAACGCGCATTGCTGGGCGCCTTCGACATCGGCGGACGCACGGCCGACATCGTCGCTGCGCTTTCACCCGGACGCGTGCGCGGGTTGGTCGCGGTCAGCGGATATCTGATCAGCAGCCAGGAATCGAACAAGCAGCCGCTGCCACCCGACGCCGAATATCAATGGTGGTATCAATTCTATTTCGCGACCGAGCGCGGCCGGCTCGGCTACGAAAAGAACACCCGCGCCTTCAACAAGCTGATCTGGAAGCTCGCCTCGCCGCAGTGGCATTTCGACGATGCGACGTTCGATCGAACCGCGGCGTCCTTCGACAATCCCGATCATGTTGCGATCGTGATTCACAACTATCGCTGGCGGCTTGGCCTGGCGGAAGGCGAAACACGTTACGCCGATGTCGAGCGCAAGCTGGCATCGAATCCGGCGATCACCGTTCCGACGATAACCATGGAAGGCGACGCCAACGGTGCGCCGCATCCGCCGCCCGAAGCCTATCGCGCGAGGTTCACCGGCCGGTACGAGCATCGCACGATCCGGGGCGGGATCGGCCACAACCTTCCGCAAGAAGCGCCACGGGATTTCGCGCAGGCGGTGATGGACGTCGCGAGCCGATAGGCCCGGATGATCGCCGCAGTCAGAAAGGACGCGTGGCCAATGCACCGAACTGCCATTTTGCTGAGCGCTGCAATTCTCGTCGTGGCGGCCACTCCGGCCCCGACGGCTACGAGCGAGTTTGCGGATGAAATGAATGCCGCGATGGACAGCATGATGGACGCGATGCAGGCCCGGGCCACCGGCGACGTCGATCGCGACTTCGCCACGATGATGATCCCGCACCACCAGGGCGCGATTGACATGGCCGTCGCCGAGCTTCGCTACGGCACGAATCCGCAGCTCAGGCGCATCGCCCAGGAGATCATCGTCGATCAGCAGCAGGAGATCGCCGCCATGCGGCTTGCCATCGGTGATCCACTCCCCCCGCCTGAACCTGTTCCCACCCAACCGGAGGCGCATGAGCGACAGAAAGGGCATTGAGGTGTACAAGACATTCGTAGTGCTGATCTCAGCTTCCGTGGCGACGGCAGCACTTGCGCAGCAGCAGCGGCAGGCGCCTTGGGGGCGCGACGTTGCCGCGAGCCATCACGACCGCGTCTACGCCGCTGAGCAATTCTCAAATACCGTCTCCGTCACCGATCCGATCGAGGCCAAGCTGCTCGGGGTCATCCGGCTGGGCGATCCGCAGCCGGGCAATTTCAGTCCGCTCTACAAGGGTCAGGTCCTGGTCCACGGGCTTGGCTTTTCTCCCGACGGACGCACGCTTGCCGTCGTATCCATCGGCTCCAACTCGGTTACTTTCATCGACACCGCCACCAATGCGGTGAAGCACACGACCTATGTCGGCCGCTCGCCGCACGAGGCTTTCTTTACGCCTGATGGCACGGAACTCTGGGTCACGGTCCGCGGCGAGGACTATGTCTCGGTGATCGATCCGCAGACCTACACGGAGAAGGCGCGGCTCAAGACCCCCAACGGTCCAGGGATGACGATCTTCTCGCCCGATGGCCGCTACGGCTATGTCTGCTCGTCCTTCACGCCCGAGCTGGTGGTGTTCGACGTCGCCAGCCACAGCCAGGTTGCCAGCCTGCCGCAGCCCAGCCCCTTTTGTCCCAACATTGCCGCAACGCCTGACGGCCGGCAGGTCTGGTACACGCTGAAGGATATCGGTGCCACCGTGGTGATCGACGCGCATCCACCCTTCTCACAGCTCAAGGTCATGGACACCGGCCCCCTTACCAACCATGTCAACTTCATCGACACGCGGAAGGGTCAGTTCGCCTACGTCAGCGTCGGCGGACTCAACTAGGTGCAGGTATTCCGCACCGATAGTTTCGAGAGAGTCGCGACCATATCCGTTGGCCGTCTTCCGCACGGGGTTTGGCCGTCTGGCGACGGCAAGCGGATCTTCGTCGGGCTCGAGAACGACGATGCCCTAGCTATCATCGATACGGCCACGAACAGGGTAATAGGAACTGTCCCAATCGGCCAGGCGCCGCAGGCGATCGGCTACGTAACCAACGCGGTGTCGGAAGGCGACGGACTCGCGAATCTGCAGCCGCTGGCGGTCGCTGGAGGGGCTACGAAGCTCATTTTGGGCGCGGGAGGAAAGGCGCTCACGACCGTCGCGTTGTTCGACCAGGGCCTCACGCAGATCTTGCAAGCGGGAGTGACAGGGCTTCTGCCGAAGCATCCCTACCAGCTGGTGCTGTCGGCAAACCCCGACGGGAGCGGCACTGTGGAGCCGCTTGCCAAGTTCATGACCAATCCGACGGGTTCGGCCGTGGTCAACACGACCGGGCCGATCCGCCAGATCGTCCAGGGCGATGTGCCGGTTGCCCGCCGTTACCTCGGCATCCGCGAGGGCACACCCAACGCGCCTGGCGCGGTGGTGCAGGTTCAGCAGCCTTGATGAACAGGAGCTTGATATGACGAAGATTTGGTTGATTACCGGGGCGGGGCATGGATTGGGACGCAGCATCGCGGAGGCCGCGCTTCACGCTGGCGATCGCGTTGTCGCGACGGCGCGCGATGTTGCCAAGCTCGACGATCTCGTCGCGCGCTTTGGCGATAAGGCTCGCGCCATGTTGCTCGACGTTACCGACGAGGCGCAGGGCCGAGCAACTGTCCGAGGCGCGGTCGAGTCGTTCGGCAGGCTGGATGTGCTGGTCAACAATGCCGGATATGGCCAGAGCCATCCGTTTGAGGAAATGCCGTCCGAAGATTTCCGGAAGCTCGTCGAGGCTACCTTCTTCGGCACGGTGAATCTCACCCGCGCGGCCTTGCCGGTCATGCGCAGGCAGCGTCGTGGATTGATCATGCAGGTATCATCGATTGGCGGGCGTTTTGCCGGACCTGGGCAGGCCGCTTATCATGCGGCGAAGTGGGCTGTCGGCGGCTTCACGGATGCCGTGCGCGCCGAGGCGGCGCCCTTCGGAGTTCACCTCATGACGCTGGAGCCCGGTGCTATGCGCACCGGCTGGGGCAAGCGCGCCTATGATAACCGGCCTGTCATCGGACCAGATTATCAGGCGTCGGTTGGAGCGGCGCAGGACCAACTCGAGTCGCTCTGGGGCAATGAGCCGATCGATCCGCAACGCTTCGCAGCGCTGATAGTACGTCTTTCGCGCATGGAGCAGCTGCCGTCGCACCTAGTGATCGGTGCGCACGCGGTTCCCATAGTGCAGAATGTGGAGGCCGAGCGGACAAAAGAGCTGGAGCGCTGGCGTCCGGTTAGCGAGAGCGTGGAGTTCGGGTCTCCTGTTTCGATTGCTGAGGTTGAGCCGCTGCACGCGCTGCCCTGACACTAAGCGCTCGCGTCAACCACCAATGCTTGGACTTACAATACTTATGCTTAGCAGGGGTGTTTACCTTCGTGTTCAGCGACGGCTCACCAGACGGGATTTGGCTTCGTGGACATGAGCCTGGCTTACATCTCGGGATTGGCGGCCATGGCCGGCTCCGCGGTAGGGGCCCTCGCGTCCTCCGCAACAACATGGCTTACGCAGCGCCATCAAAGCGATGCGCAGCGGCGTAGTGTCGATGCGTCGCGTCGTGCGAGGCTCTTTGGCGAGTTTATCAACCAGGCATCGGAAACCTATGCGGATGCGATCGCTTGCGAGCGTCTGCAGAACCCTGCCAAGCTGGTTCCGATATACGCCGCCATCAGCAAGCTTCGTATGATTGCGACGGCAGGCACGATCGAAGCTGCCGAAATTGTGCTGCAAGAGATTTTGGAGGCCTACGATCAGCCGCCCCTTGTGCCGCGGGGCCATGATCGGAACGGTCGTAGTAGCGATATTTTGCGCTTTTTTGCGGAATGCTGCCGAGCAGAATTGAGGAACCTTCACTGACGGGAGCGCCCTACTTCCGATTCGTGACCGCATGCGAACTGCGTCATAGGCGCTACTTAACGCGCCTTTAAAACTAAGTGCTTGTTTTTATTATTGGCCGTTACCGGTCGCTCGAAATTCAGCAGTGGTTCTGGGCGAGTAGAGGCGCGGCTTCGCCCCGAGGCGGGGATTTTCGAGCCCGCCTTATCTCATTTTGCCGGCAAGGCGATCGGCACAGCCGCGCCGCGCGGCACGACCAGTACGCCGAGCGGACGGGCGCGGCCGCGAATGTCGATCTCGCGCGCCTCCGCGCCGGGGAGCTCCATGCCCGAAAGCCTTACCGCCGCTTCGGAGACGACGACTTCCGCCTCGAATTCCTTCGCCGCGGCCTCCAGCCGGCTGCCGATGTTGATGGTGTCGCCGATCGCGGTCACGTTCATGACCGCGCCGTAGCCCATCGAGCCGACGATCGCCTGGCCGACATGGATGCCGATCGCGACCTTGATGGTGGCGCGCAGTTCATCGGCAAGGTCGTCGCTGAGTGCGCGAACCCCCTCGACAATGGCGCTGGCGGCGGAAAGCGCATTGCGGCAAGCCTCGCCGGGCGTAGTCTCCAACCCGAACAGCGCCATGGCGCCGTCGCCGACGAACTTGTCGAGGCGGCCGCCTGAACTCTCGACCGCGCGGCCGATCACGCTGAAATAGCGGTTGAGCAGGAAGACCACGTCGAACGGCAGGCGCTGGTCGGCCATCGCGGTGAAGCCGCGCATGTCGCAGAACATCACCGCTACGACCTTCTCGTGGCCGGGATCGCTGGCGGTTGCGGCGAGCGGGCCCTCTGCCGTGACCGGCGGTGACAGCAGCGGCGTGACACGAAGATCGCCGCGCGGCCTGAGCTGGCAGGCGAGCCGCACGTCGCCCTCGGCCGCGATGCGGCGCAGGGTCGCCGCTTCGATCGGACCGGGCTCCGGCTGCTCGGCAAGGCCGTCAAGCACGCGGATGCGGCAGGTCGAGCAGCGGCCGCGCCCGCCGCACACGGCATAATGCGCGATGCCGCCCAGCCGGCTGGCGTCGAGCACGCTGTAGCCGCGGGGAATGCGAACCTTGCGCCCGCCGGCATAGCGCACCTCGATCAGGTTGCGCCGCTCGATGCGGTCGCGAACGATGCGCGCCACGAGCACCAGAACAATCAGTCCCGCAAAGCCGGCATAGATGCCGCTGTCGATGCGTTCCTTGGTCGCAAGTGCCCGATCGAAAAGGGCTGGCTCGATAGACCGCGACCGCGGCGGTCCCATTCCAGAGACCTCCTTTCCGGCGCTGGCGAAGCCGAGCAGCGCCAGGACCGGAACCAGCACCGCCAGGACCAGCAGGGCCGGGGCGGTGCGCGGATACCATTGACGATAGCGCAGCCAGAAGTAGAGGCCAAGGCAGCCATGCGCCCAGATGACGACCACCGCGATCGCCTGCCGCACCCCGTTCTGCGGGGTCAGGATCCACAGCGAGCGCACCACAAACTCGTAAGTGTCGTTGGCTTCATAGAGGGCGTGCATGGCACGCGTGCCGACCACGTGCTCGGCAATCAGCAACGGGATGGCGAGGCCGAGCAGTATCTGCGCCCACTCCCGCACCGGCATGGTCACCGTGCGGCGCTGGTAGAGCGCCAGCAGCGAAAGGATGGGATGTGTGGCGACCGCGCCGTAGAGGAGCAGCGTGCCGGCCGGGTTGCGCCAGATCAGCAGAAACACTGCGCGCCCCTTCTCCGCTGCTTCAAGCGAGATCAGGAGCAACGCATGGTTCAGGAGATGCAGCGTCACGAATGCCATCAGCACAAGGCCCGACGCCAGCCGTGCATTGCGCAGCCACGCGTCCGGCAGCCGTCCGGACGGCGCTGCCGAGACCTGCGATTGGCTCATTTCCAGTCCCTTGAACGATTCGCTGACCAAGACACACCGGCAATAGCGCCTTCCGGTCAAGATTTGCCGGCGGTGACAATCAGTCAATCAGGCCTTGCCGATGCGGCTTCGCGTCGACGAGCATACGTCAGGCCCACCGTCTGTCTGGCTGCATCCCGACGGCAGCACCACGGCGTGGATTATTGTGGATATTGGCGAGCGCGACTGGTCGAAGCTTGCCTACCAGTTTGGACACGAGCTCGGCCATGTCGCAGCCAACAGCTGGCAGGCCGATGCCAAGCCGGCGCCACCCTGCCAGTGGCTCGAGGAGGCGATGGTTGAAGCCTTCTCGCTGCGCGGGCTGGGGCGCCTAGCGAAGGACTGGAAGCAGAATCCGCCCTTCGCCGGCGACAACGTTTTCGGCGATGCCATTGCCGAGTACCGCCAGAACATTATCGAGGCTATACCGCGCTCGCCGACAGCCAGGGGTTCACCCGCGACGCCGCGGCGTGGTTCATTGATCATCGCAGCGAAATCGAAATACCCGGCCTCAATCCTTTCGCCCAGGCGATGTCAGTGACTATCCTCGCCGAATACGACAGCACGCCGGACTGTGTCGAGGCACTGGGCGCACTCAACCGCTGGTCCGGCCGCACCGGTATCCCGATCGCCGAGTATCTGAAGCTATGGGAGGGGAGTTGTGCCGACTTCAAGCCTTGCCGCGATTGCCGGTCCGCCTGCGCGAGCTGTTGCGCATCGCGTGATCAGCCCAAGCCGGCGAGTATTGTGGTCTGGTATTGATCTCCTGATCGGCTGCATCGACCAGACATCGCATCTTGCGGCTGAGCGCGATATTTTCGGCCAGCATCTCCTCTGTGCGCTGAAGTGCTAGTTCGGTGACACGAATGCGTTCCTCCGCATCTGCAATCGGGTCGAAGTTTGGGGTCAGGATCACCAAGAAACCTCGTTGAGCTGGTTTGAGCTACAGGCAAGTCGAACATCAACATTTCCCGGCTGAGTAAGTTCCGTCACTCTTGGCTACAGCCTGTCACTCGCGATGGCTGAGCGTGTCTGCGGAGAGAAGGCATTGCGCCTGAATCCGCGCCCGCCGAGCTGGTATTGCTGGCTACTCGGAGGTGACATCATTCGTGAGGTGCTTGCCTACAGAACCTATCGGTTTCTCTTCATGGTATGGGTCTTCGCATGGTAAGGACCGGACTGGCGACGGTCGCGCTTGGCCTGCTGGCATTCGACATCGCTGGCGCGGGTCCGGGGCTTAACTCGGCGCTCGCCACGGAGATGATTGCTGATGTCGACGTCTCGCCGGTTACGAGCGTTCGCAAGGCTTTGTCGTTGACGATCGGCATCCGAAATGGCCAAGGGCGAGTTGACGGTCGCAATGCTTGGTGACGGTGCCGCCTTCGGCGGAATGTTCCTGACCGCGTTCGCCGCCGCGACCATTCCTGCCGCTGCAGTCGGAGGCCCTGCTCGCTGGGCAACATTCACCGACAGCGCTCAGGCTGATCGCGACGATCGGCAAAGTGCTGGGCTCGATCGTCAACAGGCTGCTCGGTCGTGGCATCAATCGGTTCGGTGATTGCAAATGGGTTTCCGGCGAGTTCCGCCCTGCTCGACGCGCCGCGACGCGCTACCATCGCTATGGAAGATCAAGCCTGCTCATGAACTGGGCACCCATCATCGATGACCCCCTGACGGTGCTATCCGGTGCGCCGCGCGAATCGCTCTGGAGCTTATACCAACTGGAAAGCGGGCAGTTCCCTACATTCTCCGAACTGGCCGAGGCCAGGAAGCTGGATAGGCCGCTCCCAAAATCTACGACTAGCGCTGCTAGCGCCGGATCTGATCGAGGCCGTCCTAGATGGCCGCCATTCGCCGATGATGCAATTGCAGCCGCTAGTGCGTGGGTTCCCCGTCGATTTGGGCAGTCAACGGTGCGAGATCAGATAAGCCGTCTTTAAGGTAGTCTATCTCAGGTGACGCCGAGTAAAGTCGCCGCATGCTGCGGACCTTGTTGAGCGGCAACACCTCTATGGCTTTGCCGTCAAAGAGAATGGCAAACCCTGAAGTCATTCTCAGGATTCGACCTCTGACCAGGCCCCTATCAGTCTCGATCTCTGTCGTTGCAAGCGAACCATTTGAGATCTTTCGTAAACTATCAGCGGCGCCGAAACAGAAGGGAACATAAATCAAAGAGAAGGCGAGCCACACGCGACCCGCCGTTCTCGATGTAAGTATCAGATTTGCAATTGCCGCGAGACCTGCAAGCGCGAGATAAGCGAAGGCAAGATGCCCACCGGTCGATTGATGAGGACCCTGATAAAAATAGAAGGATCCCGTGAGGCCGAAAGCGACCATCACAATTGAGATTCCTAAGGTACGCATTTGGCGCTGCGGCGCATTGGCGATGAAGCGTGCGATGAGTAGGGCGAGCCACGCCCCAACCGACATCGGGAGAAGTGCAATCGACGCTCCGATCAACAGGTCTTGCACGGTGAGTACGGAGATAAGACTCCACTCGACCGGCGCGAAGAAGCCGAGATTATAGAGCGTCGCCCCGAGCATTGCGGCGACCGAGAGCGCCGTCGCAATCTCGGTGAGGCTCCGTCTGTCGAGTGAGAGCTGGTCGCGCAGGACCGCAATCTGGATCATTATTGCTTCCTTGGGTTCGAGGAATGCGTCGAGTTCGTGATGCACAACTCGATAGGCCCCTTCCTCAGCAAGAACTTGAACGAAGGGGCTAAGCAATCATCGGGCGGACGGCCAACGAGATGGTCTGGCGGATGGAACTTGGAGCGATCCCGTACATGCGCCGCGCCGAGCGACTGAGATGCGCGGAATCGGCGAAGTTGGCCGCGTGGGCAGCATCGGTCCACGATGCTCCGCCGAAGCCGAGTTCAAGCGCTCGATTGAGCCTTGTCCAAAGAAGATAGCTTCGAAATGAAATACCGGTTTCCTCGACGAAGAGGTGCCTGAACCGACCTGATGAGAGTTCAACGTGGCTGGCCACGGTTAGCAGGCTTAGGGATTCAGTCAGGTTTGCCGAAATGAAAGCGATGGTAAGATTGATGCGCCGGTCGACCGGGCGCGCCGGGACCGATCCCGAAAGGGAGTAAAGAATATCGAGTGCCGCGTCCTCAAGGTCATCGTCGGAGTGCCCGTCGTCGAATGCGAGCCGCAAAGTCCGGGCAGGTCGAGCAATTTCCAATGCAGAGACGCCCATAATGCGCTCACGACCGAAGCGCCTCAAAAGCCCTCGACCTAAGGATGACTCGGGTTCGCAGAAGATGTTGGCTACCATCTTTCCGGGTGCCTGGAACGCGTGTGGCAGGTTTGGCGGGACCACCGCACAGCTATAGCTTGCCCAAGGGATCGTATCGCCGGTGCGCAACTGGATTTGATCTGGTAAGCCGATGCACGCTTGGATGGCATGGTGGGAATGCAGTTCGATTGGCGCGATGGCTTGCCCCATCCACAGGCTGCCTCCCGTCCAAAAGATAACCCGACCAATTCCAGTGATCGCCATCGTCCCGTATGTCATGAATTTGACGAAGAGTGGAGGGCCATAATTCATTGGAGGGATCGGTAGACCCATTCGTCCATGATGCGACCATGGCCCGAAGACCGTACGCTCACCGTTCCGAAGGCCAAGGAGGAGGCGGCGAGCGGCGTTGATACGGCTGTTGAGTGCCGCATCCGATACGGCTTGGCCGGGGCCAGAATGCGATGCCGCCGCGCCTCGTCGGGGCTGAGTGCAATGACCTGCAGCGCCCTATCGTGTGCCTGATCCAGCACGCTGCGGGACGCGTCGGCGTAGCCGCCGATGATGACATCGGCGAGGCGTTCGCCTTCGGCTTGTCGATCACCATCGAGACCGCAATGGTGAGGTCCGAAAACACCCAGGTTCAAGGAGAACAGAACCACCATGACGACCATCGCCATCCGCGAGTGCGTGCGCAAAACACCGGCAGCGTTGCCGTTGTTTGGTGAAGCGGTTCTATCGAGCTTGATCCGGGCGCTTGCTTTGAGCACGAAACTGCGCCCTGACGCCGGTGTAATTCGGTTGATCGCCTTTCGGTTGAACGTCGGGAGGCCGTGAGCGCAGAGATTGCGGGGCGACACTGCTTCGACGGCCGGGTTTACCGCCTTAGATCACCGACCAGCGGCGGCTACCACCTTTCAAACAGCTTCGCCCCCAAACCTCCCTTGCTTCGTCTGCGACGCAGCGTTCGGCTGCCTCAGGAATCGGCTCAAGTCAAGACGATACCGGCTTGCGAGCCGGGTATTTTGCTGACATGCTCAGTTTCTTATATATGGGGTTTTGCACTGTGGCAGGTGTTCAAATGGAAGGGCAAAAGCATGGCAAAGGAATCTTCGAATTCCGTTTCTTCAGAAAAGAAGGCGGACGGAAACCTGATAGGTAACGCAGAAGGAAACGGGCTGAACTTCATGGGAGTCCAGGCTCGCGAAAACGGCGGCTCCGGCGACGCTGTAGGTGTCGACAAGATACGTGATCTGCTATTCGGCAACCAGATGCAGGACTATGACCGCCGCTTCTCCAAGCTTGAAGAACGGGTCTTGCAGCGCTTCAAGGATGTCGAATCCGAGGCCAAGCGCAATCTCGACATGTACGAGTCAAATGCAAAAAAACAGGTCGATTCGCTTGCGGGGCAATTGCGGAGCGAAAAAGATGCGCGAGCCGATGCCGACAAGGAGATAGATCGGAATCTTCGCGAGCAAAACCAGGCACTTGAAAAGCAGGTGCGCGCGTTGTCAGATCAATTGAGCGCGCTTGAGCGCGACGTTGCAGACCGGATAAATCGGAACGATCATTTACTGCGTGAGGAGATCAAGCAGAAGAATGAAGGCGTGCAGATGCTGATAGAGAAAATGTTTGCTGATCTCAGCAACGTCAAGACCGACCGAAATCTTTTGGCCGGCCTGTTTGTCGAGGTTGCAAAATGTCTAAATCAGGATCCCGTTGGCAGCAAGAGCAACTCGGACCGTAGTTGGAAAGCGAGTTGATGGGACCTTGACGTCGACCGTCGACCCGATCAGCCTTCCGCAAAGAACAGCCTCGAACGATACAGAGATAGATCGCGAGGCTCTGGCTCGTCTTTTGATCGAAATTGCCCGGAACGTTGATCCGGCCTATCGTGCGCGTTTCGACGGAGTTCCAACCGTCGATCCTCGCATGGAAACGCTGCGCCAGTTGCTGGTCAGCCGCGAAATTTCAGAGCTTTCACGGGTTACGCATCTGCTGGACGAGCCGGCGCAGCTCGCGGCGGCCGTGGGCGACGTTCTTCCAAGTGCGGCCGCACGAGCGCCCCATGCGCAACTCGGCGAGGCCCTTGCGCCAGCTGTCGAAAGGGCTGTGCAACGGTCGATCCAGAAGAGTCCGCGCACGCTGACGGATATTTTATACCCGGTGTTTCTGCCCGCAATTCGCAAGTCGATCGGGGAAAAGATCGACCAGACCTTTCAGTCGCTGAATGAAACTTTGAGACACATATTCACTTGGCATGGACTGAAGTGGAGATTTGAATCTTGGAGAACAGGTGCTAGCTTTTCAGAAGTTGTTCTGAAGCATTCTCTTGTCTATCGCGTAGAACATGTTTTTCTAATTAGCCGAAATTCCGGAATTTTGATAGCGCATGTAGCTGCCGATAACGCAACAAGCGAGGATCCCCAACTCATTTCTTCGATGCTTAGTGCGATTCAAGATTTTGTGAAGGACTCATTTAACGAAAAAGAACAGAGCAGTCTGGACACGATTCGTTTTGGTGACCTTCGCCTCTGGTCAGAAGTTGGACAATTCGCGACCTTGGTTGCCGTGATCCGAGGAAATCCGCCCGAGGAATTACATGAAATAATTCGCGACGTATTGGTCCGCATCCATCAGGAATGCTCACAGGCTCTAGAGGACTTTGACGGCGACAGTTCCCTGTTGGCCGGGGTAGAGGCGCAATTGCAGAATTGCGTTGAGCTGAAGCAGGAGGAATCAAACCAGGGGTTTCCGTGGCTGGTGGTGGTGGCAGTCTTGGTGCTTTTGCTTTCGGCAGGCGCTTGGTTTTTTCTTTCCTGGCAATCCGGGCAGCGCTGGCAGGCCTATGTTTCTCGACTGGAGATCCAGCCGGGCATTATCGTTGCCGAACAAAAGGTACGCGACGGCCAATTCTACATTGCCGGCCTGAGAGACCCGCTTGGCGCCGACCCACAGTCGCTGCTGTCGGGAACGCAGGTCGATCCCGCCCGCGTCCATTCGCAGTGGAAATTCTATCAGAGCCTTGAGCCGGAGTTCGTGTTGAAGCGGCTGACGGCGTCGCTGGCTCCGCCGGATACAGTACGACTTTCGATCGTCAAGGAGCGCATCGTCGCCGAAGGTGAGGCGAGTGCCGCTTGGATCGGCCGGGCCCAGGCAGCCGCCCAGCAGCTTTCGGCAGGCGGGCCGGTGTTCGATATCTCCAGGGTCCGTGACGTAAGCCTCGAAGAACGCGAGGCGGAGCGCTGGCAGGCCTATGTATCGCGACTGGAGACCCAGCCGGGCATCATCGTTGCGGAGCAAAAGATACGCAACGGCCAACTCTATGTTGCCGGCCTGAGAGACCCGCTTGGCGCCGACCCTCAGTCGCTGCTATCGGGAACGCAGGTCGATCCGGCCCGCGTCCATTCGCAGTGGAAATCCTATCAGAGCCTTGAGCCGGAGTTCGTGTTGAAGCGGCTGACGGCATCGCTGGCTCCGCCGGATACAGTGCGACTTTCGATCGTCAAGGATCGCATCGTCGCCGAGGGGCAGGCTCCTGCCAACTGGATCGACCGGGCGCAGGCCGCCGCCCGGCAGCTTTCGGCAGGCGGGCCGGTGTTCGATATCTCTGGGGTCCGTGATGTAAGCTCCGAAGAGGCGGAGCACTGGCAGGCCTATGTGTCGCGACTGGAGACCCAGCCGGGCATCATCGTTGCGGAGCAAAAGATACGCGACGGCCAATTCTATGTTGCCGGCCTGAGAGACCCGCTAGGCGCCGACCCGCAGTCGCTGCTGTCGGGAACGCAGGTCGATCCTGCCCGCGTTCATTCGCAGTGGAAATTCTATCAGAGCCTTGAGCCGGAGTTCGTGTTGAAGCGGCTGACGGCATCGCTGTATCCGCCGGATACAGTGCGACTTTCGATCGTCAACGACCGCATCGTTGCCGAGGGTGAGGCTCCCGACACCTGGATAGATCGGGCGCGCGCAGCGGCCCGACAGCTTTCGGCCGGCGGACCGGAATTCGACATCTCCAAGGTTCGTGATGTGAGCCCCGATACACGCGCGGCAGAGCACTGGCAATATTATGTGTCGCGACTTGAGGCCCAACCGGGAATCATCGTCGCCCAGCAAACGGCGAGGGGCGGACATTTCTACATTTCCGGCCTGAGAGATCCGCTTGCCGCCGACCCGCGGTCGCTGTTGTCCGGAACGCAGGTCGATCCCGCCCGCGTTCATTCGCAGTGGCAATTCTATCAGAGCCTTGATCCGAAGTTCGTGGTCAAGCGGCTGACGGCGTCGCTGAACCCGCCGAAATCGGTTCAGCTTTCGATCGTCCAGGGTCGCATCGTTGCCGTGGGTGAGGCTCCTGCCGGCTGGATCAGCCGGGCGCAGGCCGCCGCCGAACAGCTTTCGGCGGATGGAGTGGTTCTGGATGTCTCGCAGCTGGGTGAGCTGAACCTTGCAGAACTTAACTATTTGCGAGAGGCCATCCAGGCGACCAATATTTTCTTCCCTTCCGGCAAAGTTGTGCCGGGACCAGAGCAGGCGCCGGTTCTCGACAGACTGGCGGGTCAAATCAAGGAATTCGCCGAAAATGCCCGCAAGTCAGGCGTAACAGCGCGGTTCATGTTGACCGGCCATTCGGACGCCACTGGTCGTGAGACGGCCAACGCGTCGATCAGCACCGCACGCGCCGAGGCAGTTCGTGCGCTTCTCAACAAGCGCGGCGTCGCTCCCGAACTGCTGCTGGTTCGGGGCGCGGGCACTTTTGAGCCGCTGGTACCTGAAAATAATCAAGCTGGGAGCTCCACCAATCGCCGGGTTTCGATTACTGTAAACTTGGACTAGCGGGGCCCAAAATGTTGCAAAAAAAGATCTGCATGCTGGGCGGCTTCGCTGTCGGGAAGACGAGCCTGGTTCGCAGGTTCGTGCAAAGCATCTTTTCAGAAACCTACCTGACCACGGTGGGCGTGAAAATCGACAAGAAAAGTGTCGAACTCCCCGGCAAAACCGTGGATCTGATCTTGTGGGATTTGGCCGGCGAAGACGATATTGGCTCATTCCGCGTCAGCTATGTTCGAGGTGCAACCGGGCTCGTGCTCGTCGTCGATGGAACCCGCGCCCCAACCCTTGCCGTGGCACTCACGCTGCGCGAACGGGTGGAGGCCGAATTCGGCGCTATGCCGTTTGTATTGCTGATCAACAAGTCCGATCTGGCCGACCGATGGGCAATATCGGATAGTGAGATTGAAGAACTGAGGCAACGTGGATGGCAGATCTATCTGACAAGTGCGCTCACGGGTGAGCATGTTGATGATGCATTTCATCAACTTGCTTCGATGGTCACAAAATAGACCATGCATGGATTGCCAAAAGAGGTCGGAAGTTGGATTCTCAACTTCTTCTACGATGGGCACTCTGTCGCATATGTGAAAATCGACGCCCAGCTTTGCGTAGCTGCGAAGGGAGGTAATGTCGAACATTACGGACTCTCGTCACTTCGCATCGGCGAGCCTGTTGCCGGGCAGCTTGAGTTCATGGAAGGTTTGCTGCCTTGCCCGGGGCTTCCGTTTCATATCCCCATGGTCGAACTGCCCAGCGGGCGTGTCGCGGACTTTCATTTTTTTGCTGACGATGCCTGCGTGTGGCTGCTCTTTCTTGACGCCTCCGCCGAGCGCGCCAACAGACAGCGGCTTCAGCAGAAGGCTTATGAAATGACGCTCCTGCAAGAGAGGGAGCGTCAACTCAACGAGAAATTACAAGCGGCGAACGAGGCGTTGAGGAAGAGCCAGGAGGGATTGGCACGTGAATACCAGCGCGCCGAAGCCCTTCTCCTCAACATTCTTCCGGCGTCGATCGCGGAGCGGTTGAAAGCGCACAAGAAAATTGCTGACAATCACGCAGAGGTAAGTGTGCTTTTTGCCGACATCGTCGGTTTTACGGAACGGGCGCGGACCGTCGGTGCCGTGACGACGCTCGCTATTTTGAATTACTTCTTCAAGGCGGCGGATCGGCTCTCGGAACGACACGGCTGCGAAAAGATCAAGACAATCGGCGATTGTGTGATGGTAGTCGCTGGCCTGCCCACCGCGCGATCCGATCATGCAAAAGCCCTCGCGCAGTATGCCATTGAGCTGCGCAAGGCGGTTAAGCGCGAACGCTTCGCAGGAGAACCGATAAGGCTCAGAATTGGAATTCACTCCGGCCCGATCGTCGCCGGCGTCATAGGCAAGAGGCGGTTCGCTTATGACCTGTGGGGTGAGACCGTCAATCTCGCCTCACGCATTCAAACGTCCGCGGAGCCCGATGAGATCCGTATTTCTGATGCAACTCACCAACTGCTCGGACCAAAGTTCGCTTGCGACCCACTCGGGGAAACGGAATTGCGTGGTGCAGGTCGTGTGCGAATGTGGCGCCTCTCGGCTTGATTGCCGCTTTGCAGTGCCGACCCGCATTGCATCTTGTCGCCTGTCCGTTGACGTCCGGTCACGAAACGATCCCGGGTGAAGCACATCGCAGCGAGAGCAAGCACCTTTGCGCTTGCCTTGAAGCATCCTATTCTTGAGGATAGTAGGCGCTCGTGGGCATAGAATGTCGGTACTGCCTTTCTTAAGAATTTACGCCCCGCTCAACGCGGTGCTGGCTGCGCCTGGGTTGTTGGCGGTGGCTGCGCTCACGATACCGGGCATGTCCGGACGAAGCAGACTGGCTCTGGCTGCCCTGCTCGCCGTCATCTGGGCCGCCTATGTCCTGCAACTGGCCGCGACGCTCCTCAAGCGCCTGGCGGGAGACGTACGGGACAGGACGCCCAAAATCGCCATCGATGTGCTCGCGGTTTTGGTTCCACTCGCCGCTTTTCTGCTCGTCGGCACGCCCGACCGGAGCCTCTACTGTGCTGTCTGGCTGCTGAAACCGCTGCGCGACTCGACTTTCTTCCCGGTGCTGGGCAGGGTCCTGGCCAACGAAGCACGCAATCTGATCGGCGTCACAACGCTCTTCGGCGTCGTACTGTTCGTTGTCGCGCTCGCGGCCTATGTCATCGAGCGCGACATCCAACCGGAAAAGTTCGGCAGCATCCCCCTGGCAATGTGGTGGGCGGTTGTCACGCTGTCCACCACCGGCTATGGGGACACCATCCCACAAAGCTTCGCCGGCCGCGTCCTTGCCGGGGCGGTCATGATGAGTGGCATCGGCATCTTCGGACTCTGGGCCGGCATTCTTGCCACCGGCTTCTATCAGGAAGTCCGTCGCGGGGATTTCGTCCGCAATTGGCAATTGGTCGCCGCCGTGCCGTTGTTTCAGAAGCTCGGCCCGGCCGTGCTGGTCGAGATCGTGCGCGCGTTAAGAGCTCGCACGGTGCCGGCGGGCGCAGTGATCTGCCGCATTGGCGAGCCCGGTGATCGGATGTTCTTCGTCGTGGAGGGGCGCGTCAGCGTCGCGACGCCGAACCCGGTGGAGCTTGGCCCTGGCGCCTTCTTCGGCGAGATGGCGCTGATCAGCGGCGAACCGCGTTCGGCGACCGTCAGCGCCGCAACGGAGGTCTCACTCCTGTCGCTGCACTCGGCTGATTTCCAGATGCTATGCAGCAGCAGCCCGGAGATCGCGGAAATCATCCGCACGACCGCGCTCGAGCGGCGCGGCGCGGCGGCGAGTGCTTGACGGTTTTCTCAGCGATATCCGGGTAGCCCTGGCAGGCCGGGCTGGGATGACAAAAAACCTTTGACGATCTCAGTGCGCTGTGGGTCGGGTAGGCCGACCAAGGCCGTCTTGTCACGTCATCGTGTCGGTCGCTCGAAGGAATGACCATATCTTCACTTTCCGGAGCACCGCCGCTCTAATCTTATGGGAGCTGCTTGGAAGTCGGTCTTGGATCGCGGAGGGAGCGTGACATGGATTCTGATTGGATCGAAAGACTGATCGCAGCGGCTCCGCCTTGGTCCTTGGCGCTCGAGCCGGGCTGTACCTTGGCATATTCACACGGCTCGGTGGCGATGCTGCGACTGCCGACAGCCTTGGGGCCGCGCTCAAAGTCGAGCCGATCGTCTGTCGCGGCTCCGCTCAGCGCTCGCCAACATCGGTCTTTCGAAGTCGAGGGTGGTCGATTTCTGACGGAGCGGAAGGATTACGGCACTTATTCCAAGCCATCATCGCGGATACCGTCTGAAGGAGTTGGATGGACCGCTGATGGTCAGGCTAGCCGATCAGGGTGGCATTTTGGCCAAATTGTCTTTGACCGGCTCGCGCGTCGCCGACTTCAAGGTATGGGCTGAAAGGCCGAGAAAGAGCTTTTTTGACCTCTAGCGGCCCATCCTGCGGAACCGGAAAACTCTTGGAATTTGCCAACGCGGAACTCAAACAAGCGTGCGAGACCGGCGACGTCGAGGCGATGGATGCCTTCCTCATAAAACATCAAGAACAGTTGCTCGAACCTGCTCCTTTTCGCAGCAGACTGCAGATGGCGTTCGATAGTGGCTAAAGCGGTTTGCTCAATGGCTTTAGAGCTCTGACCACATCCGGATAGAGCTATGGAAGCGATAGCTAAGCACGGTGACTCATAACGCGAATATGGTCATCAACACTAATGCCGACCACATCATTATTGCCAACGTGTCCGAAATCACGGGCAGGGGCCCGTCAGGGAGCACCTATCGATCTGGCATTCTGGGTAAGGCCGTTATTCGCCAGAGCGTCTGTGAGATCCTCGAAGGCGGAGAAGCAGCGCCCGCGCCCCGTAAGTTTCACATCAAATTCCAGCACCTAGAGCGGCTCCGGCAGGACGATGGTCGCGGTTCACGCAACGCTCTGAGCTCTCCAGCGCAACTATCGCGCAGCCTGCCTGCTTCAGCCCGGATCGTAGATTCTCCGGCCTTGATGTCGATCAAGGAGGCTCGCGGCCTTCTTCGCTATCAAACCGCGATGATCGATAACTCAGCCTGCCCAACGTGGCGCGATGGCAAGCCCTACTGGTCGCGACCGGCTATCGAGGTGCCGCAGGAATACCGCTCTATGCCCACCGGACCGACTTCCACCGAGGCACGCGACGGGCTTTCGCACCACTGGCCAGACACGTTCGCTGATCATCGGCGAGAACAAGCGCTGGCGGTCCTGTTGCGGCGGTTTTGCAATCCGCTTGTTCTGATCGGGATCGTCGCGGCGATCGTTTCCTGTGTCGTCCGTGAAGGCCGCGAGGCCGTCATCGCAGCAATCATCCCAGCGAGTTGTGGTCTCGGCTTCGGTCAGGAATACAGCGCGTCTCACGCGGTCGACGCTTTGAAGCAGCGCATCACGATCGCCTATGCCCTTGTCTCGAAATGGTCGAAGAGGCTCTTCTTTGAGCACGACCGGCACCACTCGGGACCACGCCAGCGCGCAAGGCATGGCCGAGCGACGGTACCGGGCAGGATTGAGGATGACCGTTCAGATGGTCACCGACAGGGTGCGTTGGTCTTATCGGCTGGACCGGACTTGGAGGCGACTGGAGCGCACCGAAGGTGAGCAGAATTTTCACGACAGTTGCAGGGCACTTCACCCCGTTTAAGCCGATTGCCGACGCGATCCTTCCGGGCGAGAAGTTTCCTAGTTTTGTCCGACGCGCCAGCGGCACGCATCAGGTCTATGTCAGCGTGATCGCAATTTCGGTTGCCTTGGCCAACTTCATCCCCATCGACCTGCAGAGACGGGTCGTCGATGTTGCGATTGCCGACAAGGACGTACGAGCGCTACTGACACTCGCCGGCCTGTATCTTGCGGCTATACTGCTGCATGCGGGGCTGAAATACGCAATGATCGTCTATCAGGGCTGGGTCGGAGAGAGCGTGGTGAAGACGGCCCGCGACCAACTCGCTCTCGTCGCAACGCAAAGGTCCGCGCGCGACCACGCAAGGAGTGGTCAGACCGCCAGCATCATCGGTAACGAGATCGACTATGTTGGCGGATTTGTCGGCACCAGCATCTCGGAATGCGTAGTCAACGTCACGATTATGATCTCCGTCGTATCTTACATGATCTACATGCAGCCGGTGATTGCTCTGGTCAGCGGCGTTTCACTCCTGCCGCAGATACTGCTTGCGCTTTACATGCAGAATGACCTGAACACACTCGTTGAACGGCAGGTCGCGCTCGTTCGAAAGCTTGGCAACCAAGCAGTCAATTCCTTCGCCAGCCACTCGCCGAAGCGCCGAGCGGCCTTTCGCACGATACGCAGCATCTTCAGCAATCGCATCGAATTCTATTTCTTGAAATTCGGGCTGAAGACGTTGCTGAATATAGCCAACGCGCTTGGGTCGCTGATGGTCCTGATCGTTGGCGGCTATCTTGTGATCCGCGGGCAGACGACGATCGGCACGGTCGTCGCCTTCATTTCGGGCTTCCAACGCCTATCGGAACCCACGGGAGAACTTCTCGACTTCTATCGCACGTATTCGGAAGCGAAAGTGCAATTCCGGATGATCGTCCAGTGGGTTGACGGCGATCATCCCGCGCAAACCGGACATTCCGCGCACAGCCAGAATTGATCGATGTCTTGCCCGCCAGCTTGTTGCCATAGAGATTTGCTTGGCCGCTGCCTGAAACCAGACCGACTAGCGACAAGGCTAGACGTCTTGATTGCACCAGGTCTGGCGCTTTGCCGACCTGTCTCGAACGACTCCGGGTCGATCCGAATGCGGACATCCGCCCATCGGCTCGGGGCTATCTTCCCTGTGCTCAACGGCTCTATGTTGAGGAGGACGGAACTGATCTGGCTGCGTTCGGCTGGATAGAGGAGCGCGACGTGAGTGAGACCCGGAAAATAGCAGCGATTCTGGTCTCGGATGTGGTCGGCTACAGCCGGCTCGCCGGCGCGGACGAGGATCGTATCCTGGCTCGGCTGCGGGCGCTGCGCAGCGATCTAATCGATCCGACGATCGCCGTGCATCACGGTCGCGTGGTCAAGCGCACAGGGGACGGAGCCCTAGTCGAGTTTCGCAGCGTCGTGGACGCCGTGCGCTGCGCCATCGAGGTGCAGAATGGCATGGTTGAGCGCAATGCCGGGCTGCCGCCCGACCGCCGCATCGACTTTCGCATCGGCATCCATCTGGGCGATGTCGTGGAGGAGGGCGACGGTGATCTGATGGGCTACGGCGTCAATATCGCCGCGCGGCTCGAAGGCATTTGCGAGCCTGGCAGCATCTGTCTCTCCGAGCAAGCGTACTGGCAGGTCAAGGCAAGGCTCGATCTCGCAATCAACGATCGCGGCGCGGTGCAACTCAAGAACATCGCTGATCCGGTCCGAGTCTTTTCCCTGCAGGTCGGAGTCCCTGCTCAGGCGAAGCCCGCGGCACCCGTGGAGCCCGCTCGGCGGGACAAGCCTTCGCCACAGCTCGCGCTGCCCGACAAGCCTTCGATCGCCGTGTTGGCGTTCCAGAACATGAGTGGCGATCCTGAGCAGGAATATTTCGCCGACGGTATAACCGAGGATGTGATCACCGACCTCTCTAAGGTCGGGGGATTGCTGGTGATCGCGCGCAATTCGAGCTTCGCTTATAAGGGCAAGGCTGTCGACGTCCGGCGGGTGGCCAGTGAGCTCGGTGTCCGCTCGGTGCTCGAAGGGAGCATCCGCCGCGCCGGCAATCGTGTAAGGATTACCGCACAGCTGATCGATGCGGAGACCGGCGGACACCTTTGGGCCGAGCGCTTCGATCGCGAACTCAGCGACGTCTTTGCGGTCCAGGACGAGGTCACCCGGCGGATCGTCGACGCGCTGATGATCAAACTGAGCCCGAGCGAAGCCGCGATGCTTGGTGCTGTCAAGACGACCAGCAGCAAGGCACACGACTTTTTCCTGCTGGGGCGCGAGGCGCTGTGGGGGACCATCAGGAATCGTGAAGTGTTCGATCGCTCGACCTCTCTCTTCGCGCAAGCGATCGCCCACGATTCGAGCTATGGCGAACCCTATGCCGGCCTCGCAATGGCCGAGGTGCTCAACTGGCAGTTCCGTTGGACGGAAGGCTGGAGCGAGTCGCTTGAAAAAGCCGAGCGGCATGTCGACCTGGCCTTGCAGAAGAGACCGCAGGTTGCCTTCGTGCACTACGTTGCCTCGGTCTTCTACTTGTGGAAAAAGGATCTCGACCGATCCGCTGCTGAAGCGGACGCGGCGCTGAATCTCAATCCGAACTACGCTCAGGCGCACAACTCGCGCGGCATAGTCAACATCTATGGCGGCCAGCCCCTCGCGGCTATTCCCCATATCGAGCAAGCCATCCGGCTCGATCCCGCGCTAAAGCAGCTATACATCCACTTTCTCGGCTCCGCCTATCTTGTCGCCGGCAAATTCGAAGCTGCCTCGGCGCTGTTCAGGGAGCGTATACAGCTCGCGCCGAAGACCGACCTCTCTCGCGCCTTTCTTGCTGTCGCGCTCGGCCATTTGGACGAGGCCGAGGAAGCCGGCCGGGTCTGGCGCGAACTGATGGAGATCAATCCGAAATACTCCTTTGCCGAGCATGTTGGACGTCTCCCCTTCCGCGATCAGGCCGACATTGACCATCTGTCCGAGGGCCTCAGCAAGGTTGGCCTCCCGGTTTAAATGCAAATCTGCATCGATCTGTCTGCCTGAAAGACATTGTCTCGGGTCTCCTTACCGAGCTTCAAAAAAATATTGGGCGTTCGGAGTCGCGTCCGTCGCCGGCACAATGCCGAGTGCCAGCACTGGGTCGCCCTCGGCCGTTTTCATTCGTAGCCCGGACTACGGCAAACGTGATCGGCTATATGTCGAGCCCCTTTGTGGGGAGTCCGAGCCGGAATCGTTCGAGGCTCTGTTGCTTGTCTAAGTTTTGCATGGCCAAGCCGAATGTCTTCAACGGGATCATAGCGACGATGCCCACATCCACCTGACTGTCCGGCTTGGCGGTCCGCACAATGAAGCTGCCAACCCTCTCTTGGCATTGTGTCAGGCCTGGCCCGCCGCGCCACCGAGGCCGGGCGCCCGCTGTTCGTGTTGTGGCTCGACGCACATCCGGACTTCCACACGCTCGACACCACCGCCAGCGGCAACCTGCACGGTGTTCCGCTTGCCTACGCCACCGGCCGAGCGCAGCGCGCTCAACCAAGCGGGCGTCAGCGTGCACGACATGCGCGCCGTCGATGAGCATGGCATCGCGCCGCTGCTGCGCGCTTTCCTGGCGCGCGTGTCTGATGAAGACGGCCTGCTGCACAGTCTCGACGTTGACTTTCTCGACCCGTCGATTGCGCCGGCTGTCGGCACCACGGTTCCTGGCGGCGCGACGTTCCGCGAAGCGCATCTGGTGATGGAGATGCTGTCCGACAGCGGCCTCGTCTCCAGCCTCGACCTGGTCGAGCTGAATCCTTTTCTGGACGAGCGTGGCCGAACCGCGACGCCTATGGTCGACCTGACGGCGAGCCTGATGGGCCGCCGCATCATGGATCGCCCGACCCGCAGCCATTCCGGGAGCTTTTGATCATGACCACGGCAAAGCTGAACATCGTCCCCTTCGTCAGCGTCGACCGTATGATGAAGCTGGTGCTTGCCATCGGCGTCGAGCGCTCCCTGACCGAGCTCGCCAGCTACATCGAGGAGGATTTTCGGCGCTGGGAGCTTTTCGACAAGACGCCTCGCATAGCCTCGCACAGCCATGACGGCGTCATCGAGCTGCTGCCGACAAGCGACGGGCGGCTCTATGGCTTCAAATATGTCAACGGCCATCCCAAGAACATGCGCCTGGGCTTGCCGACGGTCACCGCTTTCGGCGTGCTTGCCGATGTCGGCAGCGGCTACCCGATGCTGCTCACCGAGATGACCATTCTCACGGCGCTGCGCACCGCCGATGCTGAGGTGATCAAGTTTTAACCAGAACGAGGCCATGCGATTTTCGACTACGAGCCCAAAGTCCCGCCGCCTCCACCACCAAATCGACCTTACCCGATGCCAGCAAGTCGATCGGTGCGTCGCCAGCAATGTCTGGATTTGGCGAAATCAACCATCTCCACGCCTCACGATGGCTACCCACGATTGAGATTGTCGAGGCAATGCCAGGCAGCGGCCGGCCATCTACAAATTGCCTCAACGGAAATACAGGCTTCCTGCTAGTCCGGGTATCGATAGCCACCGCCTCGTTGTGTTTCTGCCACCTATATAAAGTCGACCGCGGGATTCCGTAATACCGCTCGATCTCAGTAGGGCCTGCGACGGGGCCTGCCCAATCATCGGCTAGCGGTAGAGTCGCTTCCGGCTCAGGGAGGCTTGCCCTGAACCGTACCAGCCGTTGTGAAACTTGCCCGGTCGCGATTTGCACCAGATCCGCCGCAAATTCGGTGGCATAATTGGCGATGTCGTCCTCAACCGTCTTGAATGCCCGCTGCACAGCGTCTGTCTGGCAGACGATTTGAGACACAATAATCGCCGCTAACTCGGATGCCACCCTCATGGCAGGCAGGCGCATCTTCGGCCCATCTGTTTGCAGGACACTCTCTATCGCTAGAAAGAGCGTTTCCTGCAAAGCCTCTCGGGTGGCTAGCTTCTCTCTGTGACGCTCTTTCGACAGACGCCTTCGCGTAACCATTTTTCTCTCCGATTCCAGTTTGGCTGCGGCCCGATTCTCGCCATACAAAGAACATGGTGCCGGGCCCAGGCAAGGCCAATTCGTTACCAAATTGTTTATCAAGAGGCGAAAACGTGACGTTTCTGCAACAGGCAGTTCGGATAGCAGCCGGTCAGGGACACTCCTTCAACGATCTCGGTTGATCACAATGCTCCGATGGGTAATGTCGAATTCGAAGGAGCGGCGCGGTGCGCATCTTTTTCGGTAGTGGGGATGGGGCAGGGAACGCTGTCCTTCAGCAAAGAATACCCAGACCCGTTTTTTAACTTTTGACTGGAGGTCAGAAAATGAACATCAAGAGCCTTCTTCTCGGCTCCGCTGCGGCCCTGATCGCAGTTTCCGGTGCGCGCGCCGCCGACGCCGTCGTCGTCGCCGAGCCGGAACCCGCTGAATACGTCAAGATTTGCGACGTCTACGGCGCTGGCTACTTCTACATCCCCGGCACCGAGACCTGCCTGCGCATCGGCGGCTACATCCGTTACGACATCGGCGTCGGTGACATCGGATCGTTCGATGGTGCTCGCAGCCACGACGTCGTCGACGGCAAGGATCAGGGTACCTTCCAAAAGCATGCCCGCTTCTCGCTGAAGACCTGGACCGGCCAGGAAACCGAGCTCGGCACCTTGAAGACCTACACCGAGACCCGCATCAACTTCCAAAACCACAATGCCGATCTCGATCCGAACGCCGCTGAGAACACTGGGATTTCGCTGAACTTCGCCTGGATCCAGCTCGGTGGTCTTCGCGTCGGTAAGGATGAATCGGCCTTCGACACGTTCATCGGCTACGCCGGCAACGTAATCCAGGATACGCTTGTCCCCTACGGCGGCTTCGACACCAACCTGATCAGCTACACCTTCGATGCCGGCAATGGTTTCTCGGCCATAGTCTCGCTCGAAGAAGGTTCGGGTGGCGGCAACCAGGCTTTTGGTCACTTCTATGGCGTCGGCACGATCGACAGCTATGTTCCGCACGTCGTCGGCGGTGTGAAGTGGACGCAGGGCTGGGGTGCGATCACGGGCGTCGTTGCTTACGACAGCAACTATGAATCGGTGTCCGGCAAGGTCCGCTTGGACGTGAACGTCTCCAACGAACTGTCGCTGTTCATCATGGGCGGCTACGGTAGCGACGGCAAGCTCGATGATAACACCATTCATGATCCGGCTGGCGATCGCGGCTTCTACAAGCCGTGGGGCGGCAACTGGGCGGTGTGGGGTGGTGGCACCTACAAGTTCAACGAGAAGACCTCGTTCAATCTGCAAGCCTCGTATGACGATTGGAAGAACCTCGGCATTGCGGCGAATGTCGCTTATGACGTCGTTCCCGGCCTCACTGTCACAGCCGAAGTCGACTACGTGCATGCAGGCAGGTTTGACGACGCTTTTGACGGGACCGGAAACAATTACAACTGGACCGGTGGCACCAAGAAGAACAGCGTCGGCGGCGTGCTCCGCTTCCAGCGCTCCTTCTAAGACCTGATATTTCGGGACAGGAAAACCCGGCGGGCAACCGCCGGGTTTTTCATTTTGTACGCGCAAATTTTGTGCGAGTTCGCCGCCGCGCCTTTGTGACTTATCGCCTTTCCGCAAACCGCATGGCGATCCTATCTGAGTGTCTTGAAGCAGTTCCGGCCGAAACCGCCGGGAATCGCGGACTTGCCCGCACAGCACCGCGCACATTCCGACGCAAGCCCGCTGCCGCGGTCGGCCTAAGCACGATCTTTTTCGAAGATGGGGTAGTGGTTTCGGTCAGGCGCGGCTGATAGCCGCCGAAACCGGCTTCCTACGATGGCCACATTCAACCGGTTCACGAAGAACAGAACCACCGACGCGCTTTCAACGCATCGCCTCCCGGCGCACCGCTGCGCCCTCACGGCGGCTTTACCGAAGATCAGGTGTCGGCCAGGTCACCCAAGGCTTCGATCAGGGGAGCGATCTCACCTTCGAAATTCTTCCAGCGCTTCACGGAGGATTTGTAGATCGGCTGACGGACCTGCCAGCGGCTGGGCGTGGTGACCGCCCCATCCTTATCGAAAAAGCGGAGGCATGCGTCATCCCAAGGCAGCCCCAGATAGTCTATGAGCCGGCGCGATTGTGCCTCTTGATCCTCTACGAGCGTCTCATAGCGATTTTCAAAGATACGACCCGGTAAAACCTCGTTCCAGTGCCGCATCAAGCGGTCATATTCGCGATAGTAGAGGCCGACTGTCCGCAGGTCTGTATTGTAGCTGTGTGCCGAACTGAAAGGCAGGGCAAAGCACGACACGCAATTGTCGATGGCATCGCGGCGGCAGTGAATGATGCGGGCATTGGGAAAGAGCAGGGTGAGGAGGCCGATCAATTCGAAATTGTGCGGCATCTTGTCAACGATGCGCTGCGCGGTTGGAGCGCGCTCCCTCAAATAAGATAGGTGCTCTTCGGCCAACGTCCTGGACAAGCTTTCAGTGACCGTCATGACCGGCTTGTCGAGATTAGAAGCGGTGGGTTTCAGACCCATCGCGTTGGCTACCCGACTCAGTTTGCTGAGCTCTCCGGCGCCATGGACCTTCGGATGACTGGCGCATATCTGTTCGGTAAGCGTTGTGCCGGAACGCGGCATCCCGACCACGAACACAGGGGCTTCCGAAGGATTGCCGTAGCCGGACCGTTCGGCAAAGAAGTCCGCCGTGAAGGTCTCGATCGACGCGTCAATGAAGCGGCGGTACTGGTCTATGTCGAATCTATAGCCTTCGGCCTGTTTCGCCTTTTTGAAATGGTCGAAGGCTTCCGCATAGTGCTTGAGGTCGTTTTCCACCTTACCGGCGGCGTAGTAGAGACTCGCTTTCGTCTCCGGCTTAAGTCCCGGGCTCTCCAACTCGCGCAGGATCGGCTGGAGTTCGGCCGGTTCCTCGGTGAATTTTCGGGTCTGCACAAGATCGTAGTACGCCGCCCCTACGTCGACGCGGCGATCGATCGTCTCCTTAAGAAAGACACCGGCCTCTTCCATGCGCCCAAGACCAGTGAGCGCAGCCGCCATACCGATCCGCGCCTTGGGGTGATCACGGTTAATCTTCAGCGCCTTCTCATAAAGCGGCAAGGCCAGGTCGGGTTTGTCGTACTGGGTGTATACGCGCCCCAAGGCACAAAGGGCTTCCACAAGATCAGGCTGCACTTCCAGGGCATACTTGATGTGCTTTATCGCAGCTGAAAATTCACTCAGCTTCCCATAGGCCTCGCCGAGGCTAAGATGGTAGTAGGGATTTCTAGGCTCCTCCGCGATCGCGCGTCCGAAATAGCGCAAAGCCGCTTCGTCGTCATAACCCAGGTAAACGGTGCCCATGATGTAGAGAGCCAGCGGATGGTTCGGCGTGCGCGATAGCACCTTGAGGCATATGTCCTGAGCTTCTGCCAGCCGTTTGGCCTGTTGATGTTCATACGCCTGCATCAGCAATTGGTCATCAGCCCGCGCACGCGCGTCGTTGGCAGCGCGCACGAGTGGTTTTGCCACTGTCGGATTTGCTTGAGGGAAGCGCGGCTTCGGCGCAGGACCAGACTTGAGGTGCTTTGCCCAGGCGGGTGGCAGACGGTTGTTCATTGAACCTTGCTAGCAAAATGGACAGGAAGAATCCAGTCGAGCTATGCTGTCAATGTCGGAGTTTGGCGGCGGCTGGCGACCTGTCCAAATAGCCCCCGAAGGCCACCCGGAAGAAAGATTGGAAAGCTTAATCAGAAAGAGCAATCCGGGCGGTTCGAGGAAGGCGCTCAGAGGCTAGAGGGAAGCGGCAAGGATTTGAACGGCAATCGGGCAAATTTTGCTGAGGAAGGCAGCTGCTCCGGCTACTTCAGACGGAAGCGATGCTTGGGCCGACCATAATCGGGCCTTTTTGCAGGACTTCGGGACTGCCACTTGTTACGGCGCCAGACCGTATTCGACAGCCGCCTTCTCCGTGCAGATGGATTTCAGATTACGAGCAAATAACGAAACGTCTCCGAAGTAATTCGGATACGTTTCAAAAAGCTTTTCGACCTTATCTACCTCGACCAATACAGCAGTTACGTCAATGCCCCTTAGCTCTATTTTTTTCTCTATCTCTTCCAATGTCCGCACGCCTAACATAAGCGTTCGGAATGGTTCGAGGGTCACGCTATGATCTCTGCCATACTGGATCAAATAGTATCGAGATTTTTCCGTTGACCGCACGAAGTTCTCTGAGTAGTGAATAAGATTCTTAATGTCTTCTAGTATGCTGGTCGCACCTATACGCTTATTGATATCTCGCAATTCTCGCACCCGGTCATCGTGATCCGGAACACCGATATAAACGGGACACTGCTCAACGAGCGCGAATTCCGCCGACATAAGCTGGAACAGACGTAGCCAGTCCTGCTCGCCCTTTCCGTGCTGCAAATCCTGACCCCGGAATAGCCCGACAGCCTCGACTGCAGTTGCCCACGTGTGCTGAAGTCTGGTCCGAACTTGCAATTCGATGCGTCGTCCCTCGAAAGCCTCAGTGTCGGCATTTTTGGGCCGGTACTTGAAAACAATATGGTGACTTCGATACCCGTCCGGCTTCGGCTCATCGATATAGTTAAATTCCCGAGTGTGGATCTCGTGGGGGAAATTCTCCCGCATCGATGCCAGAAGCGAGCGAACACCTTTGATATCGGCCATGATCGCTCGGCAACCGCCAATGTCGTCCATGGTGTCCAAATTCGTGGTGGACTCTCGGAGCCTGCGACGTATGGATGCCATACGCTTCGGGCGGGATGCCATGTCGCCCTTCAGTCGAAGGGCTCTCATGTGGTGACCGACAGAAAACCGAACGCTCCGCATGGGCAGAAAGTGCGAGTCGCGCCAGCTATTGGCGATTGAGAAGATCTCGAGCGTGTCCACGTAGTGGCCGGCAGTGATGTCTCGTCCGAACTGAATAGGTTTTGCCAGCTGGCCGCCTGCCTTGCGAACGGCTTCCATGCTGTAGGCAAGGCGCGGGTACTCAGTCATTGGACCCATGAAGTCAAGGTAGTCCGCCTCATTCTGACTGGCGAGAGTACCGCGGGGAATCAAATCTCTTGGATCATGAGCTTTGGGTACGCGAAGTACAATATGTGGTAATATAACCCTTCGCTGCGCCGAGCCCCATTCAGCAGGAGATCGCCGTATCCCTAAAGCCCCTAGCCGATACCCTGGTCGCTCGACAAACCTTGGCATCGTCGCACTCTTAGACAGGCTAGGCCCGATCACGGCTCGAGGCATCAGGATCTCATCGGGCTGTTTGGATGCTCGAATTGCAAGGCAGCGAGTCGCGACCGCCGGCCTATGTTCTTTAAATTCATCCCCGGTTACCAACGCCAGTGGTGGGCTGGAACCGCAACGGGCGCTTCCTGGCCGTCGTGGGATGGCCTCTGGATGCACCGACCTAGACTCCTGGGTGCAACGGATGCATTCTGCCCCGTGGGGAAGGGAATGGGTAACATCTCTCCTGCTGCCAGACCTAGGAGGCGTAGGTCTGGGGTGCATCTGGTTCTTCACTATCGTCTCATGACAGTGCAGGCGATGCGCGGGGTGACCTGCGCAGCCGACATTGCGTTCGCAATGGCAAGTCGGATAGCCGCGGCTGATATCTGAGATCCAGCGACACAGAGAGGTGCAAGGATCATATGGAAGACGGCCTACTGGTCCTCGAACTGGCCCGAGAGGCCAGCCGCCTGTTTGCTCAACAGGCTCCCAACGAGAAGAAACGGCTCTTGAATCTGCTGCTTTCGAATGGCGAATGGAATCGCGGCGAGGTTAGCGCGAACTTCAGGCAACCCTTTGACTTACTTATAGATTCAGCGGCCGCTGCGGCATCGAACGAGCCGCCGGGGTGAGATTGTCCGCAAGGCATGCAGTTTGGCTGAGCAATCTACGGTTTTTTGGTAATACAAATTGAAAATTGCGCCCTCATGTTTCACAACAGGTCGGTAGAGCCAGGACGGTTCGAAGCCTGCGGGTTTGTCACGGTCCTCAAGGCGAGAATTCGAAAAGACGTTCAACGATGACCCAGCACGCAGAAAACGCTCGAATTCTCATGTACAGCCACGACACGTTCGGGCTCGGCCACTTGCAGCGCTGCCGGACGATCGCGCATTCGCTGGTCGAGGATTTTCGCGGACTTCAGGTGCTTATCATTTCGGGTGCGCCTATCGCTGGCGCCTTCGACTACCGCGCCCGTGTCGACTTCGTGAAGATCCCCAGCGTCATCAAGCTGCGCAACGGCGAATACACCTCGCTGGAAAAGGATATCGATCTGCATGAGACGCTGAGGATGCGCCAGTCGATCATCCGCCACACGGCCGAGACCTTCCGGCCGGATATCCTCATCGTTGACAAGGAACCGCTCGGCCTGCGCGGTGAGATTGAGGACACGCTGTCCTACCTCAAGACACGGGGCACAACGCTCGTGCTGGGCCTTCGCGAGGTGATGGACGCGCCGCATCTGCTCGAAGCAGAGTGGGCACGCAGGGATGTGCTGCGCAAGATAGGGCTATTCTACGATAAGGTCTGGGTCTACGGTCCGCCGGATTTCTACGATCCGTTGACTGGCCTGTCTGTACCGCCGGGTGTCAGAGCAAAGATGAAGTTCGTGGGTTTCCTGCAACGGAGCCTGCAGAAGAACGAGTTGCCGGGCCACCGGCCCGAGGGCGAATATATCCTCGTTACCACCGGTGGCGGCGGTGACGGTGGTGAGCTGATTCACGACGTCATCGATGCCTATCAGCAGGATCCGCAATTGCAACATAGGGCGCTAATCGTGCTTGGGCCTTACATGCCAGCGCGCAAGCGCAACAAGCTGCTCAGAAAAGGGTCCAAGATCCCCTATATCAAAATCATCGAGTTCGACAATCGCATGGAAGAGCTGATTGCCGGCGCCAAGGCGGTGGTGGCGATGGGCGGTTACAACACCTATTGCGAGATACTGTCTTTCGACAAGCCGGCGCTGATCGTGCCGCGTGTCAAGCCTCGCGAGGAACAACTTATACGTGCACGGCGCGCTGCCGAACTAGGCCTCATCGAGATGCTTTTGCCGGAAGAAGCAGAGGATTCTCAGCGGTTTGCCAAGGCATTGGAAGGGCTGCCAAACCGGCCCCGCCCATCGCAGAGCAATCCGCATCTGACGCTGGAAGGGCTGCCCCATATTTCCGAAATCGTCGCGGAACTGCTCGACCGGCGGGCCGGCCATCACCTTTCGGTCATTGAAGGCATGAGCTGAGTTGCAACATCGCAAGATCGTCGTGGTTCTGAAGGGCTATCCGCGGCTGTCGGAAACCTTCATCGCGCAGGAACTGCTCGGTCTGGAGCGTTCGGGGTTCGACCTAATACTCGTCGCGCTCAGGCGGCCGACCGACGCAAGACGTCACCCCGTGCATGACGAGATCAAAGCGCCCGTCCATTATCTGCCGGAATATCTGCATGAAGAGCCGCTGCGCGTGTTTCGCTCGCTGTTTGCTTATCTGCTGCGGCCGGGCTTCTGGCGCGCGCTCGGATCGCTAGCTGCCGATATCCCCCGCGACTTTACGCGCAGTCGCGTCCGCCGCTTCGGACAAGCGCTCGTGCTGGCGGCCGAATGGCCGGAAGACGCGGGGTGGTTGCATGCCCATTTCGCTCACACGCCGGCATCGGTGACGCGCTATGCCAGCCAGCTTCGTGGCCTGCCCTGGAGCTGCTCGGCCCATGCCAAGGACATCTGGACTTCGGCTGACTGGGATCTGGCCGGCAAGCTTTCCTCGGCGCGTTGGACGGTCACTTGCACGAGAACCGGGTTCGACCGTCTTAAGGAACTCGCTAACGGCAACGCGCGTGTGCATCTTAGTTATCATGGGCTCGACCTTGATCGCTTCGGCAGTTTCGGCGAGGCTCGGAACCAAAATGACGGCTCGACGCCGGACGACCCGGTTATTGTTCTGAGTGTCGGGCGAGCCGTTGAAAAGAAAGGTTACGATACCTTGCTGGAGGCCCTTGCCCTCTTGCCTGGTGATTTGGCGTGGCGTTTTGAGCATATCGGCGGCGGCGAGGAACTGGAACGGCTCAAGGCGCTGGCGCAAAAACTCGGACTGGATGGTCGCGTCTCTTGGAAGGGGGCGCTTGCGCAGCAGGAGGTGCTTGAGCACTACCGTTGCGCCGACCTCTTCGCCCTGGCCTGCAGGATCACCGCAAATGGTGACCGGGACGGTCTGCCGAATGTGCTGGTGGAGGCGGCTAGCCAGCGGCTTGCCTGCGTGTCGACCGATATTTCCGGCGTGCCAGAGCTTTTATCGCCGGATGAAACCGGGCTGCTGGTTCCGACGGAAAACCCAGTTGCCTTGGCACAGGCGCTGGAGCGCCTGATCCGTGATCCCGTGCTGCGCGCCCGCCTCGGCGAGGCCGCAGAGCGGCGCGTGCGCGACAATTTCGATCATTTGGCAAGCATTGGACAGCTCAAGGAACTGTTCGAGCGGGAGTGGCGGGCCGCCGAATGAAGCGGCTGCGGGTTTTCTTCTATGTCCAGCACCTGCTCGGTATCGGCCATCTCGCGCGCGCCAGCCGCATCGCGGCGGCTCTGGTCGATGACGGGTTCGACGTAACCGTCGTGACCGGCGGAGCGCCGATCGCGGGGTTTCCCGGACCGGGGGTAATATCTGTAACCCTTCCGCCTGTCACCTCCGGTGATGAAGGATTTTCCGGACTTGTCGACCTGCAGGACAAAGCCATCGACGATGATTTCAAGAAATGGCGTTCCGAGACGCTACTGCAGGCATTCCGGGATTGCAGGCCTGATATCGTCATTGTCGAGGCGTTTCCATTTGGACGCCGGCAGATGCGTTTCGAACTCTTGCCGCTCATCGAGGCCATCGACGCTGCCTCGCCCAGACCGCTGCTGGCGACGTCCGTCCGTGATATCCTTCAGGAGCGCGTCAAGCCGGGTCGAACCGAGGAAACGGTCGATCTCCTCAACCGGCATTTCGACCTTGTCATGGTCCACGGCGATACGGCTTTCGCAACCATCGACAAGACATTTCCAATGGCTGGGGCCATCAGGGCCGAGGTCACCTACACAGGGCTCGTTGCCGCGCCGCCGTCGCCCGCGGCTTCCGAGCTGTACGACGTTGTGGTTTCGGTTGGCGGTGGGGCTGCCGGAAAGAGCCTTGTCCGGTCCACCGTCGCGGCAGCGCGGAATGCCACCAACGGTTGGAAATGGTGTTTGCTCACCGGCCCGAACCTGCCGAAAGACGAGTTCGACGCGATCGTGCGCGATGCCTCGCCTGACTTGGCCATCTTCCGGTTCCGCGAGGATTTCGCCAGCCTGTTGACCGGTGCCCGGGTGTCAGTCTCGCAGGCGGGTTATAACACGGTCTGCGATGTCCTGCGCGCGGGTTGTCGCTCGCTGCTCGTTCCATTTGCAGCCGGCGGAGAAACCGAACAGACGGTTCGCGCTCTGATGCTCGAAGAACTCGGTCTCGCAACGGTGCTGACGGAAAAAGACCTGACGCCTGAGGGCTTGGTGCGAGCGATCGAACAGACACTTACCGGACCGACGCCATCCGCGCATCGTCTCGACCTGGAAGGTGCGCGTCACTCCGCGCAAATCCTGCGCGAACGGTATCGAACATGGTCCCTAAAAATGGGGTCCGGTTTCGGAAAGCAACATGCCCAAACAGACGATGGGTCCTAGACTGTTCATGGGCCTTATCGCCCACTTTGTCTGGCGACTACGACGCACTTCAAGTCCTTGTTTTATGTCGTCGTCCCAAAATCGCTGCGCGCTTCTGAGCCAAATGCATCAAACAGTCCCGATCAGCATGAAGCGCGTATAGTTTCTTGTAGGCAGTTCGCCGGAGAACCGCACCTCGCTTAGCGCCGCCATCGCTTCGAATGCTGCAAGTGAAGCCACGCAGTTGATGTGTGTTGGCTCGCTGAAATAGTCGTTCGATTGCAGCAGCACATTCGTGCCCCGCGGGAGCAGGGCAAGCCAGGCGCGCAGATCGGCTATATGTTCGCAGCTGGTATTGACCGTCAAGTCGGGCCGCCCGGCCGCATAGTCGAGCGCGTACATATCTGCCGTCAGCGCCCGGAACCGGTCGCCAGCTTCCCGATTGAGGGTCCGGGCGACCGCCGCGACTCCGGGATCGATGTCGATGCTGTCGACCGCCGCGACGTCGAAGCGGGCGTCGTTGAAGAGCATCGCCGGCAATACGCCGTACCATCCACCCAGAACCCAAATGCGCCCGAACCGGCCGCCGCTGCTTTCGAACAGCCTGTCGAGGGCCCATATCTTGCACGCGACCTGCTTGTGGTTGAAGGCGTTGGCGATATCGGCCTTCGGATGCTTGGCGATGACGCGTGCAAGCCCTGCCACGAGAGGGTTGTTGACATAAGCAGCAATTCCCCTCGTGAGGTCTAGGGCTTGCTCGTGCCCGTCCGTGCCGACATTGCGTGGTTGCGTGATATCTATCATATTCGCCTTGTATGTTGGGATTTTGGGCGACACAACGCAATCTTGCCAGCAAAGCCAACCCGCAGGCTTCGAACGTGTCGCCGGCGATGATTGCCGATGCGCCGTTCACCAGCCAGCGCTTTTACTTTTGTTCTTAAAACTGGAGGTCCACAGTCGCATATGGAACCCAGCCTAGCCCGCTATATCTGGAGGCACACCAAGAAGCAGCAGCTCTGGATATTGATGATCGTCCTGCTTTCGATGATCCCGTATTTCATGTCCTTCGACCTGCCGAAGCTGATCGTCAACGGCCCGATCCAAGGTCGGGGCTTCGAGCAACCGGGTGCGACCCAGGCATTCATGCGGCTGCACTATAACCTGCCGTTCGTTGGCGATGTCTTGTTCTTCTCCGGTATTCAGCTTGACCGCAAGGCGACGCTGCTTGCCCTTAGCCTTGTGTTCCTCTTGCTGGTCGTCGTCAACGGCCTGTTCAAACTCTACATCAACACCTACAAGGGTCGCCTCGGCGAACGCATGCTGCGGCGGATCCGCTTCGATCTGGTCGATCGTGTGCTGCGGTTTCCGCCGATCTACTTCAAGCGCGTCAAATCCGCCGAAGTGGCGACCATGGTGAAGGACGAGGTGGAGCCGCTGGGCGGCTTCATCGGCGATGCCTTCCTGCAGCCGGTGCTGCTCGGCGGCCAGGCGCTGACGGCCATGCTGTTCATCATGGTCCAGAATGTCTGGCTCGGGATGATAGCGGTCGTGATCGTGGTGATCCAGATCGTCCTCATCCCGCGAATGCGGCGGCGGCTGATCGTGCTCGGGCGGCAACGGCAGTTGACGGCGCGCGCACTTTCGGGACGGGTTGGCGAAATCGTCGAAGGCATCGGCGCAGTTCACGTCCACGATACCTCAAACTACGAGCGCGCCGACATAGCTACGAGGCTCGGGCTCATCTTCAAGATCCGCTTCGATCTTTACCAATGGAAATTCATGGTAAAGTTCCTGAACAATTTTCTCGCGCAGATTACACCCTTTCTGTTCTACATGATCGGCGGGTATCTGGTCATCCAGGGGCGGCTGGATGTCGGCCAGCTCGTGGCCGTGATCGGCGCCTACAAGGACTTGCCCGGCCCGATGAAGGAACTCATCGACTGGGATCAGGATCGGCAGGATGTCCAGGTCAAGTATCAGCAGGTCGTCGAACAGTTCACCGTCGAGGGTCTGATCGCGCCGAGAATCGGGGCGTTGACGATCGACGATCCAGGTCCCATGACCGGCCCCCTGTCGGCGATCGGTCTGTCCATAGCGGACGATAGCGGTGCAATGCTCCTCAACCGCATCTCCCTGCAGATCAAGCCGGGAGAGACGGTGGCGCTGGTCAGTACCGCAACAGGTGGAGGGGAGGCACTTGCAGAAGCCTTCGCGCGGCTGAACTGGCCGGATAGCGGAAGAGTCGCTTCGGGCGCGGACGACCTGCTTGAACTCCCCGAAGCAGTGACCGGCCGGCGCATGTCCTATGCCTCGTCGGATGTTTTCCTGTTCCAGGCGAGCCTCCGCGACAACCTGCTTTACGGGTTGAAGCATGCGCCGCTGACATCGGTACCTTATGACGGTGCCGCGGCAGTCCAGCACCGCTGGAACATCGATGAGGCGCGCCGGTCGGGCAATCCGGATCTCGATATCCACAGCGACTGGATCAACTACGCTTCCGCCGGCGCTACCGGCCCGCACGACCTCTTTGAAGCAGTGCGCCGGGTGCTCGACGCCGTTGTTCTGTCGCGCGACATTCTCGATCTTGGCTTACGCTCTTCGGCCGATCTCACGCGTCACACAGAGCTAGCCAGGCGGATCGTCGAACTGCGCGCGGCGCTGCGAACCCGGCTGGAACACGAAGGGCTGAGCGGACTTGTGGTTCCCTTCGAACCGGGTGCCTACAACAAGGAAGCAACGATCGGCCAAAACCTGCTCTTCGGCGCTGCCGCCGGTCCCGAACTGGCAGACAGAGCCCTGGCGGCCAATCCCTATTTTGCGTCTGTGCTGAAGCAAGCCGGCCTCGACCGCACACTCTACGATATGGGCATGGAAATCGCCAAACAGGCGATCGAGCTGTTTGCCGACCTGCCGCCCGATCACCAGTTCTTCCAGCAGCTCGCCTTCATGAGCGCCGAGGAGATACCTGCGTACGAAACCTTGCTGCAACGGCTCAAGAACCGTCCTTACGAGACGGTTTCGGAGAACGATCGCGCCATGATCGTCACCTTGAGTTTTGCCTATATCGAGCCCCGGCACCGCTTTGGCCTGCTGAGCGACGAGTTGATGAGCAAGATCGTTGCTGCGCGCAACCGGTTCTATGAAAACCTGCCGCCCGAACTGCAAAATGCGGTCGAACGGTATGATCCTGCCAAATACATTGCCGCGGCCACCGTCATGGATAACGTGCTGTTCGGGCGTGTGGGCAACAACCATCCCGACGCTCCGGAACGTATACGATCCATCGTCTATGACATTCTTGACGAACTGGGGCTTTATGGCGAGCTTCTGGATGTCGGTCTGGACTTCAACGTCGGCGCCGGCGGCAGGCGGCTTACAGGTGGACAGCGACAGAAGCTGGATGTTGCCCGGGCCCTGCTCAAGCGTCCTGATTTTCTCATTCTCAACCGGCCGCTGTCGGCGCTTGACCAGCGCATGCAGGACAAAGTGCTGCGAAACGTGCTCGAGGAAGCCAGGCGCGACGGCCAATCGCCGGCAATTGTGTGGGTCGTAACGAATCCGGCAATGGCGACGATGTTCGATCGCGTCATCGTCTTCGACTCGGGTCAATTGGTGGAAGACGGAACACACGAGACACTTTTGGCAGGCAACGGTGTTTTCAAGGAGCTGCTGTCATAGAGCAACTGACAATCAGATGGGGTCATTCTGCCGGTGGAAATTTGCGGTAAGATCAAGGGATTCCGCGATGGGTGAAGCGGGACGACATTCACGTCAAACCCCGATTTCCCCGGCCCTCCGGGTTTCCGGCTGGCGGACGTCGCATCCCGGAAACAGAACTGATTCCATCTGCGCGTTCGTTGCTCTAGTCTGGCAAGGCGAATTTTGGGAAGGTTTGCGACAATGCTGCTCAAGGATGAAGTTGGAATGCTGCAACGCGTTCCCTTGTTCTCTGGCATCGAGCCGACAAAGCTCAAGCTGCTTGCGTTCACATCCGATCGCGTGAACTACAGCGCCGGCGAGATCCTTTTTCGGCAGGGCGACGAGGGAGATGCCGCCTATGTCATCCTTTCAGGGAGGGCGGATATTCTGGTCGATTCCGACAGCGGACCGATAAAAGTTGCTGAACTAGTGCCAAATTCCATTGTTGGCGAGATCGCCATATTGTGCAACAGTTCCCGCACTGCGACCGTCAGAGCGGCAAGTCCGCTGGAAGCTTTGAGAATCCCCAAAGATCATTTCCTGAGGCTTATGAGCGAGTTCCCGGAAATGACCATCGAGATATTGCGGGTTCTTGCCAATCGCCTAAGCCATACGACGGCAGATCTGATCGACGCGCGAAGCGCCAGATAACGAATGATGTGCGCTCGATGCTCGTCGTCATAATGGCAATGGCCTCTGGCTGAGAAGGTCACCCGGAGAAGACCTGTCCCGCCTGACAGCGGTTGTTTGGCTACGATGGGCGACGGCGACTGCAAAGAGGTAGCATGGACGACGATGTTTTCCTGGTCAGGTTTTGGGGTGTTCGCGGCAGCATTCCGGTATCGGGGCCAGAATTCTCTCGCTATGGCGGCAACACAATCTGCATTGAGATGCGATGCGGCAAGCATACGCTTCTGTTCGACGCAGGCTCTGGCCTACGGCCTGCCGGCAGGGCGCTTCGGGCGTCGGGCGTGATCGATTTCGACCTGCTTTTCACCCATTGCCATTACGACCACATCATCGGGCTGCCGTTTTTTGGGCCGATCTATGACCGGAGCGTCACGGTTACCCTCTGGTCCGGGCATCTTGCAGCACGCATGACGACCCGGCAGATGGTCGAAGAGTTCATGCGGCCGCCGTGGTTTCCGGTGAAGCTGGATATCTGCAAGGCGAGCCTCGACTGCCGCGATTTCGCATCCGGAGACGTGCTTCGGCCGCGTGAAGGGGTGGTGGTCAGGACAGGGAGTCTTATCCATCCGGGCGGCTGCATAGGCTACCGGGTCGAATGGGGCGGCCGCGTCGTGGCGGTAATCACAGACACTGAGCACGAACCGGACAAACTCGATCAGGCGGTGCTCGACCTGATCGAAGATGCCGACCTCGTCGTTTACGATTGCACCTACACCGAGGAGGAAATGGATCGCCGCCGCGGTAACGGGCACTCGACATGGCAACAGGGCGTCAAGCTGTGTGAGGCGGCCGGTGCGCGCGGGCTTGCCTTGTTTCATCACGATCCGACACGCACCGACCAGGAACTGGACGAGATCGAGAAACTGGCCAAAGACAGGTTTGCCGGCGCTTTTGCAGCACGGGATGGCCAGACGCTCAAATTTCGTGCCTCGTTGCACAAGGACAGCTGAGCTATTTCCCTTTGCCGGCGCCGCGCCCGATCAATGTCTTGATCGGAAGCCACACGCAGGCCTCGTTCCGTGCTGTGACTGCGAACAGCCGTTCGAGGAAAAGCCAGGCGGATTCATCATGTACGAGATGATGGGTCAGCAGGCCGACCGGTTCGCCGCCATCGAATGCATGCTGCAATTGTGCGATGATATCCTGAACCAACAAACCATGATCGCGGCAACCGCGCGTGCCATGCCAATCCATGATATCGACATTGCTGTTGATGATCGCAAGTGAAGCCTGCTTCGGCGGCCCATAGACCGACAATGCCGCAAATCCTGCCGATCCAAGGTCGGATACAAAGCCGGCGTCGATCCGATTCCAGGGTGGCACCAGCATCGGAACGGCGCGTGCGCCGTGCAGGCCGGTCACGTGCGACAGCCCGCGGGCCAGATCATCGAGCACCGCCTCGCGCGGCCGATGCGCGCCCAGCTCCTGCTTTTTGTGGCCCTCGGGCGCATGATTTCGGTGCGCCCAGCCATGGATCGCGACCGTGGCATGCGGCGCCTCGTGAAGCCGGACGACAAGCTTCTCGTCGGTCAGGGCCGGAATGACGGCCAGAGTGATCGGAACCGCGAATTCCCCAGTCAGGTCGAGTAGCCGATCGAGCGCAGGGGTCGGATCCACCGCATCATCGTCGCGCAGCCAGAACTCTGCCTTGCTGCCTGCCCGTTGCAAGCACGCCAGTTCTTCCACCAATGGCTGCCAGATCTGAGCGTATGTCATGAAGCCGGGATCTTCTGAAGAAGTTCGACCAGACGCGCCGCCGCGGCTCTAAGAGAACGTTCCTCGAGAATGAAACGCCTGGCTTTCGCGGCCATGATGGTTCTTTCGTCGTTACGGGCCAGCAGCCTTTCAATGGCAGAAGCGAATGCCGCCACATCGCCCGGTGGGGTGAGAAACCCGGTCTGGCCATCCCGCACGACCTCCGGCACGCCGGCAATGTCCTGAGCCACCACCGGAAGGCCGGCGGCCTGTGCTTCAAGATAGGCAAGGCCATAGGCCTCGCCGTAACCCGGCCAGACGTAGATTCCCCCTCTGTAGAGGACATCCGGCACGGCGGCTGGCTCAATCGCGCCAAGCCATTCGATACAGTGGGCGGGCAGGCCAGCGAATTGGGCTTTGACCTCGTCGCGGGCAGACCCGTCGCCGACGACCGACATCGTCCAAGGCAGGTGGCCGATCGTACCAAGCGCTTGCGCCAGCATGCGATAGCTTTCGGCTTTGTCGCCTGGGCGCATCATGGCGATGGTAACGAGGCGCGTCGGACAACCCCGTGCCGGCGTTTCCTGGAATACCGATGTGTCGATGAAGGGTGGAAGCATGCCAAGAGCGGCGTCGGGTATCGCATCTGTCAACCCCCGACGGTCTCTTTGCGTTAAGCAGATATTCAGCGCTGCCTGTTCGACGGCTCGCGCCACCAAGGCTTGCGCATCGGCCCACACGCCGGCGTTGCGCCGCCTCGAATAGGAGGCTTCCGCTGTCACATAGGGGACACCAAAGGCCGACGCCAGCTCGGGTCCGACCAGGTCGGGCGCCTTGTAATAAGGATGATAGGAGAACCAGAGATCGGGCTTGCCGCCACGATCCCAAAGCTTTGCCAGCCGCGCGACTTCCTCCCGGGCCTCGATCTTGAGTGCATCGAAACTTTTCGACACCGGTTGGCGTACATAGGAGCGCAACTCGGATGCCAGTTCGACGCTATGCCCTCCATGCTCCAGCGCCTTGACCAGCATTCGCGCCATCTGGCGGTCGCCGGAGACAACGGGATGATTGGGTGACTTCAGCGGCGCGTAGAAGGCAATTCGCATCGCCGAACCCTATCATCGGAAAGCCGGCGCAAGTCAAATTCCAGGCACGATCTACTCAACTTCAAGCAGTGGAGTGTGCTATCTGAAGCTCATGGAAACAGCTGTCGCATCCGATCCGTTTGTCGCTTCCTTGCCGGTCTTCGCAAAGTTCGAAAGCGTTGCCGATATCGATAACTATCGGCCTCTTCCAGATGGCTGGGCGCTGGCCACCGCCGACATCGTCGGCTCGACCAAGGCTATCGAGGCCGGGCGCTATAAAACCGTCAATATGGCCGGTGCCAGCGTCATTTCGGCGCTGCTCAATGCGCTGGGTCGACAAGATCTTCCCTTTGTCTTCGGTGGCGACGGCGCGCTCGTGGCGTTTCCCGGCTCGGCGCTGGACCTCACCCGCAACGCGCTGGCGGCTGTCCAGAGATGGGTGGCGGACGAACTGGACCTGACCTTGCGTGCCGCAATCGTGCCGATAAAGGATATAAGGGCGCAAGGCCTCGACGTTCGCGTGGCGAGGTTCCAGGCCTCCGAAGCGGTCTTCTACGCCATGTTCGCCGGCGGTGGCGGCAGTTGGGCGGAAGCAGAGATGAAAGCGGGACGCTATCGCATCGAACCCGCGCCGGCCGGCGCGCGGCCGGATCTGACCGGCCTCTCCTGCCGCTGGAACCCGATAGAAGCCCGGCATGGCGAAATCGTCTCGATCATAGCCATTCCGGGGGTGTCGCGCGACTTGCGCGGTTTTCAGTTTCTGGCTTCCGACATCATTGCCCTTGCCGGCAGGCAGGAGCGCGATGGCCACCCCGTGCCGGTGGACGGGCCGCGCTACAGTCTGTTGCCGGCCGGCCTCGATGTCGAGGCGCGGGCCACGGCGCCGCCAGGGCGGCGATGGCTGGCGAAGCTGTGGGTGATCTTCCTGATGACGCTTACCGCGGTCGCCGATAGATTTGGCTGGGCCATCGGTCGTTTCGATCCGAAGGTCTACAAACGCGAGGTGGCAAGCAATTCGGATTTCCGGAAGTTCGACGACGGCTTGAAGATGACCATCGACGTTGACGCGAATCTGTTGCAACGCATCGAGAACCGACTGAAACAGGCGGAAGAGGCGGGCATCTGCAGCTACGGCCTGCACCGCCAGAAATCGGCCTTGATGACATGCCTCGTCGCCTCGCCGCTGCAGCGCGACCACATTCATTTCGTCGATGGCGCCGACGGCGGCTATGCGATGGCTGCCGCAAGCCTGAAGGCGAAGGTGCCGGTTTGATGACGGCTTGCGGAAATCGACCTTCCGCAATATGCCTCCGCCATGGTTCTTGGGACCAGGTGAGCCTCGCAATGGAAGCGGACAGCCTGTCCGAAGTGACGGAAGAACAGATTTTTGGACGCCTCAAGATCGACATATGACCGTCTTGTGAACCGGATTTCGACGCGCACCGCGCAAGTCGGCGTGATCGGACTGGGCTATGTCGGGCTGCCGCTGGCGGTTGCCATCGCACGCGCCGGCTTCCCGGTTTCCGGCTTCGACATCGAAGCCCGGAAGGTCGAGTGCCTGAACAACGGCCAATCCTACATTGAGGCGGTAACGTCGACTGTCCTTGCCGGAGAGGTGGCGAGCGGACGTTTCCGCGCCACTGCGGATTTTGCCGAACTGACCGTCTGCGATGTCATCATCATCTGCGTTCCAACACCGCTGACGAAGCATCGTGAGCCGGACCTCTCCTTCGTCAGGAACACGGCAGGCACCATCGCCAAGCATCTGCGTCTCGGCCAGCTGATCGTGCTGGAATCGACCACCTATCCCGGCACCACCGACGGTGTGATCAAGCCCATATTGGAAGAAACCGGATTGCAATCGAAGATAGACTTCTTCCTCGGCTTCTCGCCCGAACGCGAGGATCCCGGCAACCGCAGCTTTGAAGTCGCAACGATCCCCAAGGTCGTGGCAGGCGACGGTATTGAGGCGGCGACGCTCGTGCAGGCATTCTACCAAGGTGTGATCGCGACCGTCGTTCCTGTTTCCACCACGGCGACCGCCGAGGCGGTCAAGCTGACGGAAAACATCTTTCGCTCGGTCAATATAGCCCTCGTCAACGAGTTGAAAATCGTGCTCGGTGCGATGGGCATCGATATCTGGGAGGTGATCGAGGCTGCAAAGACCAAGCCCTTCGGCTACATGCCTTTTTATCCTGGCCCCGGACTTGGCGGGCACTGCGTTCCGATCGATCCGTTCTACCTGACGTGGAAGGCGCGCGAATACGAACTGCCGACCCGCTTCATCGAGCTGGCGGCAGAGATCAACACGGCCATGCCGCGTCATGTGGTCGATGAATTGGCGAAAGCTCTGGACCGGCGCTGCGGCAAGGCGCTCAGCCGCTCGCGCATTCTCATCATCGGGCTAGCCTATAAAAAGAATGTGCCCGACATCCGCGAAAGCCCCTCACTACGGCTCATTGAACTCATCGAGGAATGGGGCGGCAAGGCGGAATTCCACGACCCGCACGTTACCGAGATCCCGACCACACGGGAGCATATGGCTATCAAGGGGCGTCGCTCGGTCGAATTGACCGAAGCGGTCTTGAAGGATTTCGATGCTGTGCTCATTGCAACCGACCATGATGCGATAGACTATCAGGCGATCGCCGATCACGCTCTTCTGATCATCGACACACGCAATGTTTTTGGCCGCCTCGGGCTAGCCCGGGAGACGGTGGTGAAGGCCTGACGGCGTCCGATCCGGTGAATTCTTTGCCCGATGTCAGGCTCGGGATTGCACTCCGCCGGGAGCCTCGCCACATATGTTGGCCAGGAGATAGATTCAGTTACGGCTGCTGCTTGCCTGCAATGAAGTCATCCGGGAATTGTTCGCCGGCTTTGCCGCCGACGCCGATTTCATTCAATTCGAGGGTCTGGCGGATCAAAGGAGATGGCTCGTCTTCGACGGGTTTCGAGATAGCATGAGCACAGCGCAAGCAGAAATTTCCACCATTCTCATGGACAAAGTCGCCGATTGGCTGACCCAATCGGCGCTGGCCGGCAACGACCTGGAAACATTGGTACAAGGTTTTTGTGAACGGCTGGCTGCTGCCGGCCTGCCACTGAAGCGGGTGCATTTGAGTTTTTCGATGCTTCATCCGCTTTATGACGCGCTTGGCTTCACCTGGCTTCGCGGCCAGGGCATGGAAATGGAAGGCTTCCGCAAGGAGGGCGGCGTACAGTCCGACAGATTCCTGACAAGCCCGTACTACCATCTGCTCAGCAACAAGCTCGACCATCTGCGGCGCCGGTTGAACGCGTCGGTGCCCTCCGAGTTTCCTGTTTTCGATGAATTGAAGCTTATGGGCGTCACCGATTACATGGCTTTCGTCCATCCCTTCAACGGCAACACCAGTCAGGGTATGTTGGGGTCCTGGTCCACCGACAGTGCTGCAGGCTTCAGCGACAGCATGATTTCGGCGCTGCTTCGAATCCAGAACCATCTCGCTATCGCAACCAAAATGGCGGTACTCACCAAGCTCGCCGACAACATGATGACCACTTATCTCGGCGGCGACGCCGGCAGGCGCGTGCTCGACGGCCAGATCAAGCGCGGCGAGGGTGATACAATCCGGGCCGCTCTGGTCATGGGCGACATGCGCGGGTCGTCAAGACTTGCCGAAACCTCCGGCCGCGAAGTCTATATCGATACGCTCAACCAGTTTTTCGACGCCGTTGCTGCACCGTTCAATCGCAAAGGCGGGCAGATCATGAGTTTCATAGGGGACGGCTTCATTGCCGTCTACCCTTGCGAAAGGCACCGTTCGCAGTCCGAAATCGCTTGCCAGGCTGCTCTTGCGGCAGCGCGCAAAGCCAGCGCGCGCATGATGGATCTCAATCAGCGCAGAAAGAAGCAGGGATTGGGCCACATAAAATTTGGTATCGGCCTGCATGTCGGCAATGTAATGTTCGGTAATGTCGGGCTTACCGACCGGCTGACATTTTCTGTCTTCGGCTCGGCTGTGAACGAGGTCCAGCGCCTCCAGACCCTGACCAAGAAATATCCGCTCAGCGTGCTTGCCAGCAAAGAATTCGCCGGCTATTGCGGCACCAACAGCTGGCTGACGCTCGGCGAGGAGGAACTGGCGGGCATCAAGCAGAAGCTGACGGTACTTTCACCCGATCTGTCGGGTGCTCTCGCACTCGATGAAGATGCTGCGCTGGAACCGATACACGATCGAAGATCGGATGCCGAGCAGCTCATGCTGCTTCATCGCGATGCCGCCCGGCTATCGGCGGGCGACCGCAGGAAGCTTCAGTAACCCGCCACGATCCGATCCGTACGCCTTGCTACCGAGTCCATCGCAGGTTCCGCCTCTGGCGACCGTTTCGAATCCAAGTTGCTCTAGGCTGGCAATGCGCTAGTCTCAATTTCTGGGCCTGCCGCCTGGCAGGCCTCCAGAGTGGGGCTGGTGTGAGAATGAATAAAGGCGTTGACCTGCTGCGGATCGAGGATGTTGGCATCTCTTTTGCCATCATCGGGGGACCGTTGCATGCCGTCCGGCGTGCAAGTCTTCGCGTCCTGCCAGGCAAGGTTACCGCGCTTGTGGGCGAGTCCGGCTCCGGCAAATCGGTTCTCAGCCAGGCAGTGATGGGCATTTTGCCGAAGACGGCCCACGTTCGCGGCCGCATCCTGTTTTCCGATCCTGAAAAGCCCGGCATAACCCAGGATATCCTGCAGATGCCACGTGACGGACCTGAAATACGGGCGCTGAGAGGCAGCCGCATCGGCAAGATCTTTCAGGAGCCGATGACATCGCTGTCGCCGCTGCACACGATCGGCAACCAGGTTAGCGAATCCCTGCAGATTCATACGCCCATGGCTCGGGCGGAGCGCAAGGTGCGGACCGAGGAAATGCTCGGCCTGGTCGGGTTTCCCGATCCCAAGCGCGCCTATGACATGTATCCCTTTGAACTGTCGGGAGGATTGCGTCAACGCGCCATGATCGCCATGGCGCTTATCTGTCGGCCCGCCCTGTTGATCGCAGACGAGCCGACGACGGCATTGGACGTCACCATCCAGGCGCAAATCCTGCAATTGCTGCGCGGACTTCAGACCAAAATGAACATGGCGATGCTGCTGATCACGCACGATCTCGGCGTGGTGGCCAATGTCGCCGACGAGGTGGTGGTCATCTACCATGGCGAGATAATGGAAGCGGGACCTGTCGAGGCGATATTCCGCCGGCCAGGTCACCCTTACCTGAAGGGCCTGATGGCAGCCGTGCCGCATTTCGACCTGAAGCCTGGCGAAAGGCTAAAGGCGCTCCGCGACGTGCCGGTCAATGTCGGGAACCTGCTCGGCACGCAGACGGCGCCGGCATCGACGGGCCCAGACGACATCCTGCTGTCGGTCAGGGATCTGACAAAGACCTTCACCACCCGCAAGTCTGGATGGTTCGGCGGGGATCATCAAACCCTCGTTCGCGCAGTGGACGGCGTGAGCTTTGATATCAGGCGCGGTGAGTGCCTGGGTCTGGTTGGCGAAAGCGGGTCCGGTAAAACCACCGTCAGCAAGATCCTCATGCGGGCCGTCACCCCTAGCGGCGGCTCGGTGATCTTCAACGGCCGCGATGGACCGATCGACGTCTTAGAAGCCGAGAGGGGCGCATTGCGCATGCTGCGTGCGAAAATCCAGATGGTCTTCCAGGATCCGGTTTCGTCGCTTTCACCTCGCATGACTGTGGAGAACATCCTGAGCGAGCCGCTGGAAATCCATCAACGTGGCAATGCCGCGTCTCGACTCGCCACGGTCAAGAGCCTGATGCAGGCGATCGGGCTCGATCCGCGCTTCATCAAACGTTATCCGCACAGTTTCTCCGGCGGGCAGCGTCAGCGTATCGGCATCGCGCGCGCACTGGCACTGGGGCCCGAACTCCTGATCTGCGACGAACCGGTTTCGGCGCTCGACGTCTCGGTCCAGGCGCAGATCCTGAACCTTCTGAAGGACTTGCAGAAGGAATTGGGCCTGACCTACCTGTTCATCTCCCATAACCTGGCGGTGGTGGACTACATGGCCGATCGCATCGCGGTGATGTGCGGCGGGCGCATCGTCGAGGTTGCGCCGCGCGAAATTCTGCTCAGGAAACCGGTCCACCCCTATACGCGCTCACTGGTCGCCGCAGTCCCTTTCCCCGATCTCGACAGGCCGATGGATTTCAAGACGCTGAAGCACAGCGGCGCTTCGGACACCAGCACATGGGGACCGCAATTCCGCGACGAGGGCGACGAGGATATGCTGTCGCCGCTCGATCTTGGCGGCGGCCACCTCGTGCTGGCCCGACGTTCGTCCGACATCAGCGAGCTACGCCATTGATCCGCCGGCGCACCCTCCTTGGCTTCATGGCTTCCGCATTTCTGCCTGGCACGGCGCGCGCCGGCGATCTGGAGCCGGAATTTCTTCAGCCGCAGTTGAAGGCCAGGGCGCTGCCGGCACTCGCCGACCGCCTGCCCAAGAGCCCGCGTTCTTTGAATCTCACAGCGATGGGCCGGCAGCCCGGCCAGTATGGCGGTACGCTGCGCACGATCATCGGCAGCCAGAAAGATATCCGGATGATGACGATCTACGGGTATGCTCGGCTGGTAGGCTATGACGAAAAGCTTAAGATGCAACCCGACATTCTGGAAAGTTTCGATGTAGCGAATAATCGCGTCTTCACTTTCAAGATACGGGCAGGACATAGATGGTCCGACGGTAGCCTGCTCACGCCGGAGGATTTTCGCTATTGTTGGGAAGATGTCTGGCTGAACGACGAGCTTTCGGAAGGCGGGCTCGCCCCGGCACTGCTGGCGGACGGCAAGCCGCCTCGTTTCGAGATCGTCGATCCGTTGACGGTCCGCTATAGTTGGGATGCGCCCAATCCCGACTTCCTGCCAAAGCTCGCCGCTGCTTCGCCTCTACCGCTTGTTCTGCCTGCCGCCTATCTCAAACAGTTCCACAAGAAATACCAGGATCCATTCCGGCTAGCCGGCCTGATGAAGGAGTACCGGGCCAAGAAATGGACGCTCTTGCATATCCGCATGTCTCGGCAGTATCGCCCGGAGAACCCGGAGCTGCCGACGCTGGATCCCTGGCAGAACCGGACCAAGCCGCCGGCTGAGCAGTTCGTCTTCGAGCGCAACCCATTCTTTCATCGAATAGACGAAAATGGCCGGCAACTGCCCTATGTTGACCGGATTGTCATGAATGTCAGCTCGTCGGCGATCATTTCCGCCAAGACGGGTGCTGGCGAGAGCGACCTGCAAAGCATGGGAATTGATTTCGCCGATTACTCCTTCCTAAAGGACGCGGAGAAGCGCTATCCGGTGAAGATGCATCTGTGGAAACGCACACAGGGCTCGCGGCTGGCGCTGCTGCCAAATCTGAATTGCTCCGACCAGGTGTGGCGTAGCCTCTTCCGAGACGTGCGCGTGCGCCGGGCACTTTCGCTCGCTGTGGACAGGCGCGAGATCAATTTGGCCGTGTTCTACGGATTGGCGCAGGAAAGTGCCGACACGGTCCTGCCGGAGAGCCCGCTCTACCGGCCGGAATTCGCGAAAGCCTGGGTCGCCCACGATCCCGACAAGGCCAATGCGCTGCTCGACGAGGTGGGGCTTCCGACGCGTGACGATGACGGCTTGCGGATACTTCCCGACGGACGACCGGCGCAGGTCATCGTGGAAACGGCCGGCGAAAGCACCCTGGAAACCGACGCGCTCGAACTCATTACCGATCACTGGCGCAAGATAGGCATTGCCCTGTTCATCCGGACTTCGCAGCGAGACATCTTCCGCAGCCGCGCACTTGGCGGCGAGATCATGATGTCGATCTGGTCGGGCATCGACAACGGCGTGCCGACTGCCGACATGAACCCGTACCAGTTGGCCCCCACCATCGACGACCAGCTGCAATGGCCCCTCTGGGGCGCTCACTATTTGTCTCATGGCACGATCGGTGAAGCGCCCGATCTTCCGCCTGTGGTCGAGCTGATGGCTTTGCTCAAGCGCTGGAACGCATCAACCGAAGCCGCGGAGCGCGCCGAAATCTGGAATTCGATGCTATCGATCTACACCGATCAGGTGTTTTCGATCGGCACCGTGAACGCAACATATCAGCCGGTTCTGGTGTCCTCGCGACTGCACAACCTGCCTGACAAGGCGCTCTACGGCTATGACCCGACTGCCTATTTCGGTGTCTATATGCCCGATACATTCTGGCTTGGAGAGACCTGAGCGTGCTTCGATATATTGTCTGGCGCATTGCCGTGATGGTTCCAACGCTGCTGGTCATATCGGCGCTGGTGTTCACGATCATCGAACTTCCACCAGGCGACTATTTCGACAGCTATGTTGCCGAGCTTCGAGCTCAGGGCGAAGCGGTGGATTCCGATCGCATCCAGATGATGCGCAAGGAATACGGTTTCGACCAGCCGCCGGTCATTCGCTACTTCTACTGGGTCGGCGGGATGCTGCACGGCGATTTCGGCTATTCCTTCGAATATGAGCTGCCGGTTCGCGACGTCGTCGGGGACCGAATGTGGCTGACCGTGCTGGTTTCCTTCGTCACGATCATCGTCACCTGGCTCATCGCCTTTCCGATCGGCATGTACTCCGCCACGCACCAATACAGCTGGGGCGACTACGGCCTGACGTTCTTGGGCCTCCTCGGCCTTGCCATTCCGAACTTCATGCTGGCGCTGATCTTGATGTATTTCGCCAACATCTGGTTCGGCACGTCCATCGGACATCTCATGGACCAGCAATATCTCGGCGAGCCTATGAGCTGGGCCAAGGCGAAGTCGATCCTCGCCCATCTCTGGATCCCGGTCTTGATCATCGGCACCGGGGGCACGGCAAGCATGATCCGGCGGCTGCGCGCCAATCTGCTCGACGAGTTGCACAAGCAGTATGTCGTGACTGCACGCGCCAAAGGCCTTCATCCCTTCAAGGCGCTGGTCAAATATCCGCTGCGTATGGCGCTCAATTTCTTCATTTCCGACATAGGCTCTATCCTGCCGGCCATCATCTCCGGCGCCGAAATCACCGCGATCGTCCTGTCCTTGGAAACGACCGGGCCGATGCTGATCAGGGCGCTGCAGAGCCAGGACATGTATCTGGCGGGGTCGTTCCTGATGTTCCTTGCCTTCCTGACGGTCATCGGTGTCCTGATTTCCGACCTGGCGCTGGCGCTGCTTGATCCACGAATTCGCTTGCAGGGCGGCAGCACCAAATGAGCACGCCTTCGCCGCTGCCCGCTCCAGGTGCTCCGCTGCAACACTACGTTTCCACCGCGCCCTTTGACCTGCAGTCGGTCGAGGCGATGACGCCGGAGCAATCGAAGGTCTATCAGGCGTCGCAGTTGCGGCTGATGTGGTGGAAATTCCGAAAGCATCGGCTTGCCGTTGTATCCGGCATATTCCTAGCGGCGCTTTATTTCGGGATACTGATCTGCGAGTTCCTGGCACCCTACAATCTGCACACGCGCAACATGGACTACATCTATTCGCCGCCGCAGCAGGTGCACCTGTTCCATAACGGCCAGCTCGTCGGGCCATTCGTCTATGGCCGCCACATGACGCTGGATATGGACACGCTCAAGCGAAACTACATCGAGGAGCAGGATGAAGTTCAGCGGATCCGTTTCTTCTGCAAGGGCGACAGGTACCGCTTCTGGGGCCTGATCGAAGGTGACAGGCATTTTGTCTGCCCTGCCAAAAACGGGCAACTCTTTCTCGCTGGCACCGACAGGCTCGGGCGGGATGTGCTCTCTCGCATCATCTATGGCGCACGCATTTCACTGACAATCGGCCTCGTCGGCATCAGTTTCAGCTTTGTGCTCGGCATTGTCATCGGCGGACTGGCCGGCTATCACGGCGGTCTCTTCGACCTGATCGTTCAACGGATAATCGAAGTTCTGCAATCGATTCCCAGCATTCCGCTATGGCTGGCTCTAGCGGCCATTATGCCGATAACCTGGAGCCCGATCCTGATCTACTTCGGCATCACCGTCATCCTCGGGCTGATTCACTGGACCGGACTGGCGCGGGCCGTTCGTTCAAAGCTTCTAGCCCTGCGCGAGGAGGATTACGTTCTGGCCGCGCAATTGATGGGCGCCAACAGCAGCCGCATCATCGGGCGTCACCTCATTCCCGGCTTCATGTCGCATTTGATCGCGACGGCGACGATCTCCATACCTGGCATGATCCTGGGCGAGACGGCGCTAAGCTTCCTCGGGCTCGGCCTGAGGGCGCCGACAACCAGCTGGGGCATCCTGCTCACCGAGGCACGCAGCGTCAGCGTGATCGCGTTCTATCCATGGCTGCTTTTGCCGATGCTCCCCGTCATCCTCGTCATCATGGCGTTCAACTTCCTCGGCGACGGCTTGCGGGACGCAGCAGACCCCTACAAGTGAGACCGCTATTCCGGCCGCGCGCCGGACGCCGGCTCCACTCTTTGTCGGCAGCCTGTCCGGTTATTGCAGTGTCCACAGTTCGCCTCTATATCACGTGAGACGCGATCGGAGTTAGCACGTCGGCCCTGGGTTTCATCTGTGAACCGTTGTTGTCGTGGGTATCGCCGATCGCTTGAGCCGGTTCAGGACACATAAACATACATGACTCGCCTTGAGAATTTCATCAGCAGGATGACCGCACAGCGCGACATTCTCGACCAAGTCTGCGTCGAGGTGGCGAAGATGGAGGGGCTCGTGCTCGAGCTCGGCCTCGGCAATGGCCGGACTTTCCATCATCTGCGCGAGCGCCTGCCCGGACGCCGGATCGTGGTGTTCGACCGCGAAGTTGGCGCACATGCCAGCTCAATTCCCGAAGCTGAAAACCTCGTGCTTGGCGAGATACGCGAGACGGCGAAGAGGTTCATCGGCATCGAAGCCGCTCTTGTTCATGCCGACATCGGCACTGGCTATGACGATCGCGATGCAGTGACCTCTACCTGGCTTCCCGATCTGATTGCGCGCCTGCTTCGCGTCGGCGGCTTCGCGGTCAGCGGCACACCGCTCGATCACCCGCAGTTGCAACGCCTCCCTCCGCCGACCTTAGAGCCCGTTGATCGTTATTTCCTCTCCAGGCGCGTGTGAGGGTAGAGACGAGTCATCAGGGACCAAGTCTTCAAGGAATCGTATATATTGCTATTTCTCGCTCGATGCCACGCAGCGAGACTTCGTGGGGCACGGGCGTCAGCGCGTTCCTGCGCAACAGGTCGGCGGTGAGATTGTCGTCGACCACCGTATGCGTGGCGAAGATCGCCTGTGCGTCGGCAAGGTTCTGGACCCGCGAGGCAATGTTGACCGTCTGTCCGAAATAGTCCTGTCGCTCGTTCATGGATACCGCGATGCAGGGGCCGGCATGGACCCCGATCTTGAGCAGAAGATCCTCCCGCCCACTCTTGTCGTTGAGCGCACGCATGGCATCGCGCATTCTGAGGGCCGCAGCTATTGCGCGGTCCGGCGTCGCGAAGGTCGCCATGACCGCATCGCCGATCGTCTTCACCACTGCGCCTGCCTCCGCCGCGACGATCTCGTGCAGAACCTGAAAATGCGCGCGGACGAGATCGAAGGCCGAAAGGTCGCCCACCCGCTCGTAAAGCGCGGTCGATCCGCGCAGGTCGGTGAACAGGAAGGTCAGGCTGGTGATCTGCAGGCGCTGGTTGATGTCGAGAGTATCAGTGCGATAGAGATCGCGGAACGTCTGGTTGGAGAGCAGGCGCTTGGCGGTGAGGAAGGGCCGGCGTTTACCGAGGAGATCATGCAATTCCTGGCCGGCGATGAAGACCGTCGGCAGCACGCGGGTGTCGGTCCTGTTTTCCAGCATAATGCGCAACGGGCCTGGTTGCATCTCCAGCGTCTGATTCTGGACATGGTCGCGGTCGAAGACCAAGGAAAGGCTTCGGCGCTCCTTTGTTGGTTCGCCCCTCACGTCGATGAACTGCGCTGAGTGGGTGACAGGCTCGAACACGATGATGAACTTGGACGGAAGCTGTATGGGCAGAACCGCCTTTTCACCTGGCGCAAGCTCGATATCCTCCAGCGAAAACGCTTCGATCTTTTTTGCGAAATCCTCATCCGGCAGATCGACGCCGGACCCCCAGTAGATCTGGCGGAAATATTCCACCAGCGGCAGTTCGTGTGGATTGTGGGCGGCAATCCTGCGCATGCGGGGACTGACGGTGAATGTCACCTCGACCATCTCGTCGAGGGTCGGTGAATAGCCCTCGGCGCACAGCGCGCAGGTGTATTCGTCCTTCTGCATGGTTTTCAGCGTCGCGTTGGTGTCGAGCACGCCGCCACAGCCAGGACACAGAACATTCCAGGAAATGTCAAAGATGCCCACCCGCGCCGCATGGAGAAAAGCGCCTATGGTGCGTTCCTCGTCGAGGCCATGCTTGCCGGCAAAGGCTGGCGCGTTGATTCGGCAAAGTTCGCGGTCCTTGCCCTCCGCGATTGTTCGCCTGATCGCGTCGATTGCCTGTGGATCGACATCGGTCGATTGCCGCAGAAGCGAGAACAGATCCTGAGCTTCATTCATCGTGCAGGCTCCGGAAAATGCGCCCCCGCGGCATGTTCACCGGACCGCTCTTTGATCCGAGTTTTCTATTTTACTGCGAAACGGGCCATATGGCCATTCGAGTAGATGAGCCCGGTGACAGTTCATTTCCATTCGGCCGATTTTCAGCGGCCGCGAGTGGCACTATCATGGGTCATGGGGCATTCATCTTTGGGACCTTCTCCCATGCCGACATCCGACAACCCGCCATTTCCCGCGGCTCTGCGCCTTTTCTCGGCAGGGGTTATCATCGTCCTGATCGTAGGCGCAGGCCTGTTTTTCGCGCCGGCACTGGTCAAGCCGCGCTGGCCCTGGCCCGTCACGCCATTCAGTGCCCGCTTCCTCGGCGGCTTCTACACCGCCGAAATGGCGGTAATGGCGGCGCTCTTGTTCTGGAATCGCTGGTCGCCCGGCAGGCTGGTGCTCGTCATGGCTTTCATATTCACCGTCATCGTGTCGGCGGTTTCGTTGATCAATCTCGGCTATTTCGACTTCGAGCGAAAAGCGACCTGGCTCTGGTTCCTGGTCTATCTTGCCTCCGCCGCGGTATCCGGCCTGTTCCTGTGGCAGGCCAGGGCCCGTCCTTTAGCAAAAGGTGTGACCTTGAATCCCCCATGGCGCGCATACATGGTGATGGAAACGGCGATCCTTGGGCTCTATGGCGTCGGCATGCTGCTGTTTCCCCGGATGGTCAGCAGCTCCTGGCCCTGGTCGGTCGATCCCTTCCACGCCCAAGTCTACAGCGCCATCTTCCTCGCTGGCGCTGGCGGCATCTATCTCGTCTGGAAAAGCGCGCCGCGCGAGGAACTGCTGGTGCTCGGCCTGGCGCAGTTTCTGGTTGGCCTGCTTGCCATCCTTGGCCTCGTCATCACCGACGCCGCGGTGCATCGGATCGACTGGACGGCGACCGGGACATTGTGCTGGATCGCCCTATTCGGCTGGATCGGCGTCAGCGGCGCCTTCAAACTCTATGCCGCCTTCCGGTCTTTCAGCTCGCAATCGGCATCATAGGCTGTAGAGACGGCTGGATTTTCAGGTGAAGTCCGGTGCATCGTGCCGTGCCGATCGCCTTCGCCGGGAACGCCATGACCAGCACCACCTCGCCATCCCCCGAGAAAATCCAGCCGCAGATCCGGTCCATCCGGCCAAGCGATGCGGAGGCGCTTTGCGCCATGTTCAACATGCCGGGCTTCCGCGGGGGCACGCTGAGGATGCCCTTCGAGAGGGTGGAGCAGGTGGAGCGTCGCATCGCCAAGTCCGGCCAGGAAACCACCTGGATCGTTGCGGAATTGGACGGCAGGGTCGTCGGCCATGGCAGCCTGGTCGTGCAGGGTTCGCCGCGCCGTTCGCATATTGGCGAGATCAATATCGGCCTTGACGATGCCTTTGTGGGCAAGGGGATTGGCTCGGCCATTCTTGGCGCATTGCTTGATGTGGCCGACAATTGGCGCGCCCTGAAGCGGGTCGAATTGACCGTCTATGCCGACAACGAACCGGCCATCCGTCTCTACGCAAGCCAGGGCTTCGAGGTCGAAGGCAGGCATGTGAAGGCCGGATTTACCGACGGGCAATATCACGACCTCCTGAGCATGGCCCGGCTGCGGTTCTGATGACCGCCTTCTTTGACCCAACCCCTTCGCCTCCGGTGGAAGTTCTCGCTGCGCTGTCGCTGCTTTGCCCCGGAGTCGTGCGCGACATCGAGCTGAACTGGAATGCACCGGTTTCCGATTACGCCCGCCATCTGTGGCGCCCGGTGGCAAGGCCTGCATCGGGCCTGACGGTCGCTGCCCGCTCGATCATGCGCGAAGTCCTGCATCAGCGCCTTGGTGTGATCATGCAGCCTGAAGAGATCGGCAAGGTCCTCGACGAATTCGAGCACAGACCGGTGATCCAGTCCGGCCTGCACTGCCTGCTCCTGATGGACCGGATCACCTTCGATGCGCTCCTGCTTGCCTGGCTCGGCGCGGTCGAAAACGGACTGTCGGCCTTCTTCGCTTTCATGGGAACGACGATGACCATGGAGACCATTGGGCGTGAAGGGCCGGGATGGCTCGATGTCGGCGAAGACAAGGTCAACCTGTTTGGCATGGGCCGCCACAAACTGTGTCGCAAAAGCACCTGCGTGGCCGGTCCCGTCTCCCTCAACAAACGCGCACTCGAAGCGGTGGGTGATGAAACGGACGCCAGCCGCTGGCTGGGCACACTGCTTGCCAGTCAGGACAAGGTGTTTAAAACCGCCGCCGATGCGTTGACCTCCCTCAACGAGGATCTGGTCGCCGATTGGGATCACTCCGGCATGGCCCTGCCGATTTTCATCGATGATCGGCTCGCCGCTTCTGCCGTGGCGCGTCATCTGGAATATGACGGCAGCCTTCTTTCCAGACTGCTCCTCGAGCCCGCAAGACGCCAGCGTCTCGAACATGCGTTGGAAGAGGCCGCATCGGGACCATTCGGCAGATTCCTGCCCAATGCCACGGACTATTTCTGGGGCATTCGCGAGGAGCGCGTGCGCAAGCTCGTCCTCGACAACGGCCACCTGATCGAGCCTGACAGGCCGCATGGTCTTTCCATCCCGTTCGAGCGGCCGCATCTCAGGCAGGCGCTGCTGGACGGCGTGCTGTTGCCGAACTTGTTCCTGACGTTCCTCGTCCTTGCCATATTGCCGCGCGTGCGGGTTGTGGGCGGCCTGAGACAGATTGGCTATGTCGCGCTTTTCCATCAGGTCCTGCTGGCTGCGCTGGATCAAAACGCGCCGGAGGAGCGCGATCTGGCCGCGGAGCTGCAGGTTCGGGAAAATGCCTGGGGCACACGGGTCATCGATGAAAAGATCTCGGTCCGCGAGCAGCTTGCCGGCCTGCCGGAAGGGGCGGTCTTCCCGAACCTGCTCCGGCGATACCGGTTGCGGACATTTGCCGAGACGACCGACAACCTGAAGCTGGTTCGCGAAAACGCCCGATGGCGCAAGATTGGCCAGGCAGGGATCAAGGCGGGTTGAGCCTCACCTACACAAGGCCGGCCCTTCGGAGCCCGTCGACCACCAGATCGAAGTCGTCTGGGTTCTTGTAGGGCAAGACTTTACGACGGTATTCCAGAGAATAGTCAGGGTTGACACGGAACACTTCCTGCCATTGCTCGCGCGCCTCCGCGAAGCGGCCCAAATGCCCATAGCTCGCCGCCAGGAGCACACGTGAAACGTCGGTGTCAGGGTTACGAACAAGTCGCCGCTTAAGAGGAACGACGGCCTCTTCGTACTTGCCCAACTGGAACATCGCTTGTGCCTGGAAGTGCAGGAACATGTCCGGATAATACGGGTTCAGGGCTATTGCCCGGTCAAAACACCCAAGCGCCTCCTCGGACCTGCCCGAATAGTGCAGTATGTTGCCAAGGCTTTCGTGGCCCTCCGCAAGATTTGGGGCAAGCGAGATCGAACGTTCAGCCTCGCGGATAGCTATATCATGCCGTCTCAAATGCAGACTGATGATGCCCAGCGCCCAATGCGCGTAAGGATTTCGATCATCGAGCGCCACTGCACGTGTCGCAAACTTTTCCGCTTGTTCGATTGATGTCGACGGGGACCTGCTCCATCGGTTTATGTAGTCCAGCCCGTGTGCGATAGCTAGGATCGCGTAGGCGGAAGCGAATTTCGGGTCCAGCTCGATAGCACGTTCCAATAGTTCCCGACTTTGCGTGTTTTGCTCTCTCTTGAACCGCCACAGCTGCTCTCGGCCTCGCAGAAAGCAGTCGTACGCTTCCAAATTGTCGGTATGCTCGGTCGCTATCCGCTGCTGATCACGCTCCGTCAGATTGAGCGCCAGCGCATCGACGATCTGCTGCGTCACGTCGTCCTGCACAGCGAATATGTCGGTCAGGTCGCGATCGAACCGCTCCGCCCAAACATGGCCGCCCGTGGTTGCATCGATGAGCTGGGCGGTGATGCGCACCTTGTTCCCCGACTTGCGGACGCTACCCTCGAGGACATGCCGCACGCCGAGCTTCGTGCCCACCTCCTGCACATGGACGTTCTGGCCCTTGAAGGTGAACGACGAATTGCGCGCGATGACGAAGAGCTGCGACAGTTTGGACAGCGCCGTGATGATGTCTTCTGAGATGCCGTCGGCGAAGTAGTCCTGTTCGGCGTCACCGCTCATGTTGGCGAACGGCAGGACGGCGATTGACAGCTTCGGCGGCGGCGCAGCCGGCCGGCTCGTCGCGGTTTCCGAGGTCGCGGCCGCCTTGGTCCCGACGCTGCCGACTTGCAGCGAATAGACGCGGATCGGCTCGGCGATGTTCTTGAGTTGCGTGCTGCCGAGATCGCTGACCGAGAGGTCGAGCCTCGCCCTGACCTGGCGATAGGCATCCTCGGACAAGCAGATGGCGCCGGGCGCCGCGACGCCCTCCAAACGCGAGGCGATATTGACGCCGTCGCCCATCAAGTCGCCGTCGCTTTCTTCGACCACATCCCCCAGATGAATGCCGATCCTGAACTCTATGCGGCGGTCCTGCGGCACGCCGGCATTGCGCTCGACCATGCCATTCTGAACCTCAATGGCGCAGCGCACGGCATCCACCACACTGCGGAACTCAACCAGCGCCCCATCCCCGGTGCGCTTGATCACACGGCCGTTGTGCACTGCGATGATTGGATCGATCAGATCGCTGCGCAGTGCCCTCAACCTCGCCAAAGTACGATCTTCGTCCGCGCTTGCGAGCCGGCTGTATCCAACCACATCTGCAGCCAGGATTGCCGCCAGCTTACGATTCTCGCTCAAGGGTCCGTCTCCACATCCCCACGATAGCAGGAAGACGGCAGCAAGAGGGAACTTTCGCAAACGACGCCACGCACCGCCGGCAGCGCTCCGCCACAGGACCACACCGCGCTTGCCGGTCGACGGCTATCGGTTCATCCTTGCAAATACCCTGGCCGTGAAGTGCGTGGCGAGATCGCGCCGACACGGCCCCTAGAGCCGGATGATTTCAGGTCGAATCGACCTGAAATCTGAATCCGCCTCTAAGTCAAAGAGATAGGGCATGATGTGTCCGAAAACCGCTTCACACTTTTCGGCATCATGCTCTAGTGAGGTCTTGTCCTATGGATTGCTCGGGCTGCGGTTTCGAGGTTGATGGCGGCTTCGCTTTCTGTCCGAGGTGTGGCAGGCGCCAGCCCGTGCCATGCGCCAGTTGCGGCTACCTCTGCGCGCCGGATTTCGAGTTCTGTCCAAAGTGTGGGGCAAGCGTCGGCGCGCCCGCAAAAGCCGTCGAACGGCCTGCTCCGACAGCAAGCCGGACCATTGTGCCGCCTTCTCGAACTCCGTCGCTGCTTGCGAACATCGAAATCGAAGATGGGCTGCATCCCATCTCTGACGCCGATCGCCGGACGGTAACGGTCCTGTTCGCCGACCTTTGCGGCTTCACGACGCTCAGCGAGCAGCTCGACCCCGAGGTCATGCAAGCGCTGCAGAACGAACTGTTCAAGGAATTGACGGCGGCCGTGCGAAGCTTTGGTGGTTTCGTCGACAAATTCATCGGCGATGCGCTGCTCGCTTTGTTCGGTGCGCCGGTCGCGCATGAGGACGATCCGGAACGTGCGCTTCGCGCGGCTCTCGACATGATCGCCCGCACGGCGCGGCTCGGCGAGAGTGCCCCCCAATCCGGGACGCCTCTGCTGCTCCACATCGGCATAAACACCGGTCCAGTCGTCACTGGCGGATTGGGCATCGGCACCGCCAAATCCTATTCGGTGACCGGCGACACGGTGAATACGGCGCAGCGCCTGCAATCGCTGGCCGCACCGGGTGAGGTGCTGGTAGGCGAGCTCACGCACAGGCTGACCCGCCATGCCTTCTCTTACGAACCGCTGGGCGATGTCGTGCTTCGCGGGAAGGCTGGCAGTGTGCTCGTCCATCGACTGGATGCACCGCTTGCGGCGCCGCGTGCAGCGCGTGGGCTTGAGGCGCTTGGCCTTAGCGCGCCGATAATAGGTCGCGGTGCGGAGCTTCACAGAATGCTGGCGAGCCTTGACCAGGCGTGCGGCGGCTCGGCACAACTTGTGCGCCTCGTCGGAGAAGCCGGCATCGGGAAATCGCGGCTGGTGAAAGAGTTCGTCGCCCGCGTCGGCGACGATGATCGCTTTCGCAACGTCGCCGTGCGGCAGGCCACGTGCTCACCCCTGGGCGAACAATCATTCGGCGCTCTGGGCGCGGTGGTGCGCAGCGCTGCCGGGATGATGCAAAACGACAATGGAGATGAAATGCGGGGGAAGCTCGCAGGCTTGCTTACCGATCTCGGCCTGCAAGGGGAGGAAGCGAAGCGGCTGATGCCATTGCTCTACCACGTGCTTGGCCTTGGCGACCCTGATGGCACCTTGCAGCATGTCGAGCCAGAGCAGCTGCGGCGGCAAATTCTCTACGCGGTCCGCACAATCATCGAACGGCGGCTTGCGTTGTCGCCGCTGTTGATCGTCGTCGAAGACCTGCATTGGGCCGACGCCGTGTCGCTCGAGGCACTGCGTTTCGTGATGGACAGGTTGGAGCGCACGCGGTTGATGTTGCTGGTCACGCATCGTCCAGCGCCGGACAATGGCCAGCTCGATTCAAGTCGGGTCAGTCACACAGCGCTCAGGCTTTCGCCGCTCAACCGTGATGACGGACGCAGCCTGCTGGCGGCGCTTTTCGGCGAGGGTTGGGTAAACTCCGCAAGTGGGCTTCTCGACCAGATCCTCGAGCGCGCGGGCGGCAACCCGCTTTTTGTAGAGGAGATCGTTCGCGGCCTTATCGATCGCGGTTTACTAATGCGTGAGGGCCAGCGGTGGCGGACTGCGGCGGGCGAAGTCGCAACCGGCATTCCCGCCACCATCCAGGCAATGTTGCTTGCTCGCGTCGACCGGCTGCCCCAGGAGGTGCGCCGGTTGGCCCAGGAAGCCGCGGTAATCGGCCCGCGCTTCGATGCCACACTTCTAAAAACCGTGACAGCCGACCCCGGCCGGCTGGAAGCCGGCTGCGAACTGCTTTGCGATGCGGAGATCATCGAGGAAGTTGCCGGATCAGGCTCGGCCTCATCGCAGAGCTACCGCTTTAAGCAAACATTGCTGCAGGACGTGATCTACCAGAATCTGCTCCTGCAACGCCGGACCGACATCCACGGGCGGGTCGGTGTCGCCTTGGAGCACCTGTACGGCGACAAGCCGGAACGACTCGAGGATTTGACCGTGCTCGGTCATCATTTCGCACTGAGCGCAGAGCGGGAGAGAGGCGCTCATTACCTGCAGGAGGCAGGCGATCGCGCTCGCACAATATACGCCAACGACGACGCCCTTCGTTTCTACGAGCGCGCACTGACTGCGTTGGGCGCGATCGGGCAGACACCGCTCAAACTGGCAATAGCAGAGCGCATTGCCGATTTGAGCGGCCCGGCAGGCCGCCGCGAGATTGCGCACCAGCACTACGAGACGGTGCTGCAGGCATATCGCGAGTCAGCCGATCGTGTCGCTTCGGCGCGCGTTATGCGCAAGATCGGTCGGCTGCTCTGGGACGTCGGCAAGCGGGACAACGCAGAATCCCGCTATGCTGAAGCGGCAGCGCTTCTGGATGGAGCGGATGCCCCGATCGAGCAGGCACATCTGTGGCAAGAACGTGGCCGACAGGCATTCCGGAACGGAGATCACGCTCTCGCGGCAAAATGGGCAGACGCGGCGTTGGATTGCGTAGGCGCTCTGACAACGGAGCAGGTCTCCGAGGTGGGGGCTGATGCCACTCTTGTGACCGCCGAGGCACTCAATACCAAGGCTGTCGCTCTGGCTCGCCTCGGGCGAAACCATGAGGCCGTGCGTCAGGTCGAGCGCAGCATCGAATTGGCCGAAGCCGCCGGTCTGCTGGGCGCGGCCTGCCGTGGCTACACCAATCTCGGCGTGCTTTACACGACCATCGATCCGGCACGGGCGATCGAAGTCTGTCGGCGCGGTCTCGAAGTGGCGCGCCGTATCGGTGATTTGGGCTTCCAGGCGCGCCTGCTGGCCAATCTGGCGGTCGCTTGTTGTACTTTCACGGATCGGTGTCCGACAGAGGGCGTGCCTGCCGCAGAGAAGGCCATCGAGATCGATCGGGCACTCGACCAGCGCGAGCACCTGCCGGTGCCGTTGATCGTTCTGGGGCAGATCCACCAATGCAACGGCCGTCCGGAACTGGCGGTTGGGTTGTTCCACGACGCGCTGGACGTGGCCCGTGAAACGGGCGAACCCCAACTGCTGTTTCCATGCTATGATGGCTTGGCAACGCTTAATCTCGACCTCGACAACCTGGCCGAGGCCGAACGCTACTTTTCCCTGGCGCAGGATATATGCGCCCAGCACGGGCTCGACCCGGAATCGCTCGTGGTACTGCCTTTTCTCGACTAGCCGGGATTGGAGGTTGAAATGTCCGCGCCTAGTGATTTGGTACCGCTTCAACCGGGTGACCGCGCGCCGAACGTGATACTCGACGCCATTACCCAGGAAGGCAAGATCGCGCTTGACGACTTTCGTGGGCAAAAGCCGGTGCTGGTGGGCCTGTTTCGAGGTCTGCATTGCGCGTTTTGCCGGCGCCATATCGCCGCCCAAGCGCGGCTCGATCCGGAGCTGCGCGAAAGAGGCGTGGAGAGCCTGACGGTGGTCAACACGCCGATCGAACGGGCGCGCCTTTATTTCCGCTACCACCCGATGCCCAATCTGCTTGCAGCCTCCGATCCCGAACGCGCCTCACATCGTGCTTTTGGACTGCCCAACCTCGAATTCACCGAAAAAGAGACGAACTGGCCGTACAAGGTCTCGATGGCCGCGGCGAAGGACATGCGGGTCGACATGCCAGGCGAGTTGCCCGGTCCAATGGATCCTATGGCGGCCGGCGAAATCCTCGACAAGAAGGACCATTACGAACTGACTGAAGCCGACAAGCAGATGATGGCAACGGGATACGGACAATTGGTCGGTCAGTTCCTTCTGGACCGGCAAGGGATCGTCCGCTGGAGCTTCACGGAGGTTCCGGAGGGTGGGCGATACATGTTTGGGGCGCCAAACCCCCGGGAGCTGATGTCGGCCGTGTCGCAAGTCGCCCAATAGACAAGTTCACCGCTGCTTGAGCACGGCCTCGACAGTGGCAGCAAAGTCATCGAGCGAGCGATCCCCACGAATCTCGATGCGCGGAAGGTCGATGGGATCGCAATCAAGGTCCGCCGGCCCGTGTTTGGCGCCGAAGCCGATCCGATAGCCGCACTCCTTGGCCAGCCGGCCAAGCCGTCGGTCAGTGACCGAGAAGGGCGCCGTGAATGCCGTGGTTGGCCGACCGGTCCAGCGTTCGATGAACATACGGGAGCGCAGGAGTTCGGCGGCCAGGTCAGAGCTCGACAGACCATCGATCGCGCGATGTGTCGCCAGATGGCTTCCGAAGAAGGCACCTTCGGCGGCGAGGCGTCGCACCGTCCCGGCGTCCATAAGCGGCGTCGGCGGACCGCTGTCGGCGTCCCACCGTGCACTTTCACCCACCAAGTCCGTCACCAGGAACACTTCCGCGGTCAGGTCGTTGGCGCGCAAGATCGGCCAGGCATGGTCGGCAAAGTTCTGGAAGCCGTCATCGAAGGTGATGAGCACTGGGCGGCCAGTGAAAGGTTGACGGTTGGCGATGAACTGTTCCAGCAGCTCTGAACTAATCGCGTGAAACCCATTGGCGCGCAGCCACGCCATCTGGCTGGCGAATGCGGCGAGCGTGAGCCGGAAACGGGCGAGGGCGGCCGGACCATCATCGCAGACGCTGTGATACATGAGGACAGGGATATGCTGCCGCCGTTCGTTGCGCGCGACGTCGCGGCGCAAGGCCCGCGCCCCACCCCAGATGATATTTCGCGCGACCCCGATTTCGATGGGCGCGCGGATTGGCACATGATCGATCATCGGTTCCGGCACCAAATCGTCTGGCGACAGGCGAAGGAAGCGGTCTATGCGGTAGAGCTCCGTCTGGATCGATTGCGCGAGCACGAGGCCCTCGGTCGCTGCCAGCGTGTCCGAGATCGCTTGGGCACCGAATGTGTTCCAGTCGAAGCCCGTCCTTTCAACATTGTCACGTAGCACGAACGCGTGTGCGCTGATGAAACTGCCGCCAGGCGCCAACGCCTCAGCGAATTTTTTGGTGATGCGCCGCAACTCCGCGAGATCATCCAGATAGTAGAGCACTTCCGAACAAAAGATCAGATCCATCTCACCCGGCAGCGTGTCCGCAGCGAAATCCAGCACGCCGAACTCAATGTTAGGCTGATCACTGCATCGCGCACGAGCCCGTTCGATGGCTATGGCGGAGATGTCGGTTGCGGTCAAATGGCCCACACGCAGCGCCAGCTGTCGCGTGAAGTGGCCCTCCGCGCAGGCCAGCTCAAGCGCCCGTCCGATAGGACCGGCGGGCAGGATCTCGAGCTGCCGCTGATATTTTTCCTGCTCATAGAGCGAGCCGTAGTTCCACGGATCCTCGGTAGCGAAATAGCTGTTCCAGAACGCCGTGCGATCATTCCTGTCCGCGGACCGTGCTCGGCGCGGCGTGGCAGGAGGCTGTGCTGGTTCGGCGCTCGACCGGACCAGCTCCCGCGCTTCAGCGGCCAATTGGGCGAGCTTGCCGAAGTGACTGTCCGGATCGGACGGGCGTTCGGCTGGGGACAACAACGCCTCGGCTGCAAGCGTGTTTAATGTGTCGGCACCGGCGCCCCCTTGCGGCACAGTTGATCTTCCTGCAAGCCTTGCCGCACTGTCAGTAAGCCGCTCAGCGGGCACGACATTCTGGATCAACTCAATCAAATGATCCCTTGTCACTGTCCCGAGCGCGCCAAACTGCACGACAGCCTCGATCTGGCCGTCGATCATCAGATAGGCATAAATTCGATCGATGCCTTCCGGGAGTTCGATCGCGGTCGGATTGCGAGCGTCGACGCCAATTCCAAGTGTCCGCGCCAGCTTGCGCGGCGCGGCAAGATCGTCGGCATCGAGAAGCATTTGCTCAAGCTGATACTGGACGCGGCGAGCTGCTGCGGGATTGTCCCAGACCTTGCCGAGTTCGATGATCAACTCGGTGATGGCCCCGCCGAACCTGTCCCACCTGGCAGCCAATTGCGCCGGCACCGACACGCTTCCGGCCATAAGGCCGTCGAAGACCACCTTGGCGATCTCATATATCCACTTACGTCCTGCCGGGAGCGCGCGCAGGGACTGCGGATCGATCGAGCGCGAGCCGCGGCCGCAATCCGACGCGGTGTTCCGCAACGCGGTCCACGCAAAGGCTTCAGAAGCGGTACCGCCGTCACTATCGTTGGCCATCGAGCTTTCGTTTTCTTCGGCAAGAGTCGGCGAATGTCAAAATCGGATGACGGCATCGGATGGCAGCACCGCTCTGTCAAGGTCGGTGCGGATTAGAGGCAGGCAAAAAGGCTTGGCGACAGGCTGAATAGCAAGCGCTCATGCCCCTCGTGTATGGCCTGGGATCCTGGTGCCGGCGTTCTGTGCCCAGAATCACCGATGCCCGTTCATGGAAACGCCCGGAGGCCCGAGACGAGGTCGAAATACCTCCCCTGGCGGCTAGTAGACACCGCCAAGTACCCGGCGCAACGGTCTAGCCCGCACCGATGACGCCTTGCGCCACAACATTGGCTTGTTGAAGTTAGTGTCAACGACGGACATAGATGTCGTTGCTTGCCGATTTGACCGGAAGGTTACAGCACGATGCCACGCATGATTCGACGATTGGGAGCCAGGAATCTGGCACGCCGGGCACGACGTCTCGGATATCTGACTGCGATGTTTGTCCTGATTGCCGGGCCGCTCGTCTGGGGTATCGCCCTCATGCTGGCCGGTCCGGCGCAGGCGCAGGCAGCGGCGAGCGTCCCGCCTGAAAGGGTCAAACAGCTGTTCGAGCTTCTCGACGATCCGTCAGTGAAGGCCTGGGTGGCCGAACAACGAAAACAGGACGCCGGGCCAACGGCAACGCCTGCCGCGGCAGGCGCTTCGCCAGCCGACGCATCGTCCGGCGCCGTGGCCGCACCAGCCCAGATGAATACGATGGCATCCTCGACGCTCGATCGGATCAAGCATCATATCGAAAGAATCGTGCGAACTTTGCCCTCGCTGCCAGGCCAGTTCGCGCGCGTTCGGGAAGCGACCATGGAGGATATGTCCAGCAGGGGGCCAGCCGGCATATTTCTGCTGATTGCGATTTTCATCGCCGCCGGCCTGGCGCTGACCTGGGCCACGTACAAACTCACCCGTCCATTTCGTCTTTGGATTATCGCACAACGGAAGGATACGCCCATCGGGCGGGCCAAGAAGATTGGTGGTCGACTGCTTTATTCCAGCCTGCTGATTGTCTCGTTCGCGGTCGGCAGCGCCGGCGCGTTCATGTTGTTCGACTGGCCAGTGCTCATCCGTGAGATTGTGCTGACATTTCTGATGGCTGCCGTCGTTACATGGGGTGTGCGCACGTACGTCATAGCCCTGCTCGTCCCTTCCTTCATGCGTGTCGAGAACGCCGTCGAGGTTCGTGCCTTGCCGATCACCAACGGGACGGCCGACCATTGGTCCTATTGGCTATCGCGGATCGTCGGCGTCTTCGCCTTCTTCGCAGCCGCTTTTGTCCTCCTGCCCGGTCTCGGCATCGATCGGGACGGAATGATGGTCCTGTTTCTGGGCGCCGATTTCGTGCTCCTGTTTCTGTGGCTGCTTGCTGTCTGGCGCCGGCCAAGAATGCGGCGGGACGATGGGCACGGTCACACGGCAGCAACATGGTTGTTGACTGCTTATTTCGTCGCTCTGTTTGTGGAGCGTATCGCCGGCCTGTACACATGGTTCTGGTTTACTTTGGCCGCATTCGTCCTGCCTTTGGCAATCGTGCTGACGCAGCGCGGGGTCAATTTCGTCCTACGGCCGGGTTCGGAAGATGTCGGCCGGCCTACCATCCCGGCGGTGACGATTGCGGTCATCGATCGCGGAATCCGGATGATGTTGATCCTGGCGGCGGCCTACTTCCTCGCGCGTGTCTGGGGCCTGGACATGCAATCCATGCGCGACAGCGATACGACGACGACGTTCATATTGCGCGGCTTGATCAACGTCGTGGTCATTGCCCTCGCAGCTGATTTCGGCTGGTCGATCATCAAGGCTTTGATCGAACGAAAGCTGGGCATCGAAATGCCGCACCCTGTGATCAGCGAGGAGGACGTTCCGATCCTCGATGCGCAGCAGGCACGGCTGCACACGCTCTTGCCGATCCTCCAGAACATGCTGCTCGCATTGATCATCGTGATGGCGGTGCTGATGATGCTCGCCTCTCTGGGTATCCAGATCGGCCCGCTGATCGCCGGCGCTGGCGTTGTCGGCGTCGCTGTGGGCTTTGGCGCACAAACAGTCGTCAAGGACGTCATTTCGGGCGTGTTTTTTCTGCTCGATGATGCGTTTCGTGTCGGGGAATATATTTCCTCGGGCAATTACAAGGGTACGGTGGAAAGCTTCTCGCTGCGCTCGGTGAAGCTGCGCCACCATCGTGGTCCGCTGTTCACCATACCGTTCGGCGAACTCGGGGCCGTCCAGAACCAGAGCCGTGACTGGGTTATCGACAAATTCAACATCACCGTCGGCTATGACACCGATATCGACTTCGCCCGCAAGCTGATCAAGCGGATCGGCCTCGAACTGGCGGAAGATCCCGAGTTCAAACACTGGGTGCTCGACCCGATCAAGATGCAGGGCGTACAGGAATTCGGCGAGTACGGCATCGTGTTGAGAGTCAAGGCCATGACCAGACCCGGAGGCGCCTTCGGTATGAAACGCAAATTCTATGTACGCATCCGCCAAGCCTTCAAGGAGCAGGGCATCGAACTGCCATTTCCGACCGTCCACGTCCAGGGCCTCCAGAACCCACACGAGGCAGAGAATGCGCCGTTGGAGATCCCACCCGAGTTGCAAATGGCCGTCGCCCAGTCGCACACCAATCGGCGCAGAAAAAAAGCTGGCACTACGGAGTAGGAAAGCTGTGACACCTGCCGGTCACAACGCGGCTTTTCGCGCATCGGCCGTGACCGGGAACTCTCTTATCTTCAACCGATTGAGATGAAGAAAGTGCCGTCACGAACCTCACTGGCCCCGACGGTACTTTGAAATGTTCGGCCGGGAGTATGCCGGAGGTCCGTTGGACGTGACGTTGGTGTCAAACTGTACGTGCCGACAGATGCCGAACGCCAGCGAACGGATTTATTCAATGCTTTGTGGCGCACATTCTGAAAGTCAGGTTGAGTGGCCTTGATCACGCCCCTGCGATGCGGTCTATTTCGTCGCAGCCGCGGTAAGCGCCGTTTGGTTAGTAGAACACGGCGTCTTCGTGGATTGCGGCTAGCTCACGACTCTCGCTCAAGGTCCGTCTCCTCATCTCCACCGATAACAGGAACACGCAGTGTAGGAGGGGACTTTCGCAAACGACGGCGATGCAGCCGCCCGGACCGGCAGCGCTCTTGCACAGGATCCACATGCACAAGATCGCGCAACGCTGCGCAATCTGGAGGCCAAGTTCGGTGACCGGAGAACGGCATCCGCCGCTCGCTGAGGTCATTCGGCCTCCGCTTGGGCGAGGTCGGACGCGGGGCCTTCGAGCAGGTGGAGCGCCGGGCGATCCGCTGCCGGCCGAACTGATAGACGCCATGCTGTCGGCGCGCGCGGCACTGTGGAGGCAGTATTTGCTGGGCTCACGAAATCGTGTTTAAGATCCTTGGGCGTATTGGCTGATGTGCAAGTGCCATCGGTGGTCAGGAATACAATAGCCGACGTCCGCGACGCTTCCGCTTGCGCTTCGGCCTTTTCCATTCAGATGCAGGGAACCAAAAACCCAGCTTCAACACTTCGTCGACGCTTGTGCCACTCAGAACGGGTGAAAGCGGGCTGAGACCATGGCCAGAATTCGAGAGGACCGTTGATCCTCCCCGATAGTCACCTTTGCCCTGACGCTTCGGCACCCCACTCCCCCAAGCCAACAAGATTGCAATATTAGCGCAGGCTTGAGGGATGAACCAGACGCGCCAAGCACCTTTTCATGGCGGAGGGCAGCATCGAGGGCGAAAAGGTCGCGAACTGGTAGTCGCGAACACGTTGTGCTTGGTGCGAAGCTATGTGGCACCAAAGCGAAGGAAGTCATTGATTGACAGCCGGATTGAATACGCGAAACAGCCCGCCTTCGGAGCCACTTGTCGGTGGCACGGGGCGGGCTGCGGAAGCTTTGGAGTGTCCGAGCTCGTCTGAAATGCTTGCTTCCTGCCGCGCAAACTTCACAAGAGCGAGCTTGTTCCATCAGCCTTTGCTGAGAGTTGCGGAAACATGCTTCTGAATATCAGGTACCGCTTATGAAGCAAAAATGCCCGCCAGCTTTTGGTAGCGGCAAGCTCCAACAGAAACATTGCACTGAATGCGAAAAGTGCAGCGCCGGAAGCGATTGGGCGCGCTGTGTCCCACAGACACGCTATATGCCGACACACCTTGGTATGAATCCGTAAATTGTCTTGAAGGGGCAGGCTTTAAGGCACATAGTTCTTAGCGCCGGTCTCTCCTTCCCTGGACTGGTCCGGTGCATGGCCCGGCCTGCGAAATGCTCTCCTTTTCATTGCGCAGGCCGAGGTCCCCGTACACTTGCCCGCACCGTGTTAGGCCCGAGCGTCTCCTGGAGGCTTGCTCTGGCCCCGATGCAGCACAGAAGGCCGGCGTTGATTGAGGGACTGGTGCAACTGCGTCCGCGGCGGCGCGGCCGAGTGCCGACCCCGTTCGCCGTCCTAGGGGAGGACTTGCTAGCCTGCCACGCGAACAAGGGCAGCTAGACGGCCGGCGAATTTGCGCCGGCCGGACCCATGACTGCTTGATAGCCCATAGTTGGGGCAGGGCGAGCGTTGATACGTGGAGCGTCGGCTGCTCGGCGCCTGATGTCGGCCGTTAAAGTCGTATGAGGGCGAAGCTCCGGGAGATCAAGGACCGGCTGCGATGGTTGAGAAACCAGCCAATTCGCGAACAGCCGAAATGGCTCAGGCAGGTCGTCCGCGGATACTCTGACTATCACGCGGTGCCCGCCAACCTGCGATCACTTCGGGCATTTCGGGAGCATGTCATCTTCCTCTGGAAGCTGGCTCTGAGACACCGTGGCCAAATGGACACGACGTCGACATCCCGAGTGGAAAAGCTCGCAGCGCAATAGCGAAGACGCGGGTCGAGCAAATCCCGCCGAAGACGAAGAAGCGGCTAGGGCCTTTGCCGTCACCACATCCTAGTTGATTCTGCAAGGAAGTGCATATTGTTTCACATATGCGATGATCTCATCTGCTTCGTCTATCGGGTATTGCTTAGGCAACTCCGCCCTATCGCTAGGTTCTGATGGCGGCATCGACCGCTGGAGCGTGAGAAGTTCTGGACGGCACTCGGACACGATCTCGCGTACGATTAGGTCCGGGCGCTCACAAAGATCCTTGAATTTACTTTCCGCGATCGCCAGGCAGACTTCATACGTCTCCTTCGGCGTCTCGGCTGTTGCAGTGCCGATAGGTATTGCCGCGACAACTAAGAGATAGACCGCTGCTCTCATGATGCAGCATCGCGCGCAAGCTTCGCCCCCGCAAGGGAGCGCTTGACGATTGAGGCGAATGAGAGCGTCGCTTTACTTCTTGGCCACTATTCCATCCGAGAAATAATCCTACTCGGGGTCCACCGACATGTTTGTGAAAGGAAGCACCGCCACCGATGGCTTGAACGGGAGCGGCAAATGCTCCGCTGGTCGGCAATCCCCCGCGTTCGACATCACTCCTTAATTGCGCCGCGAAGGAAACGACCGAGGACGCTCGGGTACAATAGCGTGTTACTGCGTAAAAGGGGCGGTGGCTGGGGTCTTTTGATCTTTTTGAACTTTCTGGGGCGCACCTCAGCCCGAATTACGAGTGGGACACTAGATTCGGTTTTTGGATAGCTTTGAGGGCATCGACTTCTGGCACATGAGCCTGATAGCGCATCAGCACGAACCCCCACTGGTAGAGGGCCACGAACCCGAAACCAACCTTCTCCGGCTTAGGAGGTCGCGCGACGTTAATCGAACCCGATTTCCTCGGCCTTGATGTGAATGGCAGGTTCGCGCCGCATGTCTGCCGCAGGGACAGGTTTAGCCTGCCCTGACGCATACACCTTCTGGACGACACGGGAGGCCGTGAGTGGCCCGAAGCGTCAAAATGAACTTCAGGTCACCAAATAAATGGTGCTAAGGCTCTTTGATGTATGAGATTCTTCTAATATACTATTGGTGGAAGGGATCAAATCGCAAATGCGCGACGGGATGCTTTCTTGCTCTATTTACTCGATAGCTCGACTCATGCGCGGGGAGGGAACATGGGCAGCTTGGACATCGCAAAGGAGGGCTACGAAGCATTTTCGCGTGGAGACATGGCCAAGTTCATGGCCCTCTGCGACGACGACATCGAATGGATCTACTACGGATCCGTGCCTTGGCCGGGCTCTTTCCGAGGCCACGGCGAGGTCATGCGTTTCTTCGGAATTCTGGCTGGCGCTATCGAAATCAGTGCGTTTGGACCTGACGAATTCATTGTGAGCGAAGATGATGTAGCTGTCACAGGGCGCACATCAGCGCGGATCCAGTCGTCCCGCGCCCTTTATGAGAACCGCTGGGCTCACTTCATGAAAATGCGTAACGGCAAATTGGCGCGCTGAAGGAAGCTGTCGAGCAGCTCGATCGCGCGCTGGCCTTCATCGAAGCCGACCCAGAATGTGCAGACGAACCGACGCTTGCCGAGGTCGTCGTCGACCGCATGCTTGTCTGCTGCTGGGAGGCCGACTTCGCCGGCATGATCCGCCACGCGGAGCGCTGGCTGCCGCAGATCGAAAAACTCGGGCCGAGCCGCGCGCTTTCGCGGACGCTCGCCTGGCTGGGCGAGGGCTATCTGAACGCGGATCGGTTCGAGGAAGCCGAGGCGGCGCTCGACCGCGCCCTGCAGATCGGAACGACGATTGGGGACCGGGAGAGCATCGCCTACGCGAAATGGGATCAGCTCTGGCTCGAGGAATTGCGCCCCGATGGCAGGGCGTCCGAGACTTTCGATGAGACCGCAAATGAAATCCTGGCCACCGCTGACGCGCTCGGCGATGCCTACCTCGAGACCCTGACCTGTTATCTCGCAGGTACGAGGGCGCTGCAGTTTGGCGACATTGCCACGACCCTCGCCTGGGCGAACCGCTCGCTCGCGCTCGGCGAGCGGGCCCATTATCCGCCGGCCCGGTCCATGGGCCATATGCTTACGAGTTTCGCTTTGGCAGTGGCGGGCAACGGCGCCGGCGCTCTCGCTAGCGCCGAAGCGGCTTCCTTCGCCTCCGGTGGCCGCACCGAACAGATGGGCGCGGCGGCCGCGACCGCCCTCGCGCTGTTGACACTTGGCCGTTTCGCCGAAGCGAACGAAACCTTCACTCGCCTCTATGAAGACATCGACAAGGCGGGTTTCCGCGCATTGCTGCCAGCGGTGGAGGTGCCGAAATGGGCTGCGATCGCCGCGATCGGGCGCGTCCGAGAGGCGATCGCGGGTCTCGAAAGCGCCATTGCTTTGTTTACGAGGTGGCGCAATTCCCGGCTGGTCGCCTGGGCTCACCTTATGCTCGGCGATCTTCACAAGATCATGGTCGAAATGCCGACGCCGCCAATCTCGGCGGCGTTCCGCGATCCGATCCTGGCGTTCATCTTCATGACCGCGCGCGCGAGGGCCCGGCGCCATTACGAACGCGCCGCTGACATAGCGCGCAGTGCAGCGACGCGGGGATTTCTCATGCAGGCGCTTATGGGAGCCGCTCTGCCGCCGATCGGGAGAGGTGACAAGAGCGATCCGAGGCTCAAGGAGGCGCGCTTAATTGCGGAAGCTCTCGGCGCTTCCACTGCGATCACTCGGATTGACCAGGTCACTCAATAACGTCGCGAGATCGTTCAGAGCCCGAGGGCGTTGCTCTTGGATCGCTTACGTGCCACAGGCCTTGCAGGCTGTATCGGGATGTGCGTAGTCCAGGACGAGTTCTCATCTTTGTCTTCTCCGGATCCCCAATTTCAACATGAATATCAAATATTAGTTGATGATCATTTTGGCGAGTGTCCCCATGCTTTTCGCGCGGAAGCACCACGGAAGCACAAGAGGTCGGACCAATTTCGATGCGATAATCCTTGGGCGTATAAACCGGAATTGCCACGCGCGGGGGGCAGCCAAAGCGCGTCAACCGACAATAACCGCTCACTACCGAAACACCTTACATTTAGTAGCTCAGAAACACCCCTTGCCAGCAATCCCGCCATCGGTAGGCTTGGCGGAATTTTGAAGCCTCAGACGTTGCCCTCGTCAAAGCCATGGCGGGTAGCTGGGGGATTTTTTTGATTTGGTCTTTGGCACCGGCTAAATTCCCGAGCACAGCGAACTGAAGCAATGGCCCAGGGGCGGACCTGCCCTCAACCAGCTCATTTTCCGGGCTTCATATTCAGGGTTGTTGCTTCACTCTCCTCATGGCCTGCCGACATTCGAGCACCAGTCGCGGCTATTTGGGCCTCTATCCGATGGACAAGCGCGACATAATGGGGATGAGCGCGGAGCGAGTCGAGGTCACTATCCCGACGCATCCAAGGCATGCGCAAAATGAGGTAGGCATGTGATGCAGTTAGCTGACGTTCCAGGCAATCGATAGCCTGCTCCGTCTTGCCCAGCTTCGCATAAAAACAGCCTATGTTGTACTGAACCGCAATGTTGTCTCCGGCGAACATTTCAGCACGGGAGGCCCACGACAGGGCGTGTTCAATCTCGCCAATTTCCGCCAGCATTGTGGCGCCGTAACATAGCGCGGTGGCATTGTCGGGGTGCGCTTTGACTTCCTTTTCCACTCCCAGCACACCTTGCCTTGCTGCTTCCTTGGCGTCGTCGCCGCGGCCAAGTGAGAAACATAGACCATCCCTAGATTGGTCCAGACCCGATAGTCATCAGGTGACAACGATGCGGCACGCTGGTACAGAGCGGCAGCTTTCTCGTATTGACCTTGAATGAAACAATTCCGGCCGTAAGAGAAATAGGTATCGGAAGAACTGGCGTCTAACTCTAAAGCTCGCTCGAACTCCACTTCCGCCTCGGCATACCGGCCACTTACGAACAAGGCCCCGCCACGTGATGCGTGCGCGACCGCGCGACCGCAGCGAGAAGGATTGAACGATGCGCGCTCGCCGTCCGTCGACGAGCCATCGCGGTGCGCCCGGGCCGCTTCGTGCTGCCCGGCGCATAGCTCTGCTCCTCCTTTGCGGCCTGTCCGTTGCGACCGTCATACCTGCGGCGACAGCGGCGCAGGACTTGGCCATCGCACGATCGTCGCAGCGCGATCCGTTCGGCGCGCACATCAGCGAAGCCTCGCAGCGCTTCGGCGTTCCGACCGCGTTGATACGCGCCATCATGCGCAAGGAGAGTGCGGACGATGTGCGCGCCGTCTCCAGCGCGGGCGCCCGCGGCTTGATGCAGATCATGCCCGGCACATGGGACTATCTGCGCGCCCGCTGGTCGCTTGGCCGCGATCCGTTCGATCCCCGGGACAACATCCTGGCAGGAACGGCGTATCTGCGAACTGCACGATCGCTTCGGCTCGCCGGGGTTTCTGGCCGCCTACAACGCGGGACCTGCACGCTACGAAGCCTACCTCGCTGGGCGTCCGTTAACGGTCGAGACCCGCGCCTATGTCGCGACGCTCGCACCCCTGATCGGTGAAAGCGAGGGTATACGCCCTTTCGCCGTTACGCCTGTCGAGGCCATTCCTTGGAAGCACAGCTCGCTCTTCGTAGGTCAGCTGGATCACATACAAGCTGTCGGTCTCGTGCCGACGAGCCACCACCAAATGACGCGAAGTCTGCACCCATCGTGCGCGATGTCTCCGCCATCGTGCCGCTGTCCGAAGTCCTCTTCGTAGCGCGAGCGGGCGAAGGGATCCAGCCATGAGCGCGTATGGGCGTTTTCGCGCAACCGCAAGCTCCAGCGCACCGTGGCGTGGGTGGAGGCGGAGGGTGGGCAGAATGACCGGAAGATTGCCGCCCGTAATCGGGGCGAGCGCCTTGCCGAGCAGCAAAACTGTGCGTCGGCCGCGGGTCAACTGGCGATCGCCGGCGACTCGGCGGCAGAATCTGCTCCTGTGAAGCAACGCAGGAGGCGAACGATGGAATTCTTTTGCGGACTGGACGTAGCGATGGACGAGACAGCGGTGTGCGTCGTCGACGATCATGGCGTGGTGCATCTTGAGACGACAGCCGTGACTGATCCCGACGCGCTGTTTGGCGCGTTGAAGCCGTTTCTGCCGCGCTTGCGGCGTGTAGGCCACGAGGCTGGCGCGCTGTCGCCCTGGCTGCATCCCGAGCTCAAGAAACTTGGCCTTCCGGCCGTCTGCCTGGAGACGCAACACGTGCGCGCCGCACTGTCGGCGCAGCGCAACAAGACCGACAAGGCCGATGCGCTCGGCATCGCCCACATCATGCGCACCGGCTGGTTCCGGCAGGCCCATATCAAGTCGGAAGGCTGCTACCGGACGAAGCTTTTGCTGACGCACCGGCGCAATCTGAAGGCCAAGTTCTTCGACCTGGAGAACGCCATCCGCCATTCGCTGAAGGCATTCGGCATCCGCTTAGGCAAGGTCGGACGAGGAGCCTTCGAGCAGGCAGTGCGCACCGCGGTGGCCGACGATCCGATGACCAGCGAGCTGATGGACGCCATGCTGTTGGCGCGCGCAGCGCTGTGGAGGCAGTATTGCCGGCTGCACGATCTCGTCGTCAAAATGGTGGCACGTAGCGAGCTGTGCCGACGCTTCATGGCAATCCCCGGCGTCGGCCCCGTCACGGCACTTTCGTTCATGACGGCCATCGATGATCCGTCGCGCTTCCGCCGCTCACGCGACGTCGCGGCCTACTTCGGGCTGACCTCGCGGCGTTGGCAGTCGGGCACCTCGATCGACGTTCAGGGTCGCATATCAAAGGCCGGCGACGCTGATGTGCGACGCTCGCTTTACGAGGCGGCTTCGGGGCTGATGACGCGCTTCAAAGGCTCCGACAAGGTCAAGAGCTGGGGCCAGGCGATCGCCAAACGTTCCTGCCACCGCAAGGCCTGTGTCGCCGTGGCGCGTAAGCTGGCGGTGATCATGCACGCGATCTGGACCGACGGAACGTTCTATGTCGGCGATCCGGCGGCAAGCCAGGCGGAAGCCGGCCGGCGTGCCCATCACAAGGATCGCAAGCTGCTCGGAGCGCATCGATGAGCAGAAGACCGAGAGTTGAAACGCATGGCGCCGGCACGCTGACGGGCGCCATCTGACACAAGGAATCCGCTCCGGCGGATGAGAACCGATGCAGACCAGGAACGACGGAACGCACGTTATCTTATGGGATGGCCCGCCCCTCCGGTTGCGGACAAACTGCTAGTCCGTGTCAGAAGGAGGAAGGAAAATGAACATCGTCGTACTCGGAATCGATCTTGGAAAGACGCTCTGCAGCATGGTCGGTCTCGATCGTGAAGGAGCGGTTGTGCTGCGTCGTCGGATACGCCGTGCGTCGCTTGCTGCATTCGTCGAAAAGCAATCGCACTGCATCATTGGCATGGAGGCGTGCTGTGGTGCTCATCACTTCGCTCGTCAGTTTGCCTCGCTCGGACACAATGTCCGGCTAATGCCACCAGAGTATGTGAAACCGTACGTGAAATCGCACAAGAAGGATGATCGCGATGCGGAGGCAATCGCCGAGGCGGCGACACGGCCGACAATGCGCTTCGTGCCGATCAAGTCGGAAGAGCAACTCGATGTGCAGACTTTGCACCGTGCGCGCGAGCGGCTGGTCGGCACTCGGACGGCGCTGATCAATCAACTGCGCGGTGTGCTTTTCGATCGCGGCATCGTCATCGCCAAGGGGCGCCCAAAGCTGAACCTGTGGCTGCGCGAGAACCTACCGGACAACACGCTCCTAACCACCAGGATGCGGCAACTCGTTGATGACATGGTCGACGAATTGCACGCGCTCGATCGTCGGATCAAGCAGCTCGATCAAGAGTTCGAAGCGCTCGCGAAGAGCGATCAACGGGCTCGTCTGTTGCGCAGCGTGCCAGGCATTGGCGCGCTCAACGCAACGGCGCTGGCGGCAGCGGTTGGCGACGTGTCGGCGTTTGCAAAAGGGCGTGACTTTGCTGCCTGGCTGGGGCTTGTTCCGCGTCAGATCACGACCGGCGGCAAGCCGCGGCTGACGGGGATCAGCAAGCGCGGGAGCACCTACATGCGCGTTCTGTTGATCCATGGCGCGCGAGCGGCACTGCCATATCTGGCGCGAATGGACACCCAGCTCGGCGCCTGGTTGCAAGCGCTGCTCCAGCGCGCCAAGCGCAACGTGGTGGTGGTTGCACTCGCCAATAAGCTGGCCCGGATCGCCTGGGCCGTGATGTCGAACCAGCGCCCCTACGAAGCCGTCGTGGCCTCGAAGGGGTAACGAGTTTGGCCGAGCAGGAGCGTCCCGGCTACTGCTCGGCCGCATGAAGTCTGCGGGAGGATGTGCAGAGAGATGGCCCAACGGTTGATCGGCGTTCGGCAGACCTGTCGGCAGGCAGCGGCCCTTTCGAGGTCGTGTATCTTGTTAGGAGCCGGGCGCGCGAATCTCCATCTTGGCAGGGCGTCCAAAACGCCGAGGCCGGATACATTGGTGCAGACCGAGTGTGCCTCTCAAAACATTCCGCTTGCAGACGGGGCGGGCCATACATTGCCTGCGGCCGCGCCGATCGCAAGACGGCCGGACCGCGCCGGATTGCCTGTGACGATGCTCCGTCACTCCGATGGAAAAGTGCGCCACGACGGTTCCCGTGCTGCAAATAAGCAGCGCTGCTACCCCGTCGCAGAGCGCGGAAGACTGCACGGCGCATCGGAACTCGACCTCGGAATTCCGGATCGTGACGCAGAGAATAGATTCGTATATTGTCGCACTATAGAAGAGGAACGACGATGTTACAGAGGTCTCACGAAGCACAACCGATTAAGACGGCAAGATAAAAGGCCGCACGTTGTGCGGCGATCGGTTGGTTGTTTTTGCTGGCGTTTTCGCCATTTCTCGCACGTTGTGAGCCTTTGCTGCAATGTGCGATTTTATAATATGTTATTGATTTAGTGTGAGAATCTACAAGGTGCCAAGCGTATCCGCTGGCTATACCGGCTTCCCCTCTTGTCTTTCAAACGTCTGCACCGGGGCCGCAAGCGGTCCTTCAGCTTACCGGATCATGTTGTTTGGAAGCGGCCGTTCCGTCTGCGGGCCCCTATCGGTGATTTTCGTACTCGTCAGTCCGAAATAAACGTTCGCTGACCACAAACGATCTGTTTGCGATTATGGTCGCTTCCTGAGAATCGCTACGAGGTTTCCCAGCATGGACAGACTGGCATGCGACCGGATGTTCGTCGCGGTCGTCGAGCGCCGTAGCCTGTCCGGCGCGGCGCAAAAGCTCGGCGTGAGTTCGGGGCAGGCGTCCAAGCTGGTTTCCCGGTTGGAGGAAGAATTGGGCGTGCAGCTGCTCCACCGCACCACCCGCTCCGTATCGCCCACCGAGGCCGGGCGCGCCTATTTCGAGCGTATCAAAAGCCTGCTCGAGGAACTGGATGAACTGGATTCCACCATACGCAGCGTTTCAGGGGAAGCACGAGGCCGGCTTGTCATATCCGTGCCGATTACCTTCGGCACCCAGGTCCTCGCACCACTCTTGGCCGAGTTCGCGCAGGCGCATCCGCTGATCGAACTCGACGTGTCGTTCTCCGATCGTGTGGTCAACCTGGTGGAGGAAGGTTTCGATCTCGCCCTGCGCATCGGCACCTTGCGCGACAGCAGCCTCATTGCGCGAAAGCTCTGCCCGATCCGCCTGGTGACAACGGCAGCGCCATCCTATCTCACCGCATTCGGGGTTCCGCATCGTCCCGAGGACGTGACAGAACATGCCTGCATCCTCGACACCAACCTCGCCGACGGGGCCAGCTGGCGTTTTGCCCGCGGCTTGTCGGTGCCAATCCGTGGCCGGCTGCGATTCTCCAACGCCGAGGCCTGCGCGGCCGCGGCTGCGATTGGCTTGGGTCTGGTGCAAGGTCCAAGCTTCGTCGCCGGCGAGCGCATTCGGACCCGCCAGCTCATTCCTGTGCTAGCCGATCACGAGGCCGACCCGATGGCTCTCTGGGCCATCTACACCACCGGCCGGCACCTGGCGGCCAAGGTGCGTGTGATGGTGGATTTCCTGGTCTCGCATTTCCAGGACAGTCCGCCTTGGGATCAAGATTGGTAGACTTTCCAATTTGGAAGGTGTCTTCTGCATTTTGACTGGATAGTTGTCGATGTGGAACAAGTCCATATTCCCGTCATCGCCGCAAGGCAAACGATAGGAGTACAGAAAATGACCCTCGCAATCATCGGTACCGGCAATATGGCCAAAGGCCTCGCCACAGTATTTTCGACCGGCGGCAACGCCATCGTCCTCGGTTCGCGCGATCCCTCGGAAGCCGCCTCGGTCGCCGGCAGCTTCGGCGACGCCGTCTCCGCCGCTTCGATCCCGGATGCCGTCGCCAAGGCCGACATCATCTTCCTCGCCGTGCCCTACGATGCCGCCGCCGAAGTCTTGAAGGCGGCTGGCGACCTGGCGGGCAAGATCGTCGTTGACCTGACCAACCCAATGAAGGCCGATTTTTCCGGCTTGGCCATCGGCTTTTCAACCAGCGCTGCGGAAGAAATTGCGCGGCTCGCCCCGCGGGCCAAGGTGGTGAAGGGCTTCAACACGCTGTTTGCGTCGGTGCTGCAGAATGGCGGCCAGGTTGCCGAAATCCCGGCAACGGTGCTGTTGGCCGGCGACGACGCAGACGCTGTCGCCGAGGTCGAGGCCCTGGTGAAGTCAGCCGGCCTCAAGGCCATCGTCGTCGGTCCTCTCACCGCCTCGCGCAACATCGAGGCCGTGGCCGCTCTCAACATCGGCCTCGGATATGGCCAGGGCAAAGGCACCAATATCGCTCCGACCTGGGTCGGCATCTAACCCAGGAATTCATCGCTCTGTGGCTTCGGTGGCTGGGGAGCGACATGGACGAACAAATCGGCAAGCAGCAACGCGTCACTTGATATCGGTTGATATCGGTCAAGTGGCGCGCCGCTGCGCCCTTGGCCAAGACCTGGCGATTGCAGTGAAGGACGAAGCGATGCTCATCGAAGGAAGATGGACGGCCAACTGGCAACCCGTGCAGGCAACCGATGCTAAAGGTGGCTTCGTCAGGCAGATTTCCGGCTTTCGCAACTGGGTGACGCCCGACGGCTGCGCCGGGCCGACGGGTGATGCCGGGTTCGCCGCCGAAGCGGGCCGCTATCATCTTTATGTCGCGCTCATCTGCCCCTGGGCATCCCGCACACTGATCGCGCGCAAGCTCAAGCGGCTCGAGAACGCCATTTCCGTCAGCATCGTCAACCCGCGCCTGGATGATGAAGGCTGGGTGTTCGGCGGTTATCCCGGCACTGTGCCAGACGGCATAAATGGTGCCCGCCACCTGCATGAAATCTACACCAAGGCCGACCCGCTCCATACCGGGCGTGCCACCGTGCCGGTGCTTTGGGACAAGCAGCTTGGCACGATCGTCAACAATGAGAGCGCCGATATCGTACGCATGTTCAACTCGGGCTTCGGCGACCTCGCAAGCGGACCGGATCTCTATCCCGTACAGCTACGGGCCGAGATCGACGCGCTCAACGCGGAAATCTATCCACGGCTAAACAACGGCGTTTATCGCGCCGGCTTTGCCACCACGCAAATCGCCTATGAAGAAGCCTTCGACGACGTGTTCTCGATGCTCGACACCCTTGAGGTCCGCCTCGGCAAGCATGGGCCTTTCCTCCTGGGCGATGCCCTGACCGAGGCCGACATCAGGCATTTCGTCACCTTGGTGCGGTTTGACGCCGCCTATCACGGCCTGTTCAAGTGCAATCTGCGGCGCATCGCCGATTATCCGGCGCTGAGTGCCTACATGGCTGCGATGCTTGCGGTGCCTGGGATCGCTGAAACCGTCAGCATCGAGCACATCAAGGCCGGCTACTACTCTATCAAGACGCTCAACCCTAACGGCACGTGCCGAAAGGACCCGACTTGCCGGGCCTCGTCCCCGTCTTCGTGAAAGGACTGTGCTGATGGATCGCGGCTTGGTCATTCTCTTGCATGGCGTCGGTAGCAACGGCGCCAACATGGCAGCGCTCGGGCGGGCACTCGCACCCTCACTGCCCGCCCTCGAATTCGAGAGCCCTGATGCGCCACATGGCAGCGGCCCGCACCGCGAGTGGTTCAGTGTCATCGGCATTACCGAGGCAAATCGGCCAGGGCGCGTCGTTGCGGCGCGGCCTGGCTTTGACGCCGTTATCGCAAAGCTGATCGAGGAGCACGGATTTTCGAATGCCCTCGACCGCGTCGTGCTGCTGGGGTTTTCTCAGGGCTCGATCATGGCACTCGACGCGCTTGCCAGCGGGCGCTGGCACGTTGGCGCAGTGGTCGCCTTCTCGGGACGTCTGGCATCGCCAATGCCACTGGCCCCTGCAATGGACACCCGATTGCTCCTGGTGCACGGCGACGCCGATCCGATCATGCCTCCGGGTGAGAGTGTGCGGGCGGCAGAGCTGCTGACGGCGGCCGGTGTTCGGGTTAGGATCTCAATTGAGCCAGGACTCGGCCATCAGGTTTCAACCACCGGCCTAGCCGAGGCGGCCAAGTTCCTCAATAGCGCGCTTGCCTGACTGTCTTGGTCGCGTAGGGTCAGAGCGCCAGATAGTTCGATTATGTCGGAAAGTGAGGCCACGGCCAGTGCTCCATTCAGGATGTCCATGATCGATGCGCATCAGCCTCCCTTAATCGCTATATTGGTGAGCACTTTTATCATCTGAATAGGGGCGAGAAAAACTATGGCGAGAGAATTGGAAGGGAAGGTTGCCGTTGTAACCGGGGCGGCTTCCGGCATTGGATGGGCCAGTGCAGAAGCGATGCTGGCTGCAGGTGCGCGGGTTGTTATGGTCGACCGCGATCAGGCTGCGATGGAGCAACTCTGCAGCAAGTACGATTCCCTTGTCCCACTCGTCATCAACCTGCTTGACCCCAAGGACTGTGCTACACTTGTTCCAAAAGCTCTGGAGAAGGCAGGCCAGATCGACATCTTTCATGCCAATGCAGGCACGTATGTGGGCGGCGAACTAATCGATGCCGACACCGGGGCCATCGACCGCATGATGAATTTGAACGTGAATGTCGTAATGAAGAATTTGCACGACGTGCTGCCTCACATGATCGAGCGGCAGACGGGCGACATCATCGTAACGAGTTCCTTGGCAGCTCATTTTCCGACGCCATGGGAACCGGTCTATGCGTCCTCCAAGTGGGCAATCAACTGCTTTGTCCAGACTGTGCGCCGACAGGTGTTCAAGCACGGTATTCGCGTGGGCTCGATATCGCCCGGCCCTGTCATAAGCGCACTGCTGGCGGACTGGCCTGCAGAAAAGCTCAAGGAAGCGAGAGACACTGGCAGCCTGCTCGAGGCAAGCGACGTGGCCAATGTCGTGATCTTCATGCTGACGCGGCCGCGCGGTATGACAATCCGCGACGTTGTGATGCTACCCACCAACTTCGATCTCTGAACCGCTCAACTGTCGGTGCTAGCCGCCGACGTCCCATCGTCTCTTTAGCCAAATCAACTCTTTCGAAATGCAGTCGGCGTGCCACCGGCATGTTGACGATATACCCGGCTAAAATGCCCGGGATTTGGAAAGCCACACCTGTAAGCAATTTCACCGATTTGCAGGTCGCTAGTCCCTAGTAGCGTTTTCGCATACTGCAAACGCAGCGCAAGATACGCGGCCATAGGGCTGATTTGTATTTCTGTAGCAAACAATCGCTCAAGCTGACGACGTGAGATGCCAAGTTTGCTCGCTACCTCGGTTACAGTGATTTTTTCTTGCAGATTACTCTCCATTAGGAGTAACGCACGCCTGATGTGGCGGCTTGTAGCCTTGGGAAACAGCGCTCCGTTAGGCTGCGCGTCACGGCCGGTTCTAATTCTATCGAGAACCAAGATCTTAGAAGCTTTCTCCGCAGCCTTGTTATCAACATGCTTGGACACAAAGTAACTCGCCAAGTCGGCTGCTCCGGCACCTCCGGCGCAGGTGGCCCTATTTCCGTCGATTGAAAACAACGTGTCTGCGTGCGCACGAACGTGCGGGAATGCGTGTCGAAATTCCTTGATGTGAAACCAGCTCACGCAGGCTCGATAGTTGTCGAGCAGACCATAATGCGCCAACACGAAACTCCCAGTGCATAAAGCCGTAAGAGGCACATCTCGCTGTGATGCCCGTCGCACAAAGGCCTCCTTTTCCCCACTGAGGTACTGGGTGCCGTTTAGCAGTCCACCGACAACAACGATGTTGTCGTAGTCCTGTGGGTCAGTGATTTGCTTCGTGGGCAGTAACTCCACACCGCAGCTTGAGCGGATTGGAAGGCCGCGCTCACCAATTATCTGCCAGTCGAACCGCCCTCTCCGGCTGCGGTCGCCGTCATCGCCCGCAAGGCGCAGTGTATCGATGAAAAGCGACATTGGAGAAAGTGTGAAATTTCGGGCGAGCAGGAATCCGAACCGCACAGCCAGCGCTCCTATTCCCCAGGCAGGATATGGCTCGCATCGGCGCGCCAAGACATCCAGATCTTGGCGCCGGGCGTCAAATTCAGCCGCTCCAGTTCGTCATGGCTCTTCTGCGCCTTGAGCTCCAATCCCTCGGCGCCCTCAAGGTGGATGACGGCCGTGGCGCCGACAAACTCCTCTCCGACCACCGAGGCCTGCATGCCGTTGACACCACCGGCAGGCTTCTCGTTGGTCAGCTGCACGCGGTCGCCGGAGACGACGAAGGTCGCCTTGTCGCCTTTGACAAGCGCCTTGGCCGGATTGCGGGCGACATCGAACTCGCCTGACGGCGTGACAATCTTGATGGCGTCGCCGTTCGCCGCCGAAACCTTGCCGGCGAACACATTGGATGAGCCTAGAAATTCCGCGACGAACCGCGTTCGTGGCGCACGATAAATCTCCTGTGGGTTGCCGATCTGCTCGATGCGGCCACGGCTCATGATGACGACACGGTCGGCCATCGAAAAGGCTTCCGACTGGCTGTGCGTGACATAGACGAAGGTGATCCCGAGCTCTTTCTGGAGATTGGACAACACGGTCTGCATGCGCACCTTGAGATGCGCGTCGAGCGCTGACAGTGGCTCGTCGAGCAGGAGGATTTCGGGTTCAGTCACCAGCGAACGGGCGAGCGCCACGCGCTGGCGCTGGCCGCCGGAAAGATGGGCCACGTTGCGATCGGCGAATTCGGTGATCTGCATGCGCTCGAGCCACTTGTCGACGCGTTTCCTGCGTTCGGCCTTTTCGACGCCGCGCATGCGCAAGCTGAACTCGACATTCTCGCGCACCGTCAGGAACGGGAACAGCGCCAAGCTCTGCCACACCATCGGCGTGTCGCGCCGCCAGGTCGGCAAGTCGTTGATGCGCTTGCCGGCAAGGCGGATCTCGCCTTCGGTAGGTGCTTCGAGGCCGGCCAGCATGCGCAGCGTTGTCGTCTTGCCGCAGCCGCTCGATCCCATGATGGCGAGAAATTCGCCCTTGCGGATTTCGAGGTCCATGCGTTCGACGGCGTTGAAATTGCCGAAGCGTTTGACGACGCCGTCGAAGACGACGAGGGCTTGATCGGTCATGGAACCAACTCCGGCGCGTTACTACCTGCCTTCGGCAAGGCGCTGCGCTTCATCAGAAGAATCTGGGCGAGGATCACCAGCGTCATCGATGCAAGAAAGACGAAGGTGCCGATGACGTTGATGCGCGGGCTGACCTGCCCCTGCAGGAAGCCGAGCACTTTGACTGGCAGCGTTTCGTGCAGTCCCGACACGAACCAGGAAACCGCGAATTCGTCGAAAGACACCGCCATTGTGATGAACAGCGCCGCGAAGATTGCGGGCCGGCAGAACGGGACGATGACATGCCGCATCGCCATCCATTCCGACGCCCCGAGATTCCAAGCCGCGGCTTCCAGCGATGGATCCATCTGCGACAGGCGCAGCCTGCAGATCGCCATGGCGAAGGGAGCACACATCACCACATGCGCGATGATGACTGAATGGACTTCGCCCGACAGGCTGACATTGGACAAGAATGCGAGCATCGCCAGGCCGAGGATGACGACCGGAATGGTCGGAGGCAATAGCGCCAGCGCCAGGTAGAATGGCTTGCCGAAGAATTTGTAGCGGAAGTCGGTGTAGGCGGCGCCAAAGCCGAGCGCCGTGGCGACGACCGAGACGACGGCGCCGACAACCAGGGTGTTGCGCAAGCCCTCCCAGACACGCGGATCGGCATAGACGGCCTCGTACCAGACGGTCGAGAAACCGCCTAGCGGCAGCGAGGGAAAACGGTCGACGTTGAGCGAAAAGACGAAGCTTGCCGCGATCGGCGCGAAGATGAAGGCGAAGGCCAGCACAATGTAGAGCCTGAGCGCCCAGTCGATCAGCGGATTGCGGTTGAACTCGTTCATCGCCCGCGCTCCCTATAGGCGTAGCTCACTGCCGCGAACGCGACCGCCAGCAGGGTCCCGATCATTGTCAGCGCGATCACCGCCGCGCGCGGCCATTGCTGGCCCGACTTGGTGGTGTCGGTGATGAGGATCGACAACGTCGGCGGGTCTCCGCCGCCGAGATAGAGCGGACTGACGAAATCGCCAAACGTCAGGATGAAGCAGAACAGTGCCGCGATCACCAGTCCGACCTTGGCCGCCGGCACCACAACCTCGAACACTGTGCGCAGCCGGCTGCAGCGCAAATTGTGCGCCGCTTCGATCAGCGTGCGGTCGACAAACATCAGGCTGAACAACTGCAGCAGAACGACTAGCGGAAAGCTGAGTGTCAGATAGCCCACCATGATGCCGAACACTGAATTCAGCATGCCGAACGGCCCTATCCCGATTTTTGCCAGCAGCGCATTGATGATGCCGTTGTCGGAAAGGAAAATCTGCCATGAATAGACGCGCACCAAGTAGCTGGTGAAGAACGGGATGACCATCAGGAACACAGCCCAGCGCCGCGCCGTTTCCGACAGCTTGAACGCAATGGCGTAGGCACAGGGGAATGCCAGCGCGCTGGTGAGGACGGTAGCGGCGGTGGACAAGAGCAGCGTGCGGAGATACGCGTCCCAGAACACGCCCCGGCTAAGCATCTTTGTCCAATTGCTTGGATTGAAATCTGGTTCCACACGGAAGTTTCTGACCGTCCAGAAGCTCAGGGCGGTTAGGAAGACCAACGGGGCGAGGAAGAACATCGCCTGCCACACCAGCATCGGCAGCGAGAAGGTAAGTCCGTAAAGTGTGATCGACTTTCGCATTGAAACAGGCCCGCCCGCGCAACCACGGCTTGGTTCATCGGCCGCCTCGGGGGCTCGCCGTGATGAAAGGGCGGGCGCAGTGTCCCGCCCCAAAATCCGAACCTAGCGATGCGGAATTCTACGATCCTTTGTAATCGGACCAGAAATCGTTCCAGTCCTCGAGGGTCTGCTGGACCGGCAACTGCCGGTATTTGATCCGTCCGGCGCGGATCATGTCCATGACATTGCTCTCATTGAGCAACATGCCCTGGCGTTTAGCCTCTTCAGGGGTTTCCTTGGCCAGGAGCTCCCAGCCCTTGCGGTTCGGGATCAGGGCCGGATAAGCCACCATGTTGGCAGACTTGACCTGGCCCTTGGCCGAAGTGATGTACTGGATCCACTTCTTGGCCAGGTCGGCCTTGGACGACCCCTTGCCGATGGAGAAGGATTCAGTCCACTGCAGGCCACCTTCTTCCGGGATGACACTTCGCACTTTGGCACCGCTCTTTTCAAGCACACCCGTGATCCAGTCACCGATACCCGCCATGGCCAGCATCTGGCCATTTTGAAGTGACGAGAAGGTGCCACCGTAGTCGAAGAAGCCCCCGATCTGCGGACGCAGGGATTTCGTTTTTACCTGTAATGCGCTCCAAGCCGACGCGTTGATGTCGTAGGGAGAAGCATTGCCGTTCAGCAAGCTAACCTGGCCAAGATTGGGCAAATGCCAATCGAAATGGCCGACTTTACCCTTGAGTTTGTCTGCCCAGTAGACGTCGTAGGTCGACGCTTCCTTTTCGGTGATGGCCTCCGTGTTGTATGCAACGCCGAGGAAGCCGAACCGCGTGAAGACTGAGTACAGCTTGCCGTCCTGCCAATGGCCGACGAATTTCTGGAACTCTGGAAAATAGTCATCGAGAGGATAGTCGTGGGGATCCAGTTCCTCGATGTACCCGGCGGCGTTCAGCTGCTGGACGTATTCGGCATCGGACAGGATCACATCGAAGGTTCCAGGGGGCGACTGGGCTATGAGGCCCAGCATATTGTCGCCGCCGGTGTAGTATTTCGGTTTGAACTTGACGTTATTCGCGGCTTCAAACTCGGCAACCACGTCAGGCTCGGCGTGTCCGTACCAGGCGAGCATATTGAGTTCGACCGGCTCGGCAAACGCTAGCCGACTGAGAAATGGCATAGCCAGAACGCCGCCACCCAGAACACTAGCACCCTTCAGAAAATCGCGGCGCGAGCGTACGCCGGACAAGCTTTTTTTGATTGTCATGGTGTTCCCCTTTGGCTTGTGGTTTCCGCAACCGTACGAAGGGGCCACCTATTTGGAAAATTAATTCTCATAATAAATGCATTTACAGCGCTTATTGACGATCCAACTCTATCGGCCGACGAACTGGGTCGCCGGAGACACCGGCTTCATCCAAACGCGCGACGATATGGTTGACGAGCCTGATTCCCGCATCGGACAGGCGGGGATGCTTGTAGAACAGACCAACTCGGATTTCAGCGAGCGCTGGAAACCCGTCCGTTTCGTCGAGAACGCGCATGCCAGGCAGCATCGTGTAACGGGTCAGCGCGCTGACGCCAAGGCCGTTCACCACGGCGTTCTGCAATCCCGCAATGCCGGAGCCGGTATAGGCCACCCGCCAGCGGATTTGTGCAGCATCAAGAGACTGGATCATGCGGGCGCGATAGGCACAACCTTCCGGGTGCGCCGCCAAAGGCACGCCAGTCCCCAAATCAAAACGCGCCGTTTCGGCGGCAGCCCAGATCGGCCGCTCGATCCATGAACGGGACAGGTATTGCGAACGCTCATTGTTGACCATCGCCACAGCCAGATCGAGTTCGTCCGCGCGCAGCCGATCGAGAATGTCGGCGCTCCAACCGCAATGGATTTCCAGCGAGATGCCAGGATGCTGGCTGGTGTATTCGGTGATCACCCCCTGCAGGAAGGCGACCGCATAGTCGTTCGGCAGTCCGATGCGTAACACGCCGGCTATCTTCGAGCGGTTGAAATAGGAAGCGGCCTCATCGTTAAGCCGCAGCATCTCGCGAGCGTAGCTCAGCAGCATCTCCCCCTCACTGGTCAGGAGCAGCGTGCGTCCGACTTGCTTGATGAGTGGCGCGCCGACCAGTTCCTCGAGCCGGCGGATTTGAAGGGAGATTGCCGGCTGGGTGCGCCCAAGCGCATCACCAGCCTTTGTATAGGCACCAAGATCGATAACCGACACGAAGGTCCGCAGGAGGTCGGTCTGGAAGTTGATTATGTTGCGCATGGATAAATATTTCTCATACGTGGATCATGAATATAAATTTTCCATATCATCTTTTCCACCCCTAATCATCAACGGAGAGCCAAAATTGGGAGGACGTCATGCCGTATGACACTGTTTTTGCCGCAGAGTTGCCTTGGCCTGACTATGACAAAATTGTTCGTGGCGGCTCGGTGCCCATCCTCCTGCCGGTTGGCTCGATGGAACAGCATGGGCACCATATGCCCATGCACGTCGACGTGCTCTTGCCGGTCGAATTCTCCCGCCGCGTCGCTGAGAAAATCGGCGCGTTGGTCGCCCCACCCTTTACCTATGGCTACAAGTCGCATCAGAAATCGGGCGGCGGCAATCACCTGCCGGGCACGACCAGTCTGGACGGCGCGACGCTGGTAGCGGCGCTGCGCGATGTCATCAAGGAATTCGCACGCCATGGCGTGCGCAATATCTGCTTGATGAATGGCCACTTCGAGAACTCGTGGTTCATCGTCGAAGGCATCGATCTGGCGCTGCGCGAACTGCGTTGGGGCGGCATTGGCGAAATGAAGATCGTAGTGCTGTCCTATTGGGATTTCGTCGACAAGCCGACGATCGCGCGGCTCTATCCAAACGGGTTCACCGGCTGGGATCTGGAACATGGCGGCGTGCTCGAAACATCGCTGATGCTGGCGCTCTACCCGAACTTCGTTCATCTCGAGCGCGCCGTCGATCATGAACCGGCCAGCTTTCCGCCCTATGATGTGTACCCGCCCAAGCCTGAATGGACGCCGGCGAGCGGTACATTATCGTCGCCCAAGGAGGCCTCGAATGCCAAAGGCGACATCTTGCTGGATGTCTGCGTGACGGGCATCGTCAAAGCGTTGGAGGTCGAATTTCCGCGCTGAGGCTGGCATCCCACCAAGTGGGCACCCAGTTGAATAGCCGACAGAACTCTGATCCTGGCTTCTGCGTCCGCAAGCTGGAAGCACGGAAGCGTTTGTATTCCAGCGGCCTCTGCGGCTGTCTCGGCCATCGGATGGATGCGTATACTGCTAGGCCGTGAGCCCATAAATCGCCCCGGGGGAAGGGCTTGCCGGAGTCCGGTATGCAACGATAGCGACCAAATTCCGCAGCGTAGCGAAATGACGCGATCTGCCATGAGCGGAATTGATCCGCATCAATTACAGGGCCGGCTTCCAGTGAGAATCATTATGAGCACACCCATGCTTGGCGGTGGCGGCACCATCGGCAAGCGTGACGTGTGCTCCTTGGAATAAGAGATGCAAGGATTCACGTGTGATCGAACCGCGCAACCGCGTCGTTCAAGTCAGGCGCTTCGGCGGTCCCGAGGAGTTGGAGGTGGTCGACGCGCCGATGCCGACCGCTGGTCCGGGCGAAGTGCGGGTCCGCGTGCTCGCCTCGGGCCTTGAGTATACCGACACGCTGATCCGGCGGCATCTCTACCCGCAAACTGCGTCCCGCCGCCCACCGTTTGTAATGGGCTACGATGTTATCGGGGAAATCGATCAGCTCGGCGACGGCGTGAGCGGATTTCAGCTTGGCGACCGTGTGGCCGACATGACGGTGCTCAGATCGAATGCTGTCTATCGCACGCTCCAGGCGAGCCACTTGACCCCAGTGCCGGCTGGCGTCGACGCGGCGGAGGCCGCAACGCTGATACTGAGTTGGATGACCGCGTACCAACTCCTGCACCGAGCTGCGCAGGTGCAGCGAGGGCAACGCGTACTGGTGCACGGAGCCGCGGGGGCAGTCGGTCAGGCGCTGCTCGTATTAGGCAGCATGGCCGGGCTTCAGCTATGGGGCGGTGCCCACGGCACGCACGCCGCGCTGATCCGCGCGTTTGGGGCCACGCCGATCGACTACCAGCGCGAAGATTTCGCGCGTGTCCTGCCAGGCGGGTTCGACGTCGTCTTGGACGGCATCGGGGAGGAAGGCTATCGCCGCTCGTTTGCAGCCCTCAAGCCTGGCGGTGTGCTATGCGCCTATGGCTACTCAGCAGGCGTGCAGGCTCAGCGAGGCATGCTCACCATGTTGATGTGGATTGCGCGCCTATATCTCTGGAGGTGGTTGCCTGGCGGAAGGCGAGCCTTCTTCTACTCCATCAACGCAATGCGGTTGCAACATCCTGAGTGGTTCCGGGAGGACTTGAAGCGCCTGCTCGCTCTGCTGGCCAGTGCCGCCATCCGGCCGCGCGTCGCCGAGCGGATCTCGCTGGATCAAGTTGTCGAGGCGCACCAACGTCTCGAAGACGGCGGTCTTGAGGGCAAGCTCGTGCTGTGCCCGGATCTGCCGTCGTGACGCGGCCAGCGTGCCGCCTGGCGACCGCGGTTCGGATCGACGATTTGAGACATCGCCTCTTCATCGCTGGCCGTGTGATCAAGGAAGAGACACTCAATTCCCGAGTTGGGTCAATCGCGACCGGGCCGCGCCAACCGCAAAGTAGGCCATGACCGCATTTGACTACGCGTTTATGAGTCCACGCCCTACGCAGCTGCATCATCAAATACCGCCTCCCCTGTCCTGATAAGCTCATCAGTATGGAAAGGGCCAGTTCGGTGGCGCCTGCACTGCCTCGTCGCTGGCATTATTGTCAGGTAGCCCCAAAGAAGCATCCTTGCGCTCTACGAGGGTGTTAGCAGTGAATACTTTTATCAGGGAGATGACCACTTCGTGGACGAGGCCAACAGGCGACGCTGAGTATGGGTCAAGCCGGCTTGTCCGGCCCGACCTCCCCGGATGCCAATCGTGTGGGATGTAAAACACGTCATCAGCTTCCGACGATGTTATGTTCCGGGCCGAAGGGAAAGCCGGTGATGTTTTCCGCTCCGTTATCCTTCACGATCAGGATGTCATGTTCGCGATAGCCACCGGCGCCCGGCATACCTTCCGGCAGCATCACCATCGGTTCCATCGAGACGACCATGCCGGGTTGCAGCACCGTGTCGATGTCCTCGCGCAACTCCACGCCGGCTTCGCGGCCATAATAATGGCAGAGCACGCCGAACGAATGGCCGTAGCCGAAGGAGCGATACTTAAGCAGATCCCATTCACGGTACATATCGTTGAGCTCGATTGCGATGTCCTTGCAGCGCGCGCCCGGCTTAATCAGTTCGATCCCGCGGCGATGGACGGCGACGTTCTTCTGCCAGATGTCGAGGCTGGCGTCGTCGACATGGTCGCAGAACAGCGTGCGTTCGAGCGCGGTGTAATAGCCAAAGATCATCGGGAAAGTGTTCAGCGACAGGATGTCGCCTGACTGGACGAGGCGGTTGGTGACCGGATTATGGGCGCCGTCGGTGTTGATGCCGGACTGAAACCAGGTCCAGGTGTCCATCAACTCGACATAAGGGTGCGATTTCGCAATCTCGCGAATCATGGCACTGGTTGTAGCGATCGCCACCTCGTGCTCAGGCACGCCGGCCTTCACGGCAGCCACGCACGCGGCACCGCCGACGTCGCAGACGCGTGCCCCCTCGCGGATCAGCTTTTGCTCTTCCAGCGACTTGATGGAGCGCATCCACATCGACGGCTGAGCAATATCGACGAATTCGACGCCTGGCAGAGCCTCCTCAAGCTGACGGCGGAAGTCGAGGTTGACATGGTCAAACTCGATACCAATGCGCTTGGCGCCCGCGGTGAGTTGGCGCACTGCACGGTAAAAATTGTCGCGGCGCCAGTCTGTGTAGGTGATGTTGTCGCCAAAGCTGCGACGGTAGGGCTGGCCGCCATCAATGCCGGCGGAAATCGTTGTCGCCTTGTTGTGGTCTATGACCATGCCATACTTGCGGCCGAAGTAGCAGTAGAGCCAGCCCGAGTAATAGTTGATGCAGTGATAGGAGGTGAATAATGCCGCATCGACCTTGTTCTCAGCCATCCAGCGGCGAACGTCGTTCTGGCGGCGTTTCATCTCCGTGTCAGAGAACGGCGAATACTCCTTTTCGCCATTGTGCCATGCTGTCACGTGTAACATGTCTTCGGTCATCGTGCTGCCTCCTGCAAAATTGATGCAGGAACGTTACGTGTAGTACGATCATCAGGAAAATTTATTCACCTGATATCAGCATTTCAAAAGTTTATGGAACGCATAGGGGGCGGCAACCGGTCGAGCTGAAAGCTCAATGTTGGGCATGTCCACGCGCATCAGGTCGCGCATCTTTTGCCGCGCCCAGGTGGCAAACCACGAGCCGTGAACCACAAGAACAGTGCTCATTCACGTTCTCCTTGGTGGCCAGCGTCTGCCAAGCCTGCCGGCAAGACGTTATGGCAACTCCCCAAAGCGGCCGGCAAAGCTCGCGCTTGGACTGTCCGCTTTGGATCGATACGCGACGGTTCTGACGGCGACCCCGTAGGTCCGGAGATGTGCAACCTCGACTCAGCGTCGGCACCAGCAATGTCCGCTCTTGGTAGGCGGTCAAGTCGGCCGGAATGACCGACATGCGGCGGTGGGTTCAGCCGGTCGTCGCAACACGCTTTAATCTGAGAGGATGAAGAGGTGTTGCATGGTGACGTCACGGATCTGGTTTACGTCAGCGCAGAAGGTCGAGCTTTGGGAGCGATGGAAGCGAGGTCAGAGCATTTCGTCGATCTCGCGGGCACTTGACCGCCGGAACAAGACCGGCGTTCAGCGGATCGTATCCTTACGCGGCGGCATTGCTCCCTCAGCTAGGCGTAGAGCGGCCTTGGCGCTCGGGCTGGCGGAGCGCGAAGAGATCTCTCGCGGCATCGCGGCGGGTCTTGCGATCCGCGCTATTGCACGAAGTCTCGGGCGATCCCCATCGACAATATGTCGCGAGATCTCGCGCAATGGCGGTGCACAAGCGTATCGTGCAACCCGGGCCGACAAGTATGCTTGGGAGCGAGCGCTGCGCCCGAAGCAGTGTCGCCTGGCATGCTCTGGGCGGCTACGATGGCGGGTGGCGCAAAAGCTAGCGCTGCAATGGTCCCCGGAGCAGATAGCGGGCTGGCTGAGGCGAGAGTACCCAGGCGATCCAAGCATGCGGATATCTCATGAAGCGATCTATCGCAGTCTATTCATCCAGTCGCGAGGGGTGCTCAAGAAGGAACTTACAGCGCACCTGCGTACCAAACGACAGATGCGGCTCGCCAAAGGCGCACAGAGCCGGACGGGGCAAGGACAAATACTCGATATGATCTCCATCCGCGAGCGCCCCTCCGAGGCTGGAGGATCGCGCCATCCCAGGCCATTGGGAGGGTGATCTGCTCACCGGGGCGAACGACACGCACATCGCCACCCTCGTCGAGCGACACAGCCGGTTCACGATGCTTGTAAAGGTGGCGAGGAGGGACTCGGCCACCGTCGTGGCGGCCCTTGCCCAGACGATCGGCACATTGCCCGAAGAGTTGCGGCGCTCGCTAACGTGGGACCAGGGCAAGGAGATGGCTCGGCAAAAGAGCTTCACCGTTGCAACCGATCTACAGGTCTACTTCTGCGATCCGCGCTGCCAGGGACTGCGCCAGTCGTAGGAGACGCGGCTGCCGTCGCCTGGGCCTTATGGCACTAGCCGTTGCCGATGATCTTGCTGGCGAGGGCCACGCCATCGGCCATTAGAAATATGGTCAAAGCGACAGAGATGCGGAGCATCAGGTAGCTCATGGTAGCATCCTCCTTTGGAGCGCTGCCAGGAAATGTGGGTATTCTAGTCGGCCGTGCAAGTGTCACCCTGCGGGCGCGCCTGTCCTGTCGCGGCCCCGCTCCTGGGTCCGTCCGGTAAGCATAAGATATCAAAGCCCGGCCGCCTGCTTGCCTAGGCCAAAGGATTCGTGAATATGGCTCCCGGGGTTGTGTAGGGGATTACCATGCGTCGCGTGTGCAGGGTGGGCGTTGCTGCGTTCCTAGTGGGGATTTCTTTTCCTGCTATGAGTTCGGCATCATCGCTTTCCGAGTTTATGCAGATCATTCAAAGTGGCCAGCAGATAACGCGGTCAACGGCCTTTAGGCCTCCGCAGTCAAATTCACTTTGGCTTGTCGTATCCAGCAGGCCCACAGAGGAAGAGGCGATCGCTCTGGCGCAATCATACGCGCCGACACTGGGGCCGACTCTGGTCATCCACAGCAGAAATGGGGTGTTTGCTGTCGTCGCCGGAACTCTGTTCCAGGATAAGGCGAAAGCGAACTTAACGGCGCTTAAGGAGCTGCGCATCATTCCTCAGGACTCGTTTCTCTCGCGTGGGGACGGTTTGGACGGACTGGTCTGGATGTCTTATCAACAGGGAGCCTCGTTCGACTTCGCCACCCAACCAAACTATCTAAGGGTCGTCCAAAGGCTCCAGGCAGCGATGGCTCGGCTTGGCCTGTACGATGGTCCGGTCGATGGCCTGATCGGTCCATCGACCGTCAAATCCTTCAGGTCGTATCAGGCACGTTTCGATCTGCCATCAGGCGAACTGCTCACGGACTACGGGCTGGCGGAAATCGAACGCAACGCCGGCGACGGCTTCCGCAGCGACCAGGAGCGAAGCGCCGCACAAGCTCTCGGCTACACAGATGCTCAGAGCTACACCGATGCAAAATCAGGAGGTTTCACATCCGCGAGCGCATTTGCCCAAGCAAAGAGGATGGGCTTCACCACCCAACGCGAATTTGATGCCGCGGCGGCGGGCGGGTTTCGCAGCCACGACGAGTATCAGCGCGCCCAGTCGGGTGGGTTCACAGCGGCGGATGACTACCGGGCAGCAGCTGGGCTCGGCATTCAGACCAATGCGGAGTTGGTCGCGTTCCGCGCATCAGGCTTTTCTGATCCCGGCGAGTTCCGCGACGCGAAGCAGAAGGGCTTCACGGACAAAGCATCCTTCGATAAGTCCGAGGCCCGCAGGCTCAAGGCTGCGCGAGCCTCCGCAACGACTTTGCTCTCGGATGCCCAGACTTTCTTGAAGCTGAATCCCCAGACTTCGAACCTGGTAGAGATTGCCGGACAGGCTGCTGCGCTAAACGCGCAGGTCCAGACCGTCTCGATTGATGCGCTGAACGATTCGACGCTCCGATTGACGAACCTGCTTATGGCTGTGCCTGGCTACGCCGAATTTTCGGCTTCGAGGGACAAGGAGCGCGCTCAGGAAATCGAAAAGAACCGGGCGGAAATCTTCGCCGAGATCCAAGCGAAACGACAAGCCCTCAAACGATGGATGAGCAGCCATCTGACATCGGCCAAGCTTCCTGAGGTCGTTCAAGAAGTGAAGTCCCTCGACGACGTTTCCGAAGCCAGCGACCTGGAAACGCTCACGGAGACCAGGGAAGGCCTGCGGGCTTTGATCGCCCGGCAAGCGCTGGCGGACGAATTGGATGCAATCAAGGCCGCGAACAGCCAGTCAGGAAGCAGCGCAAGCCAGGAGAGCAACAGCGCGGCGTACGCGGTGACCGATCTGAACAAAGCGCTCCTTCGCGGCAGCCTGGATGAGGTCGTCGTTCTTTACAATGCCGGGCCTAAGGCGCCTTCTCTCCTTCGCACGATATCAGGCCAGTTCTCGCTGACGAAGAATGAGGCCTGGGTCTGTCTGCTCGGCCCAGAACGCACCCCAGCTTTGGACAAGGCGCTGATCGAGGCCATCGCCCCGCTGGGAGGCCAGGCCCTAAACATCAGTTCGGACTGCGGGGCGGACGATCTCGACCATGCCGACCTCTTCATCGTCCAGCGGAAGAAATTCTTGGAGGCCCAGCCGACATTGCAAGCTGCCTACCTCGAAGCGATGGAAGCCAAAAACATCCGCGTCTTCGATTCAATCCGATACGAGGACATCAAGGCCCACATGGAGTCAGACCAGGCATTGGCCTCGAAGATCGCCCAAGAGATTTCGTCCGGAACGCGTGAGGGATATGGCGGCATCCTGCTGACGAATTCGTCGGTCAGGATATGCAGCGTAGTCGACGGGCGCCCGGACGTTCATGCGACTACCATCGACAAGATCGCCAAATACGCGGCGGTGGCGGGTCCCGAAGTGCTGTATCCGTCCATCGATAAGGCCTATGAGGACGTGCGCCACGAGCAATGCCGCGTGCTCTATACGTCGGCCATCAATCTGAAGGCCATTTCTGAAGCGCTGGCACGGGATGCTGTGCAGTTCACCTTCGCTCCGGTGTGGCTAGACGAGACTGATGCCGCCAACGCGGCTGCCAAATTGGATGCCGCAAAACAGGCAGAGGTCAAAGCTGCAGAGGCCAAACGCGTGGCCGCAGAAGAGCAAAAGAGGATCGCGGCCCAGCGGGACGAGGACGAGAAGAGTTCGAAGGCAGCTCGCCAGGCTGATCTGCGTCGGAAGAACGGGCCTGCCGCGACCGCCCTTCTGAACATGTTCTCGGACGGGTTGAAGGAGACCGTTCTGGGCAATGCCACGGACAAAGCAAACTCGTCATCGCAGATCAACATGGAAAGCCTGTTTCCTGAGTTCGCAAAGTGGAATGCAGGTCTTTCGCATGACGACTGGAAAGCCACCAACGTGACCTCGGAAGTGCAGGACTACGGCACCGTTGCCTGGATGGGCCGGAGCCTGGACGGCATCGTGGTCAGGGCGACCGTGAAGATGGCAAGCGCGGAACGCGGGCAGTATAAGGACGAGTGCTTCCTGTTTGGTGCCGTCATCGATAGCGAATTCAAGATGGTGCGCGATCCATATGAGTCGAAGTGCGATGATACGGATACTTCGGGTCGTTGGGCTGTCGGTCACTCGCTGACGAGTCTCTGGGTCGTAAATTAACCCTTGCGTGTGTCGAACGCTCTCACCTCGTTCTTGGCGCTCGCCTTTAGTCCTGGCAAGCGACCTTGACGAGGCGTTCTGCAATCGCAGGGCTGCATGGACGAATACGCCCGAGCTCAGCAGCGGTTGGCAAGGCCGCCTGCCCAAATTGACCACAAGAAAGGACCCGCTTCTGTTTTCATCAGAAGCGGCCGAAGGCCCGTTGTCCCGTCGCGACGGCTGCGCTCATTTCGCGATCGTGGTAGGGTGGTGATCATGCGATGCTGCGAAATCTACGCGTCTCGCCGGGCCACATGCTGAGCGATATGACGACGCGCTTACGCCCGCTCTAGTAAAGTTCTTACGGACGAACGCGTGTGACCGTCTTCCCAGTGTGTCGCTCGCCGGTTGCCGCTAGGGTCTGCTTTCAGTGGTTGGTAGGACTGGGTTCTACAGCCAACATGGGGCGCAACCCCGCTGCTCGCTCGCTACGGCGCTGTTTAGGGCGCGCTCGCGAGCGGTTACGCGCGGACCTATTTTGAATGACTGCTTTTCGCCTTGCGAATGAGTGCTTCCGGCTCCATTCCTAGCGCGTCGGCGATGCGCCCGAGAACTGTGACGCTTGCCGAAACATCAGCGCGTTCAATGGCACCTATGTAGCGGGCGCTCAGACCGGAGCGCTCCGCCAATTCCTCTTGAGTCATGTGCCGGCTGTTTCGGGCTTGCCGCAAATTAAGAGCAAGATTCTCTCTCAGATCCATCCCGAGAGATAACTCGTGAATGGAACGATCATTCCAGGAACGATAGTTCCTATTCGTCATTGAGTATGCTATAGAACGACACCCCGTCGTCAGCACACGGTGATTGAAAATGAATGCCTCTGAGATTTCGGCCGGTAGCGGTAGCTCCCCAGATCCCGCTTTTGCCTTATGGGCCGACTGGCTACAGGCTCGATATACCTCGCTACTGCTGTGTCGGGTGCAGCAGCGGTTGGAGGCACGAATGATCGCTAATACCGGAATTCAGGTATTGACTGCATGTGGATCCCGCCCGGCGCGAATGGCAGTTGATCGATTTGATGTCGGCTTAAGGCATGCCGTAGCTTGTGAAGCTGAAGTCTTTGCAATGACCGAGGCGCTCAAACTTCAGGACGCGACACCCGAGCTCACTGCCTCATCCCTTGCCGGCGTCATCGCCAAGTTAGAAATGATCGTCGGTGCCGATCGAGATATTGGTGACCCAACCGACTTCCCGTGGCCGCACATAGCTTCCGTACTGCGTGACCTAAAGGCGATCGCGGGAGGTTTGCCGGTTGGTCGCCGGAGCCGGGAAAGGACGAGGAGCGATATCGCCAAGCATTGGGAGTCCGCCGTCAAGCTGGTCGCGGCGCTGGAAGAGGAAGGCGCGGCGGAGTGTTGTGGCGATTCGGTCTTGTGACTCGCCCCGTACCCACTTGTCGCCTGCAACTCGACCTTGACGAGTGAGGCGAAACCGCCCGATGCAAGTCATTGCACGCTGTGGCTCTACGACACGAACTTCGTGCTTTCCTTCGCCCACCGAAGGCCTCTGCTAGCGGGTCGATCCACCATTGGGAGCGCGACCGCGATGGCAGAGGGAACCAGGACTGGCTCAGAGGCTTTGATTCCGGCGAACGACAACGGCGACCTCGCCAGCCCCGAGGGTCGCCCAGAAAACAATGCAGCGGCCATGCTGGATCGGGTGGTGCTAGATATCGCTCAGCTGATCGGCAGGCACCTGGCGCGGGAGGCATTCGAGGCGGGGCTGGCGGCCAACGACAATCGGCCGGGCCGCCGAGAGGGACAGGGCAGGGAGCAGGACGATAAGCCCCTTGGGAACAGGAGAGAGGATCCGCCGTCATGACCCGTGTCGCACTCTATGCCCGCTATTCTTCCGACAGCCAGCGGGATGCCTCCATCGAGGACCAGTTGAGGCTGTGCCGCGAGCAGGCGGCGCGTGAGGGCTGGAGCGTATCGGGAACCTATGAGGACGCGGCGATCTCCGGCGCCAGCACGGTGCTGCGGCCCGGCATCCAGCATTTGGTGCGCGACGCCCAGCGGGGCCGCTTCGAGGTGGTGCTGGCCGAGGCGCTCGATCGCATCAGCCGCGACCAGGCTGATGTCGCCACCCTCTTCAAGCATCTCAAATTCGCCGGCGTTGCCATCGTCACCTTGGCCGAGGGCGAGATCAGCGAGTTGCATGTTGGCCTCAAGGGCACGATGAATGCTCTGTTCCTGAAAGACCTTGCCCTCAAGACCCATCGTGGCCTGCGGGGGAGAGTGGAAAAGGGCAAGGCCGGGGGCGGGCTGTGCTTCGGCTACCGGGTGGTGAAGAAACTGGACACCGCAGGCGATCCCATTCGGGGCGACCGCGCGATCGTGCCGGAGGAAGCGACCGTCGTGCGCCGCATCTTCCGCGAGTTTGCCAGCGGTAAGAGCCCGAAGGCGATCGCCGTCGACCTCAACAAGGAGGACATTCCCGGCCCACTCGGCCGGCATTGGGGCGACACCAGCGTGCGCGGGCACGTCATCCGGGGTACCGGCGTCATCAACAACGAGCTCTATATCGGCGTGCTGGTTTGGAACCGCCTGCATTTCGTCAAGGATCCTGCCACCGGCAAGCGGGTCTCTCGGGCCAATCCGCCAGCCAAATGGATCCGCACCGAGGTGCCGCATCTCAGGATCGTCGAGGATGAATTGTGGCAGGCCGTGAAGGAGAGACAGAAATCCATCGCCAGTCAGTTCGAGGCGGTGGCGATCGCCACGCGCAAGGCCCGGGCGAGGAAGCTGCACACCATGAGGCGGCCGGTCTCCCTCCTCTCTGGTCTGCTCACCTGCGGGTGCTGCGGCGGGCGCTACGGCCTGTTCACCCGCGACCGCTATGCCTGCCTCAACCACCAGCGCCGCGGCATCTGCGGCAACGCCCGCTCCATCTTACGCGAGAAGATCGAGCAGCGAGTCCTCGCGGGCCTGAAGGAAAGGCTGGTTTCGGCCGATGCGGTGGCGGAGGCGATCAGGGCCTATGCCCAGGAGACCAACCGCCTGAATCAGGAGCGTCGCGCGCAGGGCGAACAGGACCACAAGGCGCTCGACAAGGTCGAACGCGCCATCGCCGGTATCATGGCTGCGATCGAGGATGGCCTCTACCAACCGTCGATGAAAGCGAGAATGGAAGACCTGGAGAGGCAGAAGGCGGAGATCATTGCGCGTCTGGCGGTAGCGCCCACCGACGTGCCCGACCTGCATCCCAACATCGCCACTCTCTACCGCAAGCGGGTCGAGCAACTCACGCAAGCACTCGCCGACCACGACGATGGACGGCCGGCCGCCGAGGCATTGCGCTCATTGATCGGAGAGATCGTGCTCACGCCTGGCGACAAGCGCGGCGAGGTTCATGCCGAGCTACGCGGCGAACTCTTCGGCATCCTCGAACTCGCCAAAGCCGACCCAAATGAACAGCCCGACGATGTTATGACAAAAGGGGTTGCGGGTCCCCGCAACCAAATATAAAAGAGCCCGCCCTCGTGCGGGCTCTTTTATATTTAGCCGTGGTGCCCGGCGAGTTAACCCTCATCAGCCGTCCGCAACGAGGCCTTGCCGACGCCGCAGGTCAGAAACGCAAAGCCTCTCCCCAAAACCAAATCATAAACGGCCCGCCTGGCTCAAACCAGCGGGCCGTTTTGCGTTTGGGCACGATCGAAGAACGCCCGGCAACGACCGAAGCGAACAGCGAAAGCCGAATCGGAGCGGCGACCGCAACCAAATGCGAAGTGAATTTAGCAGGCGGGGGCTACTGTCTCGGCCAGCCTCAGTGCTCGTCGGCTCGCTTTTATGACGGAGAGTGGATCGTCGGAGTTGTCGATCGCGGGCCTGGTTCCTCGATCGCGCCGGCGTCAGCGGATCTGGGGCGATATCTCGGTTGTGCAGAACCGGCCAATCAAGCCCTGCGGAATAATCCGAATCAAAGGCAGAGTACCGCCGAATCGGCTAGTTCTGGCAATAGGTGACATCTATTGCTATCTTCCTATGACCGGACATTCTTTCCAGAGGTTGCCATGCCCAACCACGCCCTGAACGACCATTATGAGAGCTTCATCAGGAAGCAGCTCGAATCGGGTCGTTACAACAATGCCAGCGAGGTCGTCCGCGCCGGCCTGCGCATGCTCGAGGATTTCGAGGCGGAGCGGGAGAGATGGCTGCGCGAGGAAATCCCTGGGCGCCTGACGGATCTCCAGCAGGATCCGGCCAAGGGGATTCCTGCCGATGCGGTGTTTTCCCGGCTGGAGGCGCGCCATCGCGCGAAGCTGGCGAAAGCCAAGTAGGGGATGGAGTACCGGATTGTCTTCCATCCCATGGCGGAAG
>NZ_AP023255.1:0-654771 GCF_016756575.1 Mesorhizobium sp. 131-3-5
CTCGCCTACGTCGCTCACGAGCGTTCTCTCTGGGGTCTCAAGTTGGGCTTGCCCGTGGCCACGAATTTTTGGGCGGCAGCGGTGCACAGGCCGCATACCGCTGCTTGACGCCGCTGATCGGATCAATGTCCGAAATTTGCCTACGAATTTCGGACATAGGCGCCTTGGCGCCAGATTGGCTATGGAAAAGCGGGACGCACCCGCAAAGCACAGCCATAGCGTCGCTCGCGCCGAGCTATTCCTCCATATCGGCTCCGGCGTTCGCGTAGGCGCCAGCCAACTCTTGCATGATGTCACCCGCCAACAGCTTTTCCTTGCTGAGTAGGCCGGCGTCTTCCAGCGCCTCGAAATCCGGCAGGTCGCGCAGCGTGTCGAGCCCGAACTCGAGCAGGAATTCTTTTGTCGTCACGTAGGTGTAGGGCGCGCCCGCCGTCGGGCTACGCGGACCGGAAGCGATCAGGCCGGCACCGCGCAGATGACCAATAAAATCGCGACTGATCTCCTTTCCGAAGAAAGACGACAACTCGGCACGGGTGATCGGCTGGAAGTAGCCGATGCACATCAGCACGAGCATCTCTGACTGCGTGAGGTCTACAGCACGCTCGCTACCGCCGACCGCACAGCGGATGGCGTCGGCATAGGCCGGCCGGGTCAGGTGCTTCCAGCCACCGGCGACGGCGACGAGGTCATAGGGTCGACCGCGCAGCTCCTCGCGGATGTCGTCGATCAAAAGGTCGATGCTGCAGCTCTTGCTGACGACCCGCGCAAGCACCTCACGTGTCACCGGTTCGCTGGCTGCAAAGATCGTTGCCTCGACGCGCTGCATCCATTCGCGCCAGCGCGCTTCCGGCGGTAGATGATCCAGCTCCCGGTCAAACAGCTGGTCAGCTGATCGCCGTTCGCCCGATCGACGCTCATCTGACCGGCTCCCACCTCGCCTGCGCACTGCCTCCGCCATGGTCGTCACAGCCCGTAGATGCGGAAGGTGGGGCGGCCCGACAGCTCGCGCACGGCACCGAGTTCGACCAACCGGTCGAACAGGCGGCGCAGGCCGCGATCGCTTATGCCTGCGATCCTTTCCGAGGCTACGACCGCATCATCGGACAGGAGCTTGTCGACGACAGCGCCCGCTGCCTTGGCCCTGAGTTTTGGCGCAACGGCAAGCAGCCGGTCCGCGCGGCGCTCGAGCTCGGCGGAAAGATCAATGCCGCGTAGCGCCGCGCGTGCCTGCGCGGCAAGCAGGTTTTTGGCACGCTCAGGATCTGTCGCAAGGCCTGTCGTCACAGAGCTGCCTGCCGATCGACGCGGGCGACCGCTTCTGCCCACGATCGCTTCGGCGCCCAGCAGCGGCACCGCATGTGCCCAACCCATCCGTTGCGCCAGCAGGGCATCGGCGAGCCAGGTCCCGACGGCGCGCGCAAAGCCGTAGTGTTCGGCGGCCGTGAACGCGCCGGTCAGCATGCCGATCGTTCCGATGCCCGCGGAAAGCTGCCGAAGATCGTCCGCCAGGTCGCTGACTGCGTCGTCGTCGCGGCGCAGACCGAGGTCATCCAGCGCCGCGCCGATGCTGGCCTCGGTCAGCAGTTTCTCCACAGGCGTGCCGGCCAGCCGGCGCCAAGCCAGCAGCATCGATCCGGCGGGACCGACGGACAAAAATTCGCCCGGTCGCGTGAGCAGCACGGCGTCGCGCAGCGCGCTTTCACCTTCGACGCGCCCAGCCTGCCTTGCCGTCACCGCTGCGGCGACAAGCGCCAGCCGCTGCCTCCAGGCGCCGGCCCATCGCTCCTGCCGGCGGACCACTGCATCGAGCCCGCCGATGGCGGCACCTGCAACGAGCGCGATATCCTCAACGTCTTTGCCCGCCACGGTTTGCGCATCGGCGACGGCGCGGCGCAGCCAGGTCGGGACGAGGACCGCCGGCGTGGCGATTGGCGCTCCAGGGAGCGGACCAGGGTGGCGCGAGAGGGATTGGGGCCGCAGAATCATCGAAAGCACGATGAATCATGGCGGCGCTTTTGGCAACAGAATTGGATAAAAAGCGCTGCGCTTGTCGGCACAATAAAACGAACGATAATGCATTATCGGACGTATGGCGCTAGCCTGCCAGAATCATGTTCCTGTTCACCCCAGATCGCTGGAAAAGCCCGCAAACGCACGCTTTTGCGGCGCTTGCTCGTCCTGGTTCAGCAGATTCTCGCACTGGTGCTGTGGACGGATCGGCCCAGATGACTGGATTCAGGCGCCTCGCCGCGGCAATTGTGCGTTCGCTCGCTGTCATCGAGACGGACCATTGCCGGCCGCGTGCGCTGCTCAGTCTGATCCAAAGTGAATCATCCTAATGGATACGAATCCACCAACCCATTGAACACGCATTTGGCAGTCTCATGAAAAACGGTCAGCCGACACCCGCCAAAATCGACCTCCCGCGTGCCGACCATCTGGATGGCGATCTCCCCGATATCGTCGACCTGGTCATGGAAATGGGCTCCTCAACGTCGCCAGCGCGTCTGGAAGCCCTCGTCGAGACCGCGACCGCCTACGCGAAGGCCGCCAGCTCCGAGAATACGCGAGACGCCTACGCCAAGGACTGGCGGCATTTCACCAGTTGGTGCCGTCGGGACGGGTTCGATCCGCTGCCGCCTTCGAGCCAGGTCATCGGTCTCTACATCGGTGCCTGCGCTGCCGGCGATCCGAAACGCGGCCTGCCATCGCTCTCCGTCGCGACGATCGAGCGGCGCCTCACCGGTCTCGCCTGGAACTTTACCCAGCGCGGGTTTGCGCTCGACCGCGCCGATCGCCACATCGCCGCCGTGCTCGCCGGCACCCGCCGCAAGCACGCAAAACCGCCGCGGCAGAAGGAAGCCGTGCTCGGAGACGACATCGAGGCGATGGTCAACACGCTCGGCCACGATCTGAGGGGCCTGCGCGACAGGGCGATCCTCCTCCTCGGTTTCGCCGGCGGCCTGCGCCGCTCGGAAATCGTCGGCCTCGACGTCGTGCGTGACGACAAGAGTGATGGCGCCGGCTGGATCGAGATTTTTGCCGAAAAGGGCGTGCTGGTGACGCTGCGCGGAAAAACCGGCTGGCGCGAGGTTGAGGTCGGCCTCGGCGCATCCGCCCAGACTTGCCCGGTCGCCGCGCTCGAGAGCTGGATCCGTTTTGGCCGCGCGCCGGCCTTGCCTCTTCGGCCGACATCGAGGAGCGCTACGTGCAGAAGCATCTCGGCCATGCCTCGGCCGAGATGACCCGCAAATATCAGCGCCGACGCGATCGGTTCCGGACCAACCTTACCAAGCGTCGGGGCTCTGAAAGCCCCCTCCCCTCAAGCGATTGAAGTCGCGAAGTAAAACCGACACTGTGCGGAACGTCCCGTGCGAATCTACCATCCTCGGCGCGTCGATAAATACGACCTGGCACGGTTATCAAGTGTGCGGCGCTCGCATTTCTCATCCTGCCATCCTCGCCGTAACGCCATTCGCCTTCAGTGCCGCCATCAGCATCGGCCCGACCGAAAACGCCCCTGCCCTGGCCTTGTCGGTCAGGACGCGCAGGTATCCGCCGGCCGAATTGATGTGCTGTGCCCGCTGGAGGATACAGGCAATCACGATCGCAGCGGTTTCCTGGCCCATCGTATGGCAGGCCTCCTCATACGCTGACGGCGAAACGCCCAGATATCCCCGCACTTGAGCCGCGGTTATCATGAGATCGCGCCAATTGCCGATCCCGTCGACGGCATAATCCGCAATTTCGGGGCAGGCCTTCAGCACCATCCCCAGCGGGTATGTTTTCGGCGCCTCTGCGGTCCTCGTCCTTGGCTCGACCGTCGCCCCGCTTTTCTCTAAAGCAGGTTCAAATTCAAAAGTAGAGTCGGTATTTGAATCAGATTGCTGCCGCTCGTTTTGTGAGTCATTGCCGCTCGGATTCGTGGAATCCATATGAATTTCCAGCAGCTTATCCACATCATCACGCAAGGCGGCCAGATCGGCAACGATAGGCTCCAGCTCGACTATGCAAGCTCGGCGCGGAATTGCCTCCACAACGCTGCGGAAGCGCTTCCACAGGCCTCCCCAGTCGCCCGGGACCTCTTCGTCAAGGGCCGCCTCTATCAGCTTGTGGATGTCCCGGCGGTGCAAGGTGATCCGCTCGCGCACAAGCCTGAGTGCCCTGTTGTCGGCGCGTACACGCTCGGCCGCCGCTTGGAACTCGTAAGCACGGGCCAGCAGCGGCGCCAGGGAGAAGCCGAATGCCTCCTCGATCTCCCCTCCCCTGCCCTTGCGGGCGTAACGCTTGCCGTTCGGGCTATCCCGACGGATGATCAGCCCGCAGTCGACAAGCGCGACCAGGTGCCGCCTGAGCGTGGCATCGGGCATACCATGCGCCCTGAGCGACAGCTGTGCGTTCGAGGGAAAAACGATGAGGTCGTTTTCCTCACTCAATTCGCTGTCAGGATAGAATGATAGCAACGCATTCAGCACGGCCAGGGCACGGTCGCCGATGCCGACAATGCTCTTGCCTTCGCAGAGGTTGCGGTAAATCTGCCACTTGTCGACCACCCTGCCCTTGGGGATTTCACGTGAATCGTTTTGCGCTGCCAGCATGGCAAGCGACATCGGCCGCCGCCCAAAGGGCGTCGTCGCAATACCCGTCTCCATTTTCTTTCACCCTCTATCAGGCAAAAGAAATCTGCTCGCCGAAACGACGCCAATGACTCTTGACAGTGATTCGGGGAAATGCGATTCTCAGCTTGCTTATGGTTGAGAAGGGCTTCCGCGACGGTGACGTTCGGGGGCCTTTTTCTTTTGCGGTTTCAGTCTCCAGTTGCTTCCTTGGTGGACATCCGGAAGGCCACATAGAGATCGTCCAGTTGTCCGGTGATGAACTCAGCGAAACGCGGCCCGTCCGGGGACTCAAGGGTGACGATGGCCTTTTTCGCGGACTTCTTCAGTGTAACGCTAACTGATCTATCCGTCGGTGCCCAGGAGTTGATCGGCCGTCTGGGTGCCGGAATCTTGCCTGAGGGTTTTCCCGCCAGATGCCGGGCCAGCATTTCTAATCGGTCATCGCTTGGAGCTGCTTTGAAATCGGGGGATGCCATCAATTCCTTGACGGCAACGCCCCCCTCCCTGACTTTCTTGGCAAGATCGTACCAACGGTCTCGGCCGCTGTTTTTGGCGGCTCCGATCACGTTGATGATTTCAGCCGGGATGTCCTTGGCGACAGAAATCATCTTCGAGACGACTGTTTTGTCGACTGACAATGCTGCCATGATGACTTCGCGGTCGTAGCCGTTGCGCTCTAGGTTGCCAGCAAAAACGGCCTTCTCAATGAACGAGAGATCAGCCCGGGCGCTGTTTTCCTGGCCTTGGGCGATAACATGGTCCCTATCGTCCAGTTCCTTGACGACCGCCTTCACCGGTCTCCCGAGCGCCTTAGCAGCCCGTGCCCGCCGGTGGCCAAATACTGTCATGTAACGGCCGACTACGCCCGGATGTGGACGCACTAGGATTGGACTATCCTGCCCCCTCTGCCGGATGGCTTCCACCAGATCGTCAAAGGCCTCCTTATCATCACCTATGCGATCTGAAACGAACGAGACGTCGATCGTGTCAGGATCGAGTTCGATGACCGTAGCGCCTTCAAGGAGTCGAGATTCAATGTCTTTTGCCGCCTGCGCCTTCTCGGCTAGCTCGTCGATCGACCTCGTAATGGCTCCGAAAGCACCGCGGCTGCGGTTTCGCTCCATTGCTGGCGAGAGATCACTCGCCGGATCTGAGTTGACTGCGGTCAACTTTCGATCCGTAAATGAGGTCAGCAAGTTCTTCCTGGACATCAGCGCCCCCATGCCTTGTGGATCAACTCAGTTATCTCAGAGTTGACGCGATGCACCGATTCTATCGCGCGGTCATACGTTGACCGGGTGAACTGGGAGCGTTCGACCTCGTAGAGCGTCTGCTTCGTTATCCCGGCATCGGAGATCGCGGTACTTTTCAGCATCTCGCTGACGAGCACATGCTGCTTGAACAGCGATCGCATGAAGGCGACCATCTGGCTTTGGGGGCCGTCGGTAGGCTCGTAGCGGGTAACAAGGTACCGAAGCCAGTCGAGCCGCATGTTGGCTCCCGCCCTCTTCAGGGTGCCCATGACCTCGCCCATCATCAGCAAGAACTGGCACATCGACATCACATCGAGCATCTGTGGATGCACGGTGATCAGGATGCCGGTAGATGAAGAGAGCGCCGTCAGTGTCAAATAACCGAGCTGAGGTGGGCAATCGATGACGACAACATCGTAGTGGTCTGCAACATCCCCCAGGGCTTCGTCGAGACGTCCGAAAAAGATGCGGCCCATGGAGCCGTCCTTTTGAGCGAGGGCCAGGGGAGTATCGTATTCGAATTCCTGCAGCTCGAGATTTGCGGGCACGATATCGAGATTCGGGAAGTTGGTCTTCTGCACTAGCGCCGACAGCGGCTTTCTCTCGTCGTCATAGCGCAAGGCTTCGTAGAGGGATTCATTGTGGTCGATCTCCGGCTGGAAGCCGTGCAGAGCGGAAAGCGAGGCCTGCGGATCAAGGTCGATGGCTAGAACTCGGTGCCCGGTCAGTGCCAAATGCTGCGCCAGGTGGGCTGCCGTCGTCGTTTTTGCGGAGCCGCCCTTGAAATTGACGACCGCAATTATCTGCAGGTGTTCCGCGCTCCGACGGTGTGGAACATACTTCGCTGCCGCCCGGCTGTTTCGATCCAAATACTGGCGCATCTCCAGTAGCTGCAGGGCCGTGTAGGACCGGCGGCCGGACGGTGTTACCATCGGCTGCGGCCCCTTCCCTTCGAGAGACAAATTCTTGAGATACCCGCTCGTTACATTGAGATATTGCGCAGCCTCCGACAGCTGGAACGGTCGCAAGGTTTTCTGTGCATTCGGCGGGAACATTTCGAGCCGATGTTCGTGCAGCATTGCAGAGAGGTCATTGGCCTGCTGGGTGATTAGCAGATCGACCTCTGCGATCTCTTCCCGGATTATCACATTCATCGAAATCTTCCGCACATGCGTTTTGAAAGCCGTTACGGCCCACCAACCGCATGTAGCTCTGATTCTCTCGTTCCGGCAACAAATTTAATATTAACGAGAGGTTAACAGAGATGTCGCCCCCAGTTGACTGCAGTCAACTTTGTCTGCCGGATTCGACTCACGTGAAACTACTTACCCTAGCCATCATGGACGAAGGCCCCTGACGTAGGCCCCCGCGTGACTACCGCTGGCCTTTTGGATTTATAGTCCCGGAGCCGCAGCTAAAGGAGATTCGCGATATCGTCGTCGGAGAGGATCTCGGCCAGAAAGTCGCGCCGGTCGAAATCTCACCACCGCATCGAGCGCCTCCGCAAGGCGCAGTTTATGGTCGATTACGTGCCTTCGGCAGATGTTCATCCGTCGACGCTTAGAACAGATAGCGCCGGTCGGCCCAGGCGAGCAGCACTGCGGCATCTCGATCAGGCGCAGCCCTTGACCGATCGCCTCGCCGGCGTCCGGATCGACCCAGTTCCGTGCGTCATTAGAAAGTACCAGGCGAAGGGCAGGCTAATCTCGACGTCGATCGCCTCGGTCCGCTCCATCAGCCGGTGCGCCGATATGCTTTCTTCCAACACCAGCTTCTCGGCAGGCAATTTGAGCGGCCGCGGGATAAGACCGATCTCGAGCCGGCCACGATGCTCAAGATCTTGGATGTCAAAGGCCCAATGGTCAAAGTGCCGTGGATGCATGCGCTCGACCGCTCCCAGTCGGCAAAAAAGAGGTTCGGCTCTCGCGCGGCATGAAATCGGACCAGTCCGGATTGGCATCTAAAAACGCGGCGTCGCGAGTGCCGTCGAGGCCGACCTCACGGATGATGGGTTTTCGAGTTCGGAACGGGTCGCCTCGCGCTGTGCCTGGTCGATGCGCGCTCTGCGCACCGGGACACTCCTCATGTCAACGACGCCGCCGGTGGCGCGGGTGCCTAGCCGATAGAACGGGCCGGCGAGCGTCAGTGCGCCAACATCGGGCTCGCGTTTCACCCAGGACGGGTCCAAAAGATCGTCGGCGGTATAAGGGCGATAATCTTGGTCAACAACCGGACCGGCCAGAACCTCGACTTCGCGGCCGAGCGAGAGTTGCACGAAGTCGGCGACGCCCGGCCCGGTCGGTGCAAAGGCGAAGGCGCTGGCGCCGCGCCATTCGGCGAACTTCTACCCGTCCTCGCGATACCGGTTTCAGAAGGCGGTGAGATCGCCGTTAGTTCGGCCAGCTGCCTCTCGACCCAGGCGCGATCGTCGCCGCAGCGCGTGCCGTCAGCAGCGATAACGGCGTGAGGGTTCCGCCAATAAGGATCATCGATGGTCAGGACGGTGAAGGCAAAACCTGGAAAGGCCTTGTTGGGGCAGGGCGAGCTGGGCATCGGCCGACTGCCCTCCTGAGGTGCGAGCTCGGCCTCGACGGTGGCGGGTATCGGGCAGGCGGATCGGCTCTACTGTCATTCGGGCGCTCCTCGCATGCAGGTGGTCCACTCAAGCGAGGCGAGTGAATTCATTAAATTAGGTCGACGAAGAGCAACAAAGCCCTGCGTTTCAGAGCCGCCCAGGTGAGAATTCTCGCTGATCCTGGCGGCGAGATCAATCACTGTCGCTAAGAGCGAAAGTGATGAAACGCTTTAGCCTACAGTTTCCGATTTCTATTGAAGCGCCAGGCTGAAATTCCAGCCCGAATTTCCCCATGCCTTACTCTTTCGTCGGCGGCCAGCGGCGAGCTGTATGCACCAGGGCCAGCACCCACAAGTTTTCGCCTTCGACTTGGTAAACCAGACGGTAGCTCTCATGTGGAATCAGCTCGCGCGTGCCGCTGATTTTTCCGGTGCGGCCGAGCCTGGGGAAATCCGCCAGCCTCGCCGCCGCGTCGCTGAAAAGCTGGTCCATCCGAGCGGCCGCTGACGGGCTGTCGGCCGCAATGTAGTCCCAAATGTCGGCTCGGTCCTGTTCGGCCTCTGGCGTCCATACGACCCTCACGCCTGGCTTGCCGTCTTGGCACGCCGGGCGGCGAAGTCAGCCTCGATCTCATCATTCGTCCGGCCTCGGCCGGCACGCATCGAGGACCGCGCGACCTCGACCTTGCGGCGGAGGAACTCGTCATACTCCCGCTCTTCGCGCCGGCGCTCAATGTAATCACGCATCAGCTCGCGAACCACCTGCGATGCCGGCCGATGGTCGGCTTCGGTTTCGGCCATGAAGGCGTCGCGCAGCTCCGGTTCGAGCTTCATCGTGAAAACCGCCTCTTTCGGCATGCTTGGCCTCCTGGGGGCTAGATACTCATGAAGTATATACGTTGGCATCACCAGCCGGCAAGCCGGCAACGACTGCCCTCCTTTGAGAATCCGCAGGACGCGCGAGGCTCTCGCGATGCCGCCGAGGCGGATTCAGCGCAGTTTGAAGTCATGATGGCTGGATCGATTTGGGAGCGCGCGTACCGGCCGTCGTTTCCGTTGGCGCAGTCAGTCGTGCCGGCCAAGCGGTGGTTCATTCGTCGCCGGCGAGGCCGTCGAACGCCTCCATCAGCGCATCGACGATCGCCTGGCCGAGCGCCTGTGCTGTCTCAGCGATCTGGGCTTCGTTTTCCTTGCGGGCCGCGGTGGCGAGTTCCGAACCCTGATCCGTCACGATCGCATTGGACCTGTCGATGGCCCATTGCGCAAAATCGTTACGGCTGTCGATGATCCTGGTTTCCACCGATGCGCGCTCCTGCGTTTACGATTTGTTTGGCCAATTCGGGTCAGGAGCGCGATGGGTATTGCGTTCGCGCCAAAACACTCCTCGAGGCTTGCAGCGTCACGCTCTGGGCAAGCCGTTTCTCCTCGCGCAGCCCACGATATCGGCCGATACGGACCTATTTTCCGTCGTTGAGACTGATCATGCCGGGCTTTTGACGGGAAAGCACTCCTTGTTCGATTCAAACGGGGAAGGGAGGGGGCTTTCCCGACCTCCTACAGGCCACTCGCCTTGGTGAGATTGACCCGGAATCGGTCGCGGCGCCGCTGATACTTTCGGGTCATCTCGGCCGAGGCATGCCCGAGCTGCTTTTGCACGTAGCGTTCGTCGACCTCGGCCGAGGAGGCGAGGCCCGCGCGCAGCGAGTGCCCGGAAAATTTCATCTCCCGCTCGCCCTCCGACAGATCACCGCGCACCCCGCCCGCCAGGGCGGTGCGCTTGACCAGCCGCGCCACTTCCTGGTCGTTGAGCCGCTCGGCACCAACCGCCTTGCCGTGCCCCGTGACACGCCGAAACAATGGGCCATGCGCGATGCGGGCAAACTTCAGCCAGGTCTCGAGCGCGACAACCGGGCAGGTGGCGTCGGACGAACCGCGGCCGATCTCGACCTCGCGCCAGCCGGTCTTGCCCCTCAGCGTCACCAGCACGCCCTTGTCCGGAAAAAACTCGACCCAGCCGCGGCCGTCCTCGGTTTGATCGCGGCCAAGATCGAGGCCGACGATTTCGGAGCGGCGCAAGCCGCCGGCGAAGCCCAAAAGCAGCATGGCGCGGTCACGCAGGCCGCGCAGGGTGCCGCGGTCGAGCGTCTCCAGCATGGCGATGAGATCGTCGCGCAGGACGGCCTCCTTTTGTCGGGGAGGGGAGGCGTGGCTGTTGCGAATGCCGGCCAGCACGGTGGCGATGTGGCGGTCTTTTCTATCCAACGGTTGGCCACGCTGCGTATAATTCCAGGTCAGGGAGGAGAGACGGCGTTCGATCGTCGCCACTGACTTTTTGTCGCGCTCCGATCCCGAGGCCTGAGCCGTGATGTAGAGGCCGACGGTCTGCGGATCCGGCGGCAACGTGTCAATAGACTGGCGACGGCACCATGCGCAAAAATGCTTCCAGTCGGCGGCGTAGGCGCGGCGGGTGTTTGCTGAACTGGCTGCCTCGACATAATCCCGAGCTCGATCGGCGAGCTTCTCGAGATGCGCCGGCAGGCGCGGACCATCATCCGCATGAAGTGCGGCTGCCGGAAGGGCAGGGGCGGGGGGTTCCGTGTCGTCGCCCATCGCATCAAGTCCCATGGCACGGACAATCTCGACCACGTCCGGTAGATCGTCGTCCTGTCCGGCGCCTTTGGAACTGTCGGTGGCCGTCATGATCAAAGCCTCCCGCCACGGCGAAGCGCGGCCTCGAATGACGCCAACGGCAGGAATAACGACAAAGGACGATCCTCCAGACCCAGGGCGCCGTAGGATCGATACCATGCCGCCACACGCTCATTCTTGGCATCGATGAACATCAGTGTTCCGCCAACCTCGGCCGCTGCCCGAATGCAGCGCAACGCCGCGGCAAGCAGCAACTGGCCGCCCAGTCCCCCACCTTGGATCGACCGCGCCACGGCGAGGCGCGCCAACCGGAAGCCGCCGATCTCATAACGGCCGATGCCCTTGCGGAATTTCTCCGGCACGCGCTCGAACTCCGCAGCGGCGGGGCTCAGCGTGTAGAAACCGAGAATCGTTGCGTCTTGTTTTGCCACGGCAAGAAATGTCTTCGAGGCGCCCCGCTCATGGTTGCGACGCGCATGGACACGAAGAAATTCATTGAGGCCGGCATCGCCGCAATCGAAACTGTCGCGGTCGTGCCGGGCGACGGGCTCTTCGCCCCAGGGCGGCAGGCTCATAGATCGGCGGGCAACGCCCGCGCCGCCGCGATAAGCTTCTCGTTGGGGGCGGGCGGGTTCTCCAGCGCCTCCAGAACGCGCAGTCCGTCGCGTTCGGACAAAACGATTCGGTCGTTGCGCTTGATAATCTCGCGGGAGGCGTCGAGGACGGTGCGCAGGACAAAATCCGTTATCCCGGCGGCGCCCGCCAACTGCGTAGCGCGCAGGATCACCGCCTTGTCGGCGGGCTTGATGCGAAACGACATGCGCTGGCTGTCAGGGACGGCGGAGCGGGGCATAGGGCGAATCCTTCGCTTTTCTGAGGCTTGACTGTATGATTTCGGGGGCATGGCGTCAAGATGTACAGTTTCATGCGGTACATGTCAATAACGAACGATAATGCAACATTATCATTCGTTTTATTCTGTCGACAGGCGCAGCGCTTTTTGCCTATTTTCGTTGCTAAAAGCGCCGTCATGATTCATCGTGCTTGCAATGATTCTGCGACCTAAACCCTCCCCGCGCCACTATCTCACGCTTGTCTCTGCCCCTTCGATCGCGCCGACGACAACGGCGCCGGCCTGGCTGCGCCGCGCAGTCCCCGATGCGCAAGGCCTTGCGAGCAAACACGTAGAGGATGTGGCGCTCGTTGTCGGCGCTGCCATCGGCGCGCTCGATGCGGTGGTCCGCCGGCAGGAGCGTTGGGCCGGCGCCTGGCGGCAGCGGCTGGCGCTTGCGGCGGCCGCGGCAACGGCAAAGCAGGCCGGCCGCGTCGAAGATGAAAATGCGTTGCGGGACGCCGTGCTGCTCACACGCCCGGGCGTTTTTTTGTCCGTCGGCCCTGCCGGATCGATGCTGCTTGCCTGGCGCCGGTTGGCCGGCACGCCTGCCGAGAAACTGCTGACCGAGGCGAGCATCGGCGCGGTGCTGGATGACCTCGGTCTCCGCCGCGACGACGACGCAGTCGGCGAACTGTCAGATGATCTTCGACAGCTTTCCGCGAGCATGGGAATGGTCGACATGCTGACCGGCGCGTTCACGGCTGCCGAAAGATATGGCTTCGCACGCACCTTCGGATGTTGGCTCGCCGACGCCCTGCTAGCGCAACGGCTGGGTTGGAGCCACGCTGTGCCGCTGCTGGGCGCCGAAGCGGCCTTGGGCACAAGCGTTCGCCCGCGTCGATCGGCAGCCAGCTCTGTTGTGACAGAAATTGAGGCAGATCCTGAGCGTCCCAAAAGTCTGCTTGCCGCGCAGGCGCGCGCTGCGCTACGTGCGATTGATCTTTCAGCCGAGCTTGAGCGGCGCGCGGAGCGCCTGATTATGGTCGCTCCAAAACTCCGGGCCAAGGCGGCGGACATGGTCGTCGAAAGACTCCTCTCCGACGACGCGGTCGTCGCTTCGGAGAAGATCGCTGGGATGAGCGACCGCGGCCTGCGCCGCCTGTTCGACAGGCTGGTCGAACTCGGCGCCGTGCGCGAGCTGTCCGGCCGCCCGACCTTCCGCATCTACGGGATCTGAGAGCGATGGTGGAAGCAGCGCGCAGGCGAGGGGGGAGCCGGTCAGATGACCGTCGATCAGCTGACCAGCTGTTTGACCGCGAGCTGGATCACCTGCCGCCGGAGGCGCGTTGGCGGGAATGGATGCAGCGCGTCGAGGCCACCATCTTCGCGGCGAGCGAGCCTGTTGGTCGCGAGATGCTCGCCAGGATCGTCGGCAAGACCTGCAGCATTGATCTCCTCATCGACGACATCCGCGAGGAGCTGCGCGGCCGGCCTTATGACCTGGTCGCCGTCGCCGGCGGCTGGAAACACCTGACCCGGTCGGCCTTTGCCGATGCCATCCGCAGTGCATTTGGCACAGCCGCTGGCGGCGGTGGGCGTGCCGTGGACCTGACGCAGTCAGAGGTGCTGGTGCTGATGTGCATTGGCTACTTCCAGCCGATCACCCGCGGAGAACTATCGAGCTTTTTTGGCAAGGAAGTTTCTCGCGACCTGATCGGCCACCTGCGCGGCGCTGGCTTCATCGCCTCCGGGCCACGCAGCCCGACGCCGGGCGCGCCATATACCTACGTCACGACAAAAGCTTTCCTGCTGGAGTTCGGGCTCAACACATTGCGTGATCTGCCGGACTTCGAGTCACTCGAAGACGCTGGGTTGCTGTCGAAAGAGAAGTTGCTGGCAGGCGACATCATGCCAGAGTTGGCTGGCGCCCACGAGGAAGCCGGAGCCGATACGGAAACATAGCTCGACACGACCGAAGCCGTGGCTGTGCTTTGCGGTGCATCCCGTTTTTCCATAGCCAAATCGCTTTAGGAATAGCGTCAGCGAGGGTTGTTCAGTCCGAAATTTGTAGGCAATTTCGGACATGAATCTGATCAGCGCCGTTTGTCGGCCGACAGGCTGTATGCGCTCGGCCACGACGAGGTGATGCTGCGCATGGCGGGGTAGCTCCGCCGGGAGACCATTTTACTGAGCTGTGCAATACTGCGGGCGAGGGCTGCTTGTAGCGATCTGTCTCGATCTCTACATTCGGCGACATATCGCCAGCCAAGTTATTGCTCCAATGCGGCCCCCGCTTTTTGAGGACTTCCACGGTGTTTTATTTCGTCGACGAAAGCGGCAATACAGGGCTAAACCTGTTCGACGCGAACCAGCCGAAGCTCTATTACGGTGTGCTGGGCTGCCGCGCGAATCTCGACGTCATTGCCGAGCCTCTGCTGAAAGAATTGCGGCGGGATCTTGGGGTTAAACGCCTCCACGCCAATGAACTCGGTGTCGGCCGTCTGACGCCAATCGCCGAAAGATTAGCCCGGTTCAGCAAAAAGAACGATCTGCGGTTTTCTCTCTATAAGGTTTCGAAGCCGGACCATGCGATCATCACCTTCTTCGATCAGGTTTTTGATTCGGGCTTGAATGACGCCGTTCCATGGCATCACTATTGGACGCCCATGCGGTATGTCCTGTTATTCAAGGTGTCGTTCCTATTCGACGAAGACTTGGCGAAAGAGGCATGGAGTGCCAGGCGCGAACAGAACCCCGCACGTTGTGAGGAGAAGCTCAGGAAGCTTTACGCGGCCCTCCTCGAGCGCATAGACCGATTGCCGGATGCGCGATCAAGGGAGCTTGTGGCGGGTGCTATCAAATGGGCAGCAGCCAACCCCAAAGAGATCAGCTTCGGCTCCAGCAATTATGAATCGACGTTGCAGATATCGCCGAACCTGATCGGTTTTCAGTCGGTCCTGCAGGCGATCGCCACACAATCCAACGCGCAAAATAGCCGGGTCAACCGGATAACGGTGGATCGGCAAACGGAGTTCAACGGCGCCCAAGCAGAACTGGCCGAATGGTACCGGAGATTGCGAGGCCATAAGTCCGATATGGGTCCCGGCATGCCCAAGGCCGATTACTCGCACATGCCGGAAACGCCGCCTGTGTTCATGCCAGGAGATGAAAGCGCCGGTCTGGAGTTGGTGGATGTCACCCTTTGGTTGGCAAAACGGTTGGAGGAGAAAAAGCCGATTTCTCCCGAACTTCGTGCATTGTTCTGGTCGCAGGCCAAACGAGGGATGACGGATGAGGTTTCCTTGAAGGCCTTGGACAGAAGATGGCGCCATCTCGCGCATTTGCCTGAACCGGAGAACCCCCTTCCGGATGAACTGGTGAAGATCTTGGACGAGGCGGAGGAGAAGCGACGTAAGATCGTGAGCGCTCTATGATCTTACGTTTCCGGAAGCAGCTTCGGAAACAGCGCGTCCAGAACGTCCGCCGGAAAGCGTAGCGACACTGGGCCCTTGGGCGTTTCCGACGCCAATAGACCGAGCCCGATCACGTCATTGAACACGCGACGCGCCGTGCGTTCAGGCAGTCCGCTAGACTAATGCGGGATGCCTCGCCGCGGTCAAACTCACCGCGCATGCGCCTCATCTCGATCATTCCTTCCGACTTAACCACCTGCCGAAAGCAGACTCGTTGTTAGCGATGCTGACGTTGGGATTGCCGTTTGTGTTGGCCCTGAGATCAGTCTCGCGGTTTGCTAAAAGCCAGCATCGTCGCAATTTGGTGGGTGGATCTATCCGTCGAAGAATGACGGGGACGCCAGTCCGGGGTAGTCCCGCTGTTTGCTCAAATGAATCATTCGGTGAAATTAATCCGCTGTAATGCGCAAGGCATTTAGTGTCTCCGGCGTAATGGTGCCTGTTACCTTCAGATTGTAATCCGACTGCATTTTCAGGAGCCCAGATCGCATCGCAGGGCTCATCTTTCCATCCAACTCGCCATTGTAATAACCGAACGACAGCATCGCGAACTGAACCTGGAGGACGATCTCCTTGAACTTGGCAGCGTTCCCGGGAAGCACGATCAGAGGTGCTGCAGCCGGGGCAGTGGCGGTCGGCGCCTGGTAGATTGGCGAGGGCGGTTGATACACTGGTGCCGGAGCCTGATAGACGGGTGCGGCCGGCGGGTAGTAGGTGCCGCCTCCCGTAGAGGATCGATGGCTGCTGTGGGAGCTGTGGCTCGAGTGCGACCTATGACCGGCCAATGTGAACTTGTGATCCAGCTTGAAAATGTCGAACAATGATTTCGACTTGCCTCCATCATTGAATGGAGCGATCGGCATTGCGGTGCTCTCGATTGGCATGAAGCCGGCTACGAGCAACGACGGGATAGTAAAGAGCCGCTTTCTCATGTGACGCCGAACCTTTCATACCCATGCGCTTTGGGGTGCCATTCGAAGAAGCCGCCGCAATCGTCACGCAGTCCGCAACCAGCGCACTCCGAGACGTAGGTTCGCTTCCAGTCTGAAATCGTCGACGGAGCAAATGTTCTGTAGTTGGGCGGAAGAGTACATAGCGGGAAATTATACAGCATGGCGTTGATTCCGCGGCTGATGGCGAGATCGAGCGCCTTTCCAACCGTGTCAAAACCTCTGGAACTGTCGAAGAACAACGAGTCCCAGTTCTGCCTGCCGTAGCCGATGTTCTCAAGCTGCATGATCGCCCACTTGTCGACGAACGGCAGCGATGTCGTCACGAACCCGGCCAGATCCGCCAGACCGGCTGCATTCGGCTTCATAAGCACCGTACGCAATTCGATTTTTGCGCCCGCCTGACAAAGGATTGACAGGCCTTCTCTGACTTTGTCGAACGCGCCTGGCTTTGCCACGATCCGGTCATGAACGTAAGGATCGCTCGAGTAGACAGGAACACCCCAAAGGACACGATTTAAATCCAGCTCGCCGAGCTTAGCCAGGTCATCGCGGTCAAAGTGTTGCGCGTTGGTCAGAACGTGGAAATCAATGTCGGGCCGCTCTGCTAGCATTCGTCCTAGGAATTCCAGCAGCTCCGATTTGAACAGCGTCGGCTCTCCGCCGGATAGACCAATCGTTGCGTTTTCTGGCGAGAGCAGGACTGCCGTCTCAAAATACGGGAACATGTCGACATGCTGCTTTTTCGGTGGCTGCGAGCACATCAGGCAAAGCTGGTCGCACCGTTCAGTGACCAGCAGTGTGTTGTGACGGGAATTTGCCCGGATAAGACGGTGTGCAGTCCCACGTCGAGGCACAACGAACAGCACGTCGCCATTTACATCACTGGCGTCTATTCCGAAGACCCGGAGGGTTCCCGCTCCGCTCGAAAAGTCTGCGCGTTCGCCGGTTGCGTAACCCAGCACGGCATCGAACGAGCTGAGCGTTGGCGTGTCGTGGGCAACGCCCTCGAAGGACCGGAGCCGAACCACATATGGATCGATCGCGTCAGTCTCGATTTTGAGGCGAAGCGGGATCATGCGTGGACCGCGACCATGTGATCTCCCCAGGACGGAACTCTGGCCCATTTGGCGACGGATCGCCGAGCTGCGTCGTCGCGACGCGTCATCACCTGTACGACTTTGTCGAATATAGAAATATGCCGTCTGCAGAACCACGTCTCACTGCGAATGAGATCGATACGGCCGTCGCGCGACAAATCGTCGACGACGTCAGTGCCGCAAAAAGGCTGATAAACACAGTGGATGCAGTCGGCATCGAAATTGTTGATCGATGCTCGATTGAGGAGCTGCACCTTTTGCTGATCGATGCCGCCGGTCACTGTTCCAATCGAGAGGTCGACACGCCCGATCCGCGACAGCATCCTGGCTTCGTCCGTCGGATACAACTGCCCATCGTAATCGACAACGATGTAGTCGGACGCGAAGAAATTCGGATTGCGAAGATCGACGTGGTCGTCGGTGCCTGATCTCAAAAATCGCCGCAGGCACTGGCTGAAATAGTACTCTTCAACGTATCGGCCAGTGCGTTGATTACGCTCTATGAGGTAATCGATGAAACCTGAGTGGAGTGCGTTCCATTGAGCGATCGCATTGGGATCGCTCTTCCGCCTGCGCGCAAAGCCTTGGTGGTTTATCGGCCGCAGATATATCGACTGTATCCCATGGCGCTCGAAGTTGCCTACGAGATCTTCGAAATCCGGCGGACGCTCCACATCGATGGTTGGCAGGGCGGACACCTTGCCGGGCCCGAGGCGCCTCACACCTTCAGCCATGTTTTCGAAGAAGGTGTCCGTAGCCAGGCCGTCGCCAGTGCGCTGCCGGGTATGCGTCTCGTGGTTCCCGTCCAATGACGTGCTAACGAACGTGTCCGGTTGATCAAGAAAGGCCCACTCCACCTCGCCCATGCGCTGGAGGTTGGTGCAAACGACAAACTGGCTGCGCGGAAATTTTGAACGGGTGAAAGCCCGAATTTGCTCGAGGAGATCAACGCGAAGCAAAGGCTCCCCGCCCTGAAACTCGATCTTAATGTCCGGACTTTTCAAATTGCCGATGAAGTCGAGGGAGGCGTACAATGTTTCGTTGGACCAGTCGAAGCCCCGCGCGGCCTCAGGGGCCCGGGAAACCTGGCAATAGCCGCATGTCAGATTGCAACGCAAAGTCGGGACGAGAATGAGATACGAGAGCTCTTGCTGCTTCGATTGCCTGCCCGCCCAACGATAGGCAAAGGATGTCCAATCAGGATCGCCTTCGCGTTCAAACGTATGTCCATTGCCTCGAAGAAATCTCAGGTCGTCGGGTGAGAGCGCATCGCGTGCGTATCTCCCTAGAAACTCGCCGCTTCCGAGAAAGAACCCACCGGCATCGTCGCTAAACAGGAGCGTTCCGTTCGGGAGATCTCTAAATTTGAGCGGCCACACGGTCATCTGGCGGTGACCGCCCCGATCAACGCATGTCGTAGCGGAAGCGTTTCCAAGTAGATCTTCTCACGATAGATGGCGTGAAGGACGTTCTTTCGCAGATCGTCTAGCCTGTCCGGCGGAAGCTCTTCTACCGCTACGCCCTGACTGGAGGCCGAAAACCGCAGCGACGGATATTGGACTTGTAGTCGCATTAACGCGCCTTCCACAAAACGCTGAAAGTCTTGTGGAATCTCGATTGTTGCCCGTCCTAAAAAGCGCGCCGCCCCCACGTACCAAGTCCTCCCGCCCAACAAACTATACCCAAAACTCGAGTATGGGAATTAGTGCAGTTCAACTTCGATTTTTCAGTGAGGACCCGATATCACTGATGGTCGGGGTTGTTGCTGAGAGGACGGCAGTTTTGCGCCTTCTTTCGGCCATTGACGTAATCACTACCGCAGCCTCAAAGCTGACACCACGCGCCATGGCACTGGCAATCCTATTTTTGGAAATACGCGCACGGGAGATGGTGGTAACACTGTTGGCCGAACGCACGTCTAGTGCTCGGTGTTTGCATCTATTGTAGTCGATAGTGTTAAATTAAACTCTAGTCCGGGCTTGTCATGACCGCGCGAATCCTCGTCGTCGACAGTATCTCTGCCAATGTGCGGTTTCTCGAGGTCAGGCTATTGGCCGAATATTTTGAGGTGCTGACGGCGTCCAATGAGTTTGATGTCATCGAGACCTGTGAAAACGGCAAGGTTGATGTGGTACTGCTCGACGTGACGATGCCCGACATGGACGCGTTCGTGGTCTGCAAGCGACTGAAGAGCGGTCCGGCGACTTCGCATATCCCCGTAGTCATGATCACCGCAATTGACGAGGTTACGGATCGCGTGCGTGGCCTTGAGGCCGGCGCTGACGATTTCCTGACCAAGCCGATCAACGACCTGCAGTTGATGACGCGGGTTAAGAGCCTAGTCAGGCTGAAGTTGCTGACCGATGAACTGCGCCTGCGGGTTTCGACGACCCACGACATCGGTATCGAGGATCTCTTGAACGGTAGGTCCATGTTTGATGGAGCGAATCCGAAAACGCTTCTGGTCGACGAGCGCAAATCTTCCTTCGAACACATCCAGAAAATATTGTACGGTGAGGCCGAGCTCGACATTGTCACCGATCCGCATACCGGCTTCTTCCGAGCTGCCGAAACACCGTATGAGTGCGTGCTGATCTCGACCGCCTTTGCCGATTTCGATCCGCTACGGCTGTGCTCGCAGTTGCGTTCGCTCGACCGGTCCCGCTTCCTGCCGATCATCCTGCTGGCTGACAAGGGCGAGGAGGAGCGCATAATCCGCGGCCTCGAACTCGGCATTAATGACTATCTGATGCGGCCGATCGACCAGCAGGAGCTGACGGCGCGGCTGCGCACCCAGGTGCGCCGCAAGCGCTACAACGACCAACTGCGCGCCAGCGTCACCCAGACCATCGAGATGGCGGTGATCGACCCTGTAACAGGGCTGCGCAACCGACGTTACTTAGACAGCCACCTACAGACCCTGTTCGACCGAGCCGTGGCCCGCCGACGTCCGCTGTCGATACTAATCACCGACGTTGACCTCCTGAAGTTGGTCAACGACACGTACGGTCATGATGCAGGCAGCGACGTCTTGCGCGAGTGCGCGCGCCGGCTGCACAAGAATGTGCGCGGTATTGATCTTGCATGTCTATACGGGGGCGACGAATTCGTCGTGGTGATGCCGGATACCAACTGTGCAGTGGCGGAAAAGGTTGCGGAACGCATTCGCGTCGAAATCGCCCAAATGCCGTTCTCCGTCGGCTATGATGGCAAAGCGATCGAAGTCACGGTCAGCATTGGCGTGTCCTCTATCTTCGTGGGGGCCGATACTGTTGCCGGATTGATAAAGCGCGCGGATATAGCCCTGTATGAAGCGAAGACTGGCGGCCGCAATCGCGTGATCGTCCATCTCGATTAATTTGTTCACGGCCTGACGATGTCGTGGACTTGACGCCTTTGTATATGCGGAAGTCAGTTGCGAGCGCTTAATCGAAACATAGGTAGTTCATTAATCTTCCACCCCGGTGGCCCGTCTTTAAGCTCGAGGGTTACGCCATTCTGACTATCAGAGGGTCTTGGGTTGGCGCGGGGTTGTGGGACAGCTGGCGCGGACATGTCGCTGTGGCTGGGTTCGACAGCCCGCCGGTCGAGCCGGATGACATAGCCTACGAAGGGCCCCTACGCGGGCAATTCTTCATGGCAGGCTCCCTACCGCGGCCAAGAATGCGCTAGGCTCGCTGTCCAGAGGCACGGCCTCCACGACCAAGCCGCGTTCGCCGACCCCCCACCAGAAGCTCTCCCATCCGCCAATCAGGAAGACCAACGGGTTGGAGTTCTTCTTCATGATATCGGCCCACGTCTGTCGATCGCGACCAGAGGGCGTAGGGTGGGGCTCGGGGTGAGTATGCCACTCACCAACAAAGGTTTCGGTCCTGCCGCTCGCATGCCATGCTTTCAGCGCCGCGGCTTGGTGGCCGGGATCCCGCCGGTCAAAGCAGTAGCGGCTGCGCAAATCGAGCGGCATCGGCACCGTGCACCCCACGACCTCGACATGGCTCCCACGATAGCTGCCGATCAGGATACCCCCGGCCTCGCTGCGCCGTTCATCACCGATAAGAAACGTGCCGATCGTGGCCAAGACCACGTGCGCAACCATCACATAACGCTGTTGTGACCATCCGCGGATCACGAATGGTGCGCCCCGCAGGCCGGGCACTGGCCAAGCGGTCCTGGGGTCCCGCTCTTGGTGAGCCGTGCAAGACGTTCATCAAAAACCTGGGCCCGGAAATGGTGGAATGCGCCGCCATTCGACCAGTCGAGGATCATGTCGCATGCCATCGCAGCAGCCGTCACCGCCCGGGTCACAGGAAAGGGCGCGAAAGCGGTGTCGCCGCAACCCCGTACGTTAAGCAGTGCGACCTCCACGCCGGCTTTGAGTGTCGGGAACCGTTCCCCGCCGATCAGGTCTGTCTTCAAGCATTTGAAACACGCATGATCGGGTGAACCAGTAAGGATGGCCCGGGCTGCAGCCCCATTCCCGGCAAGCCACACGAACAGTACGGCCGGGGTATCAGGGCGGCCCTGGACCGCATGCGCGTTGAGCGCAATCGAAAACGCTTCCTCGCCGGTCGCGTCGATAACCAAGTCGTAGCTGTCACGGGTCAGGTCGTCCCATGTAAAGTCACGGTCACGCGCCGTCATGTCGAGTGGCGGCAGCTGGGTCTTGAGGAATTCCGCCACCCCAACCGCCTTGTTGCGGTCAATGAAAGGCACGCCGAGCACATGCCGGCCAAGATTAGCCGGGCTGAGCTTCTCGCTATCATAAAGGGTCAGGCCACCCTTTCCGGAGCCGCAACCACACTGCGCCAGCTGTTGGGCCAGAAACCCACCGATCGTGCCGCAACCGATGAGGGCGATGCGCGCATCGGAGAGGTTGTGGGCCCCACCCAGATTGCGACTGAAAACATGTGCGCGGTCAGCCAAGATACCGCTGGCCTGCTCAACTTCGACGTCCTTCGCGGCCTGCGCCAGGATGCGCGGCAGGGCGACGCGCCGGTTGTTCAGGAACTCCTTGGTGCGGAAACGTGTCGGCAGCGTCGCCCGATAATAGAAATGGCCGTTTTCGGCTGAGAGCACGACCGCGCGCAGCAAACCGCTGCCGGTCGTAAACAGGCGTTCGACCCTGCCGAGGGCTTCGGGCGCGGCGCCTTCAAGCCACTTGTTAAGCGCCAGCAACGAGGTCGGCGGCCACGGCAAGGCCGGGTCGACCGAAAGGGGACTGTCGATCCGGATCACCTCGACCCGTTCGCCATCGCTCTTGTCGACATGGCGCCTGCGGTCGCGCTCAACAAGCCACGATCGGTCGGTCGCGACGACCGGAACCGGATTACCATCGTCAACGAGGGTAATGTATTTGACAGTGGCCGGGCCCTCGTATCCGTCCGGTAGGTCGATATATGCGGCAACGGTGCCCCAGTAGGCTTGGAATTCATCGGCAAAATCGCCATCGGAGCGACCCCGGATGGCGTCACGCAACACGCGCTCGGCTTGGTCGAGGCACTGCAGGACCGTGCCGCCGGGATTGTAGCGGTCAAGGATGACAGCGCCACGGGCATAGTAGCACACTAGGTAATTGGGGCCGATGATATGCGGCAGCTTGCGCGCCGGTGCTTTCCACGAGGCATGCAACCGAATCGAAGGATAGGTGACGAAATCAAGGTCCGTGACCTCGATATCGACAGGGATATCGAGGCCACCGGTGTCCAAAATTCCGGAGTACACAGACCGTTCCGGCAGCTGCCAGTTCCGTTTGAACCCCCGCTGGGTCAGGGCATCATGAACCCTGACGAGGCGCAGGTCAGCCACTCGTCGAGCGTCCGACCACGGGAGCGGCAACTTCCTTGCGCGGCTGGGACAGAATCGTCACGGTTGCGGTTTCGGCGATGGTCACGAGGTCAGGACGGTCCGGCAGGCGTTCACCGAAGATGAACACCATGTTGGCGACCGCGTCTTTGGCAACCGTACTGGTCGTCACCGCATGGGACAGGCGTGTATGGAACTCTTCCGCCTTGGATACGGCAAGCTTGCGCTGCTCGGCTGCCATCCGATTGAGGTTCTCCGAAGACACGGCCGGATTGGCAATGTCCTGGTTCAGGAGGGTAGGCAGCCTCTTGACGACCAGCAGGAGAATTTCGTCCTCGCGGCTCGGCAGCAACTGGCGGGTCTTCTCCTCAAAGGCCATGAAGGCGCAGGCCATCAGGAGGATCGAGGAGACGCTGTCAAGGTGCGGCTGGTGGTGGTCGCGCCAGGCCTTCAGGTAACGGCAAACGCGACGCAGCACTTCGCCATACGTGTCCACCGCCTCAAGGAACCACGTGTGGATTTTGCGCGGATCCGAAACGATCCAGTCTTCCTCACGGTGGGCGAGCAAGACGGCATCTTCTGGCAGCGCGTCCCAACGGTCCGGCCGCTTCGCATCCTCGGATGCGAGAACATGCTTGTTGACGCGCTCCTGAAGCTGAACAAATTCCGCATCCGGAATTGCGTAGAGCGGAACATCGACGTGCGCCGACTTGGAAATGATCAGGCGCGCACAGGTCGGCTTCCTGACGAAACGCCAGCCGTCGTGCTGGGCGGTGAGTTCGATCAGCGCCTGGTCGACGAACTGAAAGAACGCATCGGCCGCCACGGAGGGCTTGGATCGACCGACTGGCCCCGGTCCCTTCACGAAGGACATGGGCAGGTAGCAACCGTCGTCCAAGTCCTTCTGCTGCGGCGGCGTCCAAGCCGGGTCGTTCAGCGTCTTATAGGCGTGGCTGCCCTGCGTGAAGAAGCGCGGCCTGATCGCCAAGCCGAATGCAGCAACGCCGCCTTTTTCGAAGGCGGCGCGCAGGTGGTCCCGGATCAGTTGCCGGGCCAGGCGCAAATCGTCGTCCTCGGCCTTGATGTTGGTGAGAAAATGCGGTGCCGACGCGGTACTGGAGTAGAGAAGCTTCGAAACATTGGCCATAGAATTACCCGTCCCTTGAAATCTAGCAATCGAATCGTCATGTGGGAATCAGGGTTCGATTCTACTAGGATTCGCGACAAGAACAAAATCGGAACCGTGTGGAAAACCTTGGAGGGCGGAAAACCTTGCCGTTTCATATCCTCAGCTTGAGTGGCGGCGGCTATCGCGGCCTTTTCACGGTTTCTGTACTCGAACGACTTGAGCAACGGCTTGGACGGCCGATCGGCGAGTGTTTCGACATGATCGCCGGCACGTCCATCGGCGGCATCATCGCAATCGGTCTTGGAATGGGAAAAACAGCCAAGGAGATCCTCGAAACGTTCGAAAGCGCGGGTTTGAAAATCTTCCCTTACCGCGCGCCTCCGCGGACGTTCCTTGGCGAGTATCGGGCCAAGTACGACATGTACAGCAGCGGGCCGAAGTATGATCCAGCCCCGCTGAAGGCGACCGTCGACAAGGTGGTTGGCGCCAATACCCTGCTTGGCGAAGCCAAAAACCGTCTGCTCATTCCGGCGGTGAACATGACCAAGGGCAGCGTCCAGATGTTCAAGACGCCGCATCACCCCAATTTCGTGATCGATCTGGTACGCAACGCAGCCGAAGTCGCCATGGCGACGTCGGCTGCTCCGTTTTACTTCCCGCTGGCGTCGATGGGTGATAGTTTCTACGTCGACGGTGGTCTTGTCGCCAACTCGCCCGACCTCTGCGCGGTCCACGAGGCGATCAATTTTTGCGGCCAGAAAGCCGAGGACCTTCGCGTGTTGAGCATCGGAACCACCACAACCGGGTTTTCGCTTCCAAAATCCCTCGGAAGGTCTCTGTCTGGCAAGGACTGGCTGACCAACGAACGGCTGATCTCCACGATCATCTCCTCGCAGCAGCAGATGGTTGATTTTATGCTACGGCATCAGCTGGGGGATCGCTATCTGCGCATCGACGCTCAGCCTTCGGCCGATCAGGCCGTTGACCTTGGCATGGACATCGCCACGCCTGACCGGCGGGCCACCCTCCTTGGCCTCGCCGAGGGCGAATATCAGAAGCATGCGGGCTCGTCCTTCATTGCCGCAGTGTTGGCTCATCGGCCCCCACCGATCGATTTCTCTTCGCAACTGGCCGCGGCGAAGCCTCGCGCCTAACTTTTCGCCAGCGCGCCAACGGCCGCGTGCGGTGCCTCTGCGGTTACACAACGGCAGCTATTTAATCGGCACTCGAGAGCCCCCGTCCGCTTCCGGCCCAGTTGCGGTCATTTCTGAACTCCCGCACTTTGGCTTTTCCAGCGCTAAACTGGTCTTAGAGCCTTTCACGTTTTGACGGAAGCGTAGCCTGCGTTTGCGAAGTAGTTCCTGCATTCGGCTGCCTCGATGGTTTCGACGAGGTGGCCGATGTGGCGCCAAGTTTCCTCGACGGTGCGTTTCTGAGCCTGGCGCATCCAGTGTTTGATCTTGGCGAAGGCCTGCTCGATCGGATTGAGGTCCGGAGAGTAGGGCGGCAGGTACCAAAGCCTGGCGCCGGCAGCCTTGATCATCTGCCTGATGGCCGCCGACTTATGGCTTCCCAGATTGATGGGGTGGACGCCCCCTCACGGCATCGCTGTGCCAAAGTGGTGTCGTTGATCATCACTTGAACGGAGGCGTCCATGTTGGAAGTTAGCACAATCGGGTTGGATCTGGCGAAGAACGTGTTCCAGATGCACGGCGCGGATGGATCGGGAGCCGTGGCCTTCCGCAAGAAACTGCGTCGTGACCAGGTGCTCAAGTTTCTTGCCGCGCAGCCTGCTTGCACGGTGGCCATGGAGGCCTGCGCCGGCGGTCATTATTGGGCGCGGGAGATTGCGAAGCTTGGGCACGATGCCCGGCTAATCGCTCCGGGATATGTGAAGCCTTTCGTGAAGCGGCAGAAGAACGATGCCGCTGACGCTGAGGCGATCTGCGAAGCAGCCCAGAGGCCGACCATGCGGTTCGTGGCGGTGAAGAGCGAAGAGCAGCAAGCTGCGGCAATGGTGTTCCGCGTTCGCGATCTTATGGTTCGTCAGCGGACCCAGACCATCAATGCGATACGGGGCCATCTTGCCGAATTCGGACTCGTGGCTGCACAGGGTCTCTTCCATGCCGCCAAGCTTGTCACGGCGATTGAGGACAAAGGTACCGCCATCCCCGAAGCTGCCCGTCCGATCCTGTCTCTGCTCGTTGCACAGTTGCGGTCGCTGGATGAGAGAGTGGCCGTGCTCGACCGCGAGATCGCCCGGCGTGCCAAGGAGGATGCAGAAGCCAGGCGATTGATGACCATTCCCGGCATAGGGCCGATCACCGCGACGGCACTTGCTGCTCTGGCTCCATCGGCGACAACCTTCAAGAGGGGGCGAGACTTCGCGGCCTGGCTCGGCCTCACGCCGCTGCAACGCTCCACGGGCGGAAAGCAGAAGCTCGGCGAGACGTCTCGGATGGGCGAGCGAACGCTACGCCGGCTGCTGATCATAGGGGCCAGCGCGGCCGTACGCTGGGCAATGCGGAAGGGGAAATCTGCGGACCCATGGCTCATGCGCATCTTGGGCCGCAAGCCGCCCATGTTGGTGATCGTCGCGCTTGCCAACAAGACTGCACGCATCGTCTGGGCACTGATGGCGAAAGGCGGAACTTATCGGGCTCCAGCCGTGGCGGGTTAGATCCGCTCGGCCAGAAGGCCTCGAAAGTGTGAGAAGGTCAAACGGAGAGTATGGCGCAACGGTCAACGAGACGGGATCGGGAAAACCAGATCATGGATACGCGCCTTGAGCGCGCCAGATTGAATTGGACCCGCTCCGCGAACTCCCATACAGGCCCGCGGCATGTGACAGCCGCAACAGAGGCCGGACACATGTCAGCACCCGACCACGCTCCGTGCTCTTCGAAAGATTCTTCTTGCACCAACGGGGGCGTCCACACATGTCCATGACGACGATGTCGCCTGGCTTCAGAACGGTGACAAGCTGCTGCTCGACATAGGCGCGGAAGCATTGGCCGTTGATCGGTCCGTCGAAGACGCAAGGGGCCGCGAGCCGATCCCAGCGCAGCGCGCCGAGGAAGGTCAGCGTACGCCAATGGCCGTGCGGCGCCAGGCCGCGCAGCCGCTTGCCCTTCGGCCCCCAACCCCGCAACGGAGCCATGTTGGTCTTGATCCAGGTCTCATCGATGAAGACCAGGCACTGCGGATCGAGGCCGGTCTGCCAGGATCGCCATCGCTGACGCCTACGGGCAATATCAGCGCGGGCTTGTTCGAGGGCGAACAGCGTTTTTTTTGAAGCTCAGGCCCTCGCGGCGCAAGAACAGCCACACTGCGTTGTGCGAGACTTTAACCCCGCGCGCGGCCAACTCATCCTTCAGACCGTGTAGTGTCAGATGCGGTGTCTCACGGACACGCGCCTCGATGAAGGCACGGTGCGGCTCCAGTACTCTCTTGCGATGTCCACCCATCTTGCCCGGCGCCACCGAGCCGGTCGTCCCATGGCGCTGCAACAGCTTCACCGCGGCCGAAATCGAAATGCCGAACCGTTTCGCAGCAGACCGCCGGCTCTCGCCGCTCAAAACCGCAGCCACAACCCGCTCGCGAAGATCATTGGAAAGAGGTCGGGTCATCAGATGCTGGCCTCCACTCCAGCCAGCATCTTGAATCACAAATCCGACAAATCGGGAATCCCCTTCGATTCCATCAAGCCGTGAACCGCTCTAGGCGATGAATGGAAACGGCCAGATGTTCCCGGTCTGTGCTCGAAAAGCCGCATAAAAGGCAGTCTGGAATAATTGCCGAAATTATCTGTCGTCGGTGAGGCTCCGACTCCAGAATTATCTGTCGTCCTGACTGTTAAGTGGCTCATATCCCACCGCTTTCGCCAGAAGAGGTTCCCAATGCCCTTCGGTCAACAGGTTACCAATGTGCCCCAACGACAATTAATTCCGAACTGGCGCTAAGGAGCTGGTCTTCACTAAGCTTATTGCGGCCCTGATTGGGAACCTAAGGTCCCACAACACGCGGATTGGTAACCCACCTGAACAGGTTTGGTAACCCTTGTCGAGTGAGTGCCGCTCGCACTTCTCGGCGGATTCGTTTCAGTTCTAAGCTCGGCTTAATTTCGGACAACGACAGATACTTCTGGACGGCACATCGACGTGCGGGCTTATATGCCCGTTTGTGCTGACGCAGCCCAAATTCCCGTCACAAGGTCCCGCATCAGCAGTGCTTCAGCCCAACGGTCCGTCGAGTCATTGGCAGCACTCGTTGTGATTGCGTAAGGGCGCGGCCCAAGCTCACAAGTAAAGCTTAGTTGGGCGTCAAAACCCGCGCGGCGGCGCCAACTTTCGAACCCATAGCGCCACCAGCCAGCGAATAAATTCACCCACATCTGATGATGGGGAAATGAGATCTCGATCTGGACCTGTTCGCGCGATGCAACGCGACCGTGAAATGCCCAGGATGAATCTAAAATTCTTTCGATGAGCCGATGGTTTTCGTCGCTCACTGGCCAAGCAAATTCGCGACCTACAAGAAAATGCGACAAGTCCGCAAGCAGTGGCATGGTTGGCACGGCTTCCAGCAGATCGAGTGTGAAGAAGAGGTCCGTCGTGAGCCGATTGCGGTGCGTCTCAAAATAAACCGGGAGGCCAGCGCCGTCGCCGATCTTCATCCACCGCTCAATAAGTTCGATCCCGTCGATCAGTCGACGCAGTCTTACGTCGGGTTGCACATTGAAATGCAGAGCACCAAGCTCACCAGCAAAATCGATTTGCCGCCGCAAATCATCATCGCTCGCAGGGAGCCCGCACGCTTCGACAAGCAGGTCGGTTCCGCCGAGGGCCTGTTTGATTGCCTGAGTCTGCTCCCTGCTGCTGACGAAAATGCTTACGCCATCAAAGGCCGCTTCTGCAATCATTCGGAGGTTTTCGTCTAGAGTTCGCTCGAACCCATCGGGTTCGCGTCGTTCCATTGCCCAGATGGATTGAAGTACCTTGAGTTCCTGCATCACACTTTCCTTAGTAAACGACGACACTCCTGATCGACTTGTCCTCATGCATGAGATCAAAGCCCTTGTTGATGTCCTCGAGCTTCAGCGTGTGGGTGATCATCGGATCGATCTGGATCTTGCCGTCCATGTACCAGTCGACGATCTTCGGCACGTCGGTGCGGCCGCGCGCGCCGCCGAAGGCTGTGCCCATCCAGATGCGGCCGGTGACGAGCTGGAATGGCCTGGTCGAAATCTCCTGGCCAGCACCCGCAACGCCGATGACGACCGACTTGCCCCAGCCGCGGTGCGAGGCTTCCAGCGCCTGGCGCATCACCTTGGTGCTGCCGGTGCAGTCGAATGTGTAGTCAGCGCCACCGATCTGGTCTGCGCCGCGCTTGGTCATGTTGACGAGGTGGGGGACGATGTCGCCATCGATCTCCTTCGGATTGACGAAATGCGTCATGCCGAAGCGCTCGCCCCAGGCTTTCTTGTCGTTGTTGAGATCGACACCGATGATCATGTCGGCGCCGGCCAGCTTCAGGCCCTGGATGACGTTCAAGCCGATGCCGCCGAGGCCGAAGACGACGGCGGTTGCGCCTTGCTCGACCTTGGCCGTGTTGATGACGGCGCCGATGCCGGTGGTGACGCCGCAGCCGATGTAGCAGATCTTGTCGAAGGGAGCGTCCGGATTGACCTTGGCGACCGCGATCTCGGGCAGCACGGTGAAGTTCGAGAAGGTCGAGCAGCCCATATAGTGGAAGATCTTGTCCTTGCCGACCGAGAAGCGCGACGAGCCGTCCGGCATCAGGCCCTGGCCCTGGGTGGCGCGGATCGCGGTGCAGAGGTTGGTCTTGCGCGACAGGCAGGACGGGCACTGGCGGCATTCCGGCGTGTAAAGCGGAATGACATGGTCGCCCTTCTTGACCGAGGTGACGCCCTTGCCGACATCGACGACGACACCTGCGCCCTCATGGCCGAGGATCGCGGGAAAGAGGCCTTCGGGATCGGCGCCCGACAGAGTGAACTCGTCGGTGTGGCAGATACCGGTCGCCTTGATCTCGACCAGCACCTCGCCCTGGCGCGGACCGTCGAGTTGCACAGTCATGATCTCAAGCGGTTTTCCGGCCTGAACAGCAACAGCGGCGCGTACGTCCATATACAAATTCCCCCCGGTATGGTGCTTGCGAGAAAAATTCAGCCGTAGCCGTTGTGCGTTCTGCCCGCCACAATGGGCGGATCGCTGGCATCAGAGTCTGGCAGAAGCGGTGCTACGCTTGCTGCTTCGATGAGATCCGCTTCCAGGAAAACTTTATGTAGTTTCGTTTGATGTAACCGATTGCCTCGATGTCATTCTCTCGCATTGCTGTGAGCAGATCAGTCATCTCTAGCTGTAGCAATCGAACCGCATCTGGCCATATGTCGCGGGACATTTCATACCAGGCTCGGGCCGCCCTAAAGTAGAGATTATGCCACACGTCAAGGAACACTTTATTCAGCAAGAGATCGCTAATCGCGAAGTGGAGAATGTGGTTGATTTGCCAATGCTCACCGACATCGAATTTCTCTGCCAAATTGTCCGACCGGTTAAGCAAAGTCTCTAACACAGCCACATCCGCTATCGTCGCATCACGTGCTCCAATTCGCCCAAAAAGCTGCGCCATTTCAATCCTGAGGTCAAACACCTCACGCAACTGGACGGGGTCAAAAGGTGTCACGAAAGTACCAATGCCGTTTCTCACCTCCACGAGTCCTTCAATCGACAGGCGCTGGAAAGCTTCACGCACTGGTGTCCGACTGACGTGGAATTCAACGGCGATATCATTCTCGCGAAGCATTGCTCCGGGAGCGTACTCAAGAAGGCAAATGCGATCTCTCAACAGGTCGTGGATCTCGATCGCACCCACCTTCTTTGATTCCTCTTCTACGCTCATTCTCAGCAACTCCAATTGTCACTTACTCCGCTTTTCCGAAGATGTCGGTATCAGATCAACTTGCATGGGTCATTGCTGTAGGGCGGTCGCCTTCTATGCTAATCGCCAAGGATTTGATGGCGATTGCCGGATTTGCAAGCGCGTCGGCATCTGGGCGAATACGCCTCCCAATCATCGTCTCGGCGATGCGTATATCCTTACTTATGGTGGCAAGACTGCCAAATCCGCAGGCCGCCACTAACCGTCCGTCTGGGGCCAAGTAAAATGAGATCTGCCCCTTGTCGCCAAGATCCCTCTTGATAGCGGCATCAGAATTACTATAAATTCCAGCAATCTGGAGCGTCTCGTCGTACTGGTCTGACCAGAACCACGGGACACTCTCATACGCAGAGCCCGACCCCAACATGTTGGCCGCTGCCACCGCGCCTTGTTGCCAGGCATTCCGCCACACCTCTAGCCGCACTCGTTCGCCGTAAAGATGATGCACGAAAGAACAACAGTCGCCGGCCGTGAAAATGTCAGGATCGGAGGTAGCAAGCGTGTTGCTCGCCGCAATCCCTTTTTCGATCGCTAGCCCGGCCGCCTGTGCAAGCTCTACGTTTGGGACCGCACCGACTCCGACCAGCACTAGATCGGCAAGGAATGTGCGGCCGTCAGCCAATGATACCAGAGATTGTTCTTCGGCGGCCTTGATACCAGCAACCGTAGCATCCAGTTCAATGCGTACGCCGGCGTCCAGGTGCTTTGCTTTAATCCGCTCAGCGATGCTGGCGGGTACTGCTCTCATGAGCAGCCGTGGGCCGGCCTCAAGCACCGTCACAGAGGCGCCCCTGGATACTGCACTTGCAGCAACTTCAAGCCCGATGAAACCGCCACCGATCACTACGACACAACATCCTGGCCTGAGGGTCTGTCGAATAGCTACAGCGTCGGCGTAGGTGCGAAGTGTAGCCATGCGACATTCTGGGTCGACTGGAACATTTAGCATTCGCGGGCGGGCGCCGGTTGCCAAGAGCAAACGCTCGTAAGATAAGAGCTCGCCTCCTTCAAGCGACACTGTATGTGTCGCCCGATTGATCGATAGGACGTTGACCCCTGCAAGGTATTCGATTGCCAATTCTCTCAACCGCTGGGCAGTGATAAGGAACTTCGGTCCGCTATCTTCGCCCTCGGTCAAAAGGCCTTTTGATAGTGGCGGCCGTTCATAAGGTAGCGTAGCTTCACTGCCGATCAGAATGACCCGTCCGGGCCACCCGCCCTGCCTTAAGGCAACAGCCGCAGCCGTTCCGGCCTCGCCGGCACCGACAATTACCATAGCACGTTCTTGTTTCATGCTGGCAGTCCAACAATGTTGCCGCGCCAAACAGCCAATCGTTGTTCAGCAATCTCCGATCCGACAGCTTGCGCTTCATTATTTTCTTCGTCCGACGATTTAACAGAATACCCGATTTCGCTCGCAAAGCGTGCCGTTGCGGCCAGGTATCCATGCGACATCTTACTTCTCCCAATAGGTCCATTTAGATCTTGATGAACACAACGTTGGAATCCACCTTGATCTCGTATCGTCGTAGATCGACGCAAGCGGGCAAAGCTCGGGCCTCGCCAGTTCGGTAGTCGAACGTCCCAAAATGCTTGGGACATTCGATGATTTTACCGTCGACTATGCCGTCTGCGAGATGAACCTTTTCATGGGTACAATGCCCGTCAATCGCGAAGAAGTTGCCCTCTAGAGACCGGATGATCGCAAACGAGCGCCCTCCATGGTCGAACCGCACTGCTTCCTCGGGCGCTAACGCATCCGAGGTGCACACCTCAACCCACTCTCCTATTTTAGTCATGTTCTTTCCTCTCGAACCTAGCTGGCAATGCAAACACGGCCACCGATGATGTAGAACCGCCGTGCCAAGCTGCAGAACAGCGCTAATCGGGCATCCAAATTTGGAGAATTGCAGGCTGGGAGAACCTATACCTTGGACCCGCTGCGGCTGAAGTTCTTGGCTTTCGTTCGTTTATACATCGCCTCGTCGGCCTCCTGCGAGCCATCGTGCGCCGTTCCGAACCACTCATCGAAAGGAATTAATGTGTCGCCGTAGTTTACCTCAAAATACCTGTGATGCAGGTAGTGGTAGTACCCATCGGAATCGAGATGGTTACCGCCTTCGGAAACGACCTTGTCGAAGCCCAGATGGCCCAACGCCGGGATTAGCGCCTGGATCATGAGGCAGAACATCACGTTCATCGGATGAGAGGGCACGAGGAAAAAGAACAGCACCCCCGAGAAATACAGGATGTGCTCAAACGTATGCATCGACAAGCCCGACCATGGCCCTGGATTAACGTTATTGTGATGCACCTTGTGGATGACGTGGTAGAGAGGCCCAATGTGGATCAAACGGTGGACCATATAGAACTGCAGCTTCAACCAGGCCGGAGTTATAAAGAGTAGACCGATAAAGTAGATTGAGTGCTGCGTTATGTCCACTTGCATGGTGTAACCATTCGAATACATCCACCACGCGAGCACCTCGTACGCCGTCCAGACAGGCACACCACTACACATGGTCCAAAATACATTTTCGGCGGTCTGGCTCCGGAACAGAAATACCGAATTGTCGGTGTCGGGCCACTTCGAATTGTATTTGAAGTTTGTGTCCTGGCGACGCTGAATGTAGAGCAGCGTGTGCAGTCCACCATATACAAGAAGGGCCAGCGCGGCGTTGCGCAGGAGAATGGCCGCCACCCAGCCGATGCTGAACTCTCGCATCGTATCCGTTGTGGGCGTCAGATAAACCCACGCGACAACGGATATGCCGATCAGGAGCGCGTTCCAGGGCCAAAGATATCCAGGAAACCCGAACATCCATACGAGAAACTTTCTCGGTTGGGCCGGCCATACAAACAAGGGCTCGCGCGCGGGTCGCTTATGAGGTGACCACTGCCCGCGCTTGTCACGACTTCCATACAGCCTGTCGTCCATGCGGTTCTCCGTTGGCGAACTCTGCGCCACCTAACTCGAAGATAATGATGTATACAGCAGTACGACGGTTTCGGCGCGATGTCAAGGTTTTTTCACATATTTACGGGCTTCCCGGTCATTTCGCCGACGTCTAGACGTATGCTGTGTATAGCTTGGATGCAGGACCTGTTGCTAAGGGCAGGGGTTCCCAGCGGCCAGCTGTGCAGCCCGCAAAATTCCCTGAGCGCAAGATGGCACGTCTAATGCCTTACGGTAGCGCCTTGGGCCGCGCTACCGGACAAACCAATTTGTGGCGTTGCCAAGGCGGTTACGCCGGCGAAACTTGAGTATCCGCGAAACGGGATGGGAAGGACCCGGGATCCTCGTCCCGAGTTGACTATCGACTTAAATGAGCGGTTCTCAAATCTCTGGTAAGTTGCCTGAGCCAGCCCAATCTACGATAATCCTCGTCGGACAATTAGCTCAGCTCCGCCAGATTTGCTTCGTTCGGCAGGAATGCACTGCAGAGACCGCGGGAGACGGCTCCATTCTTGTGTCTCCGCTGTCGATCACGTGACTAGGTCAACAAGTTCCGCCTTCGGAAGACGATATCGAGAGCCTCTAACCAAGGCAGAGCGGCTTGCCTTTCGGCGAGGTGCTCCAGCCCCACTTTTGTGTAGGTACCTTCCGTTGCGATCCCGTCAGAAACGACCTCAAGTGGGACATCCTGCCGCGCCAGCGCGTAGCCAGTCGCTCCCGCAACATTCCCTGCAACAATTAGCCGGGCATGGGCCGGCGTGAGCCCGCGCTGCAAGAACCAACCTTCAAGCGTGGCTAGGAAACGGTACATCCACCCAGCGAGGCAGGCACCGAACATCGCAAGTTCGAATTGATCTTCGGTATCGAACGTCACGACCTTACCTGCACAATTCAACACCGCGTCGAGGCCGTGAGACGCAGGAAATACCGGAATAATGCCATCGTTAATCGTATCAATGTAGCTCGACGGCATGATGCGCACCACCGATATGCCTTTGCCCGTTGCCGCCCGTAATTCTGCGACGGTGACGCCGGCGACGGCCGAAATTAATACCTGCTCTGGACGCATAGCCAGATTGGGCAACGCATTGGCAAGCTGTTCGGGCCGCACGGCCAAAAGGATCCAGTCGGCCTCGGCGAGCATGCTCGCATCATCCGCGGCTACCGTGCAGTCGTGGGTAGTGGCAAGCCGCTCCGCCTTGACTCGGCTATAGGGCGAGAGAAGAATTCGACCGCCAAACCCACCCCTTCGCAGGGCGGCGATTAAGTAGGAGGAGAAGTCGCCGGTTCCAATAAACCCAATTGTCGGCATGTTCATAGGTTGACTCCAATATCGAATGCCGCCCTAGCTTTCAAAATTCCGACCGGATTGCGCTAGCTGCCTCCATGGCGTCGAGCCTGGATAACACCATCGCCAGATGTGACTTGTGAACCGTCGCAACCAGACGTACATCCCGAAGCTCCAGGCTTCTTCGTATCACGCGCAGCTCATCGATAAGGTCTTCTACCTGCTGCCGAAAATCCATTTTCTCAAGAAGCAGGAACCAAAATCTAGCTGACTGAAAGAAAAGGATATCGTTGAAGTCCCTCAGAGGGCCATTGCTACTCAAACCATGCAGAACTTTATGCAGTCGGATAATGATTTCGGCAAATTGCCTTTTATCCTTCACATCCAACAGTTGTCGACAGGTTTGCTCCAGGTCGTGGATTTCGCGGAGTGTGTCGTCAGTCACGGGAAGGGGGGAGGACTCGGCCATAGCGTCCATCAATCGCATCCGAACGATGTATATATCTCGCATCGAGCTCAGATCGATCGATGTGACTTCGGTGCCGTTGCCGTGCTGGCTTATGATTAGCCCGTCGTACTCGAGGCGCTGCAGGACCGTGCGAAGGGGAGTTCGACTGACACCGAATTCCGATGCAAGTTCCCTCTCGTTGAGTCGGCTACCTGGCTGGTAGTCAAGGAGGCATATTCGCCGCCGTAACTCGAGGTATATTTCCTGTTTGCTCATTTTTCCGGCGGGTTGCCTCTCTCCGTCCATAACCCCGTCTTTGTCTTCAGGAGCAGTGAAGGTGGTTTCGTTCGTAGATACCAGGGAGCTGTGGCGTGTCATCGCTAGCTTTCTCTAGGCTGCAGCAGGGTATGAACGGCATCGAGTCACGTTCCAACGCGCAAAATGGAATTCATTTGACGTAAGTACGCGATTACGCTCTGCGCGGTAATACGCCCTGTGGCCGGGTTCTCGTCGCTTGGGCGGTTCTGTATCGACATCGAAAAGTTAGAACTGTCGGATTCCACATCCACGTTGTGGGTATTGAACATTAGACCTGGATCTGCCCAAATTTCCATCTGCGTGCGGTCCGGTCCGAGACCCGCCAGACTTAGAGCTGCAGCGACATTCACGTTTGCGGGGAATTCCTTCGCCACGTCGCTAACGCTGCCTCTTAGAACACAAACCGCTTCAACAAGACTTTCCAAGTTCAATCCGTTGCGAACAACATAAGGTGCGGCTGCAAGGCTCCTTGGCGGTTTGTGGGTTCGAATCTTCACCTTGCGGATCTCGCCGACGGCCGCGGCTTTGATGGCGTCGAGCCCAAGCATGGCACCGGATGGGACCACAATTCGTCCTCCCATGCGGCGCGCCAACTCCACTAAATCTTCTCGACCGAGTAGCTGGCTCGCAGACATAGCTATGAGGATCTTGCCGGCGCTCAGGACAGGCAGCGCGATAGCGTCGAACATCTGTGGCGGGAGACCCTCCAAAACTGTATCACACTCTCTAGCCAAATCTTCAAACGAGAGGCAGGAAACACGATTGTTTAAAGTGGCATTGAACTCTGCGGCCCGATTTTGGCTCCGGGCCGAGATAGCCACCAATTCGCACCCAACTATTTCCCCCCGATCCAATGCGTGTGCCACGGACGAGCCTATGGCGCCAATCCCAGCTATTCCAATTCTGACAGGAGTCCCGACCATCAATCTGCCGCTTTGACTGCGCTCAAAAATTGTTGCGTTCGTTTGCTTTTGGGATTGGAAAACAGTTCAGCAGGACTGCCTTGTTCTTCAATCTTTCCACCATAGAAAAAGCAGACGCGATCGGAAATATCACGAGCAAAACCCATTTGATGGGTCACCATAAGCATCGTCAGCCTGTGCTTGAACACCAAATCCTTAATCACATTCGTGACTTCGCCGATTACCTCGGGATCAAGGGCAGAGGTAACTTCGTCAAACAACATAACCTTCGGCCTCATCGCCAGGGCGCGCGCAATCGCTACGCGCTGTTGTTGGCCACCCGAAAGCCGGGAGGGATGTTGGTCCTTCTTGTCGATCATGCCAACCATCAGGAGAAGCTCTTCGGCACGTTCTCGAGCCTCGCGGCGCGAGAGACCCAAGACTAAGGCCGGCCCCTCCATACAGTTCTGTAGCGCCGTCATGTGGGGAAACAAGTTGAAATGCTGGAAGCACATTCCTATCGAGGAGCGTGCTTTTCGTAGGTACTTTGCATCTGCCCGCACCAGTACGCCGTTTTTTGGCATGTGGGTGAGGGGTTTGCCATCCACATAGATGACGCCGCCGTTGATGGTTTCGAGGGTCATCAGCATGCGCAGCACCGTCGTTTTGCCGGATCCCGATGGGCCAATGATGCTCACCATCTCACTTGGTGCGATGTCCAAGTTCAGGTTGTCCAGAACGATTAGGTCACCATAGCTTTTACGGACCTTCATGAACCGTACCATCGGTATGTCTGGACCGACGAGCTCGAGGGGATATGACGAGAGATCTTCCATCATTGCATTCCTAACTTACGGCGAACGGTCGCTTCAAACCAACGGATGGCGCGCGCGGCGGTCAGTGAGATAACTAAGAAAATAACGCCCACCATCGTGTAAGGCTCAAGGTAGCGATAGTTTTGCCCGCCTACAGCGTTTGCGGCCTGCATCAATTCGGCGACACCAATTACAGACAGGATCGGGGTATCTTTAAAAATGCTGACCAGGTAGTTTCCCATCCCAGCAATTGATGGTGGGAGAGCCTGCGGCAAAACAATACGCCGATAGGTCTGCATCGTCGTTAGATTGATGGCGATGCATGCTTCCCATTGCCCCTTCGGGACCGACTCAATGCCACCCCGATAAACTTCAGAGAGATAGGCGGCATAGTGCAGGCCGATAGCGATCATGCCTGCCACCCAAGGGCTCAGGTAGAGCCCGTATTCCGGCCCAACATAATACACGAAGAAGATTTGCAGTACGAGGGGAGTTGATCGTATGAACTCGACAATTTCCCGAGTAATATACGTCAGAATACGCAACGGTGTTCGCTGAGCAAGTGCGAACAAGAGACCAATGACAGCGGCAATGGCGTATCCCATGCCAGCAGCCAAAAGAGTATTGCCCGTAGCCCAAAGCATCTTAGGCAAGATTTCGGCTGTGAATGCGAAGTCCCACTGCATCTCTTAAGCCCTTCCTATCCGCCGAGCCATGATGCGTTCGGTCCAGCGCATGCAAGGCGTGATGAGAAAGCGAGAGAAAATGTAGTAGATGATCAGGGCTGTTCCAAAAGTCCACGTAGAGAGATAGGTTGTATTGTTCAGCTGGCGCGCCTCAAACATAAGATCTGGAACTGCTATCAGCGCCACCAGCGCGGTGCTTTTGAGCAGCTCGATCACCAGGTTTCCCCAAGCCGGCAGCATGGTGACAAAGGCCTGCGGGATGATAATCCGTCGCATGCGTTGGGCTGCCGACATCGACAATGCGTAAGATGCCTCCCACTGGCCGCGGGGAACTGACTGTATGGCGCCCCGAACCAACTCAGCGCCGTAGGCGCCGAGGTTCAGGCCAACTGCCAGAAATCCGGTAAGAAAATTGTCCAACGTGATGCCAAACAGGGGCAACACGTAAAACAACCAAAAAAGCTGGACCAGCAGTGAGGTGCCGCGAAAAAACTCGACGTAGCCTACCGCGGCTCTCCTCAGAACCGGGTTTGAAGATAGCATCATCAGGCCGAAGAGATTGGCCACGAATACGGCCAGCCCCAAGGAGCAAAAGAATTGGATGGCGGTCACGAGCGCGCCGTCTACAAACCGGCTGCCATAATCCGCAAGGAACGAGGTGTATGTCATAGGAGCTCGCTTCGGCAATGCTGACGAGCTGCCTCACGCAGCTCGTCAGCCAACTCATTGTTACCGATTGGCGCAGACCCATTCGGTTTTTGCATCGCCCGGAAGCTGAGCTTTTGTGTATTGAAACTTCCCGACTGCCTCAAGCATTTCCGGCGAACCGAGGTACTTTGCCTGGGCCTCGTTGTACGCCTTCAGAAAGTCCTTGTCCTCAGGCTTGAATGCAATCGCTACCCAATTATTCGTCCAATCAGGTAGAGCGGCCGGGTCAGTCACTTCGATTTCGTCAGATGCGCTAGCGGCCAGATTTTTGGCATCGAAATAGTTACTAGCCCCGGCGTCCGCTCGCCCCGCGCGAACGGCAGCCAGCAGTTCAGTGGGGCCTGGCACCTGCATAATCTTGCTTTCAGGGACTCCTTCCTTAAGTGCCTCGTCAACATTGACGTAGCCGGAGACAGTCACCATCGTCGCGTCCTTCTCCTTAATGTCCTTATAGTTCTGAATTCCCTTCGGGTTGCCTTTTTTGACAATAAACGCGTTGCCGAATTTCCCCATTGGTTCGGCAAAAGCGACGTTCTTGCAACGCTTGCCAGTGATGTACATTCCGCCGGTGATAATGTCGAAGCGCCCTGCCTGAAGCCCCGGTATCAAGCCACCCCAATCGGTCACGACTGGCTCGATATTAGTGTACCCCATAGACTTTAGGACGCCGACCGCCAGTGCGTTCGCGAATCCCAGCGGTTCGTTTTTATCCCCCGGATAAGCCCAAGGGATTTCATGAGCGAAGCCAATGCGTATTGGTTTTCCCGCTTTAGCGCTGTCCGTCAGCCCGTCAGCGTGAGCGACGCCGATAAATAGAGCAGCAGTCGCGGCGATTGCAGCCAAGATAGCTTTCATTTTCATCCGTTCCCTCTGTTTTTGGGTTATGCAAAATTGCCCCAAAGGTATACCACTGCGCCGGAGAAGTCGCAAGGGGATGATCCTACCCATCGAAATTTTCCGCAAAATCGGGCAACTGCGTCGACTTTGGAAAATTGCCCTTGTCATTTTTCGCGAGTGAAGGTACTAGAGGTATACCTCTTTCCGATGTTGAAAACTGGATACAGCACCCGAGGGCGTCCATGACCTACCTTTCACCCTTTCCAAAAGATGAGCTTGATCGTCGCATATCGAACGCGCGTAAGGCGCTCACAGAGAACAACCTTGATGGCATCTTGATTGCCGTTCCTGAGAACATTTATTATCTCACCGGGCTTGATCACTGGGGATTCTTCGCGGCGCATGTGCTCGTTCTGAATCAAAGCGGAGAAATGGGCCTCTGCTGCCGCGCAATGGAGCAGATAACGGTAGAGAACCAGGTCCGAAACGCGCGGTTCTACGGGCACAAGGATCACGAAGAGCTTTCAGACTACGTCCATCAGGCCATGAAAGACCTGGGTCTGTCGGGTGGCCGCGTCGGGATCGAAAAGCGTAGCCTTTTCCTTACAGCGCGACACGCTGAGCGCATTCAAGACGACCGTTCCGGCGTAAGTTGGGTGGACGCTTCCGGGATTCTTGACGACCTACGTCTTGTGAAGTCCCCGCTTGAAATGGAATACACACGGAAAGCGGCCCACGCCGTGGATCTAGGTACATTGGCCGCGGTCGACGCGGTGCGCGACGGCGCAACCGACTACGAAGTTTCCGCGGCTTATCACAGCAAGATGATCTTAGAGGGAAGCGAGTATCCCGGTTTTGGCCCATTCATTCGTCCGACCAGTCGCCTAGGTGAAGAACATACCACCTGGCGTGGCGAGGTGTTCCGAAACGGCGATGCAGTTTTCCTTGAAACCTGCGCTTCATATCGCAAGTACCAATCTCCGATGGGCCGGCTTGTCTACGTCGGCAGCGTGCCGAAGGGTGTCGAGGAGTCTGCCGAGCTTGCAATTCGCGGCATGAAGGCAATTTGCGAAGCCCTTCGTCCGGGCGCAGATGCAGGTGATGCCTATGAAGCCTGGCACGAAGTGGCAGCGAGCGCGGGCCTCGTCGACTATCACCGTCATCACTGCGGCTACCTCGTTGGGATTGGCTTTCCTCCGAGCTGGACAGGCGGCTCCATGGTCACCAGCCTTTTCCCGAAGTCGACCCGTAAGATAGAAGTCGGCATGGTCGTCCATGCACATTCCTGGTTCACCAACACAAAAGTCGCGGACTATTTCATTTCCAACACCGTGATGGTGACCGAGAACGGTGGGGAGATCCTCACAAACAAAACACCCGAAACTCTGATCGTTCGCTGATTACCTTGGGCCGTCGCTGGCGACCCTGGTTGGGCAGAACGTTCTTCGCGATCGTTGTTCGAGGATTGTCATGCAGAAACTCACAAAAGCTACGCTAACCGGCATATGCACCCAGATGGCATCGCATTGTTGGTCAGACGACGAAATAAACGAGCTGGTCGATCCCCAGCTGGGTGTCATTACCGGGTTTCAAGATCTGTTGAATGAGCTTGAACAGCTGAGGAAAATCGACCTGGGCACCACGCCACCGGCTATGAGCGTCCAAGGTGCAGATAGGCATGAGTAACTATATCGCATTTCAAAGCGTCAGGAAGCTGAGGTCGATGCTTCAGCGCGGGGAGGTAACCCCAGTCGAGCTTGTGGATACATTTGCCGAGAGGATCGAACGACACAATCCACAATCAAAGGCGTTCATCACGACGACGATTGATACTGCGCGCGAACAGGCGTCGCGGCTGACGCGTGGTGATTTGAACGGCTCCTCGTTCGCTGGAATTCCGTATGCCTCCAAGGACTTGTTCGACGTTCAGGGTGTTCGAACGTCCGCCGGGTCGCGGGTTTTCCACGACAGGATTGCCAAAAAGGATGCGTTTGCAATCGCCAAGCTGCGGGCAGCCCAGGCAGTTAGTCTTGGCAAGACGAACCTGCATGAATTCGCATACGGCGCAACGGGCGAAAACGAGGTTTATGGGACGGCCGTCAACGCTTACGATCCGACGCGTCTTGCGGGTGGCTCGTCGAGCGGCTCAGCGGCCGCGGTGGCTTTTGGTCTCGTACCGGCAGCACTTGGAACGGACACCGGTGGCTCCGTCCGAGCGCCCGCTGCGTTGAACGGGCTTGTCGGCTTTAAGCCTACGATCGGGCGGGTCCCCACTTCGGGAGTGGTGCCGTATTGCTGGACGCTGGATCACGTCGGGTTGATGACGCGCACGATTGCGGACTGCGCCGATCTGCTGAGCATCGTGTCGGGCTACGATCCCAGCGATCCCGCTTCAGTCAATCGGCCCGTTGAAAATTACTCTGAAGCGCTTGATCAGGACGTCTCAGGATTGCGCGTCGGTATTCCGAGCAACTTCTACTACGAGCGTGCGGACGACGAAATCCTGGAGGCTCTTGAACGTGTGAAAGAGTTTCTTGTCGCAAACGGCGCAAAGCTAGTGCCGGTGACATTTCCGGATATGGAACATAGCCGTACAGTCTCGCTCACCGTGCAGATGCCTGAAGCGCTCAGCGCGCATTCGGCTTATTTGCAGGAGCGCGGCGACCTTTATTCCGCGGATTTCCGCGCTGGTTTGGCGTTGGGGCAGTGCATTCTGGCGGAGCACTATGTCAAAGCGAAGCGGTTCATCGAGATCTACCGGCAGCAGACGAATAGGCTTTTTGACCAAGTCGATCTGATCCTCACCCCGGCGACGCCCGAAATCGCCCAGAAAGTGGGCACCGTCAAGGTGACACGAAACGGGGTCAACGAAGCGATTGGCAACGCGATCACCCGGTTCACGACATTCTTCAATATGACCGGTCACCCGGCGCTGACGATGCCATGCGCGATGCATACGCAGGGTCTCCCGATCGCACTGCAATTGGTGGGCCGGTATTTTGACGAGATGACTGTCTTGCGTGCCGCACACGCAATTGAGCGAAGCGACCAGTTCTCAATTCCGCTACCGAAAGTAGACGCGTGAGATGGCACATACGTCCCCAAGATATGCCTTCTCACGACGTTTTGCCGAACCTGGAAGGGCAGCGCGGATGCGTATCGCATCGCGTGTGATTGGACCCCGCTTTGACCAAACGACGGTTATTGGCATCGCTCCTGCAAGCGAGCAACGCGTCCATATCCCGGCCGCGCTCCTAGAGGGAGAAATATGGTGTTTGCGCTTCTAAAGTACGGCTTTTCAAGACGTTATCCCGAACGCGACGAGATACCGCGCACTCCGGATCTGCAATCCCACTACGACGTCGTCATCATCGGCGGCGGTGGTCACGGAGCCTCATTGGCTTACCACCTGGCGAAGCACCATGGGATCACCAACGTCGCGATTCTGGAGAAGGGCTATCTTGGAGGCGGGAACACCGCGCGCAACACCACGGTGATCCGCTCGAACTACACGGATCAACGCTCGATACGGTTCTATGCGAAGGCCCTGAGACTTTATGAATCCTTGGCCAATGAGCTCGATTACAACATGATGTATTCCCGCCGGGGACAGCTCACGTTGTCGCACTCGGACGGCGTTTCGCGATCGCTTCGCCTGCGCGCCGACGCCGGCGTCTTTTGTGGTGAGGCTAACGAGATTGTTGATCGCCAGCAAATCAAGAGCTTGGTGCCTTCGCTCAATCTCGATATCAAGGGCATGCCGATCCTTTGCGGTCTTTGGCACCCAAGCGCAGCCATCGCGCGTCACGACGCAGTCGTATGGGGATATGCTATCCGCGCGTGTGAGCGTGGGGTCGAGCTTCATCAAAGGACGGAAGTCCTGGGGATGGAAGTCGCCGGGAATAGAGTCACACGCCTGCGCACAAATCGCGGCCATGTTTCAGCCGGGACCGTGGTGCAGTGCGTCGCCGGTTACTCCTCAGTCGTAGCAAAGATGGCCGGTTTGAAGCTGCCGATCCGCAGCTATCCACTTCAGGCAATGGTGACGCATCCTGTCAAACCCTTCCTGGATCCGATGGTGTCGTCAACCGCTCTGCATTGCTACGTTTCGCAATCGGCGAGAGGCGAACTCGTCATCGGAGGCGGCTCGGACCCATACGAGCTCTACAACACTCGCTCGACCCTGGAGCTCAAGGAAGGTCTTGCTGCTTCGGCGTTGGAGATGTTCCCGTTCATTGGAGAACTCAAGATCTTGCGCCAGTGGGCCGGGATCACCGATATGACACCGGACTACAGCCCGATCATGGGTCAGGGTCCGCTCTCGAACTATTGGCTGGACGCAGGTTGGGGCACCTGGGGCTTCAAGGCGACCCCGGCCAGTGGATTATTCTTGGCGAAGGCCATTTCGGAAAACCGCATTCCAGACGAGATCAGGCCATTTCAGTTAAGCCGGTTCCACAGTTTCGATCTGGTCAATGAGATGGGCGCCACCGCTGCAAGCCATTGAGGACCTGAACGTGAAGTTGATGACTTGCCCTCTGAACGGGCCACGCAACATAACCGAGTTTCAGTGCCATGGAGAGGTGCATCGGCAACCTGAGCCATCCGGCGCGAGCGACCACGAGTGGGCCGAGTACGTCTGGATGTCCAACAATACGGCGGGCGTCGTGCGTGAGTGGTGGTGTCACACACCGACAAACTTCTGGTTCCTTGCGGAACGGAACACAGTGACCGATGAGATTCTGGCCACATTTCCTGTACCCGCAGATGGACCTCTGGGAGAAGCGTCATGAAAAGCGCGACGCCACGCAAGGGCCTGCTTATCGACGCGTCGAGAAAGCTTAAGTTCACGTTCGACGGGCGGGAGTATGAAGGCCTATCCGGGGATACGATCGCCTCAGCGCTTGCGGCTAACGGCGAATGGATATTGTCGCGGTCATTCAAATATCACCGACCGCGCGGTATCCTGACCATGGCCGCTCAGGACGCGAACACACTTGTCCAAATCGGGAATGAGGTAAGCGTCTTTGCCGATCGTCATCCTATATCAGACGGTCTGACCGTACGTGCCCAAAATGTTGGCAAGTCGGCACGCAGGGACAGCGGGTTCGTCATGAACAGGCTTTCCCGCTTCATGCCGGTCGGCTTTTACTATCGGACCTTCTACAAACCCAAAGGAATTTGGGAAAAGGTGTGGGAGCCCATCATTAGGGCCAAAGCTGGGCTGGGTAAGCTCGACGTCACAAAACCCACCGAAGGGTATTACGACAAGGCCTATGGCTGGTACGACGTGGTCGTCGTCGGTGCGGGGCCCGCTGGTATGGCGGCGGCGATTGCTGCGGCTGATACCGGCGCGTCAGTCTTGCTGTTGGACGAAAATCCACGGATAGGCGGGGCGCTGAACTATGCGCGACTGGGAAGCGAAAGAGACCTGGTCGGCGAGGCGAAGGGCCACAACAACATCGAGATCTGGACCGACGCGATCTGCAATGCGTGGTATGCTGATAACTGGCTGCCGGTAATTCGCGGTAACCGATTACACAAGCTGCGGGCGAAACAGGTCATTTTCGCGACCGGGCTCATAGAGCAGCCGTCACAGTTTCGAAACAATGATTTGCCCGGCATCATGCAGGGCTCGGCGGCTCAGCGGCTCATTCGGCTGTTCGGTGTTAAGCCTGGCAATCGTGCAGTCATACTCGCTGCCAACGATGACGCATATGGCGTGGCGCTTGACCTTCTTGAAGCCGGCGTCGACCTGGCGGCAATTTGCGATCTCCGAAACGCCGGCCACCACGGACCATTGCGTTCGGAGCTAACGCAACGAAAGGTCTCGATTCTGGATGGATGGTGCCTGTATGAGGCACGACCGGAAAAGGGGGAGTTGCACGTCCGTGGGGTAGAGCTTGCCGATATTGATGCGGAGGGCACTGCAGGCAAAAGGCGCCGAAAGATCGATTGTGACCTGGTCTGCATGTCCGTCGGCTATGTTCCCGCCTATCAGCTACCACTGCAGGCGGGTGGCAAGCTCGCTTACGATGATGCGACCGCGCAGTTCACTATCGATGGGCAGGACAAAGGCGTTCTGCTTGCCGGATCGGTCGACGGATTTTTCGACCTGGACGATTGCATAGCTCATGGCGCGGCTCAGGGCTTAGCGGCCGCGATCAATTGCGGCTATCAGAGCAAACGTCGGCCCGCGCTTCCAACTCGGGATGGAGGTTCCCCAAATCATCCTTGCCCGATCTTCCCGCATCCGAAGGGAATGGACTTTGTCGACTTTGACGAAGACCTTCAGGTCAAGGACATCAAGAACGCCATTGCGGACGGGTATCGCGAGCTCGAACTCGTAAAGCGGTTTTCGACCGTCGGCATGGGGCCAAGTCAAGGCCGGCATGCTGCTCTGGCGACTGCAATGCTCGTATCGAAATACACAAATCGGACAATAAGTGAGGTGGGCGTCACCACCGCCCGGCAGCCGGTCACAACGGAAAAAATCGCGACTTTGGCGGGTCGAAAGTTCACGCCATTTCGCCAAACACCGATGCATGAACAGCATACCGCTCAAGGAGCAGCATGGCTGCTTGCGGGAAATTGGCTGCGACCCGCCTACTATGGTCATGAACGCGATGCCAAGAGGCTCATTGCCGAAGAGGTTGTGAACGCAAGAAACAACGTAGGCATGATCGATGTTTCGACTTTGGGCGGGTTAGATGTGCGGGGGCCCGACACGGCCGAATTTCTAAATCGGATGTACACGTTTGCCTATGTGAAGCTGCCCATTGGCAAGACCCGCTACCTGCTTATGACGAATGAGGCGGGCACGGTCATTGATGACGGTGTCGCGTGTCGGCGCGGCGAAAACTATTTCTACGTCACGGCGACCACCACCGGCGTGGATCGAATATACCGCAACATGCTGTGGTGGAACGCCCAGTGGCGCCTCGACGTGGATATCGCGAATGTTACGGCCGCTTATGCGGGGGTTAACCTGGCAGGGCCTAATGCCCGCAAGGTACTTGCAAAACTTAGCGATGACATTGCCTTGTCGCCGCAAGACTTTCCATACCTGGCTTACCGTGAAGGGACGGTAGCGGGCATCCCTGCGCGGGTATTTCGAGTGGGTTTCATCGGCGAGCTTGGTTACGAAATACATGTGCCCTCACGCTTCGCATCGGAACTCTGGCGGGCAGTCGGGGATGCAGGGCGAGCTTTCGGTATTCGCCCGTTTGGCCTTGAAGCCCAGAGACTCATGCGGCTCGAGAAGGGGCACGTAATAATCGGTCAAGACACTGACGGCATGACCACGCCTGAAGAGCTGGATATGAGCTGGGCCGTGGCCAACTCCAAGCCCTTTTTCATCGGCAAGCGCAGTATAGAAATTCGAAGCAAGACATTGTCGAGCCGCAAACTTGTCGGGTTTATGCTCGACGGGATGCCGACGGCTGGGCTCCAGGAGTCCAACTTGGTCGTGAAAAACGGCTCGATAGCAGGTTTCATCACATCACTCGCTTTTTCGCCGACGTTGGGGAAAATCATCGGTCTGGCCTATGCCGATCGCTTGGACGCCAATCTTGGAACACGAATTGTGCTGCGTTCAAGTGACGGTAGTGAGCATCAGGCGGAAGTCGTTTCTCCTCATTTCTACGATCCCGAAAACCTGCGGCAGGAGATGTAAGGTGGGCGCTGTTGCTAGAAGTCCGTTCGCTCATCGCTTGACCGGCGCGGGTCAGACTCCGCAGAACGAGAATGTTGTCATCCGCGACCTGTCGACGCTGCCTCGGATCGGCTTCAAGGGTAACGGGACGACGAAATGGCTGAGCTCGAAGATCAGCGCCGTCCCGGACGTTCCAAACAAAGCGATCGCCCTGTCCGATGGCGCTCTCATCGCGCGGCTCGGTAAGGAAGAGTACCTCGTCCTGCCTGACCCAGACGCGGTAGGTAATGTGTGCAGCGACCTGGAGGCAAGCTGGAATGCCGACGATGCCAGCGGTGAGCGCCGAATAGGGTACCCGCTTCCCCGTGCCGACAGCCATAGTTGGCTCCATCTAGAGGGCAGGTGTATTGCGCAGATGATGGCGAAGATTTGCGGTGTGGATTTGCGCAGCGATCGGCTTCTCCAAGGTGAGGTCGTACAAACGGTCGTAGCGCGGATCAGCGCCGTTTTGATCCGCGAAATGAAAAACGATCCCTACGGCCTGCACATGCTGACTGATTACGCCTCAGCCGACTACCTATGGGATGTGCTCCAGGATGCTTCCACTGAATTTGGAGGCGGCTTTTCCTGGGAACGGGAGGATCTAAAATAGCACCCTATCACTTCAATTCAGACAATGGCGCGCCTGTCTGCGAACAGGTGATGAACGCGCTCGTCAACTGCAACCGAGGCGTTGAGGTGGCCTACGGAGCAGATCGATTCACCGCAACCTTGGCACAGGTCTATTCGAACTTTTTTGAGCGTGAAACCTTCATTTTTCCGGTGCCTACCGGCACTGCGGGAAATGGTCTTGCGCTCGGCGCCATCACGCCGCCATATGGCACGATCTTCAGTCACGAGGGCGCGCATATTGTGACGACCGAAGCTGGCGCGCCCGAATTCTATAGCGGTGGTGGCCGCATGACTTTGCTGGCAGGTGGGCACCGTAAGATATCGCCTGCCGCATTGGAGCACAGCCTACAAAGTCACGGTATCGGCAATGTGCATCATATGGCGGTCAGCGCACTCAGCCTCACCCAAGCCACGGAAGCCGGAGTCGTTTATGAACTGGACGAATTACGCGCACTGAGTGCAATCGCGCATAAGGCCGGCATGAAAGTCCATCTTGATGGGGCACGCTTGGCGAACGCCATGGTTCATCTAGGCGCAACGCCGGCCGAAATGACCTGGAAGGCTGGAGTGGACGTTCTCACCTTCGGCACGATCAAGAACGGAACCATGAATGCGGAAGCGGTGATCACCTTCGATTCTGAAATCGCGAGGATACTGAGCGTCATGCACAAACGCGCCGGGCACCTGTGCTCAAAGATGCGCTACATGTCGGTGCAGCTCTTGAGCTATCTGGAGGATGAGCTCTGGCGTCGAAATGCTCTGCAGGCGAACCGAAACGCAGCACGAATAGCAGATGCTTTAAGCCCGTGTGCGGGTGTTGAGCTGGTTCATCCAGTGCACATTAATGAGGTGTTCGCCATTCTGCCGGCGAGCCTTCTGGAAGCACTCCGCGACAAGGATATCAACCTAAGGCCGTGGAGCTTTTCTCCCAAAGGTCAAGGCTTCCGCATGGTGATGTCCTACTGCGACAGCACAGATGAAATTCAGCGATTTGAACAGGCCTGCCGCGAGCACGGATCTTCCAAGGCTTAGAGCCCACCCCGGGTTCACCCGCTGATTGCGCTATGTGATCAACGAGCGGCAACGAAATTATACTAGCTCCTAGTTGGAAAGCAGCGCGATGCTCGAATATGAAATGATCGTCCATGCCGCCCGGGTTCTCGAGGGCGTAACACGAGTTACGCCCGTGCTCGAATCCGAACTTCTCAACCGACGTCTTGGTTTCCGCTTCCTCGTAAAAGCCGAGTGCTTGCAGCGCACCGGATCGTTCAAGATTCGTGGAGCTTACGTCAAGATCGCGTCATTGAACAAAAAGGAGCGCGCGGCGGGGGTCGTGGCCTTTTCATCCGGCAATCATGCTCAGGGGGTTGCTGCCGCGGCTGCGGAAATGAATGTTCCATCTACCATAGTCATGCCGCAGGATGCACCAGCCGTGAAACTGCGCAACACCGCCCAGTACGGGGCCAAGGTAATCACATATGATCGGGCAACAGGCGACAGGGCCAAGATCGCACGAGATGTGGCTGAGCAGAGGGGAGCGACTTTGATCGCTCCCTATGATGATTATGTTTTGATGTCGGGGCAGGGAACCGTTGCACTGGAAATCGTCGATCAACTGGCGAAACTGAAAACATCCGCAGACGCTCTGGTGTGCCCCGTTGGTGGTGGCGGGCTGATCGCGGGCATCGCCACCGCCATGGCGGAGTTGTCCCCGGGGACCACTATCTGCGCGGCTGAACCGGAACATTTCGACGATACAAGGCGATCGTTGATTGCAGGCGAGCGTGTTGGAAATGGACCCGGGTACAACTCGATCTGCGACTCGATCGTAACGCAAATTCCAGGTGAGAAGACCTTTCCGATCAATCAGAAACTTGTCTCCCACGGCTACGAAGCGTCGGAAGCTGACGTCATTTTCGCGATGCGATTGTTGGCGGATGAGATGAAGATCGTTGCCGAACCCGGTGGAGCAGCTGCCGTTGCCGCGGTCCTGCGGCACCCCGAAATGTGGAGCGGCAAGACCGTCGTTGCAGTGGTATCCGGGGGGAACGTGGATCTGAGCGCCTGGCGCGAACTTCTGAGTTAACCTCCTCGCCGAATCGCAACGTTTGTCGTGGTCGGACAAAAGGCCGGCCCGAAAAGCCTCTAGCCACTTTTGCGGCCAACTTCCCGCTTCACGAATTAGCGGGTCCTTTCCCGATAACCTGTAAAGGCAACGAATGACCACTTTTATCTTGACAGCAACGTGTCAATCAACGCGAGGAATAGTAGCCGCCATCTCCGGGTTTCTCTGCGAAATGGGCTGCAATATCGTCGATAGTTCGCAATTCGACGATCTTAGCACTGGTCGCTTCTTCATGCGCGTCTCCTTCATATCAGAGGATGGGAAAGGAGCCGAGGCGCTTGCCGATGGGCTAAGACCAATCGCCGAAAGATTTCATATGGAAGCAGAGCTTCACATCCAGACGCAAAGGATGAAAGTGCTGTTGATGGTGTCGGCGTTCGGCCACTGCCTTAACGACCTTCTATACCGTTGGCGGATCGGGGGGCTGCCGATCGATATCGTCGGCGTCGTCTCGAACCACTTCGATTACCAGAAGGTCGTGGTCAACCATGATATTCCCTTCCACCACATCAAGGTGACGAAAGAGAACAAGCCGCAGGCGGAAGCGCAGCTCATGGACCTCGTCGAGCAGACAGGTACCGAGCTGATCGTGCTCGCCCGCTACATGCAGGTTCTTTCCGACGCAATGTGCCGCAAGATGTCGGGAAAGATCATTAACATCCATCACTCCTTCCTACCCAGCTTCAAGGGCGCCAATCCTTACAAGCAGGCGTATGAGCGCGGTGTGAAGCTAATCGGCGCCACCGCCCATTATGTGACACCGGATCTTGATGAAGGGCCAATCATTGAGCAGGATACGGTTCGCATCACGCACGCTCAAAGTGTGGAAGACTATGTCTCCATGGGCCGTGACGTTGAAAGTCAGGTCCTGGCACGAGCGATCCACGCCCATATTCATCACCGGGTTTTCTTGAACGGCAACCGAACTGTCGTCTTCCCAGCAAGTCCAGGAAGCTACGCATCGGAACGCATGGGTTGAATATACCTCTAGGCCAGCACGACTTCGTGAGCTACCGTCTACGAAGCACTCGCCAGGCCATTCATTCCACGCTGCGAGGATGCTGTTCGCAAAGATCGCGTGCGGTAAGGAATAAACTCGCTCCAAGAGCGAATGACGCTCCGCGCGTCTTACAGGTTGCCCCGCTCCGCAATCCTCGGTGTGCCCTGACGCATCTATTGGAGGAACAAGATTCGTTCCTTAGGATTCGAGCTGATTCTTGCATCAGCCGCGCTCCGTGAGAGGTATCGAAATGGGCATTGGCAGTCTTATCCCAAAGAGTGAATTCATCGGACTTGAGAACGTGACCCACCTTGCCGCCGGTGGCGAAACGCCGGTTCTGATCAGCAACGTTGGCGCGGTGACACGATTTATGGTCGACAAGGGCGTTGGCATGCCGGGGCGAGATCGGATGTTTGCGACCGCCTGTGAATCGGCGTGCAAAATTGACCCCATAAGCCGGGGAATCGGCGTCCAATTTTGACCCCCCTGATGCTTTGATTTGCGACCATCAGCTCGTCGTGGCGAGCGGATGGTGTGGGGATGAAGTCGGTGGATACGATTGCCCGGGTTCGGCGCGCCTTCCATGTGCAGGGATGGTCTCTCAAGCGGATTTGTCGCGAGCTGCATGTGTCGCGGAACACCGTCCGCAAGATTCTTAGATCCAATGAGACATCGTTCTCCTACGAACGCGAGCGGCAGCCCAAGCCGAAGATCGGTCCGTGGCAGGATCAGCTTGACGGGTTCTTGAATGGCAACCGTGGCAAGGCGGCGCGCGAGCAACTGACACTGATCCGGATTTACGAAGAGCTTTGCAGTCTCGGCTACGAGGGTGGCTATGACGCCGTCCGCCGCTACGCGAAGAGCTGGGCGAAGGCGCAGGGGTCGGCGACGGCGGACGCCTATGTGCCGCTGTTCTTCGCGCCGGGCGAGGCCTACCAGTTCGACTGGAGCCACGAGATCGTCCTGATCAACGGCGTGACGGTGACCGTGAAGGTCGCCCATGTCCGGCTCTGCCACAGCCGCATGATGTTCGTCAGAGCCTATCCGCGGGAGACGCAGGAGATGGTGTTCGACGCCCACGACAGGGCCTTTGCCTTCTTCGGCGGCGCCTGCACGCGCGGCATCTACGACAACATGAAGACGGCGGTGGAAACGATCTTTGTTGGCAAGGACCGCCAATACAATCGCCGCCTCCTGCAGATGTGCAGCCATTATCTGGTGCAGCCGGTCGCCTGCACGCCGGCGTCAGGCTGGGAGAAGGGTCAGGTCGAGAACCAGGTCGGGCTGGTGCGCGAGCGCTTCTTCACGCCCAGGCTGCGCTTCAAGACCTATGAGGAGCTGAACGCCTGGCTGCAGGACAAGTGCGTCGCCTACGCCAAGGCGCATCGTCACGTCGAGCAACCGGAACGAACGATCTGGAACGTGTTCGAGGAAGAGCGCGGCAAACTGGTCGAGTATCGCGGCCCCTTCGACGGATTCCACACGGTGCCGGCTTCGGTGTCGAAGACCTGCACGGTTCGCTTCGACACCAACAAATACTCGGTCCTGTCGACGGCCGTCGGCCGCCCGGTCGAGATCCATGCCTATGCCGACAGGATCGTCATCCGCCAGGACGGCGTGGTCGTCGCCGAACATGCCCGCTCCTTCGGGCGGAACGAGACGGTCTACGATCCCTGGCATTACGTCCCTGTACTTGCCCGCAAGCCCGGCGCGCTGCGCAATGGCGCGCCATTCCGGGACTGGGCTCTGCCACCAGCGATGGAGCGTATCCGACGCCGATTAAAAGCGGCGCATGACGGCGATCGGCAGATGGTGTCAATCCTGGCCACGGTGTTGACCGACGGCATTGATGCCGTGGAGGCTGCCTGCCAGGACGCGCTCGATCAGAATGTCTGCTCATCCGCCGTCATCATCAACATCCTGGCGCGGCAGCGCGATCCGGCGCCGGCAGTCACCATTCTCACCCCGGACGCTCTTCGCCTGCAGCACGAACCGCAAGCCGACTGCGCCCGCTACGACAGCCTCAGGAGGGCAAGCTGATGGAACGCACCCAGGTTCTGGAACTGATGGGCACGCTGAAGCTCTACGGGATGCGGGGCGCCTATGACGAGGTCATGGCGACAGGCATCAAGCGTCAGCATGAGCCGCCGAGGATCATCGGCGATCTGCTGTCGGCCGAGATCGCCGAGAAGCAGGCCCGCTCCATCAAATACCAGCTCACCGTCGCCAAGCTGCCGATCGCCAAGGACATCGATGAGTTCGACTTCGACGGCACGCCGGTCAATGAGGTGCTGGTCCGGGACCTTGCTAACGGCACCTTCGTCGCCGACCAGCGCAACGCCGTGCTCATCGGCGGCACCGGAACCGGCAAGTCGCATCTGGCAATCGCCATTGCCCGCTCCCTGATCCGCAACGGCTCACGTGGCCGCTTCTTCAACGTCGTCGATCTCGTCAACCGGCTCGAGACCGAGCACCGCGGCGGCAAGCAGGGCCGTATCGCCGACTACCTCACCCGGCTCGACTTCGTCGTGCTCGATGAACTCGGCTATCTGCCCTTTGCCCAGGCCGGCGGACAATTGCTCTTCCACTTGATCAGCAGGCTCTATGAACGGACCTCGATCATCGTCACCACCAACCTGGCGTTCGGAGAATGGCCCGCCGTCTTCGGCGACGCCAAGATGACGACAGCGCTGCTCGACCGTCTCACCCATCATTGCGAGATCATCGAGACCGGAAACGAATCCTGGCGCTTCAAGAACCGCGCCTGATCACCCCATCAAGCTGCCAGCGCCATCCGCGTTCGCCCGGGCTGCGCAACCCTGACCAGCTCCGCCCGGGCGAATGCTGACCGCCGCGCACTGCATAGGGGGTCAAAATTGGACGCCGATCGAGGGTCAGTTTTGGAAGCCGTTTGACAACCGCCACCAGAGCGAGGGAGCGCCTGGCCAGGCTCCTCGGTGCTACATCACAAGAGATTGCGCTCCTGTGGAATGCAACTGCGGGCCTCCACGCAGTCGCTCTTGGAATAGACTGGAACCCGGGCGACAACGTCGTCGTCGGTGCCAGTGAATTCGCATCCCTGCTTCATATCTGGCAGGCTGCTGGGATCGAAGTGAGAAGAGTTGGCGCTGGCCCGCGCGCCACTTCAGAAGAGATTGCCGACGCAGCGGATGAACACACACGAGCGATCGTGGTCAGCCACGTCAGCTACCTCACCGGCGCGCGAAGCGACCTTGTTGCTATGAGAGGGATTGCCGACAGGTGTCGTGCGCGGCTCGTTGTCGATGCATCGCATTCGCTCGGCGTCGTCCCTGTAGACGGTTCGCTTTGCGACGTCGTTGTTTCCTGTTGCTACAAATGGCTGCTAGGAACGCATGGGGTCGGAGTGTTCTTCGTAAACTCCAGACGATGGCCCCAACTCGAACCAAAAGCAGTTGGTTGGAACTCGATTGTCCACGAGCCGGACTGGCGCCAGCGGACCACCTTTCACTTGAAGCCCACAATAGAGAAGTTCGAAGGGGGAAACCCCAGCTTCATGAGCATCTACTATCTTGAGAACGCTCTCGCAACGCTTGAAGAGATAGGAATCCGCAAGATCGAATCGCATGTTCTTGAGCTCGGCCGCGCGCTGCTCGATGGGGTCAAGCGCTTCGGCGTCGATCTTCTCACACCAGAGAGGGCAGCGAGCAGAGCAGGCAATATATCGATTTCAACGACCCGTTCCGAACAATTGGAAACCCAGTTGCGCGAGCGCGGTGTTTTGACCTGGGGCGGAGATGGGCGACTGCGGATCTCGGTCCACGCCTATAACGACATGGCGGACGTAGATCGTGTGCTGAAGGAAATAAAGGCGCTTGGCATATTTTCCTAGGTTTCCATCAGTCCGCATATCGCGAATGCAGTTTGGAGCTGACGTCGAGGCTTGCAAGTTGGGCGATGCCGGCACTGCTGAGCCGTCGCTAAGCCCGACTGGGCCCGAAGAGCGTAAGGAAAGCTCGATCGCTAGCTGGGAGGGCAAAGTGAGACGGTGGGCTGCGTCGGCCATTGGGAGTGGGAAAAAGGTGGGGGTAAGGATTTTGGCTTAGCTGGAGCTTTTGTCTGAAAGGACGCTCTGTGGCTTCGCAATTGAGGATGAAGGTTTGGGTCGAATTGGTGGACGCGGACGGCGTGTCGCAACGTCGGGAAATCGTCAGCATCGCGCGCAAGGTCGATGAGGCGAGGCTCGACGACTTCGGCCTCTGTTTGGAGGAGAGCAAGGGTATACAGCACCGCCTGCAGGAAGAGTTCACGCAGTTCCAGACAGATCAGGCGGCACAGCTGGATCGCGGTTGTTTGGAATGCGGCCGCCTTCGCAACATCCACGACTGGCGATCTCGTACCGTCCACTCCCTCTTCGGCATTTGTCGCGTGCGCGTGCCTCGCTTTCGCAACTGCGTATGCGGAACGCCGGCAACACTCGGGACCGGAAGAGTGGAAGCCCTGTTGAAGGGCCGAACGACACCGGAATTGGAGCGGGTCCAGGCCGAACTCAGCTCACGGCTGTCATTTCGGGAAGCCGCCCGTGTCCTTGATCTCTTCGTGCCGGCACCGCGACCACACAATCATCGCACCGTAAGCAACCGGCTGGCGAGGGTCGCCGACCAGATCGAGAAGCGAGACTTGGCAAGTCCCTACCGCATGAGCCGAGCCGGTGGGTCGCCTATATCGGTGTTTATCGACGGAGCCTACATTCGCGCAGTTCCCGGGTATCAAAGCCGGCATTTCGAGATCGCGATGGGCCGGGTTGTGACCAAAGGCCGGCCTCCACGTCAGTTCGCGGCTTCACCTCATGTTACTACCGGCAAACACGATGTTGTTCGAGCGGCGTTGCGGGCCCAAGGATGGGTGCCTGGCCGCGACGTCACGGTCTTCAGCGATGGAGACGTCGGTCTGCAGGGCATCGTGATCAGCGCAACGCGGCAGCCGATCACCCATATTCTTGATTGGTTTCATCTGTCGATGCGGCTCCGTCACATCGAACAGGCATGGGAGGGCATCAGGAAAGTCGACAATCTCAACATCTACCTTTGGGACGTTGCGTTTCATGTTCCGAGGCTGCGCCACCTCCTCTGGAGCGGCTATGTCCGCGAGGCGCAAAGAGCCGTGAAGGACATGCATTACCAGTTGGAGCAGCATGCTCGGCGGCAGGGCGCCAGCTTCAAGCTCAAGCGCTTCTTCGAGTTGGTCAGCAGTCTCCAAACATACCTGATCCAGAACAAGCCTTCGCTTGTCGATTACTGCCGCCGATACTGGTCGGGTCAATCGATTTCGAGTTGCCCGGCCGAATCCGCCGCAAACAGCCTCGTCAACGCCCGCATGAACAAGAAGCGTCAGATGCGCTGGTCTCCAATCGGTGCACACAGGGTACTTCAGGTTCGAGCAGCAGTTGCCGATGGTCGGCTAAAGCAAGCCAAGTTTGCCTTGGCTGCTTGACCCCCACCTTTTTCCCACTCCCTGTCAGAGGTCCAAAGGAGGCAACGACAATGCCACCGAGCGCCGGGCCCACGCTTCGAACGGCGTTGTATCCAACCGAGATCAGCGTGACCGCGGCGGGGACTTCGCGTTTTCGCAAGATATCGCCCACCGACGCGTGCCAGGCAGGATCGGTGAACGCGGCTCCCGCTCCGGCCAGACAGCTGAAGGCAAGAACCATCCATGGATTGAAAATCCCCAGCGCCGCAAGAACAGTCAGCATCGCCGAGGACAACGCTATCGCGCACCAGCCGGCGAACATGAGATTGCGGCGGCTGTAGTTGTCAGCCAGGGCCCCGGCGAAGATCGACAGGATGAATACGGGTAGTGTGGTCGAAGCCTGCACCAGGGCGACCATCACGTCCGAAGTCGAGATGGTCGCCATCAGCCAACTGATGGCGACGGTCTGAACTAGCCAGCCAAGGCTGGCGACCTGCGTGGCAAGCCAGATCGAACGAAAGGTCGCATTCTCGAGCGGCGCAAATGTCGCCGACGAAGCCGGACTCGCATCTTCGCGCGCCACCCTGCTCATTGGGTTGAGCCCTCCCTCGGTCTATCGGTCGTGTTAGAGGTGCCCTCCCGGCCCACGTGCCCATGGAGGAATGGCCCATGAGCGCATTTTGTCGGCGCAGCGCAAGATATTTCTTCACCGCTGGCACTCTGGAGCAAGCGATTATTTCATCTGGAATTGCCATCAACGGGCATTCGTGATTGCTGGGTCCATGTCACGTCCTCGCCTGCTGTCCGAAAGGAATTTCCCGGGCTACGCATACCTGCCTGGCAAAATCCACATTCGGTTCGCGACCCGTTGGGTCACAGTTACCAAAGCGATCCAGGGACCGTTGTTACGGTCGAGGAATCACTCCGCTCAAACGTGTTCCGATGGGGCATAGACTTTTTCAATCACGGCTATTACCGGGAAGCTCACGAGGCGTGGGAGCCTCTATGGCATGCTGCCAAACGCAGCGCTCAGCATCGCCTTTTCTTCCAGGGATTGATCCTGTTGGCGGCGGCCGGGGTGAAGATCCGCGAGGGAAAGCGGGTCGCTGCCGTGCGGCATGCGGCGAGAGCTGCAGCGCTTTTTCGTCAGGTGGCGCTTCTGCCGAGCCGGCCCTTTGAGGCCGCAATCGGATTGACACCCGCCGCCTTGGCGGTAGAGGCCGAAGCGGCCATAACCTCTCCGACTGTTTTGCGAGATCCGATGCCTGGCCAGCTGCCTGAACCCGTCTATGATTTCATTCTCGCACCCAAGTCCGAGAGCGGCTAACCCGCAACACCTACGGTACGGTTCAAGCTTGCTATTTGAATGCGCTGCAGCTCGTCATGAACAGTCTGACAAGGGCAGCTTCAATCCTGAGCAGTCGACCTACGGCTAGGCCCGGATCCGGCGGAGCAGCCAAGGCAGGCGCCGCTTCCATCGTTGACCTCGCGGCAAAGAAACATCTTTCTGCCACCGCCTCTTCTTGCGGGTTCGTCTGCCTCCAGTCTTTGCGTTCGATGCTTCTGCCATCGGCGCTTCCTCAACCGCCAGCGGCTGAGGAAGCGATGCATCGGACCCGGTCACGTCCTTGGCGTCGGATACTACCTCAACGGTGGTTGGCATGAGCTCAGGAGGAACATCTTCGGGAAAAGTTGGCTGTGACATCGCTTCTGCGATCGCGGCTTCCGCCTTCGCTTCCGCGACGTCGTTCGCGATGGCAGCGAGGTCAATGCCGCCCCAGATCGACTGTGGCCGCTTCACCAGCCCACGCTTCTGTTTGAAATTCGCGTAGCGTCATCGTCGAGAGAACCTGAACCCTACGCCACATCATCGGGTTCACATCCTTCAGCCAGATGCGGAACTGCAGGATGGAAATCTCATCCTCCGAGGCTGCCGTCTTTCCGGCAGTTTTCGTCGCTGCCCGTTTTGCCCTTCTCAAATCCGCCGGTCCCGTCGAAATAATTCAACGGTGACGACATACTTCGTTCCAGCCCGCCCGACAAATCCTCATGCTCCCCAGCAGGCCATATTAATTGCCCTTAGCAATAAATTAACACAACTTCACAACCACAAATCGCTGCCGATGGTACTTTCACGACAGTCTGAGATCAGGCGCGTCAAAAGGCTGACTTCGATTTACGCTTGGGACGGAGACACGGCATGCAACTCGGGATTAAAAGCCAATGGCCAGAAGAGTGCTTATCCTGGTTGAAGGCTCGAGGACCGGTCTGTTATACATCGAGGCAGCCCGGCGTCTTGGCCTTCATCCGATTATCCTGTCGGCTGATCCAGGTCAATACGATTATCTTTCGGCGGAGAGCATTGAGGCAATCTGTGTCGATACAGACGATCTCGATGCCTTGATCGCGGAATGTTCCCGGCTGCGTGTGACCTATGACATTGCCCGGCATCCGTACGCCAAGGAGTCGGTCTATGCGATAGTTGGAAGGCTCAGCCGGTATTTCGGTTTAGCGGGGCCAAAACCCACATTGATTGAATGATGTTGCGACAAATTCACCCAACGTTAGCTCCTCGCGGGGGCCGGCATTCAAGTGCCGTCTTATCGCTTGGCAAGGAATGCGGCGGACATAGAAAGCTCTGCCGATGAACTTGGGCTGCCGGTAATTCTTGAGCCAGCCGTAGGAGTCGGCAGCAGCGGTGTCAGATTGTGCCGCAACGTCGATGAGTTGGCCGAACACGCAACCGGTAATATCTGTAAAGCAGCGCCGCGTGCCCTCTGAACAGTTGGATCTTGACAGATCAGAATGGAGAATGAAATGAACCAGCGGATCACCCCATCGGATGGTGGTCGCCCGGCCGGGCGCTTCCGGAACACCAGCTACGTACTAAACAAGAGCAGGCCCTATTTCGATGCGGCCCACGCGAACGGTCTCATGGCCGTCCAGGGACGTTCCACGACGGGACGCACATTTCTTTTGGGCGCAGGGCCGCTTGACGCTCGATCGCAGGTAATTGATTTCGTGCGATGCTCCTACTTGGGTCTCGACAATCATCCGGTAGTCGTCTCGGGTGCGATCGAGGCAATTGAGGCGCATCGGTCATTGCACTGGTCCTGCGCACGAACGCGTCTCAATTTTGATCTTCTGGCGGAACTTGAAGCAACCCTGTCGGAGATGTTCTGCGCGCGGATACTTGCCTTTTCCTCTGTTATGCTTGCAAATCTGGGCGCACTGCCCATCCTTGCTTCGGGGGAATTGACAGGCGGAAGAAAGCCAGTGGTCGTGTTCGATCGCATCGCGCATATCTCGCTCGCTTATCACAAGCCGGTGATCGCTGATGAAACGCGGGTGGAAACAATCGCACATAATGATGTCGACGCGCTCGAGCGCTTGTGTCGTGACAACCCGGTGGTCGCCTATGTTTGCGATGGTGTTTACTCGATGGGAGGCAATGCCCCGATCAAGGAACTGCACCAGCTCCAAGAACGCTATGGGCTTTTTCTCTATATCGACGATGCTCACGGCATATCGCTGTTCGGACGCCAGGGCCAAGGATTTGCACGCTCTCAGTTTCCGCAAATGCTGGATGACCGCACGATCATAGCAGCCTCGTTGGGCAAGGGATTCGGCGCATCGGGTGGCATGTTGATGCTCGGAACAGCCGACCAAGAGGACCTTTTTCGACGCTACTCCATTCCCCATGCGTTTTCAGCGGCCGCCAATCTGGCGGCGGTTGGTGCGGCGCTTGGATCGTGCAGGATTCACCGCTCGGCAGAACTCGGCCAGCGGCAGAGGCGATTGGCGCAACGCATCGACCTTTTTGATCGTCGTGTCACAACTGCCGAGCAAGGTAATTCACTTCCGATCAGAATGATCGCAATCGGACCGGAGGCCAAGGCGATTGCAATAGCAAGGAAGCTTCTTGATGCGGGGTTTTATACCTCGGTGACGTTCTTCCCGACAGTCGGACAAGGAAAAGCGGGGATTCGAGTGTGCATTACGGCTGATCATGGGATCAGCGAGATAGAGCGGTTGTGCGATTGCATTTTGGAAAACGTAGCCGAAACAACCGACAAGCCTCGTTTGAAACCCGCTCTCTTCTGAGAGGATGATGGGAATCAGCGAAGGAATTGTAGAGCCGTCCGATACGACCAAAAGAAGCGTATACCCTCGAGCCATTGTTTGACTTCGAAGGTGTAGCGATTAGTTGAGAAGCGCATATGGCTACGCGATCAAATGAAGAAGTGCGGCTCAAGACTCCGCCGTTGAGGAGGTCGGAGGAAGCGTTCGCACGCGCGTTGTTGGTATTTCCCGACGGGACAAGCCGGGTAACCATCGAACGCGATCCAATTCCGAAGTACATGGAGAGAGGCGAGGGTGCTTATCTCTTCGATGTCGACGGAAACCGCTATCTCGATCTAAACGGCAATTTCACGTCCCTCATCCACGGCCACGCTTTCAAACCTGTCGTTGATGCAGTCCATCTGCAGCTGGCGAGCGGCAGTTGCTTCGCCAATCCGACGCAGGTGGAAATCGAGCTGGCGAGCATTCTTTGTGAGCGGATTCCGAACGTTGATCGCGTTCGATTTGTTAATACCGGCACTGAAGCTGTCATGTTCGCCATCAAGGCGGCGCGAGCGTTCACCGGAAAGGAAGGCATCGCTAAGTTTGAGGGTGCCTACCACGGCGCCTATGACTGGGCCGAAGTCAGCCAATCGGCAACCCCAGAAAACTGGGGCCCTGCCGACGATCCAGTCTCTGTACCTTTTTACAAAGGCATGCCAGAGAGCGTCCTACAAGAGACGCTTGTGTTGCGCTTCAATGACACAGCCCTGCTTGAGAAGAAACTCACCGCCCACGCGCGTCGGATTGCCGCAGTCGTGATCGATCCGATGCCGAGCCAGGCTGGCCTAGTAGCGGCGAAACCGGATTTCCTAGACTCGCTGCACCGGCTCTGCCGCGATCACGGCGTTCTCATCATCGCTGACGAAGTGCTGAACCTGCGCCAGGGGTACCGCGGCGCGTCGGCGCGATACGGGCTGAAACCCGATTTACTCACTATGGGTAAGATAATCGGCGGAGGACTGCCGATCGGCGCGATCGGCGGGCGTGAGGACGTCATGGATGTCTTCAGCGCCAAGTCGGGTCGCCCACTGCTGCCGCAGGCTGGGACGTTCTCGGCCAATCCATTGTCGATTGTCGCTGGCATCGCCGCGATGCGCGCCTTGGACGAAGCAGCGTTTGCACGCCTCGACAGTCTGGGCGACCGACTACGCGCCAACCTCACCGACATTATTGCGCAACAGGATGCTCCATTCGCAGTAACCGGAGCCGGCTCCCTGTTTCGAATTCATCCGACGCGGCGGAAACCGCGTGAGTTCAGAGACATGGCAACCAATGCACTCCAAAAGGACGCCAGTAGAGCGCTCTCCGGCTTTTTTTCCCGGCACGGTGCGATTTTGCCGAATGGGGCTGCCGCGTGCCTGTCAACACCAATGGGAGAGACTGAGGTCGAGAGGATATCCGACCTGTTCCGTCTCTTCCTCAAAGAACACGCTGCAGAAATCAAGAATATGAAGATAGCGGAGTAATGTCGTGGAAACTGTAGCAGAACGGATTGCAGCAGCACTACGACGCAATGACGTCGAATTGATATTTGCCCAGAGCCTTCCCTCGGCGGTGGTTCTAGCCTGCGAAAAAATCGGAATCCGGCAGATCGCGTACCGTCAGGAAAATATGGGCGGGGCGATGGCCGACGGTTATTCCCGTATATCTGGCAGAGTCGGAGTCGTGTGTGCACAAAATGGGCCGGCCGCAGCGTTGCTCGTCCCTCCGCTGTCCGAAGCGTTCAAGGCGAGCATTCCGGTGGTTGCCCTGGTGCAGGAGGTCGAGCGCCATCAAGTCGACCGAAACGCATTTCAGGAACTGGATCACATCGCCCTCTTCTCGGCCTGCTCCAAATGGACGCGGCGGGTGATAACGGCCGACCGGATCGAGGACTATGTCGACTCGGCGTTCATAGCGGCCACCAGTGGCCGGCCTGGGCCAGCTGTGGTCCTGCTTCCGGCCGACTTGCTCCGCGAGCATGTTCGGGCTGGCCACCGCGGCCGCACAGGAAAATACGGCACGTGGCCCCTTGATCCCATCCGCCCGAGCGACGAGGCACTCGCAGCCGTGGCCAAGTTGATCGCTCGTGCCGAGTCGCCCGTCGTTCTAGCCGGAGGCGGGGCGGTGTCGCCGGCTGCGAGCAAAGCGCTCGCGGAGCTGCAGAGCACGGCCCATTTGCCCGTCTTCACAACAAACATGGGGAAAGGCGCTGTCGATGAGCGCGCGCCTCTGACATGCGGAGTTCTGGGGGCACTGAACGGTCCGAGATCTCTCGGCTATCGGGCCCGCGCCATCACGGATGAGGCAGATCTCGTTTTTCTCGTCGGCACCAGGACCAACCAGAACGGAACCGATAGCTGGCGTTCCATTCCTTCAACGGCGACGGTTGTACACCTCGACATTGATCCTTGCGAGATCGGCAGAAATTACGAGTCGATCCGCCTTGTGGGAGACGTTGCTACTACAATTCAAGCCCTGACCGCCGCACTTCGGTCGGAGGACCTGTCAAACCGCTCGGCCAAGAAGGCGTCGCTCGTTCGTCGCATCGCCGACGCTTGGGCGCAATTCGAGCAGGATGGAAGCATCTTCAGCGGGAGCAACCAGACGCCGTTGAGGCCGGAACGGATCATGCGCGATCTGCAATCGCGTATGACGCCGGAAACCATTGTAGTGGCGGATGCCAGTTACTCTTCAATGTGGATTGTCGGCCAGCTCCGGGCACTTCGCTCGGGCCAGCGGTTCATCACCCCGCGCGGCCTGGCAGGTCTCGGATGGGGTTTGCCGCTCGGCATGGGCGCTAAGCTGGCGAGGCCAAACAGCCCTGTTGTCGTACTCGTCGGAGATGGTGGGTTCGCCCATAGCTGGGCCGAACTCGAAACGCTCGTTCGGTCCAAGATCAACCTCACCGTGATCGTTCTCAACAACGGTGTGCTCGGCTACCAAAAAGATGCCGAGACCGTGAAGTTCGGCGGCTATACGACAGCCTGCCACTTCGCCCCCGTCGACCATGCTGCTCTCGCCAGGGCGTGCGGTTGCGAAGCGGTCACGGTAAAAAATCCGGGCGAAATTGAACCTGCCCTCGACCGCGCTCTATCCTCGAACGCACCAGTGGTCATCCAGGCCATCAGTGAACCGGACGCGCACCCGCCGATCTCACTGTTTACGGGGACACTTGGTCCCCGGACCCTCGAAGCATCGGAGCTGGTATGATGATGGCGCCTGTAAGGAAGGATGCCGTAGTCTCAGGGACTGGTCGGGACTCGGTTTGGCCTGTGTTTGCCAACTGCGCATCGCCGGCTAGCACGTGGCCTTGTTCAGCCAGAACACGAATTCCCCGCGAGCCGCCGAGCAGACGGCTAGCGATGAGATGATGTCCGATGGCTGCGCGATGGTTGGTTCCGCTGATTTCGGGATCATGCATTCGTAGGGGCCCGGTCGGAGCTTAGGCCAATGGAGCGATCATCAACGTCAACGAGAGATTACGCATGAGCCGTCCAGTCACCACCACCATCAGGAAAGTTAGAATTACATGACTGTGCCTGACATTGAATTGGCGAAGCGCGCTGCCAGCGAAATCGCTGAGCACACGCAAGCAACCAAGTGGTCTGAGACGCAACGGCGCTGGCTGGCACAATGCGACGGGGACGGCGAGTGGGAGGGTAAGCATGAACTACCGATGCTTAATCACTCCACCAACGAAGAAATTTCGAAGGTTTCCGATTTCAGCAAAGCAGAGACTGCCAAGGCGATCGATGCGGCCAAACGCGCCTTCTTGGCTTGGGCAGGGCTCCTCGCCAAGGAGCGATCAACGATTCTTCGCCGTTGGCACGATTTCGTGCTGAAACATGCTGGCGCGTTGGCTCGCATATTAACCAGCGAACAGGGCAAGCCGAAGAAGCAAAGCTCGTCCAGGGCGGGACCATTCCCCGACGTCGAGGACGGCCGGACTGTGGTGATCCGTCAGCCAGCGGGCGTCGTCGCGACTATCACGCCCTCGGTGATGATAACGTTGGTCCGGCGCTCGGGGCTGGCTGCTCGGCCGTCGTCAAATCGGCGCTGGAAAACCGCTCACAGCATGCTCCTCGCGGCCCTCGGTCAGGAGGCGGCCCTACCGCCTAGGTTCGTCAATGTCGTGACGCGGAGGGCTCGCGCGATCGCAAACGCAATCTCGACACCAGATGTCTACGTCCGTGTCCTATACTACCTGATTTGGTAGCTGCTCAAGCTACGAAACCAGTGATTAGTTCTTTTGAACTAGGGGCAATCAACCCGCTCCGCAAGATCTGTACAGAACCTCCGGGTTGGTCCACGTCTCCTACCCGTTTTCTTTGGCAGATCAGAATGGAGATGAAATGCAGCAGCGGATCGCTTACTCGAACGGTGGTCGCCTGACCGGACGCTTCCGGAACACCCTCGACATGATCAAAGAGAGCAGGCCGCATTTCAATGCGATCCACACGAACGGTCTCATGGCCGTCCAAGGACGTTCCACAACCGGATGCCAAGGGCGGGGATTCAAAGTCTGTCACGCTTATATTTGCAGGACCCGTGAGCGCGAACTTCTAACGACGTATGCAATAACGGCGGGCGCTCCGAGTTTGGATTCTGAACCTTCGTCAGCCGAGCCAAGCATGCTGGTAATAAACGGCGGCCGGATGTGGTGCCGCACCAAGCCGACGTTTCCCGGTATTGCAGCTGATACTAAGCGAAGGCGCTGCGTCACGAGCCTTCTAGGAGGGTGATCGCGGCTATTGGACGCCGTAATCTTGAACAAGCGCAACGCTGCATTCGATGAGATCACCGCCGTGATGGCGCCCGCGTCCCATGCTGTTGCCGAACTGCCCGCGCCACCATTCGTGCCGGCAGCGTCCTTGTGCGGAAATGCTACGACCCATCAGAAATCCGGAGCCTGTCATGACTAGCCGCTGGAAGCAAAGACCCGAGGGCTCCAACTGGGGCGACTTTGGTGACGATGACGAGTTGGGGCGCCTCAATTTTCTTACGCCAAACGCGCGCAAGCGAGCGGCCGGTTATGTGAAAGAGGGCCTGACATTCTGCTTGAGTCTTCCGTTGAATTTACCTGGCGGCACTGTTGTTGATCCTCGCAGATCTCCGCCACGAATGGTTGCTCTGCCTCGCAACAGGCAAGGTGCGCTCAATTACAACTATCCACTGGCTGAGGAAAAGGTAGGGGCGACCGACATCATCAGTGACGACGCGGTAACATTAGCGACACAATACTCGACGCATTGGGACACTTTCGCCCATGTGGGGCAGAGTTTCGATGCCGATGGGGATGGCGTAGCTGAGCCTCTCTACTACAATGGTTGGCGTGCCGGCACCGATGTGATTGCGCCAGATCCTGCGACGGGAAGCGCACACACGAGTCGGCTTGGTGCGGACACAATGGCGCGAGTTGGCCTGCAGGGGCGCGGCGTCATGGTCGATCTATGTCACCATTTCGGCCACGGCCGACGTGTCGTTGGTTATGACGATATCATGCGAATACTCGACGCCGACGACATTGAAGTCGAGCCGGGTGATCTAGTGTGCCTTTACTCAGGTTTTGGTGACCTTGTCGTTTCATCTGCTGGCAACCTCTGCCCATCCGACGTAGATCCTGCCCGCTGCGTTGAACTTGATGGACGCGATCAACGTCTGCTCAAATGGATTGATGGAACGGGGCTTACCGCGCTCATCTCGGATAACATCGGGATAGAGGCGCCTTCCGAGCGAGCGGCCGATGGTGAAAAACACGCCTCGTGGCCACTTCATGAATTGTGCCTCTTCAAGATCGGGATCGCGCTTGGGGAACTCTGGTACCTTTCGGAATGCGCGATGTGGATGAGGCAACGACAACGACGATATTTCCTCCTGACTGCAGCGCCGCTTTGCCTTCCTGGCGCTGTGGGCTCGCCTGTTACCCCAATAGCGACGGTTTGACGATTGTTGTGGAGCCTGAAAGGCCAAAAAGACTGCCGATGGCTCTTCCGTCCGGGGAGCTAGCCTGAATATCTCAAAATGCGCCCCTTCGGTTCGGGATCTGGCTTCGCAAATCGAGGATGTGTCGGCTGGGGAACCCACCTGATGAGCGCTCGCATGCTTGCCATGGGCCGGGCTATAATCGACCTCTACTGCGCCTCTTTCCGGCAGGTGCCGAAGCGCCATGGGCAGCATCCAGTTCACCGGGTTTTACTCTGCAACAAACTTTGGCGGGAAAGTCCCAAGGTGTCCACGGCATCGCGGAACGATTCAAAGCCGTTGCCAGGTGTGGCGAGGAAGCGGGCCTTGAGTTCTGCGGTCAGGCGAACGCACCAGGGCGCGCCGGGCGATCGTGAAGATGGTCTGATAGTTGACCGGCGTTTGGAAAGCCCGATCAAAAAGATGGCACGCGGTGCCGACGGACTTATTGGGCGCTGAACGCGAGGATGTCCATTTGGCCATGGGGCAACCCATGACACCGTATACGTTGACGGAGACTGATCAGAACATCGTAAGATCTCTTGCAAACTGGGCTGCCATGCGTTCTTTTTAGAACTTATACTCCAACCTGTTCCTCTCTCGCGCGAATTGCCTGCTTCAGGTGCCTATATCCGTCTCGGATGTCGTTCTCGAAGGCGGCCCGAACGGCTCCCACATCGCCTTCACGAAGGCTCTCAATGACCGCTTGATGATTTCGCACGCAGTGTTTCTGGATCGCGAATTCGGGATAGAGATCGCGAAAGGAGGGGCCGACACGTGACCACAAGGCTTCGATGGTCGACAGCAGATATGGCATGTCGCAGTATCCGTAGACGGCGAAGTGGAATTCCTTCTTGGTCCAGAGCACCTCGGCATACCGCCGGCTTTCGAGTGCCTCGATAATCTTCGCCTGCATCTCCTCGAGTAAATCCGCAAGGCCCACCGGCGCCTTCGCCGCTCCGACCTCCGCCGCCAATCCTTCAAGTGCAAGCCGCATGGCGGTGACTTCCTGCGGTGCTTCCATCGTCAAATAAGGCACAATGACCGTCTTTGGGCCGGAATATACAAGTGCACCTTCGGCGGCAAGACGGTTCAAGGCGTCGCGCGCGGGCGTTGAACTTACGCCCAGCGCTTCCGCCACAGCACGCACGGTCAGCTTGCGCCCTGGCTCGAAGGCGCCACGCACCAACCGATCTTTCATAGCTTCGTACGCCATATCCCCAAGGCGAGCGCGCTTTTTGAGCGGTTCGAGATCCATTCTTTCCGCCTCTTCTGTTGGGCTATTATTCTGCAAAGTTATGACGCTGTCGGCATGATGTTAAACCTCGGCACATGTTAGGGACCAGAAGGATTTTGGGGTCACGGACTAGACTTGCTGCACCTCGCCCAGAAAGGCGAATTCGTGGTCAACTATGAATTTTGAATTTCGAATTTGGCAGGAGCAGGCCCAACCCTAGCGGCAACAACTACGGAAATGTACTCTGCCTCACCGAAAAAATGCTGCGCGCCTCAAAAATGCTGCGCGCCTCCTCGCAATGGACCCTGTGCATGCGTCGTGCCAAAAAGAAGTCGTTCTAAAACAGTACGAGGCGCTGATGCGGCTATGTCCGATGTCCGACATGGTCGGACATCAGACAATGTGGAACGGGTTTGCGACGTGAATCGAATTTGCTGGCGGAAGGAATCTTGCTTCCCATTGCCGCGAAACAAGCAGTCCTTGGATAAACAGCATCCGGATGTCGAGTGGGCCGAGGGAATTTCACCCTCAGCCCCTCACAGATCCGCACGTGAGCCTCTCGGCTGATACGGCTCTTGTCACCCAACCGTTGCGTGACCAAGGCGCGCCCAATGTACGAAGCGCGAGGGAGTGTGCCGTGCAATGCCGTTCAGCCGCCGCAGGCTCCGTCCTCGGTGACCTTTCAGCGTCTTATACATCTTTCGGAGCCAAGCCCCGAGACGTTCGTCGAAGTATGTGAACAGCTTTCACATTTCCGCCGGGTAGAAGCGTCCATAGTACCGCCACCAGCCCCGCAGGACCGGATTGAGCATTCGGGCAACATCGACCAGCGGAAGTGGCGCGTGATGCGGCAGGCGCCACCCTCTGATGCGATCCCGCATGCGCCTGAGCGCCTGCGGGCTCACTGCCGGAAGGAAGTTCGTGAAGAGCTTCCCCCAGCGGTTCTTCGCCATTCGTGGCCGGAACGCAAAGCCGAGAAAGGTGAACTGGATACGCGGATAGGTCCCTCGCAGGTTGCTGTCCTTGCAGTAGACCACCTGGGTCTTTTCAGGATGCAGCGTCAGGTGACACTCCGCAAACCTCTGCTCCAACGCCGCTTTCAGTCGCTCCGCTTCCTGCCGTGTCCGGCAATGGCAGATCGCATCATCGGCATAGCGTTCAAATGGGATGTGCGGAAAGCTCCGCCGCACCCACAAGTCGAACGCGTAGTGTAGAAACAGGTTTGCGAGCAGCGGGCTGACCACCCCACCTTGCGGTGTTCCGGTCTCCCGTTTCCGGAGGCTCTCGTCCGGCATCTTTACCGGGGCTGTCAACCATCGTTCGACGTAGAGTAGCACCCAGTCGTCCTGACAGTGTTTTCGGAGCGCTCGCAGCAAGAGACCATGATCGATCGTGTCGAAGGAAACATCTTCAGACTGCCCGCCAAGACGTTCCGGCATCGGTGACGATCACCCGCGCGGGCCATGGGTTGTATTTGGCCGGATCAAGCTGCGCGGCGAACCAGTGCTGCTGCTGGAATTGCCGGACGGCAGCCGGACCCACATTCCCGTGGCATGGACGGATCTTGGCGCCGGGGATGGCGATTGCACCGGGACGCCGGCCAATCATGGGATGCATTGGGCGGCTTGCAGACCTTCTGCATCTGCGCCTTGTGGCCGACGCTCTCCTTGAGAGGCGCGGCGAGTCGCCGCCCGACGACAAGGAGGCGCGGCATGCAACGACAATTGAAGCTGACCTTTCCCGACGAAGAAAGCGAGCGGCGGCCCGACCCGCCCGCCTGGGAAAAGTTGGACGCCGAGCGCGGGCGACGGCGCTGCGCCGGCTCGCCCTGATGATCGCGCGCATGCTGGCAGCCAGGGAGGCGGACTGAACACAGCAAGATCACCGCCAGTCACCTAGCGCGGCAAGCCATCGTCTATCTGCGCCAGTCGAGCGCCTCGCAGGTGGAGAACAACCGCGAATCGACCGCGCGGCAATAGGCGCTGTCTGGTCGGGCGCGCGATCTCGGATGGCCGGCCGAGCGCATCGTGGTCATCGACGAGGATCTCGGCCTGTCCGGTTCCGGCAGCGTCATGCGCAGCGGGTTCGCCCGGCTGACCAGCGAGGTCGCGCTCGCCCGGGTCGGCATAGTGCTCGGCCTCGAGGTCTCGCGGCTGGCGCGCAACAACGCCGACTGGCACCGGTTGATCGAGCTGGCCTGGTTGACCGACACGCTGATTGGAGATGCCGACGGCATCTACCACCCGACCCTGTTCAACGACCGGCTTTTGTTGGGTTTGAAAGGTGCCATGAGCGAGGCCGAGCTGCATGTCCTACGCGCCCGCCTCAATGGCGGCATCAAGAACAAGGCGGCACGTGGCGAATTGCGCCGTGGCCTGCCGGTCGGCTTCGTCTATGGCGAGGCGGACGGCGAGATCCTGTTCCACCCCGACGAAGCGGTCGTCCATGTCATCCGTACGATCTTCGCCCGTTTCGCCGAACTGGGCTCGGCCCGCCGCGTCTGGCTGTGGCTGCGCGCACATGGCATGAAGTGCCCGCTGTCGCTTGGGGGGCATCACGAACTGCGCTGGGGCGAAGCCAGCTACCACGCCGTTCATTCCGTGCTGGCCAGTCCGGTCTATGCGGCGCCTATGTCTATGGCAAGAATCGCTGCGAGATGGTGCTCGACGAAACCGGCGCGCGTCGCAAGCGGATGCGCAAGCTGCCGATGGATGAATGGCAAGTGCTGATCAAGGACCACCACCAGGGCTATATCGACTGGCCGACTTTCGAGACCAACCAGCAGCGCATGGCGAACAATACCCAGCCTCGCCCGCATTCCGAGGGCGCAGAACGGTCCGCCGGTGCGGTTCGTGAGGGCGGCGCGCTGCTGCAGGGCATCGCACGCTGCGGCCATTGCGGGCGACGGCTGCGGACCCACTATCGCGGCCGCAACGCGACACCAGGCTACCATTGCGCCGGCAAGGCCATCGTCGACGGCAGAGGCGTCTATTGCCTCAATGTCGGTGGCGTGCAGATCGATGAAGCCGTGGTGGCGGCCTTCCTGGAAGCGCTGGAGCCGGCGCGCCTGGCCGCCACGCTCGCGGCGGCCGAGCGGCTGGAAAACGACCGCGAAGCGACGCTCAAGCAGTGGCGGCTCGACGTGGACCGGGCCAAGTATGCCGTCGACCGCGCCGAGCGCCGCTATCGCGCCGTCGATCCCGACAATCGCCTGGTCGCCCGCACGCTCGAGCAGCAGTGGGAGGTGGCCCTGCGCGACCTGGAGGCGGCCAAGGCCGAACTGGTGCGGCAGGAGGTTGTGCGCCCGCGCGCGCTCTCGGCCATCGAGCGGGAAAAGCTGCTTGCCCTCGGCGCCGATCTGGCGAGCGTCTGGCACGCACCGACCACGACAGCGCGCGACCGCAAGGAGCCTTTGCGCACGCTCATTGAGGAGGTTGCCCTCCAGGTCGATCGCGACGAGGCGGCAGCGCATCTCGTCCTGCGTTGGAAGGGCGGCGCGCTGAGCCGCCTCACCGTCGCCCTGCCGCGCTCGCGGCCGGCGACGGTGCGTACCGACGAGGATACGCTGGCGCTGCTGCGGCGGCTGGCGCCACAGTACCCCGACGCCGTCATCGCCTGCATTCTCAACCACCAGGGCCGTCGAACGGCGTACGGGCACCGGTTTGACGCCAATCGCGTCGGGTATCTCGCACGCACTGGAAGATTCCCGTCTGCAAGGCCAAGGCACCAGCCGCCGACGGCGACATCGTCACCGTCCGGAAGGCCGCCGCCGCGCTCGGCGTGGCGCCATCGACGCTTCACCGCCATATCAACGACGGCCTCATCCAGGGCGAACAGGTGACACCCGGTGCGCCATGGCGCATTCGCCTGACCGCGGAACTCAAGGCCCGCTTCCTCGCCAGGCCCGGCGACGGCTTTGAACCCATCCGCGACGCCATGGAGACCCTCGGCCTGTCGCGCCCGGCCGTGTTGCAGCGAGTAAAACACGGCGAACTGGACTCGGTCTATGTCGTGCGTGGACAGAGAAAAGGCCTATGGATCAAGACCATAGACCAAAATCCCAGTCTCTTCGAACAGATACCGTGAACCCGGGGGTATTATGAAAGTCGATCCAAGAAGCCCTTGATGTCGAGATCCAGAACCCAGTCATGCTCCCAGCAGCGCTTGCGCGCCTGCTCTACCGCCTGATGGGCGGATTTCCCGGCCGATAACCGTAGGAATCCGGATCGAACACTTGATCCAGCCCCGGCTCCAGATGCTGCTTGATCACCATCTGCGCGACGCGGTCCGCGATCCGTCGGGATGCCCAGAGGTCGCACGCCCCCGCCGGCCTTGGGAATCTCCACGCGCCTCACCGCCGGCGGGAAGTAGCTCCCCGATGCCATGCGGTTCCACAGCTTATAGAGATTGTTCTCAAGGTCTCTTGCGAAGTCGCTCAGGCTCTGGCCATCGACGCCCGCCGCTTCTCCATTCCCTTCCACCAGCTTGTAGGCCCTCCAGACCATGTGCTTGGTGATCGGCAACGGTTTGTCCGACTTCATGGCGCTCCTCCCGGCAGAGCCGGTTGGCGTCTGAGATCGGACAGGGTAACGCAGCCCCTTCGCTCCATGGCCATTACAGCCACTTCACCGCTACTACAGGCTGCTCCGTCCCTGTCATGGGTATCGGTATTTCTCCCTCGCGGTGTGCGCCGCTTGCGGATTTCCCTTGGCACCCCATGCTAGGTTCCCTCGTTCCGTGCCGAAGCCTGTGAAGAGCTCATGCCGCCTATACACCGGCTGCCGCGTGGACCGTAAGCAGGTGTCGTCCACACTCCTCCCGGCGTTATTACCCGACGCCCGTTTCGACAGCGTCTGAACCCATTTCGATGCGTCAGCGGTTCGCTTGCGCTCATCTTCTCAACACTCACCTGACGGCGTCGAGCGCCGCCTTTCCCCCCATCGCTCACGACCACGCCTTTTGTGCGCAGCCGCATGGGGCGGTTTGGAGCCTGCCCCTGCAGGCTGGCTCCGGGAGGCCTCGTCTCCCATCTTCGACACAGTTGCGCTGGCAAATACGCACCAGCTTCGAGGCACACAGCAAAATGGGTCCTATCGTCGGCACGCCCGCACCGATCAGTCAAACCGGGCCCTTGACATCACCGTCCTCCGAAAATGGGTGGCACCACCAGGCAGAGCAGTAATCAATAAGTTTGCAACAGATCTTTTAAATAAATTTATCAAATATTTGCGGTATCAAATCGCTGACCGTTCGCGAGCGCGCCTTGATAGCGCTGTAGATGCTATGGGCGGCGGCGAGCGGCTTCGTAACCGCCGAGCTACACCACCTGATGGGACACGACCTTGGTTCAGATGGCTTTCGATGTCGATCTCGTCAACCAGCACGTAAAGCTTGTCATCGGCGAAGAATGGGTTTTGCGCAAAAGGCAGTCGCACACTGCGGCCGCGCAGTACCTAATTCCCGATTGCGATGGCACTCTCGATTGGATCGATGGCGACAGTCGGGCCGCCGCTATGCCAGGTGTCGCTGAGGTCAATTTTTTTGTTGAACCCGAGAGACCAATCGTCAGAAAGGCGATCGGACATGTCACGCGGGCCGGCGACGACGCCTTGCGCAGTGTGCTAGTGGCCGCGGCTACTGCTGTCATCCGGCATATCCGACGGGGCCGAGGCGCCGTCTCACCCTGGCTCGTCGCCGGGATGCGTTTCATCACCACTCGCGGACTGGCGGGGCTTGCATGGGGCTGCTCTTCCGATCATCCGGTCGTCGCCACTATCGGCGACGGCCGCTTCGCCCATAGCTGGGCAGAACTGGAGACGTTCGTTCGCTTCGGCATCGCTCTTGCTGTTATGATTGCATTTTGGGATTCCAGAAGCATGCCGAAACCGTTAAGTTAAAGGGCTATACGAGTGCGTGCCACTTCAGCGGGGTCAACCACACGAAGATCGCAGGGGTCGCGCCTGCCTGGCGTTACGCGTGCCGACGAACTGAAGTAGTGCTTGACTGCGGACTTGGCGGATCGGAGGCGCTTCTGATCGACATGAGCACGGATCCGACCGCCTTTCCGCCAATCTCGCTGTTCGAGAAGCTGGAGGATGCAGCGTGAATGCTGGGACAACCCCGCGAATTGCAGTCGTTACAGGTGGCACGAGCGGCATTGGTCTTGCTTGTGCGGAACATCTTCTCGCCACTGGGCATCGGGTGGCTGTCTTTAGCACACGAGCGGCGCGCGTGGACAACGCGCGCAAGAATCTCTCACGCAAATTCGGACTCGACAACATCTTAGCCGAAACGGTCGACTTGCGTCAGCCCGACGCCTTGACGGACTTTTTCGCAAAGGTTCGGGCGACTTGGAGCTCACCGTCGGTTCTGGTCTGCAATGCCGGGTTTTCGCCGAAACCCGATGGTCAGCGGATCGCCTTCGATGCGATCCCGCTAGAAGAGTGGAATGAAGTGCTGGCGGTCAACCTGACCGGGGCAATGCGGTGCTGCCAGTTAGCGGCACCGGGAATGGCGTCCAACAGATTCGGGCGCATCATTTTGATCGGCTCGATCGCGGGCCGGGCGCTACCTAAAATTGCGGGGGCAAGTTACGTCGCCTCGAAAGCAGCTTTGGCGGGGATGGCCCGCTCGCTGGTCAGCGAATATGCTTCCTTCGGCGTAACGGTCAACACCGTGGCACCTGGGAATGTCCTTACGCAAATGATGGGCTGGCCGGACAGCCCGGTCAATCAAGCCGCGCGGAGCCGAATCCCAGCCGGACGTATGGGGCGCCCCGACGATATTGCCGCGGTCGTGGCGTTCCTTGCCTCCGATCAAGCCGAGTTCATTAACGGAGCGATCATCGACGTCAACGGTGGGGAATATGTCCCGACTTAGCGACGAACGGCTCCCTCGCTCCGGAGCTGGCCGCAAGGCATGCCGCAACATAGCCGACATAGGCGTCGGCGTGCAGGAAGCCGGATGCCGGCGCCAGCAGGGCTTGGACGTGCTCGCCCTTGCAGTCAGGTGGCCGCCGGCGCATTGGGAGAGAGCCCAGGTGCCTTCGTCGCGCATAACGATGCCGCCTCCATTAGGTTTCTCAGGTTGCCACTCGCGGCTCCAACTAACCCCGGATATCCGAAACCCTAAACAGCGTCATGGATGCGTCGACACAATGTCATCCCGTTTTTCTTTAGGGCTATGCCAAGCGAGGAATTTCCTGTACTTGTTTTGTCATTTGGTGCAACAACGAATATTGAGATGCGCGACAGCGTCGTAACGGCACAGGATGATGGCCCTGCGAGTCATGCCAGAGGCGTGGAACTCGTGCCGATCAAGAAGCATGCACGCCTCGGCGAAATGGCCTATGAGGTGATGAAGGAGCGGCTGGTGCGGGGGGCCTTCGAGCCAGGACACAAGCTGACCGTGCGCGCCGTCGCGGACGCGCTCGGCGTGAGCTCCACGCCGGCGCGCGATGCCTTGACTCGCCTCACCGCTGAAGGCGCGCTCGTCTATTCCGGCCCAAAAACCGTCATTGTGCCTTATTTGACCATGGAAGCACTAGAGGAAGTCACCGCCATGCGGCTCGCCCTTGAAGGAATGGCGGCGGAGCACGGCGCGACCAAGGCTCCGGCGAGTCTTGCGGATACACTTGAGAACATGCAGATGGATATCAATATGGCACTCGAACGTCGTCGATATGCTGAGGTTCTCTGGACGAACAAGGAGTTCCATTTCAACGTCTACAGATTCTGTGGCATGCCGCATCTTCTATCGACTATCGAAACCTTGTGGCTGCGGATCGGCCCATCCTTTCATGACTTGTACCCGGAGTTCGCCATCCAAAAATTCGGCGTCTACAATCATCAGATGGTTCTTGAGAGCCTTCGCGATGGCGATGGCGAAGCCGTTCGCGCCGCGTTTGAGAACGATATCCGCGACGGTCATCGACGGCTGAAGCAGGCAATTAGCACTCGAGCGGAGCAGCTTGGCGGATGACGGAAGCGCCGCCACCGATGGAATCGTCTGATTCGGCTGATGCAACAACATCGTCATTACGCCCGCCGCTTGATGGCATCAACGTGGTTTATCGAACGGACGGCTTCAGAATGCGATCCAGATAATAAGCTTTTGACTTTTGGTGCGTGATGCATCAAAATACAGTGGCCGGAGCCGAGAACGGCGCGCTCTTCGCTATTCACGCGGAGACCGGCAACAACAGGAGGAGAAATTAATGTCCAGAGCAATCGGGCCGATAGCGCTTGCTGTCCTTACCTGCCTTGCCAGCCATGCGATCGCAGCCGACGATCAGGTGACTCTCGTCGGATGGGGCGGAACGTCCCAGGACGCGATCACCGAGGCCGTCGCCAAGCCTTTCACCGAACAGAGCGGCATCAAGGTCCAGGAGGACGTGACCGATGGCAACTACGCCAAGGTGAAGGCGATGGTCGATTCAAAAAACGTCACTTGGGATGTTTTGACCGCCGACGCCTACTATCCGATCGGAAATTGCGGCACATATGCTGAGAAGATCGATACGTCGGTGGTCGATACATCGAAGCTTATTGCAGAGATGGTGACCCCATGCGCGGTACCACTATACCAATACGGATGGGTGCTTGTTTACAACACCGACAAATATGGAAGCAACCCTCCAAAATCATGGGCGGATTTCTTCGACACCAAGAAGTACCCCGGTAAGCGCGCGATGTACAACCAAGCGTTCGCAGGAACACTGGAAGTACCCTTGCTCGCCGACGGCGTGGCGCCCGATAAAATTTGGCCGCTCGACTACGACCGCGCATTCAAGAAACTCAACTCATTAGGCGACGATTTGATCTTTTTCGACACCGGCGCCCAGCAGCAGCAAATGCTGGAAAGCGGTGAGGCGGACATGGCAGTAGCCTGGACGACGCGCGCTTACAACGCCGCCGCGAATGGCGCAAAGATCAAACCGGTGTGGAACCAGCCGATCGCAGCATACGATACGCTCATGGTTCTTAAAGGATCGCCGCACAAGGATGCCGCGATGAAGCTGATCGCCTACGCCACCGGCGCCGAGGCGCAGACGAAGCTGCCAAACAAGACGGCGTTTGCGCCCGTCAATGTCGACGCTAAACCCAAGGTCGATCCGCTCAAAGCGGAATGGCTGCTTTCGACTCACAAGGATGTGCCGAAGATTGTGATGAACATGGCCTGGTATGCCAAGAACCAGGAAGAGGCGGTAAAGCGCTTTACCGACTGGCAGTCAAGCAGATAACAGGGTCAGGGGTCGCAATGCGATTGCATAGCGACCCCAAGTCCGCTGAGAACAGACGATGACGAACGACGCTGTAATCCAGTCGCCGCGCAACCGTATTGCGCTCTTTTTCCAGGATCCGATGTGGATGGTTGGCCCGGCGCTGGGCCTTTTGTTCCTGATCACTGTGGTTCCTATAGTGTCGCTGATCATCGAGAGCCTAACGAACCCGTCTTTCGGGCTCTCCGTTTACGTCGATCTTTTGTCGCGCGCCGGTTTTCAGAGCGCTTTGTTGCGAACGCTGGAGATGATGGTGGCCCTCACCGTCGTCACGCTCCTGCTGGGCTATCCCTATGCCTATGCAATGACACTCGCATCGCGTCGCATGTGGATGATCCTGGCGGTGCTGGTCATGCTGCCGCTTTGGACAAGTCTGATTGCACGTACATTTGCGTGGATGGTAATCCTTGCCGACCACGGCATCATCAACGACACCCTCGCGCATTTCGGCCTTGGGCCGGTCAAGCTGATCCGGACGAGTTTTGGCGTCTCGGTGGCAATGACGCAGCTCCTGCTGCCGTTCATGGTGCTACCGATCTACAATGCGATGGTAAACGTGGATCCGCGGCTGCTACGCGCCGCCCGTTCCCTCGGCGCCTCGAACTTCACTGTTTTTCGGACGGTATATCTGCCCTTGACTTTGCCGGGCGTGATAGCAGGCACGCTTTTTGTATCGATCATGGCGCTTGGTTTCTACGTCACGCCGACTCTTTTGGGCTCACCTCGTGAAGCGATGATCGCTCAGTTCATCGGAACACAAACCAACCGACTGCTCGCCTTCAACGTAGCCGGCGCGGCAAGCGCCATCCTGATTGCCGTCATCCTGGCAATGATGCTGTTAACGGCCCGCGTCGTGAAGATCGGCAATCTTGCTGGGAGCATGAGCGGCATGGGCCGCAACTACGGGACCGGCCAGATGCCCCTTCTGCTTTCCGTCTACGTCTTCCTGCTCGGAGTGATACTCGTCCTGCCCCTGCCGGTTATCATTGTCCTTTCGTTTCCAGGGAAGGCAAGCTTCCAATTTCCACCCGAAGCTTTTTCTCTGCGTTTCTACGCCAACTTGCTGAGTGACCCAGTCTGGCTGCAGGCTTTACGCAACACAATGCTCATTGGGGTAAGCGCCGCAGCAGTCTCCACCTTGTCCGGCGCCTTGGCAGCCTACGCCCTGTTTCGGACTCGTTATGCCGGCAAGCAATTGATCTTCGGGGTGCTGATGCTTCCACTTCTCGTCCCCGCGATCGTCGGCGCGGTAGGAGCCTATGTATTCTTCCTGAACCTCGGCTGGGCGGGATCGCGCGCCAGTATCATTCTGGCGCATGCCGCACTGGGACTGCCTTTTGTTGTCGTGAGCATAAGCTCTGCCCTGGTGCAATTTGATCGACGGCTTGAACTCGCGGCCATGTCGCTCGGCGCTGGCTGGTCGACCAGCATAGCAACGGTGACCTTGCCGCTCATTGCGCCGGCCTTCATTTCCGGCGGGCTGTTCGCGTTCGTCACCTCCTTTGACGAGGTCACGTACTCGCTTTTTCTTCAAGGTCCGGAAAATCGGACGCTTCCCGTCCAGATGTATATGTCAATTTCTTCTGAAATCGATCCAACCGTCGCGGCTGCGTCAACTGTAGTAACCCTGATTACCACTATTCTGTTCCTGGCGGCGAACTGGCGGAGGCGCAAGAATGAAGCCTGAGGAAACTGGCGCGCGGATTGAAATCGCGGGCCTTTCAAAGCACTATGGCGCCCACGCCGCAGTTGCCGACGTCAACCTGTCGATCGAGCCCGGCATGTTCATGACGTTTCTCGGTCCGTCCGGTTCCGGCAAGTCGACGACATTATCAATGATTGCAGGCTTCGAGAAGCCGACGGTGGGTTCGATCCTTCTCGATGGCCGGGACATTTCCCAGCTAGCCCCGAACGCTCGCCATCTCGGCATGGTGTTTCAGCAATATGCTTTGTTCCCGCACATGAGCGTGTTCGAGAATGTGGCCTATCCGTTGCGTCGCCGACGGCTATCCCAAAACATCATTCGTGCGAGGGTGGCTAGCGTTCTCGATAAGGTTCACCTCGGCGCGATGAGTGGAAAATACCCAGCCCAGCTTTCCGGGGGCCAGCAACAGCGAGTGGCCGTTGCCCGCGCGATCGTGTTTCAACCACGTGCGTTGTTGATGGACGAGCCGTTCGGAGCCCTCGACCGGAAGCTTCGGGACGAATTGCAGATGGAAGTGATGCGTCTTCACCGTGATGTGGGGAGCACATTTCTTTTCGTTACTCATGACCAGGAAGAGGCCTTGGCTCTTTCCGACCTGATTGCCGTGTTCAATCATGGCCGCATCGAGCAAGTCGGCACACCGCTGGACCTATATCATCGTCCAAAGACGCTTTTTGTCGCTCAGTTCCTGGGGGAGTCGAACTGCTTCAGCGGTCGAATTGATGGAGACCGCATTGTCACGGATGAAGGGGCGCTCCTGACTGGCCCGACGAAAGAATCGTCACCTTTCGGCACTCTGATTGTCCGTCCGGAGCAGACGAAGCTCCTGAAGCCAACTGACAAACCAGGTGGCGTAAACGTGATCTCCGCGACGATCACTGACATAGTCTTCCTGGGCGGGAGCCGTCGCGTCGTGCTCCGTAGCCTCGATAGAAGCCGCGAGTATACGGTCCGCGAGAGCGGAAATGTTGGCATTGACTTTAAGCGCGATGATCTCGTTCAGATCGCTTGGGCGCCAGACGCGGGCCATTTCGTTGCCAGATAACTTAGCTCGGGTCGACGAGAGCGAATTACGAGCGCCTGTCTGACGTTCGTCAAGCTGCGAACACAAAAGAAGCTACCTCGCATCGGCTATCTTCGCCGCATGGGTTCAAGCGCCCCAGCTAAGCGTTGCCGGGTCTGCGACGGGTTCAGATCAGAAACAGAAGATCCGAACATTTTTCTTGACTAGAATGATTTTTTGTTGCATCAAACTACAAAGACACCCGCGGCGACGTGGCGGGCAAAAAAAACTCCGCCAAAGTTCAAACGCGCGGAAAGAGGGTCGAACTGAGCGCGGGATGGAGCAAAGCCACCGCGCCTACACGTAGGTTTCACATGATTGCTCATCGAGGGCCTGCAATTTTTATGGAGGGGATGAAGTCATCACCTTTTGCGCCCCATGCTCAACGCGATAACGCATCTGCAGACGAGCTACTTTGCGATGGAATATCCGTTCGTTTCGGAGGGCTGGCCGCGCTCGACAACGTATCTTTCAAAATTCAAGGACAGGAAATTTTTGGGCTAATTGGCCCAAATGGTGCGGGTAAGACCACCCTTACCAATGTGGTTTCGGGTTTCCAGAAACCGAGCAAAGGCGCTGTGTTTCTCTGCGGCGAACAAATTTCTGGCCATCAACCCCACGTCGTCGCCCAGTCGGGTATAGGACGCACGTTTCAGGGCGGCCGAGTTTTTTCCTCTCTGTCGGTAACTGAAAACATCGAAGCCTCAATCCTATCCACCGGGGCAAGCAGAAATCAAGCTAGAGCGTCAGCATCAGATCTTGGTGATTGGATTGGTTTGGGGTCCAAGCTAAACACTCAAGCCAGCGCTTTGCCTTACACAGACCAGCGTCGATTGGGTATTATCAGGGCGTTGGGCTTGCGACCTAAGTTTCTACTTCTAGACGAACCCGCAGCCGGAATGTCTGACGGTGAAGCCGAGGCTTTAATCGAAAGCATTACAACCATCCCGGCCTTCTTCGGCTGCGGCATAATGTTGATCGAGCACAATATGCAGATCGTGATGAACGTCTGCCAACGCATCCACGTCTTGGACTTCGGAAAAACAATTGCGGAAGGCACCCCGGCGGAGATGCAAGCGCATCCAGAGGTTCTCAACGCTTACCTCGGGACGGAGGAAGGCTGACAAGATGTTGCGAGTATCAAACATGTGGGTTCACTACGGACAGCTTCCTGCGGTGAGAAACTTTTCCCTGGAGATAGAGAGAAATGAGATCGTCTGTGTCGTTGGCCCGAACGGCGCCGGAAAATCAACGATGTTGTTGGCTATCGCTGGAGCCCTAATTCCCACTAAAGGTGAAATCCTTTTTGATGGAGTTTCCATTCTAGGCAAGGCGCCAGAGTTGATTGCCCAACTCGGAATCTCGCTGATCCCTGAAGGCAGACACATATTCAAGGGGCTGACAGTTGAAGAGAATCTGAAAGTCGGAACGGCTGCAAACGCAGAACCCAAATCGTTTCGGCAAAATTTACAGGCCGTATATTCGACATTTCCCATCCTCGCTGATCGCCGTCATGGTGCCGCCGGCATGCTGTCAGGTGGTGAGCAGCAGCAGCTAGCAATAGGTCGGGCACTCATGACCGGTGCTCGTTTCATCATGATCGACGAGCCTTCGCTAGGCCTCGCTCCGAAAGTTGTTGAGAAAGTTTTCGAGGTTCTTTCTGAGCTTAGGCGAAGCAATGGTCTTACTCTGCTCATTATTGAACAAAATATCAAGCGTGCGCTTCAGTACAGCGATCGGATTTATGTTTTACGGAATAGTGAGATTGTTCTCTCCGGTAAATCGGAGGACCTAAAGAATAATGACGAGTTACAATCTGCTTATTTTGGGCATGGGAAGAATGTACCCGTCATGGCAGCGAGCCGCTAAATGAATTACTTGGTTCAAACTTTAATAGATGCCCTTAGTTGGGGCGGCCTGTATGCATTAGCGGCTTTGGGAATCGGCCTGCTCTACGGGGTATTGCGGGTAATTAATTTTGCTCACGGAGACTTTATCACCGTAGGTGCCTTCTCCTTGTTGGTACCGTCTACGGCGGCGACTGCGCAACTCGCCTTGGGCGCGCTCCCTGCTCCCCTGTTGATCATCGGTACTGTGCTTGTAGTCACGGCCGTGGCTCTCGCGTCGGATGCACTTGTATTTCGACCCCTTAGAGGCGCCACATCGAGCACGATTATGATTGCCTCATTTGCGCTTGGATATGTGATTCAAAATATCGTCTTGTTGCTTTATAGCAGCCGGCCCAAAGCTGTCGATCTATGGCCCGAGCTTAATCAACCTATCATCCTGTTCGGCCTTCGGATCCCTCAACTTCAGGTTTGGACCGTTACGATCGCGGGGGTCTTGCTTCTTGCGCTGACGGCATTCCTGAAAGCATCGTCTTACGGCACTGAGATGCGCGCAGCGTCCGAGGATTTGCGTATGGCACGGCTGCTGGGAGTGAAAGCAAATCGCGTCATCGCTCTTGCTGTGGCTTTGAGCGGAGCTCTAGCCGGAGCCGTGTCCCTGATCATCGCTACCCAATCCGGAGTAGTCAATTACCAGATGGGCGGCCCCGTAATGCTTTTTGCCTTTATTGGCACGATCATAGGGGGGATGGGCAGCCTATTGGGATCAACGCTTGGTGGTTTCGTCGTTGGCTTCGCGAGCGTGGTTCTTCAAGCATACCTCCCTGAAGACGTACGTCCATTCCGGGATGCCATTCTCTTCGCTTTGGTGATCGCAATGCTGGTTGTTCGCCCGCAAGGCCTGGTATTGGTCAAAACAATGCGCGAGAGGGTGTGATCATGGGACGATCTGATTTTCGGCCACTGATTACGCCGCTTTTGCTCGTACTGCTACTGTCGGCGTTGTCCACGGCGAGTTGGTTGTTCGCTGGAAGCGCCTTGAACAGGGCCGTGGTTGAGCTTCTCGTTCGAGTGGTGCTTGTGGTCAGCATTTACGCTTTTGTTGGAAACTCCGGTATTGTGTCATTTGGGCACGTCGGCTTTATGGCTATCGGAGCTTACGCGATGGCTTGGCAAACCTTGCCGCTGTTCTTGAAAAAAAGCTCGATGCCAGGACTTCCGGAGCTACTCCTCAATGCTAGTGTCCCGTTTCCCATAGCGCTTCTATTTTCTGCAATACTTGCGGCGTTTGTCGCTGCAGCGATTGGAACGGTCATTCTACGACTACCTGCTATCGCCGCATCGATATCCACCTTTGCCTTTTTGATGATTGTTCATTCCGTCTATTCGAACTGGGAAGGGGTGACTGGGGGTACGAGTTCTGTCGTCGGCATCCCAACGAAGGTCAATTTGTGGGTCGCTTTGGCGGGTGCCGCAGCGTGCATTGTAGTGACGGGCTTTTACCAAACAACTCGTTATGGGCTGGCACTCAAGTGTAGCCGTGAAGAGGAAATTGCCGCTCGTGCGGCAGGCATAAATATCTTCAAGCAAAGGCTCCTCGCGTTCATATTGAGCGGCTTCCTAATGGGCCTTGGCGGCGCTCTGTATGCAGGGTTTCTAGGAGCAATCTACATCGACGCTTTTTACCTCAGCCAGACAACAATGCTTTTGGCGATGCTCGTTGTTGGCGGCATGAGCAGTCTCACAGGAGCTGTCGGGGGCGCGGTCGTGATTTCGCTGCTGACATACCTGCTTCGTGGTCTGGAGCGTGGAATCCACGTAGGGCCACAGACGATAGCGCTTCCAAGCGGAACCCAGGAGGTCGTCTTGGGCATAGTGATGATCATCGCCCTTATATCCTTCCGATCGGGCATTTTTGGAACGCGCGAAATTGCTCAATGGATACCGCGGGTCCGAACGGAGCTGGTATCTAAAGCGCATTATCAACCAACCAACGACTAACATAGAAAGGGGAACATTGATGTTGAAGCTTCCGTTGTTCAGTTTGCTGTCAGTGACGTTGGCAGCTCAGCCAGTTTTTGCAGGCGACGATCCCATCACAATTGGATTTGCGATCGCAAAATCTGGTTGGATGCAACCCTATGACTACGCGTCGCGCACTGCAGAAATGGCAATCGACGACATCAATCAAAAAGGGGGGCTGCTTGGACGGCAGATTAAGATCGTGTCCGCAGACACCAAAACCGACCCGGCGGAAGGCGTGCGAGCAGCGACCGACGTCATTGATCAGGGTTCTGATCTAGTTGTTGTCAGTTGCGATTACGACCAAGGTGCTCCCGCAGCATTGGCTGCAGTCGGCGCGGGAAAGTTGGCCTTCTCATTATGCGCCGGCGATCCAAAGATGGGGATTGAAGGCGTAGGTCGACAAGCATTCACGGCGTCGCACGCTGCTCAAACCCAAGGTGCTGTAATGGCCGATTGGGGGTTTGCGAAAAAGGAGTTCAAAACGGCTTACGTTTTACTTGACAATTCGATCGAGTTTACTAAGTCCGCATGCCAGGGTTTCGAATATCGGTGGAACCAGCTCGAAGGTACAACAATCGTTGGTCGGGACACGTTCAAGAACAGCGACGCTTCAATTTCTTCGCAAATCACACGTCTGAAAAGCCTAGCTTCCGCTCCGGATGCGATCATGCTGTGCACTTATCCCCCCGGTGGTGCAAGTGCTGTTCGCCAACTGCGCGCCGCAGGTATCGAGACCCCCATTCTGATGACGATGGGCATGGACGGGAGTTACTGGCTGCCAGCGGTGCCAGACCTCAAGAACGCCTTCCTGCCTGCTATTGGTTTGGCGAGCGGGCCCGATCCGGATCCGAAGATTAACAACCTTATTGAACGCTATCGGAAGGCATATGGCGAGCCGCCGGCCACAGCTTTTATATTTTACGGTTATGCCCTTGTCGAGCTTTGGGCTCGCGCAGTTGAACGAGCGAAGACTACGGATACAGAAGCGGTGCTGGCGGAACTTGAGAAGATGAAAGATGAGGACACAGCGATAGGTCCGATGTCATTCTCTGATCAACTGCATATACAAAACAAGGGTCGTTACCTGATCATCGGTATTCAAGACGGAAAGTCGGAACCGCTTGGATACTGGAATTCGCCAGAAATTCCGAAAGAGGTAATCTTAAAGCAGTAGTTGCCTTTAAGACAGCCACGGCCGTTCCTTCTTTGTAGAAGTGTCGCGGCGCTTCTACAAAGCAAGGCGGAGCCTTCTCGAAATGAGCACCTCAATGCCAACTGAAGAATATCGAATTGAGCCTTTTTTGCTCGCCGTTCTGTCTCGTCGCTTCGAGGCGATTTGTCGGGAGATGACCAACACAATCCTCAAAGCCAGTCGATCATCCGTGATCAAAAATGCTCGAGATTTTTCGGTTGGCATCCTTACTGGCAACCATCGCCTCGTTAGTGTCGAAGACGGCTTGCCGGTCCACGTCACTGCACTGGATCTTAGCACAAAAGCGGTGGTTCACCATTTTTCGGACATTAAGCCGGGTGACGCTTTTATTAATAACTGCCCCTACACCGGCGGAACCCATCATGCCGACCTAGATATCATTGTTCCGGTGTTCGTCGGGGAAAAAATTGGATTCTGGGTATTTACCCGGTGCCATCACGCGGACATGGGCGCTCCGCTTCCCACCACGTATCTCCCAAAGGCGGCCACGATTTACGAAGAGGGGCTTCACTTTCCATGCGTCCGCATCCAAGAGCATTACAAAGATAAGGCTGATATCGTCAGGATAGGCCTCATCAAAATCAGAGCGAGCCAGTTCTGGTATGGCGATTATCTAGCTCAGCTCGGCGCCAGTCGGGTTGGCGAACGTCGCCTTCAGGAACTTCTTAAAAAATACGGCAAAGCGGTCATCGATGACTTTGTCGAGGACTGGATCCTTTACGGCAAGCGAAGGGCCGCCGCCGCGATTTCCCAGCTACCTGCTGGGACTTGGACCTATGAAACAGCACACGACCCGGTTCCAGGCGTAGCGGAGGACGGGATTCCAGTGAAGGTTCAAGTGACTGTTGATCCAGCCGCCGGTACAGTCACAGTCGATGCCACTGATAACATCGACTGCGTCGCCGGCGGATTCAACCTGTCAGAGGCCACTGCTACAGCGGCTTGCCGCATCGGCGTGTATGTTAACCTAGACCCGTCGATCCCGCACAACCATGGAAGCGCGGAGCAGATTAGTGTGTTGCTCCGCGATGGATGCGTTGTAGGACGGCCGAAGTTTCCAGTAGGTACGTCGGTCGCGACCACGAACGTTAATGACCGCTTGATCAATGCCGTGGCGTGCTGCTTTGCCCAGATGGGCAAGCCTTTCGGTATCGCTGAGGGCGGGGCAATGATGGCCGGCGGCCTGGCCGTAATCTCTGGAACCGACCCACGTCGAAGCAATCGGCCTTATGTGACACAGCTTTTCTTGGGCTTTTCAGGCGGTCCGGCGGTCCACGGTCACGACGGATGGCTGACCTATAACGATGCCGATACGTGCGGGATGCTGATGCTCGACTCAGTTGAAGTCGATGAAAGCATGTATCCAATTTTGGTTGAGGAGAGAAAGATTGCGGTAGATACAATGGGCCACGGTCAGTGGGACGGCGCACCCGCGATGACTGGGACATATCGCAACCTGGCAGGCAAAATGAGCGTCATCTATTGCAGTGACGGGGACCTGAACGCGGCACGTGGAGTTCTTGGGGGGCTTAGCGGATCGCCGTCCTCCAACTACAAAAGCGGCTCAAAACAGGCATGGCAGAAGCTGCCTTCCTTCCATACCGAAGTGTGTGAGGAGGGAGAGCGGATTCGATTCATTGCCGGGGGTGGCGGCGGCTACGGAGACCCCGAGCTTCGCGACCCTGACCGTGTCGTTCGCTCGATAAACCGCGGATGGCTCTCTTCGGAGCGCGCCGCTCAAGTTTATCGGGTTTCTGTCAAGCTAAGCGCGGATGGCCTCGTCTTTGAACTGGACCAAGATAAAACTGCGGCACTCAGGAACGAGATTGCTCCGGGCTCTGTTGCAAGCGAATCTATGGACGTTATGAAATGAGTTACACAGTCTCGATCGATATCGGCGGTACCTTTACGGATTGCCTAGTCCAGGATAGAAACTCCCGCTACTACATCTTTAAAACTCCGACGACTCCTCCGGATTTCGAACAAGGTTTCGTCAACGCGCTCCGCTTGGCGGCCGAACATTTTCGGTTGGACCTCACTACGTTTGTTTCAAAATGCGAACGAATTGTTCACGGCACTACAGTGTCGACCAATGCACTAGTCGAAGGAAAAACCGCGCCGACAGGCTTCCTCTGCAATAAGGGGCACCCGGATATTCTCTTACTGCGAGAAGCGCCCCGTAAACGCAGCTTCGACTTCAAGTTGGACTATCCCGAGCCGTATATTCCAAGAAATCTCACTTGCGAGATCGCTGGTCGCATTGATGCGGCTGGTAACGAAGTGGAAGCGCTTTCCAACGATGACGTGCTCGCCGCAGTAGAGAAATTCAAGCGATCTAAAGTGGAGGCCATAGCTGTCTGCTTTATGTGGTCCACTGTTAATGGATCGCATGAACTTAAAGCGCGAGACATAATTAAGGACGTGTGGCCGCAGGTTCACGTAACTCTGAGCCACGAACTAAATCCAATTCCCCGTGAGTACCGGCGAGCGGTTTCTGCAGCCATTGACGCCTCACTCTATCCGGTCGTCGCGACTTATATCACATCGCTGGAACGTGAATTGGCGGAAGTAGGTTTCGACAACAGCAGGTTGCTGATCGCAAATTGTGCCGGGGGGATGGCCCCTTCACAAGAGATCATTGCACGGCCAATCTACAGCGTAATGTCCGGCCCGACGTTGGCACCGGTTGCAGCCCAACGGCTCTCGTCGGAAGAAAACATCATTGTCGCCGATATGGGCGGGACGACGTTTGATGTTTCGGCCGTGCGGGATGGTCGTTTGATCATTTCGCAGGAAACGATGGCTGGTCATGACCTCATTGGTCTACCTAAGGTTGACGTTAGATCGATTGGAGCCGGCGGAGGTAGCATCGCGTGGGTCGATGACGGGGGACTCATCCAGGTTGGACCCCACAGCAGCAGCGCCCGGCCGGGCCCAGCATGCTATGGCCACGGGGGCAAGGAGCCAACAGTCACCGATGCAAACCTGGTGTTAGGGCTCTTGGACCCTGATCAGTTTCTTGGCGGCAAAATGAAGCTGGATCGGGGTGCCGCGGAGGAAGCCATTTCCGTCATAGCCAAAAAACTTGGCATCGGAATCAAAGACGCCGCATTTGCGATATATAGCACGTCTAACCATAATATGGTTGCGGCGATTGAAGATATCACCGTGCTCGAGGGTATCGATCCTCGTGAAAGTTTGCTGGTTGTCGGTGGTGGTGCAACAGGTTCTCATATAGCTCCTATTGCCCGAGAAATGGGCATCAAGAGGTTTATGGTTCCTCGATTCGCATCGGGCTTGAGCGCTTTCGGCGGCTTGGTTTCAGACATCAAGTGGGAGTCGTCAATAACTGCGATATCGAGCAGTGAAAGCTTCGACACCAACAAGATCAACTCTGGTCTGAAAAGACTTCATCAGGCAGGGCAAGAGTTCCTAAAACGATCAGGAGTGCCAGCTGAAGATTGGAAGTTTGAGTATTCATTCTTTGGCCGATATGCGTTTCAGTCCTGGGAGATTGAAGTCCCAGTTGACATCTCTCAGCCAGAACTTGCCGTTGGGGATGTTGAACTCCTAAGCTCTAGCTTCCACAGGATGCATGAACGCATTTACGCGGTGAAGGACGAGAGCGACACGGTAGAATTTGTCACATGGAAGGTGAGGGCAATCGGTGTTTCGACGCAGTCTCAGTCCCGTACCGCAGGGTCCCATGGACAGGGATCTCTCGCGCCTGTTGAGTTGAGAGAAGTGTATCTCCCCCAGCTAGGGATACCCCATAGCATCCCAGTATTTTCTGACGCTACGTTGGTGCCAGGTGCCCGGATCGTTGGACCAGCTATCCTGCTTGAAGAGACCACCTCGGTCTTGCTGCTCGGCGATATGGAAGCCGAAGTCGATGCTGGGGGCAACGTGATGGTGTTGAGCTCTTAAGAGGAGGCCGAGCTACGGTGCGTGAGGAAGCCAGTTCTGAGAACGCACCACGACGGAGCGCGTTTGCCGGAAAACTCTTTTGACCGCCAACCGCCTAATTTTGGATCCGGCCCTAACAAGTGGGACGATCGGGAACCGGCACATGCTCGCGACGAGGGCTTGCTCTTTGACGCGGACTTCCCAAGGGTGGCTTCCTTTGTCTCATGCAACGCGGGCGGGGAATAGGGTAACGCGCCACCACTTAATGTTGAGGAAAATGTATTCTCCTGACGATGGTCGCTTGCGACAGCCACACACTTTTCGCGCACCTGCGGCGGAAGCCTCCGGTAATCGAAAGTTGTTCCATCATCAGAAATGCCTCTTAGAGCAAAGCTCGAGACTGAGATCTGCGGTTAGGGGCTCGATGCACATGAGGTCGCTGAGACAGACTGTGGCGTGACTGCTTCGACCTCAGGAGATCGCAGCTTTTGAGCGGAGACGTTCCCGAAATGGCAACGGGGGCAGGAGAAACTTCGCGTGGCTCTGCGCAGCCTCATCTAGTTATCTAGAGCCAGCTCTTCCGCCCCTATTCGGTCAAATCGAACACCCAACCTGTAAGAAAGTTTCTTCTATGACAATAAAACAATCGCAAGGTATAGCCATCGTGTCTGGTGGGACAAGCGGGATTGGATTAGCGTCTGCTGAGAAGCTCCTCACCATGGGATACCGGGTTGCTGTTTTCGGTTCGCAAGAAGAGCGCGTCGGTGCCGCCCGGAAATCCTTAAGCGAAAGGTTCGGTGCTGAAAATGTCATAGTAGAGTCCGTTGATTTGCGCTCAGCGCCCGAGCTCAGCAAGTTCTTTAATTATGTGATCGATGCATGGGGCGCTCCCGACGTTGTAATTTGCAATGCCGGTTACTCGCCTAAACACAACGGTCGTCGCCTGCCCTTTGCTTCTATTCCGACAGAGGAATGGAACGACGTTATCGCAGTAAATCTAACCGGTGTGATGCTCTGTTGCCAACTATCACTCCCCCATATGGCTAAGCGGGGCTTTGGAAGGATCGTAATTATCGGATCGATCGCGGCGAGAGCCGTACCTCGGCTAGCAGGGGCGAGCTATGTTGCATCGAAAGCCGCTTTGGCAGGCCTTAACCGATCTCTTGTAGCTGAATATGGTTCAATGGGGATAACCATAAACACCATTGCCCCAGGGAATATTCTTACGGGTATGATTGGCGATATCGAAAGTGACGTCAGTCGTACTGCAATCGCTCGAATTCCGGCAGGCAGATTTGGCACGGCGCAGGACATCGCCTCCGTTGTAGGTTTCCTTGTCTCAAAGGAGGGCGAATTCATAAATGGTGCGGTGATTGACGTTAATGGCGGCGAGTATCTACCGCTGTAGTGGCAAAGCGCTCCCGTTTTTCGCAGCGCCCTAGATAGGATGCTTTTCAAATGGTACGGTGATGCACCACGCTACAAAAGGATTCCTGTGTCATGACCATATTGGCCGCGATTATCGAGCCGTTATCGAAGCAGGTTAGCCTCGGAGAAGTAGCCTACCACAAGCTCAAGGAAATCATCATTCAAGGAGAGTTTCCCCCGAATGAGAAGCTCACAGTGCGCGCGGTGGCCGGAGCTCTTGGAGTCAGCACGACTCCGGCGCGCGATGCGATAAACAGACTCTTGTCCGAAGGTGCGCTGGTTTACGCGGGTCCGAAGACGGTGGTGATCCCGCCGCTTACGATGGAAATCTTGGACGAGATCACATCTGCGCGGCTTGCTCTGGAGGGGTTAGCTGCAGAGAAGTCGGTCTCTTTCATTTCAGACGCAGACATAGCCCAACTAGAGAAGCTTCAAGAGATCATAAATATCGGTCTCGATGAATCCGATTATCGGACCGTTCTTCGAGCCAATAGGGATTTTCACTTTCTAGTGTACACACGGTCAAATTGGCCGAGAGTCGTCTCTATGATTGAAAGTCTTTGGCTGCAGATAGGCCCTTCGTTGAACCAATTATACCCGGAGTTTGCGTTCCATCGAAAGGGCGTTAGTAATCATCTATGGATTATGGAAGGTCTCCGTAGCCGCGACGCCCAAAAGGTTCGCAGTGGATTCGAGCAGGATCTCCGCGATGGTTATGACCGTATCTCGGCTTTTTTGAAGGACGCCGCCGACAAATAGGCAGCGCATCACTTTTTTGTTGCATCAAACGACAAAATCAGCTAAGTCAATCTGAGGAACTCCAGCGAGGGTCTAAGATGGACTTGGGTCATAATGAAGTCGGCGCCACGTCGGCGGGCCTCTTTACGCGCGCTAAGCGCGTTTTTGGCGACGGAACAACCAGGGCAACAATCGAGCGTGATCCAATCCCACGCTACATGGAGCGGGGCGAGGGTGCATATTTGATCGATGTGGATGGTCGTCGATTTCTGGACCTCAATGGAAACTTTACAACGCTCATTCATGGACACGGATTTGAGCCGGTCGCAGAAGCCGTGTCGCGGCAAATCCGGTCCGGCTCGTGTTTTGCGAATCCAACTGCACATGAGCTTGACCTTGCCGAACTGATCACCACGCGAGTGCCGGGCATCGATTGGATCCGCTTCGTCAACACCGGGACGGAGGCGGTGCTCTTTGCGGTCAAGGCTGCGCGCGCCTACACCGGTCGGCCGGCTATCGCAAAGATCGAAGGTGCCTATCACGGCGCCTACGACTGGGTAGAGGTAAGTCAGGCCAGCGGCCCTTCCACTTGGGGCGATCCTGCGGAGCCCGCGTCGGTACCTTACTATCGGGGCATGCCGGAGACAGTCTTGAACGATGTCGTGACGCTCCGCTTCAACGATGTCGAAGGTTCTGTTCGCCTCCTAGAGAAGCACGCGCATCGGCTCGCGGCGATTATCATCGACCCGACACCGAGCCGAGCAGGATTGATCGTGCCGGAGCCGGAATTTGTTGAAACAATAAACGCTATGGCGCGCAAGCTCGGCATCGTTCTGATCGCCGACGAGGTCCTGAATTTCCGTCAGAGCTACGAGGGGGCTTCCGCCCGCCACGGGTTTCGGCCGGACCTCTTCACGCTGGGCAAGGTTATCGGTGGCGGTCTACCGATCGGCGCGATCGGCGGGTCACAAGAAATTATGAGTGTATTCGGAACTGGAGAGAAACGAGCCCCGCTTCCAGCTGGCGGTACATTTTCTGCCAACCCGCTATCAATGGTCGCAGGACTCGCAGCTATGTCGGCCCTCGATCATGCCGCCTTCGAACATCTCGAACGCCTGGGCGATCGTTTGCGAGACCGCTTGAGCGACGAGATCGCCAAGAAGGGTGCTCCCTTCACTGTCACCGGCGTCGCTTCGCTATTTCGCATTCACGCGAAGCGAAAAGCGCCTCGTGACTTTCGCGAGGCACTACCATCCCCGGCCGAGGCAGTTATCGGAGAAGCATTGACTCGCGCTTACGCGGCCGCCGGCGTCGTGTTCCCAAATGGCGCAGCTGCGTGTCTCTCGACACCGATGACTAACGCGGATGTCGATTTAGTGGTCGATGTTTTTTCAGAATTCTTGGGCACCCACAGCCATCTTTTCGAGAGTGTCTCCCATGAGCACAGCTAAGCATACCGTCGCACAAGTCATTGCTAACGCCCTCGCTCGCCACGGTATCAAATATATCTTTGGGCAAAGTCTCCCTTCGGCTGTAGTCCTCGCATGTGAAGCGCTAGGCATCCGTCAAATCTCCTATCGCCAGGAAAATATGGGCGGTGCTATGGCTGACGGCTCTGCCCGTGTGTCGGGCCGGGTATCCGTGGTGACCGCTCAAAACGGGCCAGCTGCCGCCCTCCTGGTGGCCCCCTTGGCTGAAGCCTTGAAGGCTAGTATCCCGGTTGTCGCACTCGTACAGGAGGTTGAACGTCCCCAGGTCGATAAGAACGCCTTTCAAGAGCTGGACCATATTGCGTTGTTCTCTTCCTGCTCCAAGTGGACGAAGCGAATCATCACCGCCGATCGCGCCGATGAGTATGTCGACGCTGCCTTCGTGGCCGCCGCAAGTGGCCGGCCCGGCCCGGCCGTCCTGCTCCTGCCGGCGGATCTGCTGCGCGAAGAAGCCATGCCGGTGACCCACGCTCGCGATGCAAACCTCGGGGCCTGGCCGCTCGACCGGACTCGCCCAAGCGACGCCATAATCAAAGCGGCGGCTTCAATAATCGCCACCGCGAAATTTCCCGTGGTCATGGCTGGCGGCGGCGCACTAACGATTGGAGCACCGGAAGCGCTCGCGAAACTACAGGAAGGCGCGGCTCTTCCGGTTTTCACCACCAACATGGGCAAAGGCGCGGTGAACGAATTCCACCCTCTCTCCTGCGGTGTTCTCGGCGCGCTGGTTGGCCCGACCGCGCTTGGGCGCTTCACAAAGGAATTGCTTGAAGAAGCAGATGTCATCCTCCAGGTCGGCACCCGCAATAATCAGAACGGAACCGACAGTTGGCGGCTGGTCCGTCCAGGCGTGAAAGTGATCCAAATTGACGTCGATCCGCAGGAAATAGGTCGCAACTACGAAGCCATTAGGCTAGTTGGCGACGCCGCTGAAACGGTTGAAGCGCTGGCGACGGCGATTTCTGCCAAGGACCTTAGAATGCGTTTGCAGGCGCGATCGACCCTGGAGGCGCGGATCGCCGATGCGTGGAAAAAATTTGAGGATGTGAGAGCGCCTCTTATCGGACAGAACTCCGGAGCGATCCGGCCCGAGCGCGTCATGGCGGAGTTGCAGAAGTTGCTCACTCCTGAAACGATCGTGGTAGCCGATGCAAGCTACTCGTCGATGTGGGTCGTCGGTCAGCTTCGTGCACTGAAGGAGGGCATGCGGTTCCTGACGCCCCGCGGGCTTGCTGGCCTTGGATGGGGCCTACCACTGGCCATGGGCGCCAAAGTGGCGCGCCCCTCTTCTCCAGTTGTCGCTTTGGTAGGCGACGGTGGTTTCGCTCACTCCTGGGCAGAACTGGAAACTATGATCCGGATGGAAATTCCGGTGACTGTTATCGTCCTCAACAACGGCATTCTCGGGTTCCAGAAAGACGCTGAAACCGTCAAGTTCAATGCCTATACAACCGCATGCCACTTTTCTCCGGTCGACCACTCGGCAATTGCTCGCGCATGCGGTTGCGAAGGCGTTCAGGTCGCGGATCCCGCCGACCTGCAGCAGGTCTTGCAAAACGCTATTGGCGGATGTCGCCCCACCGTCATTGAGGTCATGACCGATCCTGGCGCGCATCCGCCAATCTCGCTCTTCGCGGGTAGCCTTGACAAATAAAGTTGGGCGCCAAGGTGCCCAACACACACACGTTGCATCACATACAGCAACGATGAATGCTTTAGAGAACCTCAGCCGACGGCAGGGCCGGGCATAGCGGTACGAACGGCCCCTCGCCGATGTTCTCGAAGACTTTTGCATCTCAGAGGTACTATGAGCGACACTACTGTCAAGTCCAACCTCAAATCCCCTTGGCGGATCGGGATCGACGTCGGGGGCACGTTCACGGACTTTGTATTGATCGACGCGAACGACAAGGTGGTGCCGTACAAATCTCCTTCGGAGCCGAGCAACCCAGCCGTTGGCGTCATCCGGGCTGTCGAAGGCGCCGCTGCGTTCCTCGATTTGTCGGTTTTCGATCTTCTCAGCGGATGTTCGCATTTTATCCACGGCACGACCGTCGCAACAAATATCCTGCTTGAGCGCAAAGGTGCAAATGTCGGTCTGCTGACAACCTTGGGTTTTCGAGACACGCTAGAGATAAGGCGTGGCTATCGCGAGATGATGTGGGATCATCGCACGCCGTGGGGGGACGTATTGGTTCGGCGCAAACTACGGCAGCCGGTTATAGAGCGCGTGTCCGCGACAGGGGAAATCGTCACCAAACTCGATGAACAGTCGGTGCGAACTGCCGCCGCGCGCTTTAAAGCCGAAGCCGTCGAGGCGGTTGCAATCTGCCTCCTGCACTCATATGCCAATCCCGCGCACGAGCAGCGATGCGCCGCGATCTTGGCCGAAGAACTGCCGGGAGTATACGTGACTTCGTCGTCAGAGCTCGCTCCGATCATCGGAGAATACGAGCGAGTATCGACGACCGTCGCCAACGCCTACGTTGGGCCGCGCGTATTGCCTTATCTCAACGAACTCAGGGGTGAGCTCCTCAAGAAAGGCCTCGCGAGAGAACTCCTTCTCATCCAGAGCAACGGCGGCGCAATCTCGCTGGATCAGATTGGGGACCGGCCGGCGGCCTTGGCGCTCTCGGGCCCCGCCGCGGGTCTCGCCTCGCTTCGCCTCTATGGCAAGGCACTGGGCGTGAGCCATCTTATTTCGATCGAGATCGGTGGGACTAGCTGCGATGTCACGGTGGTAAGCAATGATGAGGTCGCTGAAACGGACTCAATCAAGGTCGGCGATACACTGATTTCTCTCCCAAGCGTGGAGATCCACACGATTGCGACCGGCGGAGGGACAATATGTGGGGTCGACGCGGGGGGACTCCTATATGCTGGGCCGGAAGGCGCCGGCGCTCGGCCAGGACCGGCGTGCTACGGGCTTGGCGGTACGCGCGCCACGACCACCGACTCCCAGCTTGCGCTCGGCCGGCTTCGCGCGGGGAGTTATGCAAACGGTAAGCTTAGCTTGGACCGCGATCTCGCGAACGCAGCGATCGATCGGGATGTCGCATCTCCGCTCGGCGTATCTACCACGGACGGCGCCAACGCGATCATCCGCTTGGTAGAGCAGAAGATCCGCCATTCGGTTGAAAAGGTAAGCTTGGAGCGGGGGCTTGATCCGGCAAAGTTCGTCTTGGTTGGTGCCGGCGGCGCTGGCGCGCTACACGTCGCCGAAGTCGCTCGACGTCTGGGAATGCGTGAAGCATTCGTGCCGCGGCTGGCCGGCGTGTTCTGTGCACTCGGCATGTGCAATGCGGATGTGCGCCACGATTTACTTCGGTCGGTGGGAAATGTTCTTCGTCCGGCAACCGCGGCCGCGCTGGAAGCCGGGTTCGTCGAATTGGAGCGCGATGGAATTGCAAAGCTTGAGGCGGATGGCTTCCGCCGCGATGAAATGCGATTCGACAATAAAATCGATCTTCGATATGCCGGTCAGCAATGGCCAATTACCCTTAAGGTCGATAGTCTCGATCCCTCCAAGCTGCGCCAACGGTTCGACGAGGAACATGAAAAGCTTTACGGCTCCTCGCAGCCGGGAGCGAACATCGAGATCGTGAACATTCGCCTTTCCGCGATCGGCCGGCTCCCGTCCCTTTCGGTCGATGCTGAAGCGGCAGGTCAAAAATGCCCGGCACCTGTGGCTGACCGCCGTCCGGCCGTTGTCGGAGACGGGTCTGGCAGACTCATCAATATGCCCATCCTTCAGGGTAACGATCTCAAGCCAGGACACTATTTCCATGGTCCGGCGATCGTCGAGGAGATTACTACCACGATCCTAATCGGCCCAGGTGACGAGATCCAAGTTGACGTTCACGGGAACTATCGAATTTTCATCGGCAAGGCGCCTGCAGGAGCCGATAATGTCTGACGCTATTTTAACCACCTTGCTGCAGAACCAACTCGACCACATCTCTCAACAGATGGGCTGGGTAATGGAGCGGACCGCCCGCAGCCCGATTTTTAGCGAGTCCCACGATTTTTCGTGCTTCATTTCTGACGCTGCTGGGCGGCTCGTTTCGGTCGCCGATGGCATCCCTATCCACACGGGCGGCGGCGGTTTTGCCGTCGAGGCCGTGCTTCGCGACTTCGCGGACGATATTGCTGACGGTGATGTGTTTATCCTCAGCGATCCCTACGACGCCGGGGGTAATCACCTTCCAGACTGGACGATCATCAATCCGGTCTTCGTCGGGGACAAACTACTCGCATTTACCTGCAATCGCGCTCACCAGTCTGACATCGGCGGCGGGGCCGCTGGCACCTACAATGCCGCTGCCACTGAAATCTTCCACGAAGGCATAAGACTGCCGGTTCTCAAGCTCATCGAGCGGGGAAGAATGCGGGCAGATCTGTGGAGGCTACTGAAATTGAACTCCAGGTGCCCGCACCTTATCGACGGCGATGTCCGTGCGATGATCGGATCGACCAAGATCGGCGCGCGCCGCATCGAGGCGTTGACGAGAGAATTCGGGCTAGAACCGGTCGAGACAGCCTTCGGTGCTATTCTGGAATACGCGGAACGGCGTATGCGGGCAGCGATCGCCGCCTTGCCGGATGGAATCTATGTGGGTGAAGACAGCTCCGACACCGATTGCTTCCAGGATCGGAACATTCCGGTGCGGGTCCGCGTCGAGGTTAAGCACGACACTGTCGTGGTGGATTTTACAGGTAGTGCCGATCAGATAAGAGGGTTCAAGAACAGTTCGCTCGCCAACACTTACTCCGCCGTCTACGTCGCTCTATTCTCCTATCTCGACGTGTCGATCGCGAGAAACGCCGGAGCGTTTCGCCCGGTGACGATCGTCGCGCCCGAAGGAAGCGTCGTTAACGCGCGTTATCCGGCGCCGATGACCTCGAACACCGTCTACCCGGCCACGGAAATCATCTATGCCATCTGGAAGGCTTTGGCGGAGGTCGACCCCCCGCGCGCCTGCGCTGGTTGGGGAAAGGCCGCGCATTGCATTTCCTCGGGGGTCGATTCGGAGGGCAAGACCTACGTAATGTACCATATGCACGCCTATCCGGGGACCGGCGCCGTTCAAGGACGCGACGGTTTCCCGTCTCTCGGAACAGTTATCACTCTCGGCGGCATGCGGATACCAAATGTCGAGGTCTTCGAGCGCAAGTATCCGATTAGGGTCGAACAACAGGAAATGCGATGCGACGCAGCAGGCGCAGGCGAGTATCGCGGCGGAACTGGGATCGATTACCGGGTGAAGGTCTTTGATAGCGCGGAATATTCGTTCCGCGGGGAGGGAAGCGGTAGCCCAAGTGGGTTTGGCATCACAGGAGGCCTCACCGGCGCAAAGGCCGATGTCACAGTATCCGACACAAAGGACAACCGACTCAATACACCCAGGTACGGGGTCATCGATATGCCTCCACTCAACGTCTCGATTTCCTCTTCAGCCGGCGGCGGATGGGGAAAGCCGCAAGATAGAACGCCAGAAAAAGTTCTTCGAGATGTCGAGGACGGCTTAGTAAGCATAAGAAGTGCACGCGAAATCTATGCCGTGGCAATCAACTCGCTAATGCAGATCGATTGGAGAGAAACCGAGCTTCTTCGCCAAGCGGCCCGCAGCTAATCGAAATCCTAAAAGGCCGCGAGGCGTTGGCGGCTCGTTGCACGGCTGGCAACGTTTGAAAGAGGAGAGGGAAGGATCCATGGCGATTTCCACGATTCTAGTCGCACGGCTCAAGGATTCATCGCTTGCAATTGACAAGGCTCTCGTCGGCGTCGAATGGGTTTCGGCAAGTTCAAGTGGCGCCACCTTCGATGTGACCAATCCGTCGACGGGGGAAGTTATCGCCACCTTGCCGAACGTAGGTAGGCAGGAGGTCATAACTGCTGTTGATTCCGCATATGTTGCTCAGAAAACCTGGGCCAAGCGGACCGGCAAGGAGCGTGCGGCCATATTGCGGAAACTCTGCGACCTGATGGTCGCAAATGCCGACGACTTGGCAACGATCCTGACGATGGAGATGGGCAAGCCGTGGTCGGAGGCTAGAGGTGAGATCCTTTATGGGGCATCCTATGTGGAATGGTTCGGCGAAGAAGCCAAGCGGATCTACGGCGATACCATTCCCGGCCATCTAGCCGATAAGCGCATCCTGGTGATCAAACAACCAATTGGGGTGGTCGGCGCGATCACGCCCTGGAATTTTCCAAATGCGATGCTGGCACGAAAGATGGCCCCGGCGTTGGCTGCGGGCTGCAGCATGGTGGCAAAACCTGCAGCCCAAACTCCATTGTCAGCGCTTGCATTGGCTGCACTAGCCGAGCGAGCCGGTCTCCCATTGGGGCTATTCTCGGTTTTGACGTCCACCGATTCTGCAAGTGTTGGCCAGGAACTGTGCTCGAACCACAAGGTGAGAAAGCTGACCTTCACTGGATCGACGAATGTCGGCAAGATCCTTATGCGGCAGGGTGCCGAGCAGATCTTGAAACTTGGCCTTGAACTTGGTGGCAATGCGCCGTTCATCGTTTTTGACGATGCAGACCTTGATGCGGCTGTTGAAGGCGCCATGGTTTCTAAATATCGCAATTCGGGCCAGACTTGCGTCTGCGCCAACCGCCTCTATGTGCAATCCGGTGTCTATGACACCTTCGCCAGTAAGCTAACTGAGCGCGTTCGGCACATGAAGGTCGGCGATGGCTTCGGGGAAGGCGTGACGACTGGCCCACTGATTGACGCGAACGCGCTGAAAAAGGTGCAGGAACATGTCGCGGACGCTGTCGCCAAAGGAGCGACGGTGGCGATCGGCGGCCAGGCCGCCAGTCAGGGCGGCCTGTTCTTTGCGCCTACTATCCTGACAGGCGTGACCACCGACATGCTTGTCTCCGCCGAGGAAACCTTCGGCCCCGTCGCACCATTGTTCAAGTTCGAGACGGAAGAAGACGTCATCGCACTCGCGAATAACACCGAATTCGGTCTCGCTTCATACTTCTTCTCAAAGGATGTCTCAAAGATCTTCCGGGTGGCAGAGGCGCTTGAATACGGCATGGTCGGCGTCAACACAGGGTTGATCTCGACGGAGGTCGCGCCGTTTGGGGGAATCAAGCAATCTGGCCTAGGACGAGAAGGGTCAAAATACGGACTGGATGACTATACCGAGCTCAAATACGTCTGCCTGAGCATCTAGCTTGTCTCGGGCACTCGATGTCGACTGAGGAATTGGTTTGTGGCCCAAAGGTAATGCTGTAGCCGAATTTGAGGATGTGTCCAGGAATACAAAGAGACCGGTAATTTCTCTGGGGTCGAATACGGTTTATTAGGCCTGCGTAGTCCATCAGCGTCGCTTTGTTCGGAGGGAAAGCGATGGCGGTAGAATGGACGATCACGATCGAGGGCAGGAACGAGTTCGGTGACGTTTGCCGGAACGCGGTCCGCATCGGCAAGAGCTTGGAACGTCTGTTTGACGGCGACCTCGGCCTGTCGATCGAGGACGGCAAGACGATCATGACGGCGCTGCAGAGCGCGGTTGTGAACCACGAGGCGGAGACGTATTCCCTTTTTCGTCGGGTCTGCCCGGATTGCCACAGGTTTCGGCCGGTCAAGGACTACACGACGCGCCAGATCCGGACCGTCTTCGGCACCGTGGAGGTGCGCAATCCTCGCTGGATGATGTGCCGAAATTGTTACCCGGGCATGGTCATTGCCTTCGCGCCGCTGAAGGAGATCTGCCCCGATCGAGCGACATCCGAGCTGATGGAACTGACGGCGCGGCTGGGGAGCATGATGCCGTACCGACGGGCGGCGGATGTGCTTGCCGAATTCCTACCTGTTGAGCCGACCGAGACGCATGCCACCGTGCGCAAGCGAACCATCAGGATTGGCGAACGGCTCGACGATCAGGTTGCTGAGGAAGAATTGCACGCAAGGGCGCAAACGGGCGAACGACGCCAGCTTGAAATGCAGCTTCCCGGCGATCGCCGCAAAGAGTTCGTCATCAGCATCGATACGGCCCATGTTCGCAGCGCCGATTCCAATTCAGCGCGCAACTTCGAGCTCGTTGTGGCCCGATGCGGCCGCGGCGGGCGGGGCGAAGGTGGCGATCGCTATTTCGCGACCAGCAGCACTGACCAACGGGCAATGCGGGATCGCGCCCTTCGTGCCCTTCGGGAAGGAGGTTACCGCGGCTTTGGCGATGTGACGGTGATTTCGGACGGCGCCGAAATCCTGAAGCGGCTACCCCGCGCCATGCCGAAGCCGACGGCCCACATCATCGACTGGTTCCACATCGCCATGAAGATCCAGCCGATGCAGCAGATCGCCGATCACATCGTGCGATCCCGGTCCGGTCTCTCTGAAGCGCTTCCCACCATCGACCGGGACATCAAAGCGGTGAAGTGGCGTCTGTGGCATGGGCGGGTTGATCGCGCGATCCGCGACCTGGGGCAATTCCTGGCGAGACTGAAGGCTTCGCAAGGAGACGGCGAGTTCTCGATCGCCCGTCTTCACAGCCTCGGCTCCCAGCTCCTGACCTATATCCGTTCGAACCGCGGTGCGATCATCAACTATGGCAAGCGCTACCGAGCCGGGCTTCGCGTCGCCACGACCTTGGCTGAGTCAGCAGTGAATTCACTCGTCGGCAAGCGGATGGTCAAGAAACAGCAGATGCGATGGTCGCTTCACGGCGCTCACATGCTCATGCAGGTCCGCACGGCAGATCTCAACGGCGAGCTTCGCGATCGATTGCGGGCACCGTTCCGACAGACAGAGCCGAACGTCCCACCACTATTCAAGCCCAAACCGCCTCTCCTGCGCGCCGCCTGACCCCAGAGAAGTTACCGGTCTCATATCTGCCGTGGCGCGATACAGCCGCTGCGCTGCAGCTCTACGCACAGATCGTTGGCAAATATCGGCTCGCGCGAACACCGTGGGTGAACCACTCATGGCATGCGATGTTCTACCCGAACGCCCGTGGGTTCACCCCGGCCTGGTGCCGGATAGCGTGGGTGAGATCGAGTTGAGCTTCGACCTTGTCGATCACCAGCTTGGTCGCATTCGCTGATCGAGCGGCCCTATGACAGCGAGGCTGTCGCGCGGTCTTTAGGGCGTTCATATCAGTGTCGGTAGCGGTCCAAAGGTTCCGGGCCTCATATTTGGGCAAAGTCAGCCCCGTTCATCTCTTCTGGGGTAGCTTCGGGTATGCGTCGCATTCTTGCATCTACACATTCGACGAGCTGCGGCAGATGGAGCTGCGGATTGCTGAAGTCAACCGCGAGGCGATTGCCTTTCAAAGCGATACCGCACGTCGATTAATGACTATCCCGGGCATTGGTCCACTCGCGGCGAGGGCGCTTTTGGCAGCAGCTGGATCTGCCCGACAGTTCAAAGAGGCCCGCGATATGGCAGCTTAGGTCTTGTTCCCAGAGAATACTCTACGGGAGAGAAACGAAGCTGTTGGGAATAAGCAAGCGCGGCAACCGATATCTGCGCCGGATGATCATCCATGGCGCCCGCTCCTGCGTGACACACCTTGATCGCTCGCGATATCACCTTGGCGCCTGGCTTGATGGACTTCAGGCACGCATGCACACTAACAAGGTCACCGTCGCCTTGGCGGCCAAGATTGCGCGGATCGCATGGGTAGTGATGACTAAGCCCGGCGCAAGCTACGAACGGCGGGATCCGGCCTCTAGCTGATCCCATTTGTTCCAGACTGCGAGGCTCGTGAAAGTGAGGACGAGACAGTCGATCGGCGCGCCATAAGCCCTGTGCAAAAAAGCGGGTTGTGAGCCCGACCATTTATTTGGGAACCGCACGGGCGGATCTCATCGTGGCCTGGCCGCGACAGCGGCCCACTTGCAAGAGGCCGGATACATTTGTGCAGACTGCATCGTCCTGATCGAAACGACCCTTACACGGGGCGGTTCAACATTTTTTGAAAGCAGCTCGCGAAGGGCGGCCGCGTCGAGCATCTGCTCAGCCAGAAGCTTCTTCAGCTTCGCGTTCTCCTTTTCCAAGGCCCTCAGCCGCTTCGCCTCGGAAACGTCCATGCCGCCGAATTTGGCCTTCCAATTGTAGATCGTCGCTTCGGAGATCCCATGCTTGCGAGCCAGGTCCAGCATGTCCGATCTATCCATATTACGAGTGTAACCCGTTTCGACGTTGACGCTTCATGAATTTTGGATCTTCATTAAAGGACACGCTCAAATCGGCGCATTCGATATTGAACGGAGGTCCACTTGCCGCTCGGAAAACTTACATCATCTCACCCGAGGCTCAGTCAAAGTGGAAACAGCGTTCGGCTATCACGTGGATTGAGTGCGCTTCTTGATAACGGCGGCTATTTTGCCGCTTGTGAAGCAGATACTTCCCCCCGGATCCCATTGCTCTCGGTCACGGGCGAGAAATATCTCGATCTTGCCGATCAGGATCAGTGTCGGGTCCAACATGAAGCCGGAACTTCAGCTCCGGTAGAGGAAGCGCAAACTGGAGCGGCCGATGAGAAGGAGCAGCCATGGCTACCGTGAAAGTCGATATAAATAACTTCCAGTCGGAAGTTCTGGAATCCGCAGCACCCGTCGTCGTCGATTTCTGGGCCGAATGGTGCGATCCCTGCAAGATGACTGCTCCGAGCCTCGAGGAAATCTCCGTCGAGATGGAAAGCAAGATCAAGGTCGCCAAGCTCAACATCGATGAAAACCCGGAACTCGCCGCCCAATTGGGCGTGCGCTCCATTCCGGCGCTCGCGATCTTCAAGGGCGGCGAAGTGGCCGATTTCTCGGTCGGCGCCAAACCGAAGACAGCTCTTTTGAACTGGATTTCGAACGCTGCCTGATCGATATCGCTCAATCTGTACCGCAATGAAAAAACCGTAGATTCTCCCCGTAAAGCGGTAGGGTTCACAGTGATTTAGGGGCCTTTGTACAGGGCTCAGCCCTTTGAGCTTCAGCCTGATGTCGAAGCGATCGAGTGGCGAAGAAGCTTTTCATTGCGGCGTTGTCGAGGCAGTTGCCGCTGCGTGAATGCTGCGGCTTTCAAGCATGCCGTTGCAGTCTCGCGTGACCGCCCTCAAACCAATGATGCCCTGTTGTTCACAGGCTTTAGGCGATGCGTTTTGCTGGATCGGAGAGGGAATATGGGCAGCACCGGAGAGTTGGTCGGACAAGCAGGGCGTCCTGATAGCGAAGGAGGCCCGCATCGCATCTCCGACGCAATGTCGGACCAGCAGAAGGCGCGCGAAGAGACGCTTGCCATCGCCGGCGCGGTGGTTGCCCGCGACGGCAATCTCGACGGATTTTCGGATTCAGAGTTGGCCGATTTGGTGAACGGCTTCAGCAGATGGCCGGACGAGCAGAAGACGCGTGAAGCGACGGTTGCCATCGCCGGCGCGGTGGTTGCCCGCGACGGCAATCTCGACGGATTCTCGGATTCAGAGTTGGCCGATTTGGTGAACGGCTTCAGCAGATGGCCGGACCAGCAGAAGACGCGTGAAGCGACGGTTGCCATCGCCGGCGCGGTGGTTGCCCGCGACGGCAATCTCGACGGATTCTCGGATCAAAAATTGGCCAATCTGGTGAACGGTTTCGGCAAGTGGCCGGAAGAAGAAAAAGCACGCAAGGGGATCGTTGCCATCGCCGGCGAGCTCGGTTCCAAGGGCCGTCGCTTCAGTACTTTCAGCACGCCTGCGCTAGCCAGGATCGCCAACGGTCTGTCGCGAGGTATCGAGGAGGGAGAGACCGCCGGCGAGGTCGCGGAACCCGCCTTGCTGAAGGACCGGCTGCATCAGCTGGCGCACTACCTCCAATATGCCGAGGATCGGCTGCAGCAGGCCGATGTCCATGCCATCGCGAGCATATTCAAGGCGTTGGGCAAGGCGCAGTTGTCGGACGATTTCGGTGCGCTGGCACAGCCGGGGCTGGACAGGCTCGAGGTGTTACGTGCCGCTCCCGGGTTTAAGCTCGACAACAACCTCGAGACGATGGGCAATCTTTGCGCCTCCCTGCTGCCACTAGCTCGCAGCCCGAAGCCGGTGTTGCGCTGGCACCGCAAATCGACGCTGAACCTGCTCAACGCCATCCAGCCGGTGGTGGAACACAAGATCGATGCCTATCTCAAACGAGGCCAGGCCGAGCGCACCAGCGACGCCAATTCAAGCCGCTGCCCGGCGCTTTCGATCTATCAGGTGCTCAAGACCCGGGCGGTGCTGGAGACGCTCTATCGGCGGCCCTATGTCGACGGCGACGAGCGCGCCTTGCAGGCCAGGCAGGAAGAGCTGCACGGCAAGACCAGGCAGATCCTGGACAGTTCCCGCGCCCTCATCTACGCCGACCTTTCCCACATGAGCTGGAGCGTGATCGCCGAGATCGACGCGAAGGAGCCGCTCGAAGCGCTCGACACCTTCATGGCGCAGAACGCATCGATGATCCAGGCCCAGCATGCAGCCGCCAGCTTCGATGTCCATGGCGTCCTTCAGGCCATGGACCACGAGCCGAAACCGCCGCAAGGCGATGCCGGACTGATGCGGCTGCCGGTGGTCGACATGCAAGGCCGGCCGCTGGCCAGCGAAGCCGAGTTGCGATATTCCATTTTCCACCGCTTGACCTCGGGCTCGGTGAAGGTGGTGGCGGTGCAGCTAAAGGGAACTCCGACTGGCGCCATGCTGACACGCACGTTCACCGTGGAGGGCGTGCCCTACCGCATGGACCTGTTCGGCGGCAGCAAACTGAAGCCGCCGCAAAAGAGCCTGAACCAGCTTGCCTCTCACCTGCCCTTCACGGCCGCAGAGGCCCCAAGCGGCAAGCTTTTGGCGATCCCCTATGCCGAGACGGCTCCGGGTACGGCCTTTGAGCAGCTGTCGCGGGACTGGGCGCCGTTCAAGGAAGCCTATTACTATACCCAGCGCCGCGGATTTGCTGCGCCGCCGGGCATCCCCGACATTGGCCCGCATGATTATGCGCTGGAAGGGTGCTTCAAGCTGTCCCTTCTGCCCGACCGCCCCGCAGGCGCAGTGCATCCCTTCCGGTTAGAGGGGCGAGACGGCGAGATCGCCTTGCGGCCGCATGACGGCTGCGGCTTCATCAGGGCCTCACTGGCCGAGCGCATGCCGTCCATTGCCCGGGCTCGCCACGACGCTCCCGAGCGGATGCCTGCCTATGCCGATAAAAAGCAATCGGCGGTACCGCCCTCGGCGCTGCAACATTATCCGCGCAGCGTCGAGGTGGCACAGGAGACCCGCGAGAAGGCTCTGGCTTGGCTCGAAACCCATCAAAGCCTCACCGCCGAGGAGCTGTTCCGGACGGTCACGGGCGGGCATATCGAGGGTCCGGGCGCTATCGCCGTGCCGTCCAGCGACGAATGCCTGCATGTGCCGACCGGCAAGAGCAAGACCTTGACCCGTGACGCTGGCGTGCTTGTCGGACGCTCCCCCTATGACAAGCCCAACCTGCGCCCGTTCGCCGCCGACCGGGTCAGGTCGGCGCGCGATGGCGATCGGACCGCGGCGTTCCTGGATCGGTGCGTGGCCTTCCAATACAGCTTCAACGTCGCGCACAGGTCGGGGGCTGGGCTTGCCGCCGACGACCCGACCTTCTTTGCCAAAGGCATCTTGATCGTTGTGCCCGACGAAATGTGGCCAGCGGCCTTCGCCGAGCGCGGGGTGGTGATGTCTGCCGAGGACGTAAAGTGCCATTCGCGCTGGCTGAAGGAAAAGGACCGGGTCAAGGCCGACACCGCGCTCGAGTGCGTCGGCATCCTGCAGGCGACGGAGGTGTTCGCGCCCGGCTCTTTGGTTGCGGTTCCGAGCGTCGAACAAAAAATGCTCGACGGCGATTTTGACGGCGACCCGGTCGTCATCATCGGCGACCAGCCTCGTCTTTACGAGCATGTGCGCCAGTTCGACGCGCAGCTGCAGGCGCGCGGCATCGCCTCGATGAAGCCGCCGAAGTCGCACACGCCGGCCATTGAGAAAGGCGGCTACCAGTTCAGCCGGTCCAAGCAGATCCTGTCGGCCACCGGGCTGGTGCTGGAGACCTACAGCTGCCTGCAGCGCGACCTGCTGGCCCAGCCGCTGGAGGCGCAACGCTGGTTTGCCGAGCGTGCCATCTTCGGCACCTACGAGGGATTTCATCATGAGCTCAAGGCCGACATCCGCGCACTGTTGCAGGAAGATCGGCCAGATGGCCGGACCCTCCATGAGCTCATCGCCAGGGCGGGGGAAGACAGAAAGGCCGCCAGGCATCCGGTGGCCTGCGAACTGGCCGGGTTGCTAGTGGCCGAGCTCCAGGACTGGAACCTGCAGCTCAATAGCGAGCCGGCTCATGAGCAGTCGGACGTCAAGCAGCAGTTAGCGCTATCCGTGGCCTCAACCGGCGCGAAGCCTGCCGTCAGCGCCGACGCCGGTGCGCTCATCCCGAAACTCAGCGAATCCTATCCGGCAACCGCTGACGCCAGGAAGCGCATCGATTTCCTGCTCAACCGCTACCAGCCGCGCATTGATCCGCGGCCCGACGGCTACAAACCGGACGATCTGCATGAAAGCGCCATCAATCTGTTGAGCGTCGGCATCAAGGTCGGCACTGACGCCTACAAGTCCGATACCGGTGCGCGGATGTTCATGCAAAAAACCACCGGATTGCAGCGGCTCTTGGAGCGGAGGCCGGGCTTCAAGTCGGCGCCCTATGTCAAGGCGCAGGCGGCAAAGCTCCACCAGGGCCTGTTCGACGTCGATGGCAGCCTGGCAGATCTGAAGGACAACCCCACGCTGGCGGCCTCGGTCATGGAGGCCTCGATCAGCCTCGCCGTCGAAAAGCGCATCCTGCCCAGCGCCTTAGCAATCTCGGCCGACGACGACCGCGCCAGCAGGATAACGCTGAGCAGCGAACAGGCCCAGGAGCGCGCCAGGCTCGAAGCCGCCCCCGCCGAAGCGCAAGAAAGCGCGATTAACGAAACTGTGCATGCGGTTGCCGAGCTTTTGCGGCAGGACGGCATCGAGGTGAATGTGCCGCATCTGGATCAACGGTCGCGCGGGCAGGTCTGGATAGCCGACGAGTTGACCGATCAGAGCGTGAACGCGCCGGAGGCCCAACTTGTCACCAATGCCGTGCGCCATGTCTTCGAGATCCCGGACGAGGCTTTTACGCGCGCCTTCAGGAAGGCGGCACTGGCCTTCGAGGAGCGGGACTGCAGCGAGGTCGAGACCACCAACTGGTTCATCAGGAAGGACACGCCGAGGTTACGGGGCGTTCACACTGCCTTCAGAACCGCGCAGGACTATCGCTTCGAGGTCGAGTTCCATACGCCGGCCAGTTACCAGGCCGAGCTCGCGCAGCGCGCGCAGAGCGAATGCGAGGAGGTCCCCATTCCCCGTGGTGCCTGGGAGATATTACACTGGGGCTCGTCAGGAGAAAGCAGGTCGAGGGCGGCAGGGACCTCCAGGTCGCCCACCGTCGCAAGACAACAGATTGCGGTCGCTCGCTCGCCGCAAGCCGGCGAGATCCTCGCGGCCCTCGGTACGCGGCCGGTCGTGCTCGTCGGCATGCCGGCGAGCGGCAAGTCGACCATCGGCGCTCAGCTTGCCAAGGAGTTGGGGGTAGAGTTTGTCGACATCGATAAGCGTATCGTCGCCGAGCACGGCAATCTGATGGAGATGTTCGCCGACCCTAACCGCGGCGAGGCGCACTTCAGGGACCTGGAGACCAAAGAGCTCGCCAAGCAGTTGGAGAGAGGGTCCATCGTCATCGCAAGCGGCGGAGGCTGCTTTGGCAAGGAGTCCAATCAAGCCCTGATTCTTAACAAGGCGAGGTCGATCTGGCTCGACACCGATCTGAAAGAGCTCCGCAGGCGCCTCAAGAAGGACACCAGCCGGCCGCTGCTGCAAGGCGCCGACATCGAGCAGAAGGTTGACCAGCTGTACGAAGAGCGCAGTCCGTCCTACCAAAAGGCCGATATCAGGTTGCCCCTCGTCCCGCCCTTTCAAAAAGACAAGAAGGACGCCCGCATTTGCGTGAAGGAACTCTACGCTTTCCTGTGCAGCGACAGAGAAGCCGCTCTGCCCGCTGCCGAGGGTTCACGTGTCTCCGGTGCTTCCGGCACAGCCATCAGCATGTCCCCAACACCGCAGCGCATGCACGATGATCATAACAACGGCTACGATCGCGGGGGCGGCGTCGTGGAAATCATCCAGGCGCCGGCGGCACCATTGAGTGAAGGGGAACGCCCGCCGCCCCTCGACACCCTCACCGCCGACCCTCAGCCTTTGCTGGCCGGCAATAACGCACGAGCGGATTTAGCGTCTTCCACGAGAAGCAGAGAACGCTCAAGAGGACAATAAGCTTTAGCGGCAACAATCAAGGGTTCTTTCGCAGGTTTAGCGCAGCGTACGGGTTCGCGCCGAATGCTAATAAAAAGTGGGAATCGCATGCATAAGTCGTGAGACGCCTGATGGCCGAGTTGATGCGGCCTGGATGACACAGGAGGATTCGCGGCACAAAGACGAACCGCCGGTGCCGGGTCGCGAGCCAAATCCTGGTGATAGACCGGGAAGGATCAGCTCCGAGTCTAAACGAGGGCATTACGTTGAAAGTACGCTAAACAACGCGCTAAGGTCGAACGGAGAGTGAACGCCCGGATGTTCGCTGTCGACACGCCATTTGCGTCTTGTACCGTTACGCCGCTTTGGACAGAGGCTTTGCCACGACCGTTCTGGAGTGGAGTGGAAAGTGGCCCGACGAGCGCTTCTCAAAGAACACGAGCGAAAAGCGCTATTCGACATTCCGGTGAAGCCAGTCTGACCCTCCACTATTCTCCTTCGCCGGCCGATTGGATGGAAATCCAGCTACGGCGCCGTGAACACAATCAGCTCGGCTTTGCGATCCAACTTTGCATGTTCAGGTTGTATGCTCGTCGTGAGGAAACCCGCAGCAATCACCTTGCTCACCTCCTGGGTCATTTGCAGAAGCGAAACGCAACAGCCGAAGATCGGCGTGCCGCATTGCTGTCGGCAATCGAGAAAGCCTCAACAACAGACGCGGGTGCTTCGATAGCTGGGGTCATCGCAGCCGAGTTCCGCAATCGAAATTCGCTGCTCCCGGCAGCCAACATCATTGAGCGGATGGGGATCGCGGCGCGGGCCATTGCCCGGCGACGGGCAGAGGGGCCACTGATCGAAGCGATACCAGCTGATCGGCTTGCATCGTTGGACGTGTGTTTGGAGGTCGACCCGACGATCAGTCAAACGCGCTTTCATTGGTTGAGATGAGCGTCAGAAGCGCCTCCTGGAGCGTCAAACCTGGTGGACTGACCGAGCGGATCACGTTTCTGCCGACGCTGGAGATCGACCCCGCGTTACATGTCCGCATTTCTTCGGGACGTTGGGATCAGATGATATACGAAGGCAATGCCACGCCAGCATGGCTGGCCAACGACTTCAACGCCAGCCGTCAGCACGCTCTGATCGTGGCGCAGGTCATCAAACTCGGCCAGAAGCTTACCGATGATTCCGTGACGATGTTTATCAAGTTGATGGGGAGGCTGTTCTCGCAAGCCAACAGCCGCAAGAAGCAGCGGCACATGGACTGACGACACGCCGTCCCTTCGCGTCGATCGCGATACGCTGCCTTATCGTCCCTGTGTCGGGTTGATGATCCTCAGTATCGACGGCCTGGTCTGGTCGGGCGCCGCAATGCAGAACAGGACAATGAATATGCCGGTGCAACGCAACTGTGGCAGATGCCGCAAGGCGGCATCGACAAGGGCGAGGAGCCGCTGCGCGCAGCGTCTCGCTGTTAGCCGAGGCGCCGGGTTGGATTAACTATGATTTGCCGGACGAATTCATCGGCGCTGAAGGGACGTTATCGCGGCCAGACGCAAAAATGGTTCGCCTACCGCTTCCATGGTAATGTCAGCGAAATCGAGATCAATCCACCTCCTGGCGGGGGCATACGGCCGAATTCGACAGATGGGCATGGCGGCCTATGCAGGATCTGCCGGGCCTGATCGTGCCGTTCAAGCGCAAGGTCTATGAGGATGTGGTGGCTGCGTTCCGGCACCTCGTGCAATAGCCTTCCTCAGACCTGGAACCGATTACAGTAAACACGCTCGGCGAGTGCACAAGGGGATAGCGGCGGCGAACGGGATTACTGCCTGCGTCGATCCAGGATTTTCGGAAGGAAAATTGCGCGTTGGCGTTCCATTCGCTGTGATATTATGCTGGTTACGACCTGCTGCGTGGAGTGTCGCGCATGGCTGTTGGACGGAAAGCCGAAATAGGTCAAAGCGCGTTTGATCCCCTCAGACAACAGAGCGATTCCCTACGGCTGGGGAGCGCCGTCGTTGGCGGAGGGCGCGATTGTCGCATGCGCATTGGTGGTGCGAGAGCCCAATGAAGCGGATGGTAAACGCACCCTTCGTGCCGACCGAAATTCACGTCAACACGGTCCCAGGAGACGCCGGGATGTCCATGGCCGCACTACGCCGACTCTGCCGAAAGTGAGGCTCTAAAAGCCCGGACTTGACGTCACCATCACATCGCCCTTTTTATCAAAGCCTATTACTCACTCTGGCCGCCGGACAGGATAGTTCAGCACTCAGTCCGCCGCCCTCGTGATCGCGAAGGCTTAATGAAAATTGATGCAGCCGCGCTATGGCTGCGACAAGGCTCAATCCGAGCCCATATCCCGGATCATGGCGGCTGCGGTCGAGGCGATAGAAGCGCCGGAGCACGTTGCCCCGCTCCTCGAAGGGAATGCCGGGTCCCGTATCCCAAACCCGCACGACCGCTGCTGTCGGCGTGCCAACAAGCTCTAGCCCGACCCGCCCGCCCGGCGGGGTGAATTTTATTGCGTTGTCGACGAGATTAGCTAACGCCTCGAACAGCAAGTCGCCATCAGCGTCTATCGGCACCGCCGGCTGGCAAACGACTGCGAAATCGAGGCCGCCTTCTTCTGCGATCGGCCCATAGAATTCAGCCAACGCGGTCACGATGTCGCCGAGATCGACACGTGAAAAATTCTCACGGCGGCGGCTCTGCTCCACCTCGGCAATCCGCATCAGGGCAGCGATCGTCGCCAGCAGCTGGTCGATGTCCGCCAAGGACTTCTGCATCGCAGCCTTGACAGGTGCATCACCCGAAATTGCACGCAAACTGCGCTCAAGGCGTGCGCGCAAGCGCGTCAGCGGCGTTCGGAGGTCATGGGCAATGGAATCGCCGACCCCTTTCACTTCCGCTATGAGCCGCTCGATCTCGTCCAGCATCGTGTTGACGATCACCGACAGCTTGTCGAATTCGTCTTGGCGCTTATGAACCGGCAATCTTCGGTCGAAATGGCCCTCCATGATGGAACTACAGGCTCGGCGCACAGCCTCGACGCGCCGTAACATCGCCCGGCTCATCACCAGCCCGCCGATCAACGAAAGCGCGATCGCAGGGATGATTGCGAGCGCCATGGCCCTAGCGACGATTTCTTTTATTTCGTCCAGCGATGCCGTTGCACGCCCCAGTAAAAGTATGCTGCCATTGGTGAGGATGGTCGCGACGCCGCGTACGCTCTCCGATCGCTTCTCCGCACCGTTGTCCAGGGATAGCACCAGAGTTGTCGGGATATCGAGCTCCGGCAATGTTGATGGCAGTATTGCGATGTTACCGGCGAGCCGCGTGCGATCGGCTGAGAAGATGCCGAAGGCCTTTTCCTGCCGCTTGTCGATAGCCAATGCTTTCTCGATGCGGGCTGGAAGGGATGCCGGATCATCCCGTGCGAAAGAACGCGCATCGCCGATCAGCGAATCGTCGATCTGTTTGGTGAGATAGCCAACTGTCTCCCTGTAGAAAAACCCAGCCATCAGCAGAAGCGCGAGGGCAAGGATCCCCGCCGCGCCGATCGTGCGGCGGAAGCTGGCCGTTTGGAAGATCCTAGTCCTGTGCACGAAGGACAAACCCCCGACCACGAATCGTATGGATCAGCGGCAACTCATCTGCCAGATCGATCTTACGGCGCAACCGGCCGATATGAACGTCGACGAGGTTCGTTCCTGGATCGAAGCGATAGTGCCAGACATGCTCGAAAAGCATCCCTCGCGTGACGACTTGCTCGGCATGCCGAAGCAGATATTCGAGCAGGGTGATCTCGCGCGGTACGAGTTCGACGATGCGGGTACCGCGTCGTACCGTGCGGGTCAAAAGGTCAAGTTCCAGGTCGGCGAGCCGCAGGACCGTGGCTCGCTGATCGGGAGTGCGGCGCGCCAGCACCTCGATGCGCGTCCGCAGTTCAGCCAGCGAGAACGGTTTCACGAGGTAGTCGTCCCCGCCCGCCCGCAATCCTCTTATGCGCTCGTCAACACTGGACAGTGCACTGAGGACCATAACCGGCGTATCCACGCCGCCTCCGCGCAAGTTTTCGAGAAGGCTCAGACCGTCTAGGCCAGGCAGTAGGCGATCGAGCGTGATCACGTCAAAGGCCTGGGTTTTGGCTTTAGTCAACCCGTCCGGCCCGGTCGCGGCGCGCTCGACTTCGAACCCCGCCGCACAGAATTCGTCGACGATCTCATCGGCCGTATCTGCATCGTCTTCGACGACCAGGACCTTAATCACAGCGTGTTGTCCTCTCCCATTGGCCACGTTGTTGCTGCACCCCGGCGGGCGTCAGCGGGCCAAGCACGGCCGCTCCCCAACCTATTCTGCCGGGACTGCGGGGAGCGCGGGCCGACGCCCGATGATCCGATACTTGACGCCCATCATCAAGCCTGCAAACTGCTGCATGTAGAGGTAGATGACCGGCGTGGTGTACAGCGTCAGCAGCTGCGACACGCAGAGTCCGCCCACGATCGCGATGCCGAGCGGGCGTCTGAGTTCCGAACCGACGCCAGTACCTAAAGCGAGCGGCAGCGCGCCCAACAGCGCACAGAGCGTGGTCATTGTGATGGGCCGGAACCGCAAGATGCAGGCTTGGATAATGGCTTCCTTTGGCGGCAAGCCGCGGTCCCGCTCGGCTGACAATGCAAAGTCGATCATCATAATCGCATTCTTCTTGACGATGCCGATGAGCAGGATGATGCCGACAAGCCCCATGACATCAAGCTGACCACCAACAAGCATAAGCGTCGCGAGGGCGCCCACTCCCGCTGAAGGCAAGGTCGACAGAATGGTTATCGGGTGGATCACGCTCTCGTAAAGCATGCCGAGAACGATGTACACGGCGATCAGGGCTGCCACGATTAGCATCGGCTGCGTGCTGAGCGAGGCCTGGAAGGCCTGTGCGGTGCCCTGGAACCCGGTCTGCACCGTCGCGGACATGCGAATCCGTGCCTGCATGGCTTCGACCGCCGTAACCGCGTCCCCGAGGGCCACGTTGGGCGCGAGATTGAAACTCAGCGTTACGGAAGGGAACAAGCCCTGATGGTTGATCGTCAGCGGCGCCACGGAGCTACTGACCTTGGCGAAAGCGCTGAGCGGAACCTGCTTGCCCGAATTGCTTCCGACATAGATCGCATCAAGCGCGCCTGCATCGACTCGGTATTTCGGATCGATCTCCATGACGATTTTGTGCTGGTCGGCTTGGGTGAAGATCGTCGTGACCTGCCGCTGACCGAATGCGTCGTAGAGTGTGTCGTCGATCGCCTGCGGCGTGATGCCGAGGCGTGATGCCGTGTCCCTGTCGACAGCGATGCTGGCATGCGGCGCCGCGGCTTGCAGGTCATTCGCAACGTCTCGGACCTGAGGAAGCTTGCGCAATTCGGCGGTCATCGTGTCGGCCCATCTGTACAGTTCGGGCAGGTTGGGGTCCTGCAAGGTGTACTGGAACTGCGTCTGGGAGCCGCGTGCGCCCACGTTGATGCCCTGTACAGCCTGCATGCCCACGCTGACGCCGGACACACCGGCCGTTTCCTTGCGGAGGCGTGCAATCACCTGATCCGCGGACACGGATCGTTCCGACAGCGGCTTGAGGACGATCTGCAAGTTGCCGGAGTTCATGCGCCCGGAGCCGCCGAGGGTGGACCGGACCGTGTCGACCGCCGGATCTTTCAGGATGAGATCGACAACGGCCTGCTGCTTGGCTGCCATCGCTTGGAAGGAGATATCCTGCGCGGCCTGCGTGGACCCGGAAATCAGCCCGAGGTCCTGTTGTGGGAAGAAGCCCTTCGGGATCGCTAGGAACAACTCCGCCGTTACAGCCAGCGTTGCGAAAAAGCAGAGGAGAACAAGCCTTGGATGTCCGACCACGACGCGGAGCGAACGGCTATAACCCCGCTGGATGAAGTCGAAGCCGCGCTCGAGCAGGCTGGATAAGCGGTTGGGCTTGGCTTCGTGACCATGGCCTTTGATCATCAGGGCGCACATCATAGGCGTAAGGGTGAGCGAAACGAGCGCCGAAATGATGAGCGCTACCGCTATGGTGACGGAGAACTCCCGGAACAGCCGGCCGACCATGCTGCTCATCAGAAGCAGCGGGATAAAGACCGCGATCAGCGATGCGGTCATGGAAACGACCGTAAAGCCGATCTCGCTCGCCCCCTTCAAGGTGGCCTCAAGAGGGGATTCGCCGCCCTCGATGTGCCGGACGATGTTCTCGATCACGACGATCGCATCGTCGACGACAAACCCTACGGCGATCGTGAGTCCCATCAGCGAAATGTTGTCCAGCGAGTAACCCAACAAATACATCACGCCAAATGTGCCGATCAGGGAAACGGGAATCGTGACGGCCGGAATGATGGTCGCGCTCATGCTCTTGAGGAATAGGAAGATCGTGAGGACAACCAACCCGATCGTAATCATGAGTGTGAACTGGACGTCGGCCACGGCTGCGCGAACGGCAACCGTAGAGTCACCCGCCGTCATGATCTGGACGGAGGGAGGGAGGCGCAACCGCAGTCCTGGCAGGGCGGCCTTGACGCCATTCACGACGTCAACCGCGTTAGCGCCCGACTGCAGATGAACGTCTATGAGGACAGCCTTCCGATTATTGTACCATGCACCCAACGTCGTGTTTTCGACGCTGTCGATCGCGCGTCCGATATCGCTGATCCTTATCGGAGATCCGTTGCGGTAGGCGATGATTGCCGCGCTCGCGTCCGCCGAGGTGAGGAGTTGGTTATTGGCGTCAAGCGTGACCGAGCGCTGCGCGCCTTCGAGAGTGCCCTTGGGTCCGTTGGTCGTCCCCACTACCAGCGCGGACCGAACGTCTTCGAGGCTCATCCCGAGGCTGGCCAGCTTCATGGGATCGAGCTGGATTCGGATGGCCGATTTCGAAGAACCGGGCATGTCCACGAAGCCGGCTCCCGGAATCTGGGACAAGGTCTGGGCAACCATATTAGACGCCGCATCCATGACCAGCGGGAGGGGGATCGTGTCCGACTGCAGCACGATGGAGATCACGGTGAACAGTGCCGGATTGACCTTGTGGTAGGTGGGCGGACTTTGCATTGCCTTTGGCAATGAGCCGCTCGCCGCGTTGATCGCCGCCTGAACGTCCTGGGCCGCGCTGTCGATATTGCGGCTGAGATCGAACTGCAGCGTCATGTCGGTTTTGCCGAGCGTACTCGTCGACGTCATCTGGGCTAGGCCGGGTATGGTCGAGAATTGCTGTTCGAGCGGGCTCGCTACCGTGCTCGCCATCGTTTCCGCGTTGGCGCCGGGCAACGTGGACTCTACAGCGATGGTCGGAAAATCGACCTGAGGCAGCGACGAGATCGGCAGAAGCATGTACGCAACCATGCCCACGAGCACGATGCCGAGCGTCAGCAGCCCGGTCGCAATTGGACGCTGGACGAATATGTTGGAGACGCTCACACTCGATCCCTTCGATGGCCCAAAGCTTCGCCTGCCGCGTCCTGCGATCCGGCGCTCTGCGTCGACACTTTCATCCCGGGCTTCAGGCTGTATTGCCCCTCGGTGACGACCGTATCGCCGGCATTCAAGCCCGAAGCAATCACGGTGACGTCGCCGGCTACGCGTTTGACCGTCACCTTGCGCTGGACCAGTGTCGAGTCCTCCGGCTTGACCAGATAGACGTAAGTGCCGTTGGCCGACTGCTGAACGGCACTTGATGGAACCGAAGTCGCCTCGGACAGGAGCACGCTCTGGAACAGGGCACTGACGAACTGCCCCGGCTTCAGTTGATGGTCCTTGTTCGGGAAAGTCGCCTTCAATTTGATGGTAGCCGTCGCGGGATCGATATGATTGTCGACGAGGCTCAAAGTTCCCGTGTCGAGCATCCTGCTATCGTTGGCCGCTAGGGCGGTGACGGAAATCGCGGACGCTGGCGTTCCGACCGGCCAGTCAGCGACGGCGTCCGCCGGCACGGTAAACACGACCGAAATCGGCTCGAGCTGATTGATTGTCACAATCCCCAGATCGGTCGAAGTGATCATGTTGCCCGCATCGATCATCCGTATGCCCGCCACGCCGTCGATCGGCGAGGTGATGGTGGTGTAGTCTATCTGGGTCTGCGCGTTCTCGATGGCGGCTTTGTCCGCCAAAATCGTCGCCTCCGTCTGGGCGATCTGCGCCTTTTGCGTATCGAGGACCTGGCCCGTGGCAAAGCCTTTCTGGGCAAGGCTCGAAACGCGTTGCAGATCAGCTTGAGCATTGGTGAGTTGTGCCTGATCCTTGGCCAGCGTCGCTTCGGCCTGATGCAGAGGTCCAAGGAAGGGTTTCGGGTCCAGGCGGGCGAGCACATCGTGCGCATGCACCATCTGGCCTTCAGTGAAGACGATATCGTTGATCTGCCCATTGGCGCGAGGCTTGACTGTCACGCTGTTGAAGGGTTGCACGGTTCCGAGCCCTGTGGCCCAGATCGGAACGTTCCCAAGTTGCGCCTGCGCTGCCTTGACCACAATGGGAGGCGCCGGTGCGACAGTTGCGAGCGCGACGGCGTCCGAAGGGCGAGCGCTGCTGTAGGCATAGATGGCAAAAGAGCTACCGCCCAAGAGGACGATCGCGAACATTAATCGCAGCGACCGCGACTTGCGGAACTTCTCAGCGGGAAGGGTCTGTTGCGCCAAAGGCTCGTGCGGTTTGTCTGGGGTCTGTTCGAGCATTCGGATCTCCTGGTGACAGTGCATAAACGGCACGCTCAAAGACCGTTCTGTTGCACTGCAGCATTACGTCGGAAATCCTTTTGCGCTATTAAAATCGGTGTTAAGAAACGTTGCGTAAGCAGCCATGAGTAATTCTCCGTGGAATATAGGAGCACGACCGAGGCCTTGCGCATAGCAACCGAACCGTTATGGAGCGTGATCAGCTTCAGCGGCAGTCCGGCCTTGAAGAAAACGCCCAAAACTGAGATCTGTGCCAGCGATCTGCGCCTGCTCGGGGAAGATCAGTCTGGCGACCTAGCCGAGCAGCGTAAAGTTGTCGACCAGCGTGGAACTCATGGCGACAATCAGGCCAGGCACATCCGGGTTTCCAGACCGGTATGAAGGGCCTGGGCGCCAGCACGGCCGGCGCATTGCTCATGATATTGGAGAGGACCGCGGAGAAGCCCGACAGGCGCCGTCGCGCGCCGGCGCAGACCCCTTCCTAGACTAGCGACAAGGTATTCGCCCTCGACTTAGAGGTCTCTTCCAAAAACGAGCCTGTCTACATTGCTGCGTTCATTCATCCTTACCCCGGCCTTTATCAACCAAAGACAGCTACGGCCGATTTGATAGTGATGCCACCATCGGGGCTTCGCCGCATCTGACGTCCCGTGGCGGCGCAAAAGACAGTCGGCAGTTGCAGCGCTGGCGGCACCCGTGACCAGAGCCTTCGCATGATTTCCCGGCCATGCCGAGTTTTCCGAATGGCGCTTCCAGACACGACGCGCTGAGACCAGCGGAAGCCGATTTCATGGAAATACAGGTCGGCATGTTGCGGGCTGATATGGTGAAAGACGCCGGCGATCGTCCGCCGCACGCGGGAATTGAAACCCTCCACCTAATTGACGTGGACCGTGTCGCGAAGATATTCGTGGCTGGAATGCTTCACGGTCTCATGCTTGGCAAAACTCTCGCCTATGGCCATGAATGCCTTCGCCTCATCCGAGGCGGAATCCAAGTAGAGAAAATTTGAGTTCGTTTTCAATCGCCTCGGCATGGAGCAATAGGAGCGCGGACCAACAAAAATACCAACAAAATATTTCTGTGGATTGGTTCGGTTCCCGAATAATGCCCCATCCATCCATGACACTGCATCAAGGTCGCGGTGCCGTTTCCTCCTATGGCGGGACGAGGTCGGGGGGCCGCCGCTTGGATGTTTTCCACGGTCGCAAAACGGCCCGGCAAGGGGCGGTCTTCGTCGGCAGCCACCGCTTGCAGGGGCACGAGCTCCGCGAAATCGGCTTTCGCTCCTATTTCCGTGACAACGCGCCGAGTTTGGAGGTGCTCGATACGCTCGTGACCCTCGAGAAGCGGCAGATCACACACGAGACCACGCTGGATCTCATGCACGGCAACCTGAGCTCGTCGGCTTCTGTATGGTCGGCGGGGGCAGGGGGCCATCAGGAGCTCCGCGAGGTGCGCAAAGCTCAAGACGCTGTCGCGATTGTGAATGAAATCACGCCGGAGTCGCAGTCGGCCCTCGTAGATGGCATCGTCGCGATGGCGGTCGCCACGCCACTGCGCCCAGCTTTGCCAGGAGCTGATTAGGCTGATGGCCCGGGCCATCAGCACCGGCACCGCGGCGACGCCGGGGCAGACATTCTGCCGTTCGATATCATCTACCGGAGCTATATGAAACTGATGGAATTCTATCATGAGCGCAGAGTTTCCTTTCGCGAATGAAAGAAAGCTCGATTGACTCTCCCGCCCCATTCCCGTCTCGTGAATCAACGTGCGGTTGCGGCGTGCAGAAGCCAGTCGACGGTCGCGATTCATGAAAGGAAACTCCATGGCAAGGCATCGCACCGCTGTGCACTCGACCACGTTGCAGCGTCCCGACTTACGGCTAAGGCGTTTTTCGCGCTTGCCCGTGACCAGTCAAAATCCGCAACCAAGCGGTGGACCCGGCTTTCAACGCCGCCGACAAGGACGTGCTCGGGGCGTCCGACAGCATGAAAGTCTCGTTCATCGGCGTACCCGTTCGCGTCGATGCGAACGTCGTGGGCACGCCGACCATCGACCGCATCTTGGACAACAAATCAAGTTCCCTCCTCGATTACGACCTGCGCCTCCTCACCACAATCGCCAATCTGGTTGGGCAGACAGTGAAGCTGCATCGCATCTTCCTGGCAGCGGGAGCGTCAATCGGCAGAATGCCACGGACAGTGTTTTTTCGCGGCGCCGTGGAAGAGCGGACCGGGCAACAAGGTGCCGCAACTGGGCCGATGATGCCAGACAGGCCGGCCACGCGGCCGACTGAGGCTGCTCCTTGGGCCGCCGCTACGGTCCCGTCCGTCGTCAGCGACCAGGCACCGCTGGCGCCTCCCAGCGCAGCCTCTTTAAAGGTACGAGTATGTCAAATCGCGAGCGTGTCATCGCGGCCGTGAAGAGATGGCTCGGTGCAGACAAAGGCGGCGCCTCCTTGGACTGACGCCGCGCCAGATTGGATACACGCTGAGGAAATACGGCATCAGATCAAGCGTCCTTGAAAGGCTGACCGAGGCAAATATCAGGGACAAATCAAGCGTTGGTGGCTGGCGGAGCCTTGGCCCGATGACGAGTGGATGCGGACTGAGCGTCGGGCCAATCCGACCCGGGAGGACAGCCCGCCCGACCTCGCGGGGTCAATGTGCTGACAATGGCGGTGTGAATGCACTGTTGGTCGGCCATGTGCTCCAGACCATCAGTTCATCCGGATTCCCTCTGCGACTGAAACGGAGAAAAACATGTCCGATGTAAAACTTCAGAGTGTGCTGTCGTCTCTTTCGCAGGTGGCGAGACAGTTAGATGCTCTGCCATCCGATACACCAGCGCCGGATTCAAGTTGGGTAAAACTAAACACGAATGAGAACCCCTTCCCGCTTCCGGCAATCATAATGCAAAGTGCGATTGCAGCTCTCGAACGGCAGTATCTGTATCCAGAAGACGATAACATCAGCTTGAGGGAAGCAGCCGCGAATGCCTACAGCGTCTCCATGGATCAGGTGATCGCCGGCAACGGATCGTCTGAACTGCTTGGACTTGTCTACAGAGCATTCCTTACCCCGGGGGATAGCGTGGCGATGATGTCGCCAGGCTTTTCGTTCAACCGCAAACTTGCAACGTTGCAGGGTGCTCAATTTGTCGAAATCGAATTTAGCGAAGATCATTCCTTGCCGATGGAGCAATTGCTCTTCGGTCCTGCAAAGGACGCCAAGTTCATTCTGCTAGCCAATCCGAACAATCCGACTGGAACGTTCGTTCCGGTGGCCGATATCGAACGCCTGATAGCGAAATCGGACCGCTTGATCGTGCTGGATGAGGCCTACGTCGACTTTGCACCCGAGAATGGTCTACGCCTCATCAATCGCTATTCGAACCTTCTGGTCTTAAGGACATTTTCGAAAAGCTATGCTGCCGCCGGCATTCGCGTCGGTTTCGGTTTCGGTCACCCTGAAATTATCGGCAGGCTACGCAACATCCAGAACGTCTTCAACATGAATGTGATCGGGCAGGCGGTTGGTATCAGCGTCCTTGCGCACCGCGCCGCCTATGCAGACAACCACAGACACATCAGGCATGAACGACGGCGAGTGATGCTCGCGCTGTCGCAACTTGGATTTTCCGTAATCCCTTCCCACGCAAACTTCTTGCTTGCCCGCGTGCCAACGGGACAGGACGGCTCATGGTGGCAATCAGCCTTCGCAAGGCAAAAAATACTTGTTGCCGTCTTTCCAGATAAAGGTTTGGAAAATTACATCCGCGTCAGCATCGGTACAAAAGAGCAAATGGATGCATTTCTTCGTGCCGCTAGTCGTATTATCAGAATATTGAATATGTCAACACCCCCGCATTAGGTTGCTAAGGCTCTGCTTTAGCATTTCGCAGGCAATAATCCGAGCGATTACACGGCGAGAAATCTTTAAATTGCTTGGAATACGCAAGCAACCGGACTTGTTGCGTCAAAAATGGAGACAATATCATGGATAAGGCCTTTCCTTCAGGCCTAGCTGTCGGCATCTTCGATCATCTGGACGAGGACGGCCCCGATATCGCCCGACAGTACGAAGATCGCCTGATGTTAGCGGAGGCGTGCGATCACCTTGGGTTCTATGCATATCATCTCGCAGAGCACCATTGTACCCCACATGGGAGAGGTCCCTCACCGAATCTGTTCTTGTCGAGCGTAGCCCAGCGAACCCGGCGCCTTCGTGTCGGCCCGTTGGTAATGCTGCTTGCCCTCTATCATCCGCTACGTGCGTTCGAAGAGATCTGTATGCTGGACCAATTGAGCGGTGGCAGGCTCGAACTTGGGATAGGGCGCGGCTCGCTCCCGATCGAATTGGGTTACTTCGGGATTGGCTCGGACGCGGCGCCAAACCACTATGCGGAAGCCAGCGAAATTCTTATCAATGCGCTGAAGGGCGGCACGCTATCCTATCAAGGTCGCCATTTTGAGTTGAACAGCGTTCCGCTGACGCTAAGAACTCATCAGCGTCCACATCCGCCGACTTGGATCGCCACCAATCGACCGGAATCGGCAGTCTGGGCCGCTGCGAATGGCGTGAACATCGCGTGCGTGGGACCTTCCTCTTCCGTTCGAAGAATCACTGATGCCTTCCGCGCCGGTCGAGAGCACACCAGTGAGGCGGACGACCAAACGCCATTTCTTGGATTGCTCCGCATGGTCGTGATTGGGCGTTCTGAAACAGATGCACGTTCACTCGCCGCATCTGCTTACGAACGGTGGCTAAAGAGCTTTAAATTCCTTTATGATCTCAATGGCATGCCGACTCCACCAAACCTGCCGCTGACCTTCGATGCAGCAATCGAGAAGGAATTGTGTGTAGTAGGAACGGCAGCTTCTGCGGGACAAGCTCTTCTTGATCAGCTGGAAGCGGCAGGTGCAAACTACCTCCTTTGTCAACCGGCGTTTGGGAATCTGTCGTTAGATGCTTCCCTATATACCGCAACGGCGATTCAATCCGCAATTATGGCTCGAGTTGGCTAACCCAGGTTCGAACGTTCGCTCACCCAACAACGTGCCAAGCGGCATGCGGTCGCTAGCGACGACTAGGTGCGGGTTTCGGATGACCCATCAACCTGTTGGCACAGAGGCATGCGGCTCCTTCTCAAAGCGGCGTGTTGTTCATGGGCGAAAGCGACCGTGTATGCCGCATTTTCACCCCTCGGATAGGGCCTTCATGTCCTAAGAAGTAGACCCACGATCGCCTGCCAGACTTGATCGGAGCGTTGGATACGTTCGGCCCGATCAGCTTATCGGCCCGATGTCCTTCGATCCGGCAAGCGCATCGAAAACATGTTGCTTGGCTTGGCGCACGCTCGCTTCCAGCGACGCTCCAAGAGCAAGCGAGGCGGCGACTGCGCTGGCCATCATGCAACCCGTTCCGCGCATCCCACGCGGCAAGCGGGGCGCCTCGAACCGAACTGCAGGTTGGTTCGGCTGCAAAAGCACGTCGACGCAACGGGTTCCTTGTGCATGGCCGCCCTTGACGAGTACGGCGGTCCTCACCGTCCTCGATAGCTCTTCAGCCTGACGACAAGCCCCTTCTTCGTCCGCGGCCGGTGACGAGCCGGTAAACGCAGCCAGCTCGACCAGGTTAGGCGTTACAAGCCGGCAGATCGGCATCAGATCGTGGCGCAGCATATTAATGGCATCGTCCGCCAGCAGATTGCGTCCCGAGGTAGAGGCCAGGACCGGGTCGAGTACCACAGGCACTTGGCGGTTGACCAAAACAGCGCCGACTGCCTCAACAGCCGCCGATGTCCCAATCATGCCTATCTTGACGGCCGCGACAGCGTTGGCAGCGAACGCGGCGCGCATCTGAGCGGCGACAAGCTCCGACGGCACAAGCTTGACGTGCTCGACAGCCGAGTGCGTCTGGACTGTCACGGCGGTGATGGCAAGACAACTGCGCAGCCCGAAGGCGGAAACCGTTTCTATATCGCGGGCAATTCCAGCTCCACCGCTGGAGTCCGACCCGCCAACGACAAGCACATGCGGTTCTCGCCTCAGCGCCATCGCTCCGTCTTTTCGATCCATTCTCGTGTGCGCCCTTCGGGATCGGCATTCAGCGTGATGTCGGTGACCACCGCCGCGCTGTCGGCGTCAGCCGCGAAAACTCCGTCGAGCCTGTCAGGGTTGAGACCGCCAATGGCGACCAATGGGATTGGCGCTACCCGATGCTTCCACTCTCTGATCCGTTCGAGCCCCTGCGGCGCCCATTTCATCGTCTTCAGGATGGTCGGGTAGATGGGCCCAAGCGCGATATAGTCAGGCTCGGCGGCCATCGCCGTGTCCAGTTCGACACCATCATGCGTGCTCAGTCCGAGCCTCACGCCGGCTAGCCGAATCCGCGAACGGTCGGCGGTTTGCATATCCTCCTGACCGAGATGAACGAAGTCGCAGCCTTCCTCGATGGCCAGTTGCCAGTAATCATTGATGATGAGCTGGCACCCGTATCGAGCGCACAAGGCCTTCGCTGTGCGGATCTCAGCGCGCAATCCGGCTTCGCCCATGGTCTTGATGCGAAGCTGCACCAGCTTGACGCCGAGCGGCACCAGCCGATCGATCCAGGCTGCACTTTCGACGATCAGATAGAAGGGATCGAGCTTCATGAAAAAACTGCCCTGCCGAATGTCGGTGTCGATGGCACGGCGACGTCACGCGGTTCAAGCATTCCCGAAATGAAGGCTTCGCGACCGGCGGCGACCGCCTTGCCGAACGCACGGGCCATGCCGACCGGATCGGCCGCCTTGGCGACCGCCGTATTCAGGAGCACGGCGTCAAAGCCGAGTTCCATGACGGTGGCCGCGTGCGACGGCCGTCCGAGCCCCGCATCCACGATCAGCGGGACGCCAGGGAGATGGCCGCGCATCGAACGCAGTGCCATCACGTTGACCGGCCCGAGGGCGGAACCGATCGGTGCGCACCACGGCATCAAGACCTTGCAGCCCCCCTCCAGCAGCCGCTCGGCGACGACAAGGTCGTCGGTGGTATAGGGGAATACATCAAAACCGTCCTCGCACAGGATGCGGGCGGCTTCGACGAGGCCGAACACGTCCGGTTGCAGCGTGTCGTGGTTGCCGATCACTTCGAGCTTGATCCAGCTCGTGCCGAAGACGTCGCGCGCCATTTTCGCAGTGGTCACCGCTTCCTTGACGGAATGACAGCCAGCAGTATTGGGCAGGATTCTGACGCCCAGCGAGCGGATCAACGACCAGAATTTCTCGCCGGCCCTGCCACCTGCCATCTCACGGCGCAGCGAGACGGTCACCACCGACGTGCCCGATGCCTTGACCGCATCGGCAAGGATGGTCGGCGAAGGATATTGAGCGGTGCCGAGAAGCAGACGCGACGGAAGCTCGGTTCCATAAAGCTCGAACATGGTCTAGCCTCCCTGCATGGGTGAGAGGATTTCGATCCGATCGCCGTCGCTCAACCGGAATTCCGCCCGGCTGGCTTTGTGCACGAGGTCGCTGTTGACGGCGGTCGCCAGCCAATCGCCCTCATAGTCGAGCGCGGCAAGCAGCTCGGCCAGGGTGGTGGCGGCAACCTCATGCGCTTTGCCGTTGACCAACAGTTTCATGAGTAGGTTCCTTGGTTCGGTCTTGACTGAAAAAACAGGTCGGCAGCTTGGCGCGCCATGGCGGGGGCGAGGAGAAAACCGTGACGATAGAGCCCATTGATCGCGACGGTGTCTCCGCTCGCTTCGACGCGGGGCAGGTTGTCGGGAAAGGCCGGACGAACGCCGACACCGGTTTCAACGATCTCGGCCTCGCCAAAGGCCGGATGGAGGGCATAGGCCGCGCCCAAAAGCTCCATCGTCGAACGAGCCGTGACAGGTCCAGTGGACTGGCTCTCGATCATCGTCGCACCGATCATGAAACGGTGGTCGGTGCGTGGCACCATATAGAGCGGAAAGCGCGGATGAAGCAGGCGGACCGGGCGCGACAGCGAAATGTCCGGCGTGCGCAGGATCAGCATCTCGCCGCGAACGCCACGCAGCCTTCCATCGACGGCGGACATTCCCGTGCAGTCGATTTGACGACCGAACCCGGAAACAGCCGGGGCATCGGCGCAGAAGTGGAATTCGACTCCCATCGCCGCCAGCCTGTCATGAAGTGCCGCCATCGCCTGGCGCGGGTCGAGATGGGCTTCGTCGGAGAAGAGCAGTCCGCGGCGGAAGCGGCCGGCGAGGTCGGGCTCGAGCAACGCGATTTCATCCTCATCGACGCGCCGATGACCAGACGTGCGGCTGGCGAACCGGTCGAGTTCGCCCGCATCGCGCGGCGCGGCCACGACCAGTGTTCCGGCCCGCGTCACCTGCCCGGGCGTTGCCGCCTCCCACCAGTCGGCGGCATCGCTTCCGAGATCCAGCACCGGTTGCTCGGCGCTTTCGCGCTCGCACCATGGCGCCAGCATGCCGCCGGCGAACCACGACGCATTGCCGCCGAGGCCATGTCTTGTCTCAGCAACTGTCACCGCCGCGCCGCGCGTGGCGAGTTCGAAGGCGACGGTGAGGCCGGCGACGCCGGCCCCTTTGACCAGCACCCTCATGACCGCTCATGCGCCTCCGGCACCAGCGGTGTGCCGGTCTCGTCCGCCGGCACGTAGAGATCGCCGCCCTCGCGGTATTTCGCCGCCATCGCCGCCATGCCCTCCTTCTGCGCTTCGGCACGAATGTCGTGGGAAATCCGCATCGAGCAGAATTTCGGCCCGCACATCGAGCAGAAATGCGCCACCTTGTGCGCTTCCTTGGGCAAGGTCTGGTCGTGGAAGGACCGCGCTGTTTCGGGATCGAGCGACAGGTTGAACTGGTCCTCCCAGCGGAACTCGAAGCGCGCGCGGGAAAGGGCGTCATCCCTGACTTTCACCGCCGGATGCCCCTTCGCCAGGTCGGCGGCGTGTGCGGCTATCTTGTAGGTGATCACGCCAATCTTGACGTCGTTGCGATCGGGAAGGCCGAGATGCTCCTTCGGTGTGACGTAGCAGAGCATGGCGGTGCCGAACCAGCCGATCATGGCAGCACCGATACCTGAGGTGATGTGGTCGTAACCCGGCGCGATGTCGGTCGTCAGCGGTCCTAGCGTATAGAACGGGGCCTCGCCGCAGACGGCGAGCTGCTTGTCCATGTTCGCCTTGATCTTATGCATCGGCACGTGACCAGGCCCCTCGATCATCACCTGGCAATCCTTCGCCCAGGCGATCTTTGTCAGCTCGCCGAGGGTTTCCAGCTCGGCGAATTGCGCAGCGTCGTTGGCGTCGGCGATGGAGCCCGGACGAAGGCCGTCGCCGAGCGAAAAGGACACGTCATAGGCGCGGCAGATATCACAGACTTCCGCGAAATGCTCGTAAAGGAAGCTTTCCCGGTGATGGTGCAGGCACCATTTGGCCATGATCGAGCCGCCGCGCGAGACGATACCCGTGACCCGGTCAACGGTCAGCGGGATGTAGTGCAGTCGCACGCCGGCATGGATGGTAAAATAGTCGACGCCCTGTTCGGCCTGTTCGATCAGCGTGTCTCGGTAGACCTCCCAGCTCAGATCCTCGGCAATGCCGTTGACCTTTTCGAGCGCCTGATAGAGCGGCACCGTGCCGATCGGCACCGGTGCATTGCGCACGATCCAGTCGCGGATGTTGTGGATGTTGCGGCCGGTCGACAGGTCCATCACCGTGTCGGCGCCCCAGCGGATCGCCCAGACCATTTTTTCCACTTCCTCGGCCATCGAGGAGGTGACCGCCGAGTTTCCGATATTGGCGTTGATCTTCACCAGGAAATTGCGGCCGATGACCATCGGTTCGCTCTCCGGGTGGTTGATGTTGGCGGGAATGATCGCCCGCCCGCGCGCCACCTCGTCGCGCACGAATTCCGGTGTGACGAAGTCGGGGATCTCGGCGCCGAAGGCCTCGCCGTCGCGCTCAAGTTTGCCACGCAGGACCTCGCGGCCGAGGTTCTCGCGGATGGCGACGAACTCCATTTCGGGCGTGATGATGCCGGCGCGCGCATAGGCAAGCTGGGTCACCGCCTTGCCCTGCTTGGCCTTGAGCGGCCGGTTGCGAATGGGAAATTCCGGCGTCAGGCGCTCACCCACCGCGAATCCATTGTCTTCCGGCCGGACATGGCGGCCGTCATAGGCTTCGACATCGCCGCGCGCGGTAATCCATTCATGGCGAAGCCGGGCGAGGCCCTTTTCAATGCTGGTTTCGACTGTCGGGTCGGTATAGGGGCCTGACGGATCGTAGACGATGACGGGCGGCTCGCCGGCCGTTGGATGAACGGAGATTTCGCGCATCGGCACCCTGATCTGCGGGTGGAGGACGCCGGATTTGTGGATTTTCCGCGAGGCGGGCAGTGGTCCCGTCGACACGGCGGGGGTGAGGGCATTCATCGTGAGGCTCCTTTGCTCATGCATTGGAGACCCAGTTCTGTGCCGGAAGGATGAAAAGACGCTTTGGTCGGCCTGCCGAAACAGGACCTCGGGCGTAAACTCCCGCAAAGCGCTTGCACCGTCCCTACGCCAGTATGAACTGGATCAGGTTCAACGGGTCACTGCGCCGCGAAAGCCAGCAGTATCTCAGCCCCTTGCCGGGACTCCCCTGGTGAATGCATCGAATTGAACGGCCCGTCGCTATTTTGTCAAGCGCATTCGTCCCGCAGCGGTGATCGGCAACCAAACAAACCCAGCGGAAAAGCATGGTAGTATCGAGAGCAAGTCACGCTCCAGAGGAGCGGTGAAGCGCCCCCAATAAGGCGAGCCCTCATGCGGATTTCGGTGCCTTTTCCAGCACGGTGTTTTCGGGGCTTTCCGGAACGACGCTGCTGCCGCCCAGTTGGGCGAGATTGCTATAGAGGTCTGTCTTGCTCGTCGTCGGCAATCCTTCCCCTTCGGCTAGACGCCCCGTTTGTTTCCCCAGAGCAGAACATGAAGCTGCGGCAGTACACGCGCCTCGAACCACCTGTCACGGGTCACTTTTTCAACCAGCCATTCCATGCGCCTCATCACACCGGCCATGTCGATGAACCCGTCTTCGTTGCCGGGACGCGGCGGCGTGTGATTGCCGGGCTGCAGATAGACGGGCAATTGCGGGTAGCGCGCCGCGGCGTCCTTGGCATAGGCATAGTCATCATCGTCGAAGACGACGAGCTTGAGCGCCATCCGCGGCTTATCCTGCGCCGCCTCGACGCAGGTGTCGAACGCGGCCCAATCTGTCGTCATTTCGCTTGAGGGCGGCTTGGGGCTGAGCACCAGCACGTCGAGATCCGCGAACCATTGCTTAGGCACCGAGCCTTGGGTTTCCAATGCAAAGCGGTAACCCTCACCATGCCCGCGGTCGATCAGCGGGCCAAGCGGCTGGATGGCCGGATTGCCGCCCGACAGCGACACCATCACGGGCTGACCGCCGGAAAGCGCAGTGACCTTTTGCCAAACCGCGTCGGAAGACATCATCTCCCAATCATGGCGGAAGCGACGGTCCACCGCATGCAGGCTGTCGCACCAGGAACAGCGATAATCGCACCCGCCGGTTCTTACGAACACCGTCGGCAAGCCGATCAGCACGCCTTCGCCCTGAATGGTCGGCCCAAAAATCTCGCTCACCCGGATTCCGGGATGCAACGCGCAAGTCATGGTCGGTATTCCGCCCAGGTTTTCGGCGTCTCGCTCACCCGCACGGCGGAGGTTTCGGGTAGCCGCACCTTGCACCAGTCGTAGAAGTGCCTGGCCAGACATTCCGCTGTGGCATGGTCATGCCCCAGCACGTCGTTAAGATGCCGATGGTCGAACGTCCCATCGATGTAGTGCTTGAACGCCGCCAGATCTTGGTAGTCGCGCACAAAGCCGTGTTCGTCCAGTTCGCCACCTGAAAGCTCCACTACGACGATGTAGTTGTGGCCGTGCAGACGTGCGCACTGATGATCTGGTGGCAAGGAGGTGAGCTGATGCGAGGCCGAGAAGTGGAACTCTTTGGTAATGCGGAACATCACGCGCTCCTTGTCTGGATAGCGTGGAGCCAGAAGTCTGCGTCCTCATAATCTGTCGGGTCGGTGATGCCGGCCAGATCGAATGCTTCGCGCCGTTCGACGCATGTCCCGCAGCGACCGCAATGACGTGCACCGCCCTTGTAGCAGGACCACGTCGCCTCGAACGGTGTGGCGTACTTTGCCCCCTCGCTGACGATGTCGGCCTTCGACATATTCACATACGGAGCGTACAGGCGGATATCGGCGTAGCCTGCGAGGGCATGGTTCTGCATCGTCTGAAAGGCGTCGATAAAAGCGGGCCGGCAATCGGGATAGATGAAATGATCTCCGCCGTGGACGGCAGTGGCCACCGCATCGGCCTTCTTCGCGGCGCCAACCCCGAAGGCGATGGCCAGCATGATGGCGTTCCTATTCGGCACCACCGTGATCCTCATGGAGTCTTCGGCATAGTGCCCGTCGGGCACGTCCACATTATCAGTCAGCGCCGAGCCGCTCAGGTTCCGGCCAACATCGCGGATATCGACGATCTGGTGCGGAACAGCCAGCCGCTTGGCGCAGATAGCGGCAAAGCCGAGTTCCTTTTTGTGCCTCTGGCCGTAATCGAACGAAAGCAGGCCAATGAGTTTCTGCTCGGTCGCCACCTTGTGAGCGAGCGAAACAGAGTCCAATCCGCCGGAGCAGATGACGAGGGCATTCATGGTTTGAATCCTTGTTTTGACCGGGTAAGGCTGCGACCGGAGATTTCTCTGCGTTCCCACTACTCCACGGAGCCGGTTTTGTGAAGGGTGGACGCGATTGAGCGCACGTACCTTGTTGTCAGCGTCCCCAAGATGACTTGCACGCGACTTGTCGCGTATCTTCGACCGCTGGGGTGCTGACGCCGGCACTGCGTATATAGGCGTATAGATAATGCAGAAATCACTGCCGTGGCGCAGCAGCATTCCCGACACACCTTCGGCTTGTCCGGTTTGCCCCAGAACTTGACGTCCCGAGTTTCGGCGCTAACGCAAGGGTCGACCGGCAGTCCCAGGGAAAGGCTTCTGCCGCGTGCTTTGCCGTTTTCTGGTCTGCGCATAGATCGCCTCGAGCCGCCCGCGCTTCGTCATTGGTCAGAGCCGGGAATTCCTTTCCGAAGGCGCGGCTCGATAGGGGCCACCATTCTGGTTAAGGAAACGGAAGAGCAGATCGATCAGCCGCTTGGGCGTGTCGATAAGGCATTCACCTGTTGCCGGAATTGATCGTAGCGCTGCAGAAAAGCTGTTTCGTAAGGAAGGTGCCGTTCGATCGTCCGCCGAAGGCAGGCATAAAGAAATTCGGCGTGCGGGGTTGCATCGAAGTATCGGTAGAAATCCCCGGTGTCATTCAGCACCCGGACGTTGAATTGCGGCGTCGGTTCCCATTCGACCAATGGCAGAAGGCGCGTCGAATTGCTCTCCAGCACGCGCCTGTACTCGTCGATCTGGTCCAGGATCGCGGCCGAGACGGGAAACACCACTCCCGGCGATTGAAGCGGTGCATGGCTAGGACGTGGTGGATCAGGTAGCGGTGAATGCGGCCGTTTCCGTCCTCGAACGGATGGATGTAGACAAAGCCGAAGGCGAAGATTGCGGCGGCGACGACTGCATCAAGGTTTTGCGCTGGGCCTTGATCGAACGCAATTCCAGAAACAACTTTCTGAAGGGCGTCGCAAGGCAAGACATTGTCGGCGCTGATCGTCGCCCCAACTGATCCAAGCATCGGTTCCTGCTTGGGTCCAGCGCCCTAGGCGACGCCATGGTCGGCGAGCGCTCTGGCCGACCTTAATCCATTACCCAAGAATCACAGGGTTCCATTGCGCTGATCGAGACGGCTTTCTAGCCCTATCCATGCCATGGATGCGTTCCATCCAAACAACCAACTTTACGGACCTGCCATGATGCTGCATAGCCAAATACCGGCAGGCACCGATCGATCACTCCACTTCCTTGATCATTAGATGAGCGCGCCAAAAGATTCCATTAGAAGGAGAACTGTGGATGCCCCTGTGCCAGTGGATTCCCTGCTGTTCGGCGGAACTCTGAGGGGTCCTTACGCCACACCGTGTTGTAGAGACCGCATACCTGAACAGCAGGTGCCTGAGAACGATGGCGCTTGCAGTAGAAAGTACTAGCCCATTGCAACATTACCCCACCCTGCCTGTCCACTAGCAAAGCGAAATCATGAAATTCGGGTCAAGCGGCGTTCGAGGTTTGGCTTCGGAATTGGTCGGCAAGGCCAGCGGACTTTATACCGAAGCTTTCGCTTGGCGTTTGATTTCCAGCCGGGTTCAGCCGAATAGTTCAGTCTTCATAGGCCGCGACCTACGTGACAGCAGTCAGGCGATAGCCAACAATTGCATGGCGGCGTTGGCCGCAAATGGTTTCCAGCCGATCGATTGCGGCACCATACCCACGCCTGCCCTGGCACTATATGCATGCAAACACGGCGCGGCGGCTCTTATGGTCACCGGGTCGCACATTCCAGCCGATCGCAATGGCATCAAATTCTATGGCCCGAATGGTGAAATCAGCAAGGCGGATGAGGCCGCGATTACGCGCTTTGTAGCCGAAAGATCAATTGCGTATTGCTTACCAACGGCTTGTCTGGGAACGACGTGGCCTATGCACTGTGAAGAAGCGATCGCCTCTTATCGAGAGCGCGCCCATGACATGCTGGAGCCGGGCTCACTTTCCGGCATGAGACTTGGTGTCTATCAGCACAGTTCGGTCGCGGCGGAACTGTTGGTACAGGTTCTTCGATCGCTCGGTGCCAGCGTGGTCGCCGTCGGGAAAACCGGGACCTTCGTACCTGTCGATACCGAAGCCGTGGACGCAGCAACAATCGCAAAATTGAAGAAGTGGGTCCGCGAATTCGGTCTCGATGCCATCGTGTCGACCGATGCGGACGCTGATCGGCCACTCATCGCTGATGAAAATGGCGATCTTCTTCGCGGCGACCTGGTTGGGCTTGCAACGGCTCTTTTCCTGAAGGCAGACACGATCGTGACGCCAGTGACCTCCAATTCGGGAATTTCGAAGGCCTTTGGTTTCGCGGTCCAGAGGACAAAAGTCGGGTCTCCATTTGTCATTGAAGCAATGGAAGCATTACACGGCGCCGGCGGCGTCATCGTCGGCTTTGAGGCCAATGGTGGTGTTCTGCTGGGCTCGGATTGTGTGGTGAATGGGAAGACATTGACTGCACTGCCGACCCGGGACTCATTCCTCCCGATTTTGGCCGTCCTTAGTACCATGGCGTCGACAAAAAAGAAGCTGTCGCGACTGCGCGGGCTTTGGAATCTTCCTGTGTGCGCCAGTGACCGGCTTCAGAACTTCCCCGCGGAAAGTTCGCGCAGATTGATGGATCATCTCGCAAGCCGGAACGCACTGCAGCACTTTCTTGCCTCGTTCGGGACCGTCGCCGAAATTGACGAAACCGATGGCCTCAGGGCGCGGATGCTTTCAGGTGAGATCATACATCTGCGGCCTTCCGGCAATGCCCCGGAACTGCGCTGCTACTCGGAAGCTTCGACCGAGAGCAGGGCCATGGCGATCGTCGCCTCGACGCTGCAAGGGGCACATGCGTTCGCGCTTACAGACGAGATAGAGGACCTTTGATGAAAGTGGTTCCGGTCATCATTAGCGGTGGAGCTGGTTCGCGGCTCTGGCCCGCCTCAAGGCAATCGCACCCCAAACCTTTCCTCAAGGTGGCGGATGGACTTTCGCTCATCCAGCACACCGTGTTGCGCGCCGCTTCGATGCAGCATGTCGTGGAGCTTGTTACCGTGACGTCCACGGGGCACTTCTTCCTTACGAAAGACGTTTTCGACGAGCTGGATTCCGTTGTTTTGCCACGCACCTTTCTGCTTGAGCCTGAGGGTCGGGATACCGCCGCCGCCGTCGCTGCGGCAACCGTCCATGCCAAGGCAACACAGGGTCCCGATGCTGTTCTGTGTGTTTTTCCCGCCGACCATATGATTGGTGATCTGCCCGCATTTCAAACCGCCATGAACCGGGCAATCGAACAGGCGCAGCAGGGGCGTATCGCAACCTTGGGCATAACCCCGGATAGGCCAGACACCGCATTCGGCTACATCGAGGCCGACGGTGAGAAAGTTGTTCGGTTCGTCGAGAAACCGAACGCCGAGACTGCCAAATCTTATGTCGCGTCCAAACGTTTCTTCTGGAACGCCGGCATCTTCTGCTTCAAGGCGCAGGTCATGCTCGACGAAATGGCTGCGCATTGCCCGCAGGTGATCGATGCCGTTCTCGATAGCTATGATAACGCTCGCGTCAGCCACGGCGAACATGTTGCCAGCGTCGAACTCTCATCTGAGCACTTCGCCATGGCGCCGCATATTTCACTCGACCATGCGGTGATGGAAAAAACCCACAATCTCGCTGTCGTTCCCTGCGAAATGGGGTGGAACGACATTGGATCTTGGAACGCAATGGCCGAACTGGTCGCCGCTGACGGGAGCGGCAACAGGATTCGCGGCGATGTCCATGTGGTCGACACCGTGGGCAGTTACATAAGCTCGGACAAACGCGTCATCGGCACCGTCGGCATCAGCGACCTGGTGATCGTGGATTCCCCCGATGCATTGCTTGTTGCATCCCGCGATCGCGTCCAGGACGTCAAGAAACTCTTCGAGGGCCTCAAGGCTGCGGGACATGAAGCGCACTTGCTTCACAGTACCGTGCACCGGCCCTGGGGCACCTACACGGTTCTGGAGGAAAGCGAGCGCTTCAAGATCAAGCGCATCGAGGTGAAGCCGGGCGGACGCTTGAGCCTGCAGATGCACCATCACCGCTCCGAGCACTGGGTCGTGGTCAGCGGCACTGCGAAAATAGTCAACGGCGACCAGGAGCTACTCCTGACCACTAATCAATCCACCTATATCCCTTGCGGCCACAAACACCGGCTCGAAAACCCCGGCAATATCGGACTGGTGATGATCGAGGTCCAAAGCGGCGAGTATCTCGGCGAAGATGACATCGTGCGGCTTGAGGACGTATACGGTCGAACCTGACAGTCCCACGTCACATGCCCTACGGTGGCTGGCAGACCGAACCTGCGTCGGCATGTGGGCTGTCAGGCGACCGGCGGCTAGGCAAGGCGATGCAAACCAGAACAGGTTTTATGAGTATGGCTAGTGAGCGATGTCGCAACGACAGGCTGGCCGAATTGTTGAGACGGCAGTTTTCCGGCGAGATTGTCAGACGACACTTGCGCATCCGATGTAACGGCATGCGCTGCTACAGCCGCTCGAGTTGCGGAAGGTGATCGGCAATATCAGTCGATCAGGTGCGCGATAAGGTTCGTTGCCATGTACGGCAGGCGCGACATGAGCGGCCTGGCACTCTGACGGGGTAGGCCAGCATGCGCCGGGCCTGACTGGGGGGGCTCGGAAGAGAAACGCGGCACCGGCTGACGAAGATAATACGCTCCTGCGCGTCGGCGACGGACCGGGGCCATTAGGCGTAGGCGCATCGCTATCGCCATGCCACGTGGACAATCCTATTCGGGCTGGGCAGATGGACGGTAATTCCAGCTTTCGACGGCGTTGACTTCGTCGATGCAGACCGGCCCCGATGCACCGCAGTCCTCGCATTTCATCACAACGCGCGCCTCGTCCGTCTCATATGGCCTAACCTCGCAGCTTGTGCAGAACGGGCAAGGGATCGCTTTCATCGTGACGAATCTTCCTGATGGCCTCGGGTGGTTCCGCCGAAATCTTTCGTCTAAGCGCTCGACTTCGCAAGCGCTGATCGTTGTGCCGTAGTTCGGCGCCACCATCGGGTAGGGATATTTTGTCCACATGCCCTCGTACCATCAACCATCAACCGGCTAGCCGGTTCTCTCTATCCACAGATCTGGCCTCTCGTGCGGGCCAAAGTTACATCCGTGTCGCCCAGCATGAGGCCGATCTTCCGCAGAGCGAATGGATTCCGTAGAAATAAGAATTCTGCCACCGCCCCGCCGCCGTAAGGGTATTGATATACCCTTGGGATTTTGATCCGACCTGGCAGGCGGCGGGTAATCTTCAGAGGCCGACGTCAGGCAGCGTTCGGGATACCCGAGATTTCATCGAAGATACTCTCAGCCAAGCCAAGCGCCCGAGCGATCCGATCGCGATAGCCCTTGTCGAAACAATGGCCAGATTCGATCAGCCCGACCTCCTCGACTGTCAGACCGCTGGTCACGGCAATGTCCTCGGTCGAATAGCCAAGATGTTCCCGATATGCCTGAATTACGGGTTTTCCGTTTGAGATTGCGGTAAGCACTGCCTCGGGCAGCGCGAAAGGCGTTGCGGTCATTTTGCCTCCAAATGCAGAGAACGGCCATTCGATGACTCGAAACAAGCGGCGGCCGATGTTGAAATAGGATGCCGAAACGGCCCGAGCCGGCGGCATCAAAAATGCGATCACTCTCGAACGTGTGATAGGCGCTACGCTAATATGGCGGCCGCCGCCGTTTAGATCAAGAACCTTGGCTCGCTTTACGAGGATTGCTCCAGTGGCACAATTCGACGACACAGTGCGCAGCGCCGTCATCACGCTCACATCGATGATTGCGCGGCCGCTTTAACGCGCCGTCGGCTTGCGGCGCGATTGAGGAGCCGCGATCTGGCGGTCGGGCACTAGGCGCACCAGCTCGCGGACCAGCGTCAAAGTATCTGCGGGGACTGTCTAGCGATGCTTGCCGGCGACGTTCATCTTGAGCTTTAATACCGTGTGGTCCCCTCCCACCCATGCAGGAGGCCGGGTGCCCATCGGACAAGACGCTGAGGGACCAACATCTCTCTGTTTCAGCCCGACTGTTGGCTGTCAGATCCGCGACACCGCATTAGGGCTGCGCTTTGCTGCGAATTCCTTCAACCTATTGAATGATGACCAGAAAATCCCCGGAGGTTCCTTCTGCTCAGTTGGCACGACTTTTGATGCTTCTCGAGAGGCGACAGGAGATACCGACTGGCGTTCATCGTGGGTGATATCGCGCAATGCAACGAAGGAAGACAATATGTCAGGTCCGCGTCAGAATCGATTTTATTCAAAGAGGATTGCCGCCTTTAGCGCAAGGCGTTCACGAACCGCATATCAACAATGGCTTCCGTGCAAAACGCAGGGAGATCACTTGTGAAAATCCTATTCACTACGGTGGCTGTCGCGTTGCCGGCCATCGCTTTTGCTGCGCAAACGATCCCCGTATACCTCAGAGAAACAGCACGGGCCACCTTCAAGCCTCTACCATCCATCACGCCGACAGTCGCCAACAACCCGATCACACCGGAGAAGATAGCCCTAGGCAAGGCAATGTTCTTCGATCCACGCGTCTCGGCGTCAGGCGTCTTGTCGTGCAATTCGTGCCACAACTTGGCCACCGGGGGCGACGACAATCAAGAAAGCTCGATCGGCCATGGTTGGCAGAAGGGACCGCGCAACGCGCCGACGGTACTGAACGCTGTCTTCAACATAGCGCAGTTCTGGGATGGTCGTGCTGAAGACCTGAAGGTTCAGGCCAAGGCACCGATCCAAGCCGCTGTCGAAATGGCCAACACACCAGGTCAACTCATCGCCACGCTCAAGTCGATGCCGCAATATGTCGAGTGGTTCAATTCAGCTTTCCCGGGCGAAGCCGATCGCGTCACCTTCGAAAACGTCGCCAAGGCAATCGAAGCCTTTGAGGCGACACTGGTCACACCGGCGCCCTTCGATGCCTTCCTCAACGGCGATGACGCCGCTATGACTTCCGAGCAGAAACAGGGCCTGACGCTTTTCATGGACAAAGGCTGCTCGTCCTGCCACGGCGGTATCAACGTGGGTGGGGAGGGCTATTCCCCATTCGGCCTCGTTGAAAAGCCCAACACCGATGTCCTGCCGGAAAACGACAAAGGCCGATTTGCCGTGACCCATGAAGCCGACGATTCCTATGTTTTCCGCGTGGCGCCGTTGCGCAACGTAGCACTCACCGCGCCATACTTTCATTCGGGCAAGGTTTGGGATCTGAAACAGGCCGTCGCCATTATGGGGACCACCCAGCTCGGCCAAGAATTGACGGAAAAAGAAGTCGACCTGCTCGTTGCCTTCCTTAATTCGCTGACCGGAAAAGTACCGGAGGTCGCCTATCCCGTCTTACCCGCCGAAACGCCGACAACGCCTCGACCTGTATTGCATATCCTCCCGCAATGATTGGCCGGAGCTGGCTAGTGAAGGTCGCAATCACGAATGATTGCGACCTTCACTGGGACGAGACGATCATGACTTCCGGCGAGGCCTATCCAACTGGAAAGCTAGGGGGACTTTCATTTCCGAATTCAATTGAAACGCTAAATGAAAACCTGACCCGTCGACGCCCACTTGCGTCACGACAGCATGACCCGCCTTGCCGGCCACGTCGATCAGACGCTCCGACTAGCCGACTGTGTCGTGATGTGTCGTTACATGTACCCCCTACCCCCGCTTTAGATCCGCTGACAAGCTCGCAACCACCTGATCGAGCCATCGCGGACAATATTCCGCGAGCCGCTGGCGGGCGCCCAGCAGAAACCGGATGCCTTCAGATCCACCCCTTCAAAACGTGCTCGATGGCGTTGCGACGCGCGAGCCGCTGTTCCAGCTCTGCAAACGCATCGATATGAAAACAAAGCTGCGGCCAGCCAGCGACGTGGCCCGAGCATTTGTCAATGCACACCGCAAGTGCCGCTTGCTCTCGGGCTATCTCATCCATATAGCTCGGCGCAGCTGAGGAAGCGCCAGTTGTTCAGTCATCGTCAGCCGCGACCTCCTGTGCAATTCGTTCTAACAAGGAAGAAACTATGAGGCGGCAGACCCGACCGTTCACTGTGGAGGTCAAACAAAAGCGCAATTATCAAAAACGGGGCCATTCCATCTGGAGCGATGTCGATCTCTCCGCGGCTATAGCCGACACAACAAGGGAGCTCAAAGATATGGATCTGCCAAATCGTCGGCTGATTGACTCTAATGTCATAGCCCTTGATGCTGAACACGCCCACAAACCGCGAGCGGAGTATCTCATGGCAAATCCCCTAGAAGCTGAATCAGTAGAAGCTGCAACCGAACACGCTCCCAAAGGAAGGACGCCGGAAACGAAGAAGAAAACCCAACCTTCGCGGAAGGCCAAGACTGATCCTGGTCGCAAGAATGGCGCCAATGCGGCGTCCCCGGCGGAAGCAACAGCAACAGCAGCGGCCGTGCGGAGCGCCCGGAAGGTCTACTCTGGAAAAGAGCGCGCCCAAATGCTCGCTCAGGTCGAGACGTCGATCAGCGGCGGCACCACTCTCAAGAGCGCCGTAAAGCAGGCGGGTATATCGGAACAGACCTATTATCACTGGAAGAAGGCCGCGGCGCCTAGATCCGATGGCGACGATCTGAAGGACCTGGTCGCCCTCGAGAAAGAAAACAAGCGATTGAAGAGCCTGCTCGCGGAACGCCTACGCACAGAGAACGCGGAACTGAAGAGGAAGCTAGGACTGCAATAAGGCTTCAGAAGATGCCGCCATTCGACCAGACGGTAGAACTGTGATCGAAGGCTCGCCGGCTGTCGGATGGACGGAGATTTTGCGCACCAGCACCCTGATCTGTCGCGGCCGAGACAGGACAAACCACTCCCGGCGGATTGAAGCGGCACATGGCAAGCACGTGTCAATCAGGGATCGGTGAACGCGGCCGAAGGCAAGGATGACAGCATCAAGGTTTTACGCTGGGCCTTGATCGAAGGCCACCATTCCATCGATGGCCGCGGCGGATTATCAGGGCGAAGTCAATGGGACGCGGATGCTGTGGGATTATAGCCCACCCATGCACAGGTACTTCATTTCGAGATAATCCTCGAGGCCGTGGCGCGACCCCTCACGACCGATCCCTGATTGCTTCATTCCGCCAAAGGGTGCGGCCTCGGATGACATGCGTCCCGTATTGATGCCGACCATTCCGTATTCGAGGGCTTCAGCCACGCGCCACACGCGCTTTAGATTGGAAGCGTAGAAGTAGGCTGCAAGACCGTAAATCGTGTCATTCGCCTCGCGCACCACCTGGTCGGGATCGTTGAAGCGGATTATGGGAGCCAGCGGTCCGAAGGTTTCTTCCTGAGCGACCCGCATTGTCCTTTCGACGTCGGTGATCACCGTGGGCTCGAAGAAGGTTCCCGATTCGCCGATACGGTTGCCACCGCAACGGATCTTCCCACCCTGCCGCACAGCATCGCGAATATGATCTTCAATCTTTGCAAGCGCGCACTTATCGATCAGGGGACCGATCGCAACTTCTGGCTCGAAACCGTCACCGACGCGCAATGCACTGACGCGCTTGGTGAATTTGTCGCAGAATTCATTATACACGCTGGACTGTACGTAAAGCCGATTGGCTGAAACGCAGGTCTGGCCTGCATTCCGAAACTTTGCCTGTAGCGCACCATCGACGGCAGCGTCGACGTCTGCATCATCAAAAACAATGAAAGGAGCGTTACCACCAAGTTCGAAGCTGGTTCTTTTGATCTGATCCGAACACTCCCTCATGAGTAGCCGCCCGACCTCGGTCGACCCAGTGAAGCTGATCTTGCGGACCTTCGGGTTCGAGCAAAGTTCACGCCCAACCGCATCGCCTTCCGATGCGTAGATCAAGTTTAGAACGCCATCGGGAAAACCTGCCATCTGGGCAAGTGTGAACATAGCACCCGCGACAAGCGGTGTTTGCTCCGCGGGTTTCAGAACAATCGCGCAGCCGGCGGCAAGCGCAGGCGAAATCTTGCGAGCCACCATCGAGGCGGGAAAATTCCAAGGGGTAATGGCGCCGACAACACCGATCGGCTGTTTGATTACCAGCATACGCCTGTCGTTAGAAGGCGGCGAAATCGTCTCGCCATAGATGCGATTGGCCTCCTCGGCATACCATTGGAGGTAGGCTGCGGCATGGGCGATTTCAGACTTCGCCTCTGCAAGCGGCTTACCCATTTCAGCCGTCAAAATGGCTGCAAGATCCTCGCTGTGGTCGAGGATCAGTTGGTGCCATTCCCATAAGATGTCGGAGCGCTCGCGCGCGGTGAGCGCCGCCCAATGTTCCTGCGCAGCTTCAGCCTTATCGATTGCCTTGGAAACGTCCCGGACATCCATATCTGGAAGCTCAGCCAACAGCTCGCCCGTTGAGGGATTGAACACCGAAAAACGCCTCGTGGATTGCTCCGCCTTCCGACCAGGCACACCGGCCAGATCGTCAAATAGCTCGGGATTTTTGAGACGTCTCGTCAGCGACTGTGTCACGGTCAAACCGTCGTCCCCCTTCATGGTTAAGTTACTAGCTTCGCAACGTACTAATAAGCACAACTTGTGCCAGATGATCGGACGAAATCGTTCCGGCCCTCCGTCATTGCAAGCGCAGCTTCCCGACTGATTAGCCCATAGCAATGACAGCCTCAATCACGAGTCGCGCTAAGGCTTTCGCTCCATAACAGGCAAGCGCGGATAGAGCTCGTGAAGAGCTGGCATAGGCGGAGTCGATCATCGAAATCGCCGACGTTGGCAACAGCACTGCGGTATCATTCTTTGAGCGGCTTCCACGGCCGCTCATATCAGGCATATCGAAAACCGACCGCCATGGTCGAACGTGCCATCGATGTAGTGGCTTAGGCGCTGCTAAGTCTTGATAGTCGCGCACAAAGCCATGTTTGTTCAGTACGCCACCCGAAAGCTCCACTGCGACGATGTAGTGTGGCCGTGTAGGCGCGCGCACGACAATATCACGCGAGCCCAAACCTTTTCCGACCGGCTCCGTCCCAAAAAAAGGGGGCGGCGTCGGTGCCGCCCTCTCGGTATCCGAAAGCTGATAGAGGCTAGATTAGAAATCCATGCCGCCCATGCCGCCCATGCCGCCGCCGCCCATGCCGCCAGGCATGCCGCCGCCGCCAGCCGACTCCTTCTTCGGAGCCTCCGCGATCATGGCTTCGGTGGTGACCAGCAGGCCGGCGACCGAGGCCGCGTCCTGGAGAGCCGTGCGCACGACCTTGACCGGATCGACGATACCCATGGCGATCATGTCGCCATACTCGCCGGTCTGGGCGTTGTAACCGAAGGTCGCGCCCTTGTTCTCAAGGATCTTGCCGGCAACGATCGAGGCTTCCGCACCGGCGTTGGCCGCGATCTGGCGGGCCGGAGCCTGCAGCGCACGACGCACGATGCTGATGCCAGCGGTCTGGTCGGAGTTTGCGCCGACAGCGTTGATGCTCAGCGAAGCGCGCAGCAGGGCAACGCCGCCGCCGGGAACGATGCCTTCTTCGACGGCTGCGCGTGTCGCGTTGAGGGCGTCATCGACGCGATCCTTCTTTTCCTTGACTTCGACTTCCGTCGCACCGCCGACGCGGATCACCGCAACGCCGCCCGCGAGCTTGGCGAGACGCTCCTGCAGCTTCTCCTTGTCGTAGTCCGAGGTGGTCTCCTCGATCTGCTGCTTGATCTGGGCGACGCGGCCCTGGATCTCTTCCTTCTTGCCGGCACCGTCGACGATGGTGGTGTTCTCCTTGGAGATCGACACCTTCTTGGCGCGGCCGAGCATGTCAAGGCCGACGTTCTCGAGCTTGATGCCGAGGTCTTCCGAGATGACCTGGCCACCGGTGAGGATGGCGATGTCTTCCAGCATGGCCTTGCGGCGATCACCGAAGCCCGGCGCCTTGACGGCGGCGATCTTCAGACCGCCACGCAGCTTGTTGACGACCAGCGTGGCCAGGGCCTCGCCTTCGACGTCTTCCGAGATGATGAGCAGCGGCTTGGAGGTCTGCACGACGGCTTCGAGAACCGGCAGCATCGCCTGCAGGTTGGAGAGCTTCTTCTCGTGGAGCAGGATGTAGGCGTCCTCGAGATCGGCAACCATCTTGTCGGCGTTGGTGACGAAGTAGGGCGAGAGGTAGCCGCGGTCGAACTGCATGCCTTCGACGACTTCGAGTTCGGTCTCGGCGGTCTTGGCTTCCTCAACCGTGATGACGCCTTCGTTGCCGACCTTCTGCATCGCTTCTGCGATCATCTTGCCGACCGACTCGTCGCCATTGCCGGCGATTGTGCCGACCTGGGCAACCTCTTCCGAGGTCTTGATCTTCGTGGCGTTCTTGATCAGCGTCGAGACGACGTCGCTAACCGCGAGGTCGATGCCGCGCTTCAGGTCCATCGGGTTCATGCCGGCAGCAACAGCCTTGTGGCCTTCCTGGACGATCGACTGCGCCAGAACGGTCGCGGTCGTGGTGCCGTCGCCGGCGATGTCGTTGGTCTTCGAAGCAACTTCGCGGACCATCTGCGCGCCCATGTTTTCGAACTTGTCTTCAAGCTCGATTTCCTTGGCGACGGTGACGCCGTCCTTGGTGATGCGCGGGGCGCCGAACGACTTGTCGATGACGACGTTGCGGCCCTTGGGACCGAGCGTCACCTTCACCGCGTCGGCGAGGATGTTGACACCGCGCAGCATGCGCTCGCGGGCGTCACGGGAGAATTTTACGTCTTTGGCAGCCATTTTGTACTCCTGGGCATTTCGCCCGAAATTCAGATTGGATGGTACGGATGAAAGGCAGCGGCGTGTTAGCCGATGATGCCCATGATGTCGGCTTCCTTCATGATCAGAAGGTCTTCGCCATTGAGCTTGACTTCGGTGCCCGACCACTTGCCGAACAGGATGCGGTCGCCGGCCTTGACGTCCAGCGGAACGAGCTTGCCGGCTTCGTCGCGGGCGCCGGAACCGACGGCGATGATCTCGCCTTCCTGCGGCTTTTCCTTTGCCGTGTCGGGTATGATGATCCCGCCGGCGGTCTTGGATTCGGATTCGACTCGGCGAACGACCACGCGGTCATGAAGCGGCCGCAAATTCGACTGTGCCATTTTTACTATCCCTGGTGCGCAGGTTGAAAGGTTCTCCGTTGCCGGAGGGTGGTTAGCACTCGCTATTGGGGAGTGCTAAGATGATCGTGAGATAGGCTGTAGGTTCGTACTTAGTCAAGACGGGCGGGGGGACGGACCGGAGGGCAAAAGATGTGGAATCGGCGCGGAAGCCGGACCCCCTTTACGGCGCAATCCCACTGCCTACGCGCGTTTCGGCCGTAAGCTTTGGGCCGACTTTTGTGTCTTATTTGGAATGTGAAATTATGTGAAATTAACGGCCGAGCAGTCGGCCGGAATCGACGGCCAGCCGAACAGTCTTGAGCCTTTTGCAATTCATCCCTAACCTCGGGTTGCATCGCCAAAAGGAGCGCTCATCGCTTCGGAGAACGTGCGGAACTTCCGGTCCTTGAGGTTGCGTAGTCGCGGCGCGAAGCGTTTGCCGATCAGGGCAAACAGCCCGAAGACGTGATCGCTCGCGCCGCCCGTATCGGTGAAGTGTTCCTGGATGTCGAGGATCGTGTCCTGGTCGAACAGCCCATCGAGCACATAGGCTGCCTCGCTTTCGGTCGGGCTGATCGGCAGGATGCTGAAGTAGCCGTACTGATCTGACAGATGGCTATAGAACTTCGAGCCCGGCTCGCTGCCATAGTGCAGATTGACGTCGCCGCGCTTCGCCGCTCGGTCGCTCGCGCGAAAGAACTGCCCATCGGATGACGCGGTCGTTCCATTGCCCCAAAATCGAGAATGTGGATGCCGGGTGTGCGCATCGGTGATGCATGCTTGCGCCGCGCGATAGGTCTCCGACCGGGCATGGAAGGTTCTCATCCAGCCGATCTGGTGAGCGCTAGTAGCGCGCGGTGGACACGGCAGCGCAGCCTGATGCTGGGTCGACTGGTATGCTTGATCGCTTGTGGCGACACCGTAACCGACGCTCACCTTTCCAATTCGGAGATCATGGTTAGAGCTGCCGATTGGCTGCCACCGCTGACGGCTGGTGAGCGGTCTTAAGCGAGCAGGGTCATTTACGTATGGGGCTTCGAGTGATGCCACACACGGTGCCTGCAAAAAGGGCAAATCCGACTGCTGAAAACCGCCGCAGTGCAAGCTTGACGGCCTTCTTTCCTATACCCGTCCACGCGACCCAAGCTTTTCCCACAACGAATCAATCGTGGACCGAGGAAGGTGCAGCCGAAAAACATCGGACAAGACTCGCTGCAGTTCGCTCTTCGTTTTGAGGGTTTCTGTTTCCTCAATTTGGTTCCGAATCAAGCTGAAATCCTTGTTGAACAAGTTCGCAGGCCCTTCGGCTGTCAGCACGCTCATCATGAGGCTGGATGGAAACGGCGAACGGTCCCAGCGAGCGCAGATGAAGTTGGCGCCCTCAAAATCTGAGGGCAAGGCGGTGGCTCGATCGAAACCATAAAGAGGGAACCATTCATTCCCGTTCTTGCGTTCAACGACGAGTTCTCCGCTGGCGGAGTCAGCTCGCAGGCGAAACACGTCACGGCCAGCTGTTTGCAGTTCCTCTGTATCGATCCGTAGCGGTGCAATCGGTGCTGGACCACCGAAGCCAGCGTCGGCGAGCCAGTCGACGCCCTCGATGGTTAAGATGAATGCCTGGTGTGTGCGTGGCCCACCCTCCGCAGCACCCATACGCACTCTGCAAAGGATGGGCTGGATCGTGAAACCGAGTGCTTCGAGCGCCAAGCCAAACAACTTGTTCAATTCGAAGCAATACCCCCCTCGCCGGGCATTGATCAGTTTGGCCCAGATCGAATTCTCAGTCAGATTGGGTATATCACCCAACAGCACATCGATGTTTTCAAAGGGAATCGCGCGCATTTGAGCCTGCTGAAGGGCAACAAGACCGTCGACCGTTGTCGGCACTCGAGCAAGGCCGATACGATTCAGATAGATCGCAATATTGAATGCCATGGGATGTCCTTAACACCTAGGATTCGTATTCGTTGAACGCCTGCCGAAAGCGCGATGACGTCCCAGGGTTCACGGAGCAGAGTAAGGTGGCCATCTCCCCCTATAGAAGTGAACATGCCGACCATTCCTCGTGTTCGCACTGAACCAAAGCGGCGGTTCGAGCGCTGCAAATACCCCTCGTGATCCGGAAACGCGGGCATTGCTCGTACAGGGCACTGAACATCACGGTGCTGCAAAAACGGGTACACAAAGGACTTCCGATCCACAGCGGATTGCAACAGTCGACCTTCTCAGGCCTCCGCTCATGGTGACTCGCTGTGGCTCACTACGATTGGTCGAGATAAGCGTCGAACGCGGCAGCAACAGAGCGAAGCAAAATGCGATGGCCATGCCGCACGCGGATGAAGCCATTCTCGACGTCCACTATCCCGTCGTCGGCCAGCATCGCCAAGCGCTCAGCTGAATCGAGAAAATGGGTCCAATCAAATCCGTGGGCGGCACAGATTGCCGGTACGTCGGCCTCGAGATCACACATCAGTCGCTCGATGATTGCGCCTCGGACGCGGTCTTCGCCGATGAGACGGTAGCCCTTCGACGTTGCCAAGCGACCAGCTGCGATATGCTGACTATAGGCCTCCAGCGCGCCTGCGTTCTCGACGTAACCCTCTCCAACACGCCCGATAGCCGACGCACCAAAGGCGATCAGGGTTTTGCAGGTGTCGGCAGAGTAACCTTGGGAGTTGCGCCGCAGGCGACCGGTTTTCTGAGCCAATGCGAGCTCGTCGTCCGGCAAGGCGAAGTGGTCGACCCCAATCTCTCGGTAGCCGGCAGCAACCAGCGTCTCGGCGACGGCCGCAGCTTGTTCGGCGCGGGCAGCGCTGTCCGGTAGTCCTGCCTTTTCGATGAGGCGCTGATGTTTATTAGAAGACGGCGTGTGAGCGTATCCGAACACGGCAATCCGCTGCGGGCGCATCGCCACCGCCACCGTGGCGGTCTGGACGCAGGACTGCATCGTCTGATTGGGAAGACCGTAGATGAGATCGATGTTAATGCGGTTTATTCCCTGCTGGCGCAGGTTTTCGACGGCAGTCGCCGTCTGCTCTACACTCTGGATACGATTGATCGCTTTTTGAACACTGGGGTCGAAACTTTGCACGCCGAGGCTCGCGCGGTTCACCCCGGCTGCACTTAAGGCTTCGGCCATCTCCGCGGTGAACGTGCGCGGATCGATCTCGACGGCGATGGCGGTCTTTTGCCTGAACGCGAAGCGGCGGCGTAGAAGCTCCGTCAAGGCGAGGAATTCCGTTGGCTCAAGGAGCGTGGGCGTTCCGCCGCCAAAGTGCACGTCGCTCACGGGCAGCGCCTGCGGCGTTAGCTCTGAGACCAAATGGATCTCGCCGCGCAGCGCCGCCACGTAATTTTGGTTCGGCGGGTCCCGCTGGGTGATGGTAGTAGGGCAGCCGCAATACCAGCACATCGACCGGCAGAACGGAATATGGATATAGAGCGATACGGGATCGTTAGCCGATAGGCCGCCGAGCCATTTCCCATAGGCCTCCGCGCCGATCGCTGCGGAGAACTGCGGTGCAGTTGGATAATTGAAATACCAAGGCAGGCACGCCTCGCTATGTTTTGTCTGTAGCATAGCCGTTTCTCATCTTGATGTTAGCTCCATACCTGCCGTCGCGGCGCAACTTGTATTTCCGTCGTGCCAATTAGCCTGTGTACAGTAGTCTCCATGGAAGCGCGCACGGGTGCGCTTTATTGGGGCGCTGTTGGCGAAGGGCGGATTTGGTCGGCGCATCTGATGCAGGTGTTCGATTCCACCCGTAGTGCGCGCCACGTCTCCGCCCTCGCCGCCGGCTTCATCTCGCTTCAATCCACACGGTCCTAAGGCTTGCGCACTATTGTCCATGAGTTTTGAGACATGTGGGTGTATTCGAGGGCATAACGGCGGGCGTATCCCTGCAGGTTGCCCTCGGCCTTGGACAGTGCATCGACATCGAGGATGGTGCGCCATTGCGGCTTGCCTGACCTGTAGGATTCCCAGTTCGCACGCCGCCACAAGGCTTGCACGTGCGTCCCGTCCTGCCAGAGTTGTCGATCATGTCGCCTTGCGCAAGGCCGGGCGAAGCAATACGATCGGTGGCCTGTAGGATCTTCAGAATGTCGGCTTGGTATTCTCTGTAGCGCGGATCTTTCGACAGCTTATTGACGGTCGATAGGTTATGCGCCCTGACCCAGGTCATCGCCTCGACGTCGTCGACCTCGTTCAGATAGGCGCGGGGGTCGGTGGCATCGTTAGGAGCCTCGTTGGGGTTGGAACCGATCGCCTTGGCGATGGTGGTCATCTGGGGCTGGGCGGAAGCCGTCATGGCGGTCGCCGTAGCTAAGGCCGTCGCCGTCATTAAGCTGTTCATAGATGTACTGCTGATGGTTAGCTCTTTCGAAAGCCTCGAAAAACGTAGCCGAAGCGATGGAAATGAACCGCTTCGCCTCTTCTAGGCAAGAGCTGTGCCAGTAAGACACGCTTGAATTCAATGGATTATTCTGGGGCGGTGGGCGGCCGTCTAGGATAAGTCGCACCGTAATTGTCGCAAGCGCGACACGCTTGTCGCTTGGGAGCAGGCTGCCCAAGCGACAGAGGCGAACGCCACCAGCTTGTTTTGAGACGTGATTCGCCTCAGGTAGCCGTTGCTCATGCCCGCGATGAAAGCACCGGTGCCGAAGCCGCCAATAAAATGCCGTAGACGATCCGTCCGCTCTTCAATTGATTCCGGACGACGAGAGGGAGCAGCGCCAGTATGGAAATGCTGGCCAAGCCGAAAATCAGAGATGTGAGGTTGGTACGGAGCTTGCTGGTACATCAGCCGATCGCTTGTGAGAGCGAGATGGCTGGATAGCTCGGACACTGAGCAGAGGCGGGAATTAGCTATGGCGCGAGCTGACGTAGAGCGATTCATCAACGAGTTGGGAAAAAAAGGCAGTCCGCTTGAAAACCTCAAACGGCGTGCTGGAGGGCTTGCATCGATTGTAGAATTTGCAAAGGACCTCGACTACAACATCACACTCGACGAGGTTAAAGGTTTTATCCGATCGAACAGCCGAGAAAAACCAAATAGCAAGAAGCTTCGCGCGACTGCGGGCCGCAAGGGTGGTTCGAGTGTTTCGACCTTGACCAGCCTTGTACACACCAATGCGTTGGCTAATTGCGCTCCGTGTACGTCCATGAGCCCTGTTAAAGTCGATGGAAAAACTGCAGCGGTCGCGGTCGTTGTCGTTGTTGTGATAGTTGTAGCTGTCGCGAGCTAGCTCTGATCGCATTGGCTCGAAGGAGCCGGTCTGAAGAGAACATGATCGCAAAGCTTGTCAACGAGATAATGCCATCAGGCGGACAAGGGACCGCTGCAAGGGCTCATCTCTACCCTCGGAGCGAACGCTGGCGGCAGATTTTTGATCGGCGCACGCCTAAGGAACGGCGCAGTTTGTCACATATCAAGCGCTTCATGGAGCGGCTGGCCGGTGATGGGAAATTCCGTACGGCGCTTTCCGAGAACCTCGACAACCCTCGGATAGTGACCGCGCGATACGGCATCGAAGTTGACCCAATGGAGATGCTGCCGCTCTGGTGCGGTGACTACCTGAAGTATCGCTTCAAGCCGGAGTCTGCCCCGTGGCCGCTGGCTATGATGTGGGATGAGTATACGCGGGAGATGTTGCGCCATCGCGACCTCCTGCGCGGCCAAGGCGAAATGTCGACTATCAATCCTCGCTTTCATGCCTGGCGCGAGCGCCAAATCCGGCGCTGTAACGACGAAATGGGCGAATTGGCGCCGTCAATCGCGCACTCTGTCATCGCTTTCGAGCTGAGCGAAGGCTGCACCGTCGGTTGCTGGTTCTGTGGCCTCTCGGCGGGTACCTTCAAAGGTTACTATGAATACACTGAGGAGCATGCAGAGGTTTGGCGCGGCGTGCTCCGTGCGGCGAGCGAAATGTTTGGTTCGGCAGTCCGCACTGGCTTCTGTTACTGGGCCACAGACCCGATCGACAACCCGGAGTACGACCGTTTTCTGTTCGACTACCATCAGATCACGGGCGAATTGCCACAAACGACGACGGCGGCCCCGCTCAAGGATCAGGCACTCACCAACCGCGTGCTCGAACTGTTCGAACGCTACGGTCGCGTGACCAATCGTTTCTCAGTGCTAAGCACGGACCATCTTAATCAGATACACGCGGCGTTTTCGCCCGAGGACCTGATGGGGGTCGAACTCATCCTGCAGGGCAAGGACGGGCCGACCGCAAAGGCTTTCACCGGGCGCGCACGAGCGCGGAAGGAGAAACTCAGGGCAGCCGGCAAAGACGCCGCAATCGCCGTGCCGGAGGGCTGTCCCACGACAATCGCCTGTGTTTCTGGCTTTCTCGTGAACATGCGGCAGGGACGTTTACAACTGGTGACGCCGGTACCGGGTAGCGAACGCTGGCCTCTCGGGTACCGAATCGTGGCTCAACGTTTCTTCAGCACGCCCGACGAGTTCCGGGAAGGTCTCGATAGCATCATCGACGAGAATATGCTCGAAAGCCCCCCTCCCAACCGGCCAATTCGCTTCCGCGGAGACCTGCAATACGAGGCAGGGGACCACTGCTTCCATCTCCGCTCACGCAACAGTGAGCATCGAGTGCTCGACGGGGTGGTTCCGATTCCCATTGGCCATCTAATCGCGAGCGGGAACTGTACAGCCTCGGAGCTGATTATGCGGGCCACGGACGGAGCGAGCGTCCTTGCAGTCGCCGACTTGCTCGATCAGCTATACGCGGCTGGGGTGATCGAAGAGGACCTCGACGACATTTCGCTTGGCAAAACGGGATGACGGGCGCGGGCCGCGGGCTTTTTTGTCCGCAACGCCACTGCCCTGCGTCCCGCTCGGGTGAAGCGGGCTATCGCGGCCGGCCTCGACGAAATCGAGGTGCTCGCCGAAGGCTTCGCCAATGACAATGGCGCCAAGCTTACCGGACCGCTCTATGCCGACGGTTGGCATTGAAGTCATTGGCGAGCCAGGCCGGCGTGGCGTTCCCCTCACGGATCATCTGGTCCCACCTCCAGGTCATCGAACGCGATGTTGCCCGCTCGGCTCTCGCGGATGAAGGCGTGAAGCGGCTGATGACCATTCCCGGCGGGGCTGCGAAGCCCCTGAGCCACGCGACCGAAAGCGGCGCAACAGGGAACCGCGTCGAATCGGAGAGCGGCGAGAGTGTGTCCACCATCGGCGAAATAACGACTGCCACGGAACTGACCTCGCTCGGAGTCGATTCGCTGGGTCTGGCGGATCTCCTCTGGGATGTGGAGCAGGCCTACGACATCAAGATCGACATGACGCGGCTGACGCCTGGTCGAATCTCAAGATTGTCGGCGACATGGTGGAAGCCGTCCGCGGTTTGCTCGCGAAGGAGGTCTGATTGGACAGGCGAGTCGTCATTACTGGGATAGGGGGGCTTTGCGGCTAGGCAACAACGCCGCCTCTATCTGGAAAGAGATGCGCGAAGGTCGCTCCGCCATCCGCCTGATGGTCACTTCCGCGCTTCATGAGATGAAGGGGACTGTCGGTACCGAGATCAAGGAGCTGCCCCAGCACGACATCGGCCGCAACCAGCTCGTCTCCATGGACCGCCACAGCTTGCTCGCTGTGCTTGCAGCGCGTGAAGCCATGCAGCACGCCGGACTTTCCTGCGATAAGGGAAATCCGTATCGCTTCGGCGCGACAGTGGGCGTCTGCGGCTGGGGCTGGGGAACGGTCGAAGAAACCTACCGTGACCTCCTTTTGGGCGGCGCGAAGCGTGCTGGCATTTACACTGCACCAAGGGGGTTGCCGAGCGCCGCTGCCAGCCAGGTCAGCATGAGTCTCGGCCTGCGCGGCCCGGTCTTTGCCATCGCCTCCGCATGCGCATCAGCCAACCATGCGATCGCTTCGGCCGCGGATCAGATCAAGCTCGGCCGGGCCGACGTGATGCTTGCCGGAGGCGCCGAAGCGCCGCTCGTATGCCTTCAGATGAAGGCATGGGAAGCAATGCGCGCGCTCGCTCCAGATACGTGCCGGCCCTTCTCCGCCGACAGGAAGGGAGTGGTGATAGGCGAGGGTGCGGGCATGGCCGTGCTGGAAAGCTATGAGCATGCCGCCGTGCGCGGTGCCACAATCCTTGCCGAGATCGCAGGCATCGGCCTTTCCGGCGACGCCTTCCACATCGTCGCGCCGTCTGTCGAGGGGCCGGAGGCCGCGATCCGCGCTTGCCTTGCCGACGCCGGGCTGAATGCGGAGGACGTGGACTACCTAAACGCCCACGGCACCGGCACCAAGGCCAACGATCAGACTGAGACGGCGGCGATCAAGCGCGTCTTCGGAGACTATGCCTATTCGATGTCTGTCTCGTCCACCAAGTCCATGTACGCGCATTGCCTGGGCGCAGCGAGCGCACTTGAAATGATCGCCTCCGTGATGGCGATCCAGGAGGGCATTGTGCCGCCGACCGCGAACTATCGCGAGCCAGACCCCGATTGCGATCTCGACGTCACGCCCAATGTGGCGCGCGAGCGCAAGGTGCGCGTGGCACTGAGCAACGCTTTCGCCATGGGCGGCATGAACGCAGTTCTGGCGTTCAAGCAAGTGTAGAAGGCATGCGAGATGCCTCCAGTAACTCTATCTCTCGTTTCCAAATGCTTGCCGGATCACGATTGTGAAGGACGTGCCCTTGGACCGCCTCGGTGAATGCGCCAAGTGGCAGCGGAAGCTGGACAAGCCGGGGCCCCATCCTTTGCAAAATTCTCAACTGTTGAAGCGACGTCGACGTACCGCTACCCGGAAGGTTAAGCGAGCCCTTCGAGTTCGGCTCGATGGCCTGTCCAAAGCTGTATCCGATAATATCTGAAAGGCGCATGGCCGCCAGTGACCGCTTCCGTGGAAGACCGGCCGCAACGCGCTCGTCACCGGAGCAAATGGTGGAATCGGCGAGGCCGTGGCGCGGACGCTGCACGCGCAGGGCGCAACCGTCGGCCTGCACGGCACGCGTGTCGAAAAGCTCGAGATGTTGGCTGCCGAGCTTGGCGGGCGGACAAGACTGTTTCCGGCGATTGCCGGGTGATCGCGCTGAGGCACCAGAGCGGCAGATTTTTTGCAGAGGTACTCGGACTGAATACGCGTTCCCATTCACGTTAGCTGTGGATAACAAGGCTGAATTAACATGCAAAATCTGCGCATCTAAATCGATTTGAGCACTCACGGACGTTGCGGACCAGAATCGCCGTCACCCTGAAATCGACAAGGCATCGGCTATCCCAAAATCGGGGCTTGACGTTACGTAAGGTCCTATGTTTTCCGATGTGCAGGAACGACTTCCAGTCTCAGCCCAAGGGCGACGAAAATGAGGGGCAGCAATGGTGGCTGGCGAACCTAATGACGTGCGCGTCAAGCGTTGTGGTGGGGGATGGGTTGTTCATATTGTCGAGGACGGCAAACTGACAGTTCTTCGGTTCAAGACACAGTTTCCCGCCGAAAATTACGCCGATGGCCAACGAGCCAGGCTCGGTCTTGCTGCCAAGCCACCGATCGACGAACCTGATATGTAACCGGATCAGGCGTCGGATGGCTGGTGAGCCTTGGCGTCGGCGGGAAACACTTGCCGAAGGCCCACCTCAATGCTGCTTGCGGCCGTTCGGCTAGCCATATTCGCGATGATGGTTGGCACCGCTGCCGATGCGGAAGACGGTAGCCTGCTTGATCGACACGGCGGCAAAGATCATGAAAAGCCAGGTCGTCAAGGACCCGGCCGCGGCGCTTGAGAAAGCAGCAAGAATTTGCAAGCCGCCACCGCAAGTAACCTGAGACAAGGGTCAGACATGCAAACCGCTGTTCGCGGATCAGCAGCTGCGAGACATTGCGCCATCCCACGAAGGCCCACGGTGCCCAAGGCGTGGTGGGCATCAGCCTTTCGAAGCTGAGCATCAGCAACTTCGTCGAGTCTTGGACCAGACGCTCTTCAGTGCCGAGGCTCGCACATCTGTGGAGCGCGGCTCACGCCCCGGAGACCAGGGCAGGAATGACCAAAGGCTCATCCGCCTCGTCAAGAATGGCGAAACTGTAACGGCCGTCTGTGTCAATATCGACGGAGTAGCTCAGGCGGTCGAGTATGTGGTTATCCTGGTCGAACGTGACGATGCGCGGCTTCAGCGAAGTGATATGCGCTTCGTCCAGGTAGATGGAGTTGCAGACGATAATCGGGTCGTCGGGCTGACAGGTGCGAGCCGCCGCTCCGTTGAGGATGCAGCACCGTGAGCCGCGCTCGCCGAGGATGACATAGGTCGAAATCCGCGCACCGGAATTCTTGTTCCATATCTCCACGAATTCCATCGGCAGGATCCCGGCTGCCTCGCAGTGGTCGGGGTCGAGCGTTATCGAACCATGGTAGTTGAGGTTCGCTTCTGTGACGTGGATGCCGTGCAGCTTGCCGGCGACTAGTTTTCGCATTGGTCGTTGTCCCTGTATTCATCGTTCAAGGTCAGTCTTGGCAGTTCGGTTCGCGCGGCTAAATTCCAACGACGAGCGCACCGCCGCTAAGACCCGCACCCGCGGCCGCCAGAAGAACCTTCTCCCCCGGCCGGAACGGCGCCGCCCGATGGGCGAGCGACAGCGAGAGCGGGATCGTCGCGGCGGAAGAGTTGCCATACTCGGCGATCGTCTTGACGATCGCTTCATCGGCGATGCCGAGGTTTCGCCCGACCGCATCGAAAATGCGGGCATTGGCCTGGTGCGGTACGAACCGATCGATGTCCTGCGGCCGCATCCGGGCCGCCGCGAGTGCGTCCTGCGAGCAGGCAGTCATCATCTCAACCGCCTTGGCGAACACTTCGCGGCCGTCGGTGATCGTCATGCGGGTCTGCTCGAGATCGAGCTCGCCATGGAACGGGGTGTTGCTTCCGCCTGCCGGGATCTGGATCAGCCCGTAGCGCGAGCCGTCGGAATCCACCGAAGCGCCGAGAATACCCTGATAGGGATCCTCGCAAGGACCGATCACCAGGGCGCCGGCGGCATCGGCGAAAAGGACCGAGCTCGCGCGCTCGGCTGGATTGATGCGGCGGCTGAGGATGTTGGCGGCGATGACCAGCGCTGGTTTGCCGTGCAGGCGGGTGAACCCGTCCGCGAACATCAGCGCATAGACGAAGCCGGCGCAGGCGCCGGTCAGATCGACCGCGCCTGCGCGGCCAAGGCCGAGCTTGTGCGCGACCAAGGGTGCACTGGGCGGCAGAAGGTGGTCGGGTGTCGAGGTGGCAAGCAACAGCAGCCCGATGTCGCTGCGGTCAATACCGGCGTTCGCCAGCGCGATGTCGCCAGCCTGCGTGGCAAGACCAGACAGCGTGTCTCCGTCCGTTGCCCAGAAGCGCGAACGGATTCCGGTACGCCTTTCGATCCAGCCCGGCTCGAGGCCGAGATTGTTCTCGATCTCGGCATTCGCCACCTTGCGCCCAGGCGTATGATGACCGAACCCGAGAATGCGCGACGACTTGCTCATGGCCTAGACCCGAAGCGTTCGGCGGCCTCCTCGATCGCGTCGTAGAGTGCGTCCAACTCGCCGCCGGTGATGCAATAGGGCGGGAGAAGATAGAGGACATTGCCGAGCGGACGAACAAGCAGGCCGCGCTCGAGGAAGAACGCGCGCAGTTTCGGACCAATCTCGGCGAGATAGCCGGCGGAACCGGTGCGCAGGTCGAGGGCAGCGATCGTGCCAGTGGCTCGGCAGTCGGTGAAATATGGGTTGTCCCGGAAGCGTTGCAGCCCGGCGGCCTGCTTCGCGCTCAAAGCCGCGACCCGCTCGGCCACCGGCTCGTCGCGCCAGATCTCGACATTGGCGAGTGCTGCCGCGCAGGCAATCGGATTGGCGGTGTATGAGCTCGAATGAAAGAAGGTTTTCTTACGGTCTTCGGAATAATGGGCCTGGAAGATGGCATCGGTGGCGAGCGTGGCCGCCAAAGGGATCGCGCCACCGGTCAAGCCCTTCGACGTGCATAGGATGTCCGGAGAAATGGACGCCTGCTCGCAGGCGAACATGGTTCCGGTCCGCCCCCAGCCGGTCATTACTTCATCGGCGATCAGCAACGTGCCGGAGGTTTCTGCGATCTTCTTCAATTCGGCCAGAACCCAGGCCGGATACATCAGCATGCCGCCGGCGCCTAGCACGAGCGGTTCGACGATCAGCGCGGCCGCGCGCCGGTCGCGGGCAACTGCCTCGAACCGATCCAGCGTCTCTTGTTCGCGTCCCGCGGCCGGGAAGGGGATGGTGTCGACCTCGAACAGCAAAGGTTCGTAGGCGGCGTTAAACGCGCCACGGGCACCGACGCTCATCGTCCCGATGGTGTCGCCATGATAGCTGTGCTCCATGACGACGATGCGCGAGCGCGGCGCGTCGATGTTGCGGAAATAGCCGAGCGCCATCTTCAGCGCGACCTCGACGGAGGTCGAGCCGCTGTCGGAATAGAACACCCAGTCGAGTCCGGCGGGAGCGAGGCCGACAAGTGCCTTGGCCAGGCGCTCTGCCGGCTCGTGGGTGAAGCCAGCGAAGATGATCTGGTCGAGGCTAGACGCGGTCGTCTCGATAGCCTTCATGATGCGGGGATGGCGGTGGCCGTGCGTGACGACCCACCAGGAGGAAATGGCATCCAGGATGCGCGTGCCGTCGGCCTTGTAGAGGTAGGCGCCTTCCGTCCGGGCGATTTCAGGGATGGCGGGCTCGAGCGCGTGCTGGGTGAAGGGATGCCACACACGGGACTGCGGCATCATTCGCCTCCTGCGATCGCTGTGAGGTCGAAGCCGGCAACCATCGCATCCCGCAGCGTCTCACTCGTCAGCGGATCGATGTGTGGCAGCCTGCCAAGCTGGCGCACGCCGCTGAATTCCACGATTGTTCTCTGCGTATCGGCCACCTCATCGCCGATGAAGGCAATGCCGATGAGCGGGATGGAACGGGCTCTGAGCGCCTCGATCGACAGCAGCGTGTGGTTGATCGTGCCGAGCCTGGTACGGGCGCATAGGATGACCGGCACCCGCCACTGAGCGAATATGTCGATGAACTTGGTGCGCCGGTTGAGCGGCACCATCAGTCCCCCAGCACCTTCGATGACGATCGGGCCCGGCAAGTCCGGAAGCGAGAGCTTTGCCATGTCTATCGCGACGCCGTCGAGTTCGGCTGAACGATGCGGCGACAGCGGCTCCTTCAGGCGATACACTTCGGGCAGCACCCGCCCCGTCGGCAGGCCGGCGAGCCGTTCCACGACCTGGCTGTCAGTCTCCTCGTCGAGCCCCGATTGCACCGGCTTCCAGTAGAAGCCGTCGAGCAGGCCGGTGAGCCCGGCCGAAAACACCGTCTTGCCGATGCCGGTATCCGTTCCGGTGATAACGATGCGCTTGGTCATGCCGAGGCCAGCACCTCGACGAGTGCCCCGACCATGGCCGAAATGTCGGCTTCGTCGACGTTGAGCGTCAGCGAAATGCGCAGTCGCGATGTGCCCTCGGGTACGGTCGGCGGACGAATGCCGCGTATGTCGAAGCCGCGCGTCTGCAGCGCCGCCGCCACCGCCATGGTGCGCCTGTTGTCGCCGATGACAAAGGACTGGATCTGCGAGCCGCTGGGCTTCACGCCGCAGCGCTCGGCCAATTGGCGGCCCGCGAAGGCTACGCGCTCCTGCAGCTGGACACGGCGTTGGGGCTCGTCGGACAGCATGGCCAGCGCTTCGCGCACTGCCACCGCCATCAGAGGCGACGGCGCGGTGGCGTAGATGAATGGCCGGCAGCGGTTGACGAGATAGTCGCATAGCGTTCCCGGCCCGGTGACGAGTGCGCCGGACGCGCCGAGCGCCTTGCCGCATGTGTGAAGTGCGACAGTGTTGTCGCGGCCCTCGAAAGCGGCGGCCAGCCCGCGGCCGTTCGGTCCCCAGATGCCGGTGGCATGCGCCTCGTCGACGACGAGGAATGCCTCGTGCCGATCGGCAAGCGCGATAAGGCGCGCCATCGGGGCGCGGTCGCCATCCATGCTGTAGAGGCTTTCGACCGCGATCCAGATGCGGCCCATGCCGCCTTCGGCGCGCCAGCGGGTGATCGCATCCTCGACAGCATCGATGTCGTTATGCGCGGCGAGCTTGAACTCGGCGCGGCCAGCGCGGGCCCCCTCATGCATACTGGCATGAGCAAGGTCGTCGAGGATCAAGAGGTCGCCCTTTTGCGGCAGCGTCGTCAGCAGAGCGAAGTTGGCGATATAGCCGCTGCCGAAGAACAGCGCGCGTTCGGCGCCGAAGAACGCCGCGGCGTCTGCCTCCAGAGCCTCGTGCTCCGGTGAGTTGCCCCTTAACAACCGCGATCCGGTCGCGCCGACCGGCGTCCCCCGCGCAATCGCCGCCGCCACCGCTTCGCCAAGTCTTTTGGAGGCGGCAAGCCCGAGATAGTCGTTCGACGAGAAGTCGAGCCCGGCGCGCGGTGCAAGTGTGCGCAGCCGGTCCTTGCGCGCCAGTCCGCGCAAGGACGCGTCATACCGGACAAGAAGTGCCTCGTTCATTGCGTGCCGATTTCCATCGGCTCGATGCCGAGACGCTGGAACAGCAGAGTATCCTTGTCTTCGCCGGGATTGTCCGCCGTCAGCAGTGTGTCGCCGACGAAGATCGAGTTGGCGCCGGCAAAAAAGCACAGCGCCTGCATTTCATCGGTCATGGCGGTGCGGCCGGCGGAAAGACGCACGTGCGACTTCGGCATCATGATGCGGGCCAGCGCGATCACGCGCACGAATTCGATCGGCTCGATGGGTTTGGCCTCGGCCAGCGGGGTGCCCTCGATCGGGATCAGCATGTTGATCGGAACGCTTTCGGGATGCTCCGGCAGGTTGGCCAGCGTCACCAGCATGTCGATCCGGTCCACCGGCTCTTCGCCCATGCCGACAATGCCGCCGCAACAGACCTTAATGCCGCTGTCGCGGACATTGGCGAGCGTATCCAGCCGGTCGGCAAACGTGCGGGTCGAGATGATCTCTGAGTAATAGCGCTCGGAGGTGTCGATGTTGTGGTTGTAGTAGTCGAGACCGGCCTGTTTCAGACGAGCGGCCTGCTCAAGATCGAGCATGCCGAGCGTCATGCAGGTCTCCATGCCGAGTGCCTTGACACCCTCGACCATCGCCACCACCGCGTCCATGTCGCGCGCCTTCGGGTTTCGCCAGGCCGCGCCCATGCAATAGCGGGTGGCGCCGGCATCGCGTGCCTTGGTCGCCTCGGCGATGACGCGCCGGACCTCCATCAGCTTTGACGCCTTCAACCCGCTTTCGTGATGTGCCGATTGGCTGCAATAGCCGCAATCCTCCGGGCATCCGCCGGTCTTGATGCTGAGAAGCCGGCTCAGCTGGACCTTGTTGGGATCGAAGTTCTGCCGGTGAACGGTCTGCGCCTGAAACAAAAGGTCGTTGAATGGCGCGTCGTGGAGCGCTTGGGCTTCCGCTCGCGTCCAAGGGGGAAGCGCCCAACCGATTGGATCCGAGGTCAGGTCTGGGCTGAGTTCGTTCATAAAATCTTGTTCTCCATAATCTTCCGTCCTTGACCTGGAGCGTTGCAGTGGATGCTGAAGACCAGGCGCATGCCAGCGGGAAGTCTTCTATCGAAACGCGACTGGTGGCGCTCTTGAGCGGACTCTCCAACTGCTGCCCGCAGGCTCAACTCACGTCATCCGTGGGGATTACGGTTTCCGTTATATTACTCTGAGCACAGGAATGCTCCTTTCTGATCGCGTCGCAGGATTCGGTGAAGGCGACCTCCAGCAGATAACCCAGAAGTTCCAGCCCGTGAGAGGCCGCCAACTGGCGCATCTCGTCGAGTCGGCAGATGATGACGCCAAGGGCTGCGACGCGGCTTTCTGTGCCTTGCTGGTCCGTCCCTCCCGCCTCCGTTGTTGAAGCGTGTCGCCTGGCGCCGAGAAGGCTTGCGTCGGCTGTTGGTGGAACCTGGGACGTGCTGACGCAGGTTAGCCTGCGAACAAAGGAGTTCCTGCGATCCCGGTTCATGTCCTCTCCATCAGTTCAGATGCCTGTTGCAATTTCGGTCGGCCGGCATGTCGAGACCAATGTCGAGGATGGGCGCGCTGTGGGTAAGCCAGCCGACCGATATGAGGTCGACGCCTGTCGCCGCAATTGCCCCGGCGCTCGCCCGCGTCACCCGGCCCGAAGCCTCGGTGATCGCGCGGCCACCGACCATAGCCACAGCCTGCGTAAGGTCCTCGACCGACATGTTGTCGAGGAGCACGGCGTCGACACCCGCTGCCAGCGCCATCTCCAACTGGTCCAGCCTGTCGACCTCGACCTCGATCTTGACCATGTGACCGATGGCGCTGCGCGCCCGCTCGATTGCGGTGCGGATATCGCCGGCAATGGCGATGTGGTTGTCCTTGATCAGCACGGCGTCGTCGAGCGCGAAGCGGTGATTGGCACCGCCGCCCGCTCGTACCGCATACTTTTCCAGGACACGCAGGCCGGGCGTCGTTTTGCGTGTGCACACGATTTTTGCGTTATGGCCCCTCACCGCGTTTACGAGCGTAGCCGTTGCCGTCGCGATGCCGCTGAGTTTGCATAAGAAATTGAGCGCCGTCCGCTCCGCCGTCAGCAGGCTGCGCGCCGGCCCGTTTACGATCGCGATGGTCTGGCCGGCCGAGACCTTGCCGCCCTCAGGACACCGCAGCTGGATGCTGATCCCGGGATCGACCAGCAGGAAGGCAAACATGACCAAGTCGAGCCCGGCAACAACGCCTGCCTGCCGGGCATTCAACGCCAGCGTCGCTTTGAAATCGGCGGGGATGATCGCATCGCTCGTGATGTCGCCGGCTCTGCCCAGGTCTTCAAGCAGGGCAGAACGCACGATGGGCTCCATGATGATCTGGGGAAGTGGTGCAAGTGAAGTCATGTCAACGGCTCCGTTCGGATGCTTGCCATCTGAGCGTGACGGCATTCTCAAAAGCTGTGCAGAGCGTCAATCGTGAGGGGAGGGCGGCGGGATCGCGCCCGGGGAAATCGGATCGAAAGTGGGAGCCGCGGCTCTCCTCGCGCCGAAGGGCGGCGATCGCCATCAACAATGCCACCAGGGCCGGATCGGCCGCGGCCGTCTCGCAAACAGAGATCGGCAGCAGTGTCGCGACCGTGTCGCACAATGATTTCCCATTCCGAACAATGCCAAGCGCATTGGACACAATTGGGCGAATAGGTGAAGGGTCGGGCCGGATGGGAACAGTTGCCGGAAGCCTAGGCCACTGCCCACCCGCAGAGGTAGCTGCGACGCTTTCAGCCACCCAGGCGGCGGTTGCAACCGCTTCGGTCAGCGAGTTGCTGGCAAGCCGGTTGGCGCCATGCAGTCCTGTGCATGCGACTTCGCCACAGGCCCACAGGCCGCTAACGGAAGTTCGCCCCTCGGCGTCAACGGCCACGCCGCCCATGTGATAGTGAGCAGCGGGCCGCACGGGAATGGGTTCCACCGCCGGATCGATGCCGGCATGCTTGCAAATAGCGTCGATTGCCGGAAAGCGTCTTGCGAATTTCTGCCCGAGACAATGTCGGGCATCGAGATAGACGCCATGCCCGGCGGCGAGCTGATCGGAGATCGCCCGCGCGACCACATCGCGCGATGCGAGTTCTGCCCCGGGCGTGTCTGCCAGGAAGCGATGGCCGTGCTCATCGATGAGCACCGCGCCTTCGCCACGCACTGCTTCGCTGACAAGCGGCATTGGCCGGCGCGCAATGTCGAGGGCCGTCGGGTGGAATTGCACGAATTCGAGATCGGCTAGTTCCGCTCCAGCACAGGCTGCCAGCGCCAGGCCGTGCCCGAATGAGGAGAGCGGATTGGTTGTATCGCAAAACAGGCCGCCTATCCCACCGGTCGCCAGCACCACGCGGCGTGTGGGCAATGCGAACACGGCGCCATGCAGGACAGTCAGCAAGCCAACAATGCTGCCCTCCGCGACAACCAAGCGAAGCGCTGTCATGCCTTCCATGATCGTGATCGAACGGGTTCGCCGCGCCACGCCGAGTAGCGCCCGAAACAACTCGCGGCCAGTTGCGTCGCCGGCGGCGTGCACGATGCGGCGACGCGAATGCGCCGCTTCCAGGCCCAGCCGTAGCCTCCCGTCTAGCGACCGGTCGAAAGGAGCACCAAGACGAATAAGGTTCTCGACGGCTTGAGGTACGGCCTCTACCACCCTCCTGGCCATTTGTTCGTCGCAAAGCCCATCGCCGGCAGCAAGCGTATCGGCGAGGTGCAAGTCGGGGCTGTCGTCCTCCCCCAGACTCGCTGCGAGCCCGCCCTGGGCTAGAATGCTCGAGGCTTCGGTTCCGAGCGAGGTCCTTGACAGAAGGACGACTGGTTGCGGCGCCAAGTGTAGCGCCGTCATGAGCCCGGCGATACCAGCGCCGATGATGACCGGCGCTCCGCCAATGTGATGGATGTCCGCCGTCATACAAAGAGCATGCGTTCCACAGCCCAGCGGGCCCGTTCAGCGACATGAGGATCGATCGTGACGACGTGGCGGTTCTCCTCGAGCGCGGTCCGGATGTTGGCGAGCGTGATGCGCTTCATATGCGGGCACAGATTGCATGGGCGCACGAAATCTACTTCCGGATGCTCGACCGCGACGTTGTCGCTCATGGAACATTCCGTCATCAGCACCACACGCGCCGGCCTATGCCGCGCGACATAGTCGGACATCGCCGCCGTCGAGCCGGCGAAGTCGGCTTCCGCGACCACTTCAGGCGGACATTCGGGATGGGCAAGTACACTGATGCCGGGATGGGCCTCACGCAGCTCGCGGATGTCGGCCGCGGTGAAGCGTTCGTGCACCTCGCAGCGCCCCTTCCAGGCAATGATCTCGACCTTGGTCTGCGCCGCGATGTTCTTCGCCAGATATTCATCGGGCAGCATGATCACACGCGGCGCGCCGAGCGATTTCACCACCGCGAGCGCATTGCCCGAGGTGCAGCAGATGTCGGATTCAGCCTTCACCGCGGCGGAGGTGTTGACGTAGGTCACCACTGGAACGCTCGGATAACGCTGCCGCATCAGGCGCACGTCTTCGGCGGTGATCGACTCGGCCAGCGAACAGCCGGCGCCGAGATCCGGGATGAGCACGGTCTTGTCCGGATTGAGGAGCTTGGCGGTCTCGGCCATAAAATGCACGCCCGCGAGCACGATGATTTCGGCATCGACTGTCATCGCCTTGCGGGCCAGCGCCAGGCTGTCGCCGACGATGTCAGCCACGCAGTGAAAAATCTCCGGCGTCTGGTAGTTATGCGCCAGGATGACCGCATTGCGCTGTCGCTTCAGATTCAGGATTGCGTCGATATCCTCGACGAAGACCGACCACTCGATCGGTGGGATAACGCGCCGAACGCGGTCGTACAGTGAGGCGCTCGAAGGCAGGACGGCACTCATCGAGCCTCCAGTTATAGTCCATCTGATTATAAGATATATATAATCGTTGTGACTATAAGGGGTGTCAAGCCCGTGCGAGCGGTAATTTTGTGCCGGCCACAGGCCTCTCGTCGAGAATAGTATGGTGGAAGCGGTAGAGCTGCGCAGGCCGGCCGCCGGTCTCGGCGGTCGTCGCCCCGGTCTTCTCAACCAGTTCCTGCTGCTCTATGAGCCGGCGAAAGTTCGGCTTGTTGATGAGCCTGCCGGAGAGCGCCTCCACAGTTCGCTGTAGCTGCAAAAGCGTGAAGAGCGGCGGCATCAGTTCGAACACAACAGGCCGGTATTTAATTTTGGAGCGCAGTCGTGCAATAGCCGTTGCCAGAATGCGGCGGTGATCGGCGATCATCGATCTGCCCGGCACCGAAGGGAGGATGGCCGAAACTCCGCCGCGCTTTGCTTCCTCCACCAGGGCGGCTTCGTAGAGCAGCTCGTAGCGCTGCAGCGCGAGTTCTTCGTTCCATGCCCGGCCGTCCAAGGCAAAGGCAACCGCCGCTCGCCGTCGGCGATCGAAGCGCGTCGCGCCGTCGTCCGCGCCGTCCGCCCATTCGATAAGGCGCGGCCGCAATTCTTCCAGCACTATCGGGGGCCTGCCGGACCGATGATCCTCCCACGGGAAATAGTCGTACCAGCTGGCCCAACTGCGCCTGCCCGAGGCGCCCGCATCTTCTTCGCGGGTGAGTGCGAGATAGCTGATCGAGATCACGCGCTGGTTGGCGCCGACCCGATCGCGATCGGCAAAGGTGTAGAGCTGCTCGATATAACCGAGAGGCTGACCGGTCTGCAGTTCCACCCATGCCCTAAGCCCCGACTGGAGCGAACGATGAGCGAGCTCAAACGGGCCCGAGGGAAGAGCGGCCCCCTGTTCGATGGTCAGAACACATGGTCCAGCGTCGTTCACGGCGACCACGACTGCGATCAGGTCGGCGTTGACATTGTTGGTCTTGCCTATGGTTCTGCCTTTCCTTGGTCCTTTGGCCTGATCCATGGTTCCTGAGCCACTTGGGTTAGACCTCCGTGCGAACTGTCTAAACCGATTTAGTTCTGTTCTTTATCATACCAATCGTCGCGTCAACACCACGCGCTGTGGCGACTTTACCTCTTCGAACCTGCACAAAAATATGCCAAACGCGACACTCGCCGTGGGTGACGCTGGGTGAGGAGAGACGTCGATTGAGCGTCGGAGGTATCGTAAAAGGCGATCACGCCGCCGGATATGCGTGCGCGAAAGGCAGCACGGCGCTTATCTGCCTGACGACCTACACCACTCCGGTAAGGTTGGTTGACGGCGCACTGTTCTCCGTTTCAATGGCGAGACATCCGGCACGGGGCCGGCGGAGCGACATGGCCATCGGACCGACCATGACGGCGCTGCGTTTGCGCCAACTTGACTGGGATACCAAGCGCCGTGCGGTCGAGCGGGCCGTGGATTGCGGCCGGCGCCAACAGGAGGGCTGCAACGCCTCACCGACGGAGGTCCGAGCCGTACCAATCAACGCTAATTTGTCCCAGCTATTCGCCTCGCGCGCTATCTCGTGGCCCCGCTTGAAATCCGACAGCAGGTTCAGAGATTCTTGATCTCGATACCGTATTTCCTCAGCGCGTAACCAATCTGGCGCGGCGTCAGTCCAAGCAGGCGCGCTGCCTTTGCCTGTACCCAGCCGGATCTTTCCATGGCCGCGATGAGACGCTCGCGATCGGTCATCTTCGCGTCGCTTACGAGGCCTAGCCGAACAGGCGCTGGCAGTGCCTGCTCGCTGTCGTCATGCGGGACCCCAATGGCGGCCGAAGCAAAAGCACCAGACGATTGCATGGCCGGGTTCAGTGGCAATGGTGCGATCGGCTCCGATTTCGGCGCAGTCTCCTTCGATGCGTGCTTCCATAGCATCGCGGAAAGGCATCGGCCATGGCAGCAGTCAAAGTCGTTTCTGCCGATTGACGCTCCCGCTGCCAGGGTCGCCGTCCGCTGCACGCAATTTTCAAGCTCGCGGACATTTCCGGGAAAAGCACAGTTCATCAGCACTTCAGTCGCACTCGCATCGAAGACCATCGTACGGCCGTTCTCGCTGTTGAAATTCTTGAGAAACTCAGCAGCAAGGAGCGGAATATCACCGCGCCTTTCGCGCAATGGCGGCACCAGCAAGGGAACAACGCTGATGCGATAATAAAGGTCGGCGCGAAACTCGTTCCTTGCAACCGCGTCTTCCAGGTTCCTGTTCGTGGCGGCAATCACGCGAACGTCGACCTTAATCGTCTGGTTGCTGCCGACGCGCTCGAACTCCTGCTCCTGCAGCACGCGCAGCAGCTTTGCCTGGAACGAGGCCGAAATCTCACCGATCTCGTCCAGAAACAACGTTCCCTTGTCGGCGAGCTCAAAGCGCCCCTTGCGCGAGTTGAATGCACTGGTAAAGGCACCCTTTTCGTGACCGAACAGTTCGGATTCCAGGACTGTCTCAGGGAGCGCTGCGCAATTGAGCTTGATGAACGGCCGCTTGGCGCGTCCCGACATCTCGTGAACGGCCTTGGCGACCAGCTCCTTGCCGGTCCCCGATTCCCCGCGCAGCAAAACGGTGCTGTTGGACCTGGCTACTAACGCGACCTTCTCAAGCAGCCCGCGCAGCGCCGGGCTGTCGCCAATGATCCCCTTGACATGAGCCCTTTTGCCCTCATGCCCAGGCTGCTTGAGTTCGCCGAATTGCTTTTGCATCCGGATTTTTTCGGCCATCAGTCGCTCGCGGTCGGACGCGAACAGGCGATGCAGCTTCACTGTCTGTCCAACCAGATTAGCGATTGTGGTAAGGAGGCGCAGGTCGTAATCGAGGAGGGAGCCTGATTTGTTGTCCAGGATGCGGTCGATGGTCAGCGTGCCCACGACGTTCGCATCGACGCGAATGGGTACGCCGATGAACGACACTTTCATGTTGTCGGACGCCCCGAGCACCTCCTTGTCGGCGGCGTTGAAAGCCGGATCCAACGCTATGTTCTCGGCGACGAGCGCCATGCCCGTCGTTATGATCTGGTCGATCGCCGCCCGTGGCAGATGCTTGCGGTAGCGCTCATCGCTGCCTTCGCTCCAGCCGGCGCCGACGGTCATGTCCGGTATGCCGGCACCGTCGCAGAGCGAGATGATGCCGTGCCGCACCTGCACCAACGATGGCAGGAGGTCGACGACGTTGGCCAACGTGGCTTCCAGCCCAGAGGGAGCGGTGAGCGCTATCGACGTTTCAAAGATGTCCGGCGCCCTCTCGTGCAACGGCACAATAGGGACCACGTTATTCATCTCGGACTTTGAATTAGGGCTTTTCATTTTTGGAAGCGATATGCAGCGTGACGAGATCTGCCTGGCACTTTGCTCGGAGTTGCGAGTATCGTGCATGTGATCATCCATCTCGCGCCATGAAATCGATGCCCGAGGCAAGTGCGCCTATTGTCCAGCGCGTGGATGTCCTTGGCGAATCGCATTCGTCGGCGTCTTCGCTCCGCAGGCCGCTGCACAATCGACGAGTTTGCTCGCCTCGCCCTTGCACGCGGGGATTCATTGAAACACGAAAAGGCGTTGATGAAGATAGTCGTGACGATTGATCCGTCAGCAAGACGGACGTCTGCAGCCGGCTTTTCGCGCGCAATGAAATTGCCATTGAGATGATAGCTAATGTCGATGCCAGTCAGGCCCCGGCCGCGAGCAAGTGCGGCCCTGGCAAGATGGGGCGGCGTCATGCGGTCGATAGCAAAGCGGAGCGATGCTTGACGCATGGCTTTCCTCTCTCTTCATGAAGTGCGGGTCGTCGTTCTCGGCTGACTGGCTTCCGCCGCGCAGCAATCATTCGTTGTTAAACGAGACCGGAATGAGGCAGGTGAGTCAATCAAACTCCCGCTGCTTTTCTTTCATGAATGAAAGGAAATTAGGCTCTCATGATAGTATTTTATCAGTTTTTCAGATGTTTTCCGGCAGATAGATCTCAAACGGCAGAAAAGTCTGCCCAAGCGTCTCCGAAGTGCCGACCTTGATGGCCTGGGCCATCAGCGTCATCAGTTCCTGGCAAAGCAGGCGCTGGGGCGTGGCGACCGACATCGTGATCATGCCATCTGCGAGTGCAGCCCGTGACTCTGGCGTGATCTCGTTAACGATCGCGACGAGACCCCGGCTTTCGCCTTCTTCACGGAGCGCGGAGATCGCTCCCTCCATACCTCCGCCGGCCACATAGAAGCCGGTGAGTTCGGGTTCCCGTTGCATGAGATCCAGCGTGGCCTCGTAGGTGATCTGCCGTGCCTCAAGGTTCACGAGCGGATCGAGCAGCTCGAATGCCGGTGCATTCTCACGGAAATAGGAGCGAAAGCCGACCTCCCGCAGCTCCTGCCCCTGAAAACGGTGGCTGCCGACAAAAACCGCCACCTTGCCCGGCCGTCTTGCGACCTTTGAAAGCATCCACGCTGTCGTCCGCCCGACCTTGCGGTTGTCGAGGCCGATATAACCCTCACGAACACCTTCGGCGAAATCGGAAAGCAGCGAGAAAACGGGGATGCCTTTTGCCTTGAGTTCTTGGACGGCTGCCGTGATCGCCGGATGGTCCGGCGCCACCATGGCGATCGCGTGGCAGCGCGCTCCGAATTCCTTGAGCAATGGAATAAGGTCGCATGGCATGTGCGACGGCGCGAATTCGATGAGCGAAGTGCCATGGAAGCACTTCGCCGCGTTGACCGCCGCTTCGACCTCACGCGCGAAGCCCTGGTAGAAGTGGTGAGTCGGTTTTCTCAAGATGAAGCCAAGCCGATATTGCGGCAGGTCCGGCTGCAGGCGCTGCTTGATAAGACCTGCGGCGTGATATCCGATGGCCTGTGCCGCCGCTAAGACCCGCTGCGCAGTCTCCTTCCGCACCGGATGACGGGCATTCAGAACTCGGTCAACGGTGGCAACACTAACCCCGGCTTCCCGGGCGATATCAGCAATTATGGGTCGCTTCGCCATTGTTCGAGTCTGATTAAACGACATCAAGAAGAAATCCGGCAAAGGTCGATTCAGTAAAATCTGTCATTCCTGCATTGATCCTGTTCGCTACCGAATTCTGGTCGTGGCATGGTGCGAGGTAGAAGCCGAAATGTAGAGCCTGGGCGAATCGTTCAGCCGTGCCGACGGCTCCGACCCAGCTCCGCGCCCGGTTCCACGAACCGTCGCAAACTTCGGAGGCATTAAGCGCATCATCGAGGGCTTGTGTGTCGTGACCGGTGCAAGACCTTCGCAAGGCGCAGATGATTTTGCACCCACTGCATTTCGGGATTGTTGATTTCATCGGCCCGCGAGAGTTTGTTTGGAACCCGCGGCCCGATCGTCCGGCGTTTGGGACCAGCCAGGCGATTCAACCGGCAGCGATGCTGCCGAGTTGCTCGGCGCGGGCGTTATCAGTGGCTGGCCGGTTGATGTCTCGGCAGGCTGGTGGCCGCAGAATGCAGCTTTCAATTGCGCCTGATCCAGTTCGCCTTCCCAGCGGGCGACGACGAGCGATGCCACCGCGTTACCGACCAAATTCGTCAGTGCCCTGCATTCCGACATGAAGCGATCGACGCCAAGGATCAGCGCCATTCCAGCAACGGGAACTGCCGGCACTACGGAGAGCGTAGCGGCCAACGTGACGAAGCCGGCACCTGTGACACCTGCTGCACCCTTGGAGGAAAGCATCGCGACGAGCAGCAGCAGGACCTGATCGCCAACTGACAAATCCGTATTCGTCGCCTGCGCGATGAAAAGGGCCGCGAGGGTCATGTAGATATTGGTGCCATCCAGATTGAAGGAATATCCGGTCGGGATAACCAGGCCCACGACCGAGCGCTTGGCGCCGGCCTTTTCCATTTTCTCCATGAGAGAGGGCAGCGCAGCCTCGGAGGAGGACGTTCCGAGGACCAGCAGCAGCTCTTCCTTTATGTAGCGGATAAGAGAAAAGATCGAGAAGCCATTGTAGCGACAGACTGCACCGAGAACCCCGAATACGAAGAGGAAGGCCGTGAGATAGAAGGTCCCGACCAGCATCGCAAGGTTGGCTACCGAACCGATGCCATATTTGCCAATCGTGAAGGCCATTGCTCCGAAAGCACCGATCGGCGCGGCTTTCATCAGGATGCCGACCAATTTGAAAACGGGTGCAGTGAGGTCCTGAAGGAAGGAAAGAACCGATTTGCCCGATTCTCCGACCATCGCCAGCGCGATGCCGAAGAGGACGGAGAAGAACAACACCTGTAGAATGTCGCCTTCCACAAAGGCGCCGACAATCGTGGTCGGGATCATGTTCATGAGGAAGCCGGTCACGGACTGCTCATGGGCCTTTGAGGCATAGCCATTGACGGCTTGGACGTCGAGCGAGGTCAGATCGATGTTGAGGCCGGCGCCAGGCTGAATGACATTGCCGACGATGAGGCCGACGATAAGCGCGAGCGTCGAGAAGGTGAAGAAATAGACCATCGCCTTGCCGGCAACACGGCCGACCTTCTGAAGATCGCTCATGCCGGCAATTCCAGTCGACACGGTCAGAAAGATAACGGGCGCGATGATCATCTTGACGAGCTTGATGAAGGCATCGCCGAGCGGCTTCAGGTTTTCTCCGATTTGCGGATAAAAATGGCCAACCGCGACTCCGAGCAGGATTGCGACAAGCACCTGCACGTAAGGCTTGGCAAAAAGGGTCTTGCGGGGTGCGCGCTTTACGCTTGGAGCCAGTGGGGTCAACATGTAAGTTTTCTCTCCCTGACCGGTTTGGGGCGGGCTGTTCCTCCCCGCGGCTTCTCCCATCGCGGCGCCCCGGTCGAACGCTGCTGCGTTGTTGACCGCAATAGCCGTGCCAAGCCAAGAGAGCGCGGAAATCGCCGGAGCCTCAGGTATCTTCAACAAATCGCGCAGCAAGATTGTGCGGTTTTCCGCACGGATCGCCTTCCCTTCTGGCGGAACCCCGCACTATGGTTCGTCAATGATCGGTTTTAAGAATACGATGGCAGAAGAAGAAGACATGGGTAATGGCGCCTTCCAGCGCGCCCCATTGGTCTTCCCTGGTAGATCCGGCGGTCGATCTCTCTGGCTTGTGGTTTTGCTTGCAATTCTTGGTGCGGCGCTCTGTTTCGTCGTCTTTGCAACGGGACGCATCGCCGGCACCAGAGCAGAGTATGCCCTACGCGACCGTGCTCTTGCCGCGTTCCCGCTTGCAGCCGACAGTTTGAAAGGAGAGATCGAGAAGCAGCGAATGATTCCGCTGGTTCTGGCACGCGACGGTGCCGTTCAGGAGATGCTTCGCAGTCCGAGCACTGCCAACGAAGCCGCGCTTGATGAGAAGCTTCGCGCCATCGCGCGCGACGCCGGCTCTTCTATACTCTACATCATTAATCCTGAGGGTGTAGCGGTCGCTGCGAGCAACGCCGGCGAGCCGACCAGTTTCGTCGGCAGCGATTACCGCTTTCGCCACTACTTCACCGAGGCGATGGCGGATGGCGCGGCTATGCAATATGCGCTCGGCACGGTTAGCGCGCGCCCTGGTCTCTATCTGTCGAGCCGGGTCGATGGGCCGGAGGGGCCGCTCGGTGTGGTTGTGGTGAAGGTGGAGCTCGACCGCGTCGAGTTGCGTTGGCTGGAGAGCGGCTTCGTGGTCTTCACGACCGATGAGCGAGGCGTGGTTCTTGCCACGAGCGTGCCCCAATGGCGTTTTGGCGCTCTCTCACCGCTTTCCGCAAAGGAGAAGCAAACCGCTCGCGATCGTCTGCAGCTACCGGGCGTGACTTTCGAGCCGGTGCCGCTTTCCCGCCGCGGCGACAACCTGGTCACCGCAACTCCTGAGAGTCGATCAGCCGGTTTCGTTGCGGTTTCGCAGGATCTCGGCAAAGCAGTTCCGGGCTGGCGCATGTCGTTGCTCATCCCCGCCGACACCGAGATCTCCTCGGCGGTCATGACAGCCCGCGTGACAACGCTGCTTGCCCTCGTTCTCGTTGGATTCGTCATTTTCATCATTGTTCGACGGCGGCGGGCGGCCCGGCAGCGGCAAGAAGTGCTTGTGTTGCTGAATGCGGAACTGGAGCATCGCGTCGAACTGCGCACGGCGGAGCTCCAGAGCTCGAACGCAGCGCTCGCCGGTGAGATCGCCGAGCGAGAGAACGCTGAAGCAAGAGTGCGTCGCCTGCGCGACGAACTCGCCCAGGCGAACCGCTTGTCAATCCTGGGACAGATAACGGCCGGGGTCGCCCACGAGATCAACCAGCCGGTCGCCGCAATCCGCACCTATGCTGAAAATGCCGCGCGTCTTCTAGGGATCGGCCGGTCGCAAGAAACCGCCGAGAATCTGACCTCGATCGTCGCCATGACCGGCAGGATCGGCACGATCACTGAAACGCTAAGGTCCTTTTCCCGCCGCGCCAGCGGATCGATGGGACCGATACTGGCGGACGACGCGATCGACGGCGCTCTGTCGCTTCTTTCAGGCCGAATTCGCGATTCCGGGGTGACGATTGAACGGAAGCGGATCGATCCGTCTCCAATTGTCATGGCAAGCCGCATGCGACTGGAGCAGATACTCGTCAACCTTCTCCAGAACGCGCTTGACGCTCTGAAGGATCAACCGGAGCCCCGCGTCGAGATAGCGCTCGCCGAAAACGGGGAAATGGTCGCTATTTCCCTTCGGGACAACGGCCCCGGCCTTGCCCCCGACATTCGCAGGAGCCTCTTCATGCCGTTCGTTACCAACAAGGAAAAGGGTCTCGGTCTTGGCCTGGTCATTTCGCAAGAGATCGCACGTGAGCTCGGCGGCTCGTTGCGGCATGATGATGCCGGCCACGGGAGAGGGACTTCCTTCACGGTCGAGCTGAGGCGAGCGGCATGAGTGCTGAATCAGGACCGGTCATTTTTATCGACGATGACGAGGATGTGCTTCGCGCAGCCACGCAGATGCTGAAGCTTGCCTCGTTCTCACCGAGCGTGTTCGGTTCGGCTGAGGCCGCACTCGCCAGAATCGACGGGAACTTCGATGGCCCTGTCGTGAGTGACATCCGTATGCCCGGGCTGAACGGACTTCAGCTCTTCGAGCGAGTGAAGGCGATCGACCCGGAAATTCCGGTTGTCCTGATCACCGGGCATGCCGACGTCGAGCTGGCCGTTGCCGCCATCAAGGATGGCGCCTACGATTTCATCTCGAAGCCATATGCGAACGACCGGCTTCTCGTGACGCTGCATCGCGCTTCGGAAAAACGGCGCCTGGTCCTGGAAAACAGACGTCTTAGGGATGCGGTTGTCCGATCTGCGGGCGATATCCCGCTGATCGGGGAGGCACCGACCATGATTCGATTGCGCGAAACTCTCCGCCAGATCGCCGATACCGATGTGGATGTCCTTGTGGAAGGCGAGACGGGCACGGGCAAGGAGGTGGTCGCGGATCTGCTTCACCGCTGGAGCAGACGACGCACGAAGCCCTTCGTTGCCCTGAATTGTGGAGCGCTGCCCGAAAGCGTCATCGATAGCGAACTTTTCGGGCACGAGGCAGGCGCCTTTACTGGCGCGCAGAGGCGCAGGACCGGTCGCATCGAGCATTCGAACGGAGGGACGCTCTTCCTCGACGAAATCGAGTCGATGCCGCCAGCACTCCAGGTGAAGCTTCTGAGGGTGCTTGAGACCCGGCAGATCACGCCGCTTGGCACGAACGAAACCCGCAGCATCGACCTTCGTGTCGTGTCGGCTACCAAGGCCGATCTCGGCGATCCGGCCGCCCGCGGAGATTTCCGGGAAGACCTTTATTTCCGGCTGAATGTGGTGACGCTCCGCATCCCGCCGCTTCGCGAAAGGCGCGAAGACATCCCGATGCTCTTTGGGCATTTCCTGGAACGCGCCTCCAAACGCTTCAGCAGGCCAGTTCCGGACATCAGCGCTGGCGTGCGCGATCGCCTCGTGAGCCACAATTGGCCCGGCAATGTCCGTGAACTCGTGCATTTCGCCGATCGCGTTGCATTGGGACTTGAAAGGCTAGGCACGCCCATTGCATCAGGTCGAAAGGAACAAGCGGTATCAAGCCTCCACTTGTCCGAGAAGGTCAGCCTTTATGAGGCGACTGTCATCCGCGATGCCTTGCAGGAATGCGGCGGCGACGTGAGGCGAACGATCGAAGTCCTGGGAGTTCCCCGCAAGACCTTCTACGACAAGCTGAAACGACATGGGATAGACACGGCCGATTATCGAAAAACCGCCATTGGCTGAAGCCTTCTTGCTTGCATGTCGCGGAAAAGAAATTTCGCCATTCTCGTCCGACTCAAAGGATGCACTATGGGCTAGGTGAAGCGAGCCTGAGGTCGCTTTCGGAGCGCTATGGCATCAACCCCAAGACGGTCGCGAAGTGGAGAAGCGGAATTCGACCGCGATCTGTCCACCGGCTCCAGGGAGTCGACAGTTCTGTCTGTCGAGGAAAACCGTTGTTGTGGCCTTCCGCCGCAACAAGGCTGCTGCCGCTCGACGATTGCCTCTACGCGTTGCAGCCGACGTCACGCATCTGACGCGCTCCCACCGCTGCCTGCAGGCAAGCATCGGCCGATTGCCAGATGTCGACGGCGACAGGCCGGCGAGAAGAGTCAAGAGAATGAACCGGACCATCAAGACGCAACCGTCAAGCGCTTCCACTACGACGATCGCGACCAACTGCGTCGGCATCTTGCCGACTTCGTCGCGGCCTACAATTTCGGCCGCAAGCTGAAGACCCTCAAGGGCCTCACGCCCTGCGAGTTCATCTGGAAGGCATGGGCTTCCCAGCCCGAGCGTTCACTTTCAATCCGCTCCAGCAAATGCCGGGACTAAACATTTAGCAAATGGCGGATGAGGTGCACGATGCAAGTTAGCACGTCGCCTGGGGAAAGGTGCGCCGATCGCCTCCCTCTTGGCCAACCAGTTCGAGCTTGCCGTCTTACCAGGCCCCCGCCAATCTCGTTGCGTTGTTGTTTAGCGTTGCAACAGATCCTTCAAAGAAATTCATGGAATCGTTGCGAGCGCAAATCGCTGTCAATGGTACGCTCATCACAACTTTCGAGATCAGTGGCGGCAGAAATCTGGTGTCGTTTTATGTTCCGCCGCCAAACAGCATTTGCGAAGAGCGCGAAATGACAAAGCCAGCAGGACGAGGGTACCAGCCATGCGCACATCGATTACACCCAAGTCGCCCGCGATACGATACTCGATATTGGCTACGACGATGCCATCGGCTTTGATGGTCGAAATTGCGCCGTCGTTCTGGCTCTCACCGGGCAGTCGCCCGGCATCAGCCAGGGCGTTGATGAAGGACGATGGCAGGATCTCGAGCAAGGGCGGGATCAGGGCCTCATGTTTGGATTCGCATGTTTTCGATCTCCGACCGAAAGGCATCATCAAGATGCTTGATCTCGTACGCCCGATATACCGCAACACGGCGACATACGGACACTTCGGCCGTGAAGAGCCTGAGTTCACCTGGGAGAAGACGGACAGAGCCGACGACTTGCTGCGTGAGGCAGGACCGGCAGCTGCGTGAGCGCCGCTGGATCAAGCGCATGCGGCCTTTCAACTCGCTAGGCCCGCGCCCGCCGCGGCACGCGCTTCGACATCATGCTGACGGCTGTGTGATCGACACGGGCGGTTACCGGAAAGGCGACAAAAAAGTGCGTTACGACATCGTTATCATCGGAGGAGCCATCGTCGGCTCCTCGATCGCCTACTATCTGCGCGAGGAAGGGTTTTCCGGCTCGATCGCGCTGATCGAGCGCGATCCGCAGTTCGCGCACGCGGCAACGACGTTGTCCTGCGCCTCCATTCGCCAGCAGTTTTCGATTCCTGAAAACATCCGCCTGTCGCAATTCGCGCTGAAGCTGTTCCGGCGGCTGAAGGAAGAATTCGGCACGGATGCCGATATCGGGTTCCGCGAGAGCGGCTATCTGATCCTCGCCGGAGAAGCCGGGCTACCGATCCTCAAGGCCAATCACGAGGCGCAGATCGCCGAGGGCGCCGACATCGTGCTCGAGGATGCCGAGCAGTTGACGCAGCGCTTCGCCTGGCTGTCGACCGAAGGCATTTCTGCCGGCGCCTATGGTCGGACCGGCGAAGGCTGGTTCGACGCGCATGCGATGCTGACGCTGTTCCGCAAGGCGCTGCGCGGCAAGAACGTGGACTTTATGACCGCCTCGGTCATCGGCATCGAGCGGCAGGGCCACCGTGTCACCGGCGTCAGGCTCGACAATGGCGAGACGATCGAAGCCGGCACCGTCCTCAATGCCGCCGGGCCGAATGCCGGCAAGGTCGCCGCTCTCGCCGGGCTGGCGCTGCCGGTCGAGCCGCGCAAGCGCAATGTCTTCGTCTTCGAGGCGCGCGAAAAATATGCCGACATGCCGCTGCTGGTCGATCCCTCCGGCATCTATGTCAGGCCGGAAGGCCCGGTCTATCTCACCGGCGGCGCCGAGCCGGAAGAGGGCGACGGCCCGGCCGATCCCCAGGATTTCGAGGTCGACTGGCCGCTGTTCGAAGAGGTGATTTGGCCGGTGCTGGCGACCCGCATTCCAGCCTTCGAGGCCATCAAGCCTACCCGCGCCTGGGCCGGGCACTACGATTACAACACGCTCGACCAGAACGCGGTGATCGGGCCGCACCCCAAGGTGAAAAATTTCCTCTTCGCCAACGGATTTTCAGGCCACGGTCTGCAGCAGGCCCCGGCGGTCGGCAAGGCGCTGGCCGAGCTTCTCGTGCATGGCGGCTACCGCACGGTCGATTGCTCCGCGTTTGGGTACATCCGTGTCGCCGAAGGGCGGGCGTTTAGGGAATTGAATGTGATCTAGCAACAACGGCGCCGCGACGGTCTCCTTTGGTGCCGGCGGGACAGAGGGGCGCGAAGGTTCGCGACAGGCGGTGCCGCGGTACAAAGGCCTTGATGTTTAGCTTGCCCTGTTCGGTTGGGATCTCCGCAATATCAATGTGGAAGAAGCCGATGCTTGCGCTGCAGACATCGGTGCAATGAAGAGCGCGTCAGATGCGGGATCGTCGGCTGCAAGGCCGTAGAGGCAATCGTCCAGCGGCAGCAGTGTGTTGCGGCGGAAGGCCACAACAACGGTCCTCTTCTACGGCAGACAGCACCTTCGATCTCGGCTCCCTGGGGCCGGTGGGCAGATCGGCGGTCGAACTCCGCTCCTCCACTTCGCGACCGTCTTGGGGTTGATGGCATAGCGCTTCGAAAGCGAGCTCAGGCTCGCTTACAGCTCGACGCATCGCCTCTTTCTTTGTGGCGCTCCCATGCAGAACCTGGCCCAGTCGAAGCTTCGTGGCCGCGGCCCGCGCTCATGGCCGGCTTACTTAGGTCGATGCTGCGTGCTGTCACCGTGAGGTTCCGCTGGGGTTAGCGGTGCGTCGAGCACAGCGAGAGGGTTCACAGCCAACGCTCTGGAACCCATGTCACTAGCCATCCATGGCGTGGATGCGTTTCATCGAAACAGACGATTTTACCGATGTTACGGCACGATGCATAGAAAGAATTCAAGAATGTAGCAGCCTTAAGGAAAGTGGTTGATGTTTGCGTTGGCTCCGAAGAGCATTTTCTGGTCTGCGCGGAAGACCAGCCCAGGCGCGCGTCCATCGCGGCCAGGCACTTCCGCGACAGACGCAAGCTACATCGCATTGGCACAGCACGAAAATCTTCCCCGAATTGCGCAGGCGCTTGCCTCAAACGCAGCAGCAAAGCTGAGGCTTGTGGTGTTCTGGAGAGAGGCAATTTAGATGCTTGTTGATCGCTCAAGGAACGATCGGTTCGTTGTTTCTCGACGGCGCACGGGTCTCGGTGATTGCCTGTGGTCTCTCGCGTCGGCTTGGGACTACGCACATCGGACGGGACGAGCTTTAGCAATAGATTGGCGCGGCTCTTGTTACCTTGACAACCCGTTTGCGAATGCCTTTCCAGCTTTCTTCAAGCCAATTGAGGATATCGGTGGTGTACGGGTCATTTGCGATGACCAGATCAACCACGTCTCATTCCCTGGTCCCTTCTTCCCGTCGTGGTGGAACAAGCCATCCATCGACTGCGTGTACCGTCCGGATGAACAGATTTTCCAAGAACGTGACGAGCTTAACGATCTTTTCCAGGCCCAAGATGATTGTGAAGCCAACACGGTAGTGTGTGATGCTTGCTTGATGTGGCGCTGCGATGAAAAGGCCGAGCGAACCATATTTAGGAGCATCACACCGAGGGTCGAAATTGAGGATCGCATTGAAGCGCTCTACCAGGAACATTTTGACGGGCACAGCATAATTGGAGTCCATGTCCGCCACGGCAACGGCGAAGATATTATGGATCACGCACCTTACTGGGCTGATCCGAAGGTTGCCTTAGAGCAGGTATGCACTGCCATTCGTATGGCCAAGGCGCAACCGCATTCAAGACCTGTAAGGGTGTTCTTGTGTACAGACAGCGCCAAGGTTGTTGATCACCTGTCGGGCGTATTTCCCGAACTTTTCACCGTCCCAAAACGCTTCCAGGCGGATCAGGCCGGCCCCTTACACAGTGCAGCACTGGGCACCGACGGGGGGTTTTCCGCGCTCGTTGAGATGTATCTCCTCGGTCGATGCGACACTGTTATTCGCTTTCCTCCGACTAGCGCCTTCACCCGCTACGCCCGCCTCTTCGTGCCACGAATTGTCGAATTCGATTTGAATGACCCGCGTCGTTTGATCTTGATCGACAACACTTTCGAACGTTCCCCGGCTCCATGAAAGGCTGGCATCCCGATCGAACTCTCCCTTGCCTTCGCGCAGAGGCCCCCGTTCGCCCTGCCCAACACGCCCCTTTCTCGCCACGCAATCCCGCCGCAGGCGAGCGTTTTCATGGGCGCGTCAAAATCAAAAGGATTCAAGCTTGTCAAAGAGAAAAGTAGCTTTAATCACCGGGGTTACGGGACAAGACGGTTCCTACCTCGCAGAATTGCTTTTAGAAAAGGGCTATTCTGTGCATGGGATAAAGAGACGATCGTCTCTTTTTAATACGGGCCGTATAGACCATCTCTATCATGACCCTCATGAAAGTGGCGTTGATCTTACACTTCACCACGGGGACTTGACAGACTCGTCGAGCCTTACGCGCGTCATCCAACTGGTTCAGCCGGACGAAATTTACAATTTGGCAGCTCAGAGCCACGTTGCAGTCTCCTTTGAAGAACCAGAATACACCGCGAACTCCGATGCCTTGGGTGCGCTGCGTATCCTCGAGGCAATTCGGATCCTGGGGCTCGTCAAGCATACGCGCTACTACCAAGCCTCGACGTCTGAGCTCTACGGGCTGGTGCGGGAAACGCCACAGACCGAGACGACACCGTTCTACCCCCGGTCCCCCTACGCTGTTGCCAAATTGTATGCTCACTGGATCACCGTAAATTATCGAGAATCTTACAATTTGTATGCATGTAACGGCATTTTATTTAATCATGAGTCACCTGCGCGCGGAGAAACATTTGTAACTCGCAAAATCACGCGCGCCTTGACTCGGATTAAGCTTGGAATGCAACGCACTCTATTCCTCGGCAACCTTAATGCGCGTCGCGATTGGGGGCACGCTCGAGACTACGTCCAGATGCAGTGGTTGATGCTGCAGCAGCAGCAACCTGAAGACTTTGTGATCGCTAGCGGTGAGCAACATTCGGTGCGCGAATTCGTCACCGTCGCGGCCGCTGAACTCGGCATCGATGTTCGTTGGGTGGGGGAAGGGGTCGACGAAGAGGGGTACGATGCAAAGACGGGAGCTCTGATCGTAAAAGTAGATCCCCGCTATTTTCGTCCTGCAGAAGTCGAGACACTTCTCGGCGATGCCCGCAAGGCGAAAGAAAAACTTGGGTGGGAGCCCAAAATCTCCTTCATCGAATTGGTTAGGGAGATGGTTCGGGAAGATTTGCGCATGGCGGAGCGTGAAGCAGTGCTGATGAATCAGGGTTATTATTCACACAGTCCACGAGAGTTATGCTGACAACGGCGGCGCCATGCGGGGTTGTTGTCAGTGCTATGGTGGCCTTCTTAAGGAGCGCCCAGAGCGTTAACAATGGAAAACAAAAAGATGAAGAAAGTCTATGTGGCAGGCCATCGCGGCCTTGTTGGATCGGCCACGATGAGAGCCCTCGAGGCGTTAGGATCCTATGAGATAATAACACGTACTCACGACGAACTGGATCTATTTGACCGGAGCGAGACGCGCAGGTTCTTCATGTCGCAGCGGCCAGATTACGTCGTTATGTGCGCCGCGAAGGTTGGTGGTATACTGGCGAACGCCAGCTCCCCTGTCGATTTCCTTCATAACAACCTCGCGATTCAAGTCAGTGTTTTTGATGCCGCTTACGCTTCCGGCGTCGAACGGATGATTTTTCTTGGCTCCTCGTGTATCTATCCACGCGACTGTCCGCAGCCGATACGGGAGGAATACCTTCTCACCGGTCCGCTTGAAGCGACGAATCGTCCCTACGCTTTGGCAAAAATCGCAGGTGTCGAATCGTGCTGGTCTTTCAACCGGCAGTACAAGGCGCGCTATCTCGCGTTGATGCCGACCAATTTATATGGTCCCGGCGATAATTATCACCCCGAAAATTGTCACGTTCTGCCTGCTCTGATACGCCGCTTTCATCAAGCTAAAATGAACGGCGACTCCTCTGTGGGGGTCTGGGGATCCGGAAATCCTCGGCGAGAGTTTATGTATTCGTCGGATGTAGGCGATGCCATTGCGTTCCTGCTTGGCCTGCCAGATTCGGATTTTGACGCCTTGACAGCCCACGACACTGCGCCCCTGATTAATGTTGGCGTTGGTGAGGACGTCACAATTCGCGAGGTGGCGGAACTCGTCAAGGCGGCGGTCTGCTGGGAGGGCAATTTGGTGTTCGACACGACGAAGCCAGACGGTACTCCGCGCAAGCTACTGGACGTAACGCGCTTGCGTAACCTTGGCTGGAAAGCCAAAACGTCCCTTGGTGCCGGGTTGCAAGCGACGTATGAGGATTTTCTTCGCCTTCATGCGGCTTGATGTGGAAGCGCGCATCCAGGTTGGACTGCATGTCCGACCGGGTGCAAGCTCGCCCAGTCCGGCCAAACAGATGAGAGGGACGCATACATCTCGAGGCGGCCGCAATAGTGGCCTGTGCTGACTTTGCAGACCGGACCTCTCTGCGACCGGCGATGCAGAGGATCACCCAGAAGCTTGCCCAAGCCAAATGGGAAGGGGAAGGCCGCATAACTGGCCGCACCTGGAACGGCTGTGCGTGAGCGCCGTCAACTCAAGCCGCCAGTTAGAACTGCTCGACCTCGCGGGAGCCGCTGCTTACGAAGCTGGCATCGACAGGAAAGCCAACCAGGCCCGCATCATGCCTCGAGGCAGGCCTTATCCAAGGCGGTGCATGCGGAAATGGCGGGCGTCGACGTATGCTTTTCAACTCGCGCTTAGCCGCAGGCGGGATCGTGTCCCCTGCGTGGTGGAGCTGGCGGCATTGGTCGCCGTGCTCTCCGGCATGGGCCGGGCTGATCGGATTGGTTCAGTCTGCGTTGTTAGCGCCGAACTCACTCGCCTCAAGGTCATGGCGCCACAAGCGCGGATTCGCGGCGCCGTGGTGCGGGCGTTACAACTCATGCAGCAGCGGGTCTCGTTGATGGCGAAGCGGGCTGCCCTGAACCAATCGCTCGCGTCTGCGGCGCGCCAAGCTGTCGCGCAACGCGATCATCCTGACGCTCTGGGATGGCAGTGGCAGGTGACCGCCTATATGGCAGTGGCAGGTGACCGCCTATGCGGTGAGCACGCTTGGCCTTAGCTCGATTGGCATCGACCCCAACCGGCCCTGGTCATCGCGCCGTGCCACAGCTTTTACCGCCAAGTGAAGCCGATCAGCTGCGACCGCTCGCCGCGACAACCCTGGCGCCAGACTATGCTCTGCTCGGCTGGTTCGAGCCCGTCGCCGCTGTGTTCATCCGCAGCATCGAATGCCATATCCGCTGCAGCCTCGAATGCAATAACCGTCGTAGCTTTTCAGAGTGCCTCTCGGAGTTGTTGAAAAACCCGGAAGTCAATTGCCCGTTTTACCTTTTCGGCAATGTTGAGGTGTCTGAGAATGGCTCAAACGATACCCCGTTTGGCTTCATGCAATGTCTCGCCCAGTCCGACGAGACGGGCTGCGGCCTGACCCGTCGGCATGTCAATGACCGTGATTGCGCTTGCCGCAAGGAAACGACGCTCGTTCTTGGTCAGCGTCGCTGTATCGATTGCCGCAAAATGTGGGCCATTGGAGCGCTTCATGATCTGCCGGGCATAGGTGCGCAGCATCTGATCGTTGAAGCGGCAGCCGATGAAGAAAAGACCACGACTAGCTCGCCGTTCCTTCACCAGGTCAGGGATCGGCGTCTGGATGTCGATTTCGCTCAGCACTTCAACGTAGTCGGAATCTGCGACGAGGAAGTTTGCGGCCGGCCTGGCACCGCCGTGAGGGGCGTAGAGAACCGTCTTCGCCGCTGGTGCGGATTCGAGTAATATCCCGGACAAATCGTAGGCTTTCGTCCAAATGTCACCGATCTCGTGCGCCCGTGTTACGCCCTGTATTTCGACGACGTCCGTTCGGCGGGTCTGTATTAGAGCCGCGCGCATGGCACCGTCGTACCAGCTGTCGACGATCACGGAGAGCGGCAGCGTTGCAAGCCAGGCATGCAAGATGGTCGGCACCACCGGGGCCGCGAATATTTCGGCCATCCAAACTTGAAGCGTCCGGCGGTGCCGGCGCTGTTCGATATACTGCGCTACCGACCACATGTTGGTGCGAATCTTCGAAGGGGCTGGCGCGCGCTTGTTGAGCGCTGCGGCAACGGCTTCGGGGGTATGCGGTACGGGCGGTCCCGCGGAGCGGATCTCAAGCAGACCCGGGCCGAGATAGGGAATGACCTGATCGGCCGCGAGCCCTTTCTTCAAAAGGTCAAGCTGCCTTTCGGCAAAACTGTCCCGAATGACGACGAGATGGCCCGAGGTCATTGTGTTCATGCTCGTATCCCTTTGCCGCTCTCTTTGTGTCAACCCGAAGGTCAGTCCTCGTCGGAAATCTTCCTTGCTTCCACGGTAATCGGCAAAGGCGTATCGCGCGGAAGGTCGGGCAGGACTAGCCGCCAGCCGTTCTTCAGCGTCACGGCGCCACCCCATAAGTGTTCGTTGTCGACCTTGATGATCGGCTCTTCGAGATCCTTTTTGGGAATATATGCCGACAAGCCAGCACGGGTCCTGCGGATCATTACCCTCATCGGGCCGTTCCTTCGTCAAACCCAGCACCGATTTCGGCACTGGAAGGAGTCCGGGCCGTCTCAAGGCTCATGAGTTCACGCGCACGCATGCCGACGACGGTGCCGCGATCGACCCATTCGACCGCATAGATGTAGAACTGCTGGAGAAAGGTGCCGATGTCGCGCACATAGCCCTCGTCGCCTTTGCGCACCAGATTTTCACCGATCTCCTTGCCCGGATAGGTGCCGTCATTTTTTATGTGGCGTGTGGCGCGGACCCGCTCACCCGGCATGAATCGCGGGGGTGTACGGATTTCGATGTCCTGTTCGCGTCCGAGGCTCATGGCCGTTCCTTTCTCTCGGCTGCAGCTTTCCAACAGGAGGTCGATGGTCCTGCGGAGGCGCCTCGACCGTGTCAGTAGCCGAAATGGAGGTCAGGCAGGGACGCAAGTCTTCGACACCGGACATACCGAGGCGCATTGCTGCGTTTCGAAGGTCCCCTCGCATTCGGTGCACTTTTTCGGATCGATCGCGTAGGTCTCGCCCTTGAACTTAATCGCGCCCGAAGGGCATTCAAACTCACAGGCACCGCACTGGGTGCATTGGGAAGCGATGATCTTAAAGGCCATTTTCAACTCCGGTTCGGTTAGAATGAGGCGGCTCAGGCCGTCGCAGCCAGTGGCTCACTCCCAAACTCGGCGGCGTAAAGCGCGCCGATCGCGGTCTCGATGTAGTCATACCCGTAAGCCTCCGTTGCTCGGATCCCACCTTCCTTGAGACGATCCTCGGGGCAATTTCCAATTCTCGCGCACAGCACGATGTCTACGCCTTCGAGCGTAGAGATGACGCCGTCGAGGCTCTTGTCCTCGGCCCGGCCGCCGAGGCAATACTGTTCGACCTTGCGATGACCGACGAAACTGATCCCTTTCGGAGAGGCCTCATAAACCTGGAATTCCTTCGCATGGCCGAAATGCTCGTTGATGCGGCCGCCACCCTTGGTCGCCACCGCTACCAGAAGCGATTTGCCGGAGCCTGCGGTCTTGACCATCCCGAGCGCCTCGCTCTTGGCCGCCAGGCGATCGCCCCGCTCGCGCGCGACCACTGCCCGATATGTCTCGCGCTTGCTGGCGTCGTACGTGACCTTGTCGGGAAGCCGGTCGAGCGTGAATTCCTGGCCACGATCCTCGCCGAGCAGGCCGACAGCATCGGCCCGGCACTGCCGGCAGTGGCGCATCAACTTGGCGCCGCCTTCGAGACGATCCTGAAGGGCCTTCAGCTCCATTGCCTTGGGGCCGCGCTGCCCACTCAGGCCGTAATGCGTACCGTGCGCCGGGTCGGAAATCAGCGGCATGACATTGTGCAGGAACGCGCCGCGCTCCTTGACCCATTTATTCACCTCGATCAGGTGCTCATCGTTTACGCCGGGGATCATTACCGAATTGATCTTGGTGAGGATGCCGCGCGCCGTCAGCATCTCCAGCCCCGACATCTGTCGTTCGTGCAGGATCGTGGCGGCCTCAACGCCGGTATAACGGCGGTTGCCATAGAAGATCCACGGATAGATCTTGGCACCGATCCGCGGGTCGACCATGTTGATGGTGATCGTCACGTGATCGACATTCATTTCGGCAAGCTCGGCGACGCGGTCTGGCAGCGCGAGCCCGTTGGTTGAGATGCACAGCTTGATGTCGCCGATTTCCTTGGCGACCCGTTGGAATGTCGCCTTTGTGTTCTTCCAGTCGTAACAGGCATCGCCCGGCCCGGCGATGCCAAGCACGGAAAGCTGCGGCACTTCGTTGGCAACCCCGATCACCTTGCGCAGCGCCTGGTCGGGCGTCAGCCTTTCCGAAACGACCCCAGGCCGGCTTTCGTTGGCGCAGTCATATTTGCGATTGCAGTAGTTGCATTGAATATTGCAGGCTGGGGCGACCGCCACATGCATGCGCGCGAAATAGTGGTGCGCTTCCTCTGAAAAGCAGGGATGATCCTTGATCTTCTCCCAGACGGCCGAGTCCATCTCGTGCGGCTTCGCGGAGGAGCCGCAGGATGAAAATGCGCAGCCACCGGATTTCGCTCTCGCCGGCGACTGATCGAAGACTGTCGTGCCGGAAAGGCCCTGTAGCGAAATCATCGGTGCGGACATGGAGCGGCTCCGTGCGTGGTGTGAACATCGCACTTCAGAGCGCAAGAGATATGCCAACCCCAAAAGCGGTCTTATCCGTCATGTTGGCTTTTACGTCGGCCTTTTGTGTCCAATTGTGTCCGTTTCCTGCGACACGGTTTTGTCAGGTCGCCGACAACGGTCAAAAGCAACGCGAAAAGTGACGTCTTGTCTCAGTTACGCCCGGTGCGGGCAGCAACCGCGCCCCCACGTTTGATGTCATCAGGGACGTTTAGAACTTCTTCACTTCGATATGATGCCGGCGCAGAGCATAGCCGACCTGCCGCGGCGTGAGACCGAGGAAACGAGCCGCCTTGGCCTGAACCCAGCCGGCTTTCTCCATCGCATCGATCAGTCGGTCGCGTTCCGTCAGACGCTGGTTGATTGCTGGGCAAGCTGGATGGTTGGGGTCGCAGGTCTCGCCGGGCGATGCCTCATTCTGGGAGGGGCCGACTCGCATGGCAGGCAGCGGCGATCCAACCGGCATCATATTGCCACGTGCGAACTCGTCGACGGCATAGGCGCCGTGCGAACGGCCGACTCCTTTCCACAGAAGCGAAGAAAGGCACTGGCTGTTCTGGCAGGCGAAATCCGACGGAGTTATTGTCATTGAACGCGCAAGTGTGGCCGTCCGTCGCACACAATTCTCCAACTCACGCACGTTGCCAGGGAAATAGCATTGCGAGATCAGGTCAAGCGCCGACGGCGTGAAGGCAAGATCGCGATGGTTCTCCTTGTTGAATCTATCGAGGAGAGCTTTGGCAAGGCGTGGAATATCGCCCGGCCGCTCTCTGAGGGGAGGCAAGACTATTGGCACCACATTGATGCGGTAATAAAGGTCGGCCCTGAACTCTCCATTCCGGACAGCCATCTCGAGGTCCTTGTTGGTGGCGCATATGAGCCGCACGTCAACCTTTAGGGTCCTGGTGCCGCCCACTCGCTCAAGTTCTCCTTCCTGCAAGACGCGCAACAGCTTGGCTTGAAAGGCAGGCGAAATCTCGCCGATTTCATCAAGCAGCAGGGTTCCGCCATTCGCCAATTCGAACCGGCCGGCGCGCTGCAGGATAGCCCCGGTGAAGGCGCCCTTCTCGTGGCCAAAGAGCTCCGATTCCAAGACGCTTTCGGGCAATGCGGCGCAGTTCAATTTGACGAAGGATTTCTCCCTCCGATGCGAAAGCTTATGGATGGCCTGTGCAAAGAACTCCTTGCCGGTACCGCTTTCGCCTCGCAGAAGCACGGTAGAATTGGTCCTGGCCACGACCGAGACGATCTCCAGCACTTGCTTGAGTGCGGGACTTTCTCCGATGATTCCGTCGATCTTGACATGCGGATGCCGGGCCGGATGGGTCCTGTCCTCGTCGAGCGATTGCTCTGGTCTCGGTTGCTTCTCGATAAGTCGCTGACCAGCCGTGCTCAAAGTGCGATGCAGGCGGATGGTCCGGCCGACCAGATTGGCGACCATGGCCAGGAAACGTAAGTCCTCCTCGTAACGGAACTTGGTGGTACCGTTCCTGACCCGGTCGATCGACAGCGTCCCGAAGATCTTTTCCTCAGCCTTTAGCGGGACACCGATAAACGCAGTTGCGATCGTGCCGCTGGTCGATTGAGGATCGGCCTGAAACAGCTCCGACGTGCTTGTGTCTTGTATGACGATCGGCACTCCAGTAGCGACGATTTTGTCTATTACGGCCTGGGGTATGACACTGCCGATGGCTGACTGAGGCACAGCGCCGCCGGTAGTTGCGCTAATCTGCGGCTCTCCTTCAGCGTCCAGGACGACAATTGCGCCATGACGCATTTGCACAAACGAGGAGAGGATATTCGCGACATTGGCAAGCGTAATCTCCAGCCGGGTCGGGGCAGTCAGAATCTTCGATATCTCGTAGATTCCCCCGAGCAAGCTGTCCGCATTGCGCGCCGCTTCGACCGCAGGTTCAGGCGGGGTGTTCCGAGATACAATTTCACCGACCTGATCTGGAAGCATGTGAGCCATGCAAACACCTCAAGGGTTGTCCAAGGTGCTCCTCCCAGGCCCTTTTTTGTATTTTGAGTTCCAGAAACATAGTATTTTCAGCCTTTCGGCAATTGTGAACAATATTGGCGGTCTTGACCGCATTCCGAGCCTCTCGTTTCCCGCTCTTTGCGCCAGTCATCCGAACTTGAAGAGAACGCCGAAGCCGCCGCGCGGGTAATTCCACACGATCTCACCGCTGGCCTCGCACAGCACGCGACAGGTGCCGCATTCCATGCAGCCGTCGGAAGTGGTCTCCACCTGTCCCTTGTCGTTCAACTCATAGCATTTGGCCGGGCAGATGTGTGTCAGCGCGAGCAGGTTCGCGCTCGGCCTCTCGTGCGGTCGCACTTTGATATGCGGGCGGCCCGGATCGACCAGATAGCGGTTCTGATAAAGCTTCTCCTCGACACGTAACTTCGTCACGGCCATCGTCATCCTGTTTCTCCTTCAGCGCCAGGCGAGTGCCAGGCGGACCACATCGCTGATCAGCCCCCAGCGCGAACGCGCCTTGATGAAGGCAGCAGTGGTCGCCTTTTCCTTCTCGATTTTCGGGGTTCCGTCGACCCGCATGAAGTTCTGCGCGGCCTGCGACATCAACTGCGGGTAAGTCATGAAGAAATTGCGGGAATTGGTGTGTATCAGGGCCGGCATGTCCTTATATTTCATCAGGTCTTTGACTACGAAGGACTTGTCCAGCATGGTCTTGTAGAGGGCGAGGTTCCTCCTGATCATCGGCTGGTTGCGGCCCTTGATCTCAATGATTGCCTCGCCCGCGATGCGACCGGAAGTCATGGCAAGGTTCGAACCCTCGCGGTGAATAGCGTTGTTCAGTTGGGCGGCATCACCGACCGCCACCCAACCGTCGCCGAAGAGCTGCGGAATTGCCTTGTAGCCACCTTCGGGAATGAGATGCGCGGAATACTCCTTGACTTCCGAGCCCGCGATCAGCGGCCGGATCGAAGGATGGTTTTTGAAGTTGTCGAGGAGGACGTAAGGGCTCTCCATTGTCTGGGCGAAATCGGAGACGAGGCAGCCAATGCCGAGAGAGATCGACTCCTTGTTGGTGTAGAGGAAGGCCAGTCCGGCCATGCTGCGGGAAATCGTGCCCGCCGCTTCGATCACGCAGCCTTCGTCGCCCTGGAGGCCGAACCGCTGCTCAATGACCTCATCGGGTAGGAAATGCATTTCCTTGACAGCGAGCGCCACGCTTTCTGGCTTCGGCATCTTGCGCAGGCCGGCCCGTGTACCGAGCAGTCCGTTGACACCTTCTGCGAGCACGACGACGTCCGCGTAGATCGGCCCGCCAGCCCGGTCGGTGCGCACGCCGATCACCTTGCCGCTGGCATTGCGGACAAGTTCGGTCACCGTCGTCTCGCACAGCACCGTCGCGCCGGCCTGGCGCACCTTGCGCGAAAACCACTTGTCGAATTGGGCGCGGATGATCGTGTAGCGATTGGGCTTCGCCTCGTTGAAATCGTCCGATCGATACTGCATCCCGGTGTGGGAGGTGTCGTCCATCACCCAGAATCGCTGCTCGACCAGATGCCGCTCGAGAGGCGCATCATCCCGGAAATCCGGAATGATTTGCTCCAACATGTCGGCGTACATGATGGCGCCCTGGACATTCTTGGAGCCCGGATACTCGCCGCGCTCCAACTGCAGCACCGTCAGGCCCTGGCTTGCCATGGTGTAGGCGGCCGCGTTTCCGGACATACCGGCCCCGACGACGATGGCGTCGAATTCTTCCTCGATCATGGCCCTCTCCCTTAGCTCGCAAGCTTGTCGTGGCTGTGCGGCGACAGCCGCCGGGTGAAAGCTTCCGTCAATGCCGGCAGGAAACGGATTGCGTCGGTGACGATGCCGAGATGGGCAAATTCGAAGATCGGGGCGTTCGGGTCGGTGTTGATGGCTACGATCAAATCAGCCCCCTCCACGCCAACCCGATGCTGAATGGCGCCGGAAATCCCGGCCGCTATGTAAAGCTTTGGCCGGATGGTCTTGCCCGTTTGGCCAACCTGCCGATCGGCAGGCATCCAGCCCTTCTGGACCAACGGGCGCGAACAGCCATATTCGGCGCCGATTGCCCGCGCTAGATTCTTCACAAGCTGCAAATTCTCCGCTGAGCCGAGACCGAGGCCTCCGGCAACCACGATGTCGGCGTAGGCGAGATTTGCCTTTGCCGATTGGCGATCGAGGTTGAAGCCAAGGACTTTGGTGATGATCTCTTCCTCGGTCATTGACAGCTTGTGCCGGATGACACGCCCGACCGGCTTGTCCGTCCGCGGTGGCATGGCCATAACCCTCGGTCGTACCGTGGCCATCTGCGGCCGGTAGTTGAGCGTATAGATCGTGCACAGCAAGGAACCGCCGAAAGTCGGACGGGTCGCGGCGAGCGAACCGTCGACATCTACATCGAGTTCGGTACAGTCGGCAGTGAGCCCTGTCAGCAAGGTCGTCGCTACTGAGCCAGCGAGATCCCTGCCGAGCGTGGTCGCACCGAGAAGCAGGATTTCCGGCTTGTGGGTATTGACCAGATCCGTCATCGCCTTAGTGAAAGGCTCGTTGCGATAGTCGGCAAGCAACGGTGCCTCGACGAGGTAGACAAGGTCGGCGCCGTAAGCGAAGGCCTCGGCAACGGCATGCTGCGTCGCGTCACCCGGCGGTCCAAGCACGATCCCCGCAAGCTGGATGCCTAGCTTGTCGGCGAGCTTGCGGCCTTCGCCAAGCAGTTCGAAGGACACGGGATGGACCTCGCTGCGTTCCAGTTCGATGAAAACCCAGACGTGCCGATAGTCCCTAAAGTGCTCAGGCAATTCCCTCTTGATGCCGGCACGGCCGGCGGAAGGAGGGGCTTCGCGGTTAGCGTTCGACATCATCTCTCCTTGCCGTCCCGTCACTGGCCGCCGTCGAAGGCGAGTTCGTGTTCCAGCGCTGGCTGGCGGGTAAAGATTGAGGCGATCAGTTCGTCAGCGAGGTCGTGCTGCGTCTTGTCGGTCATGTCGATCTGCGTCGCCTTTTCCGCCCGCGTGGTAGGGGCGAAAACGCGCTTGACGACCGTCGGCGAGCCGCGCAGGCCGCATTTGTTGAGGTCCTCAATGCCAGCTTCGGCCGCGCTCCATTTCACGATCTGGCTGCGCGCGGCGCGCATGGCGTCCTCGAGCGAGCCTCTGCGGATTTCGTTGGTGCCTTCCAGCATTGTGATGAGGCAAGGCAGCCTGCTTTTCAGCATCTGCGTACCGCCTTCCGAACGGCGCTTGACGGTCATCTCGCGAGCATCGACATCGATAGAGTCGATCTTCGCCACATAGGTGAACTGCAGGAGGCCGAGGCGCTTGGCGATGCCGGGCCCGACCTGGGCGGTATCGCCGTCAATCGTCTGCTTGCCGGCGAAGACGATGTCCGGCGCGCCGAAGGTCTCGCCAATTCTCACGATTGCCCGAGAAAGCGCGAAGGAGGTCGCCAGCGTGTCGGAGCCGGCAAAACAGCGGTCGGTCAAGAGTACCGCGCGGTCGGCGCCATAGGTGAGCGCCTTGCGCAGCGCATCTTCTGCCATCGGCGGACCCATCGTAAGCACGGTGACCTCGCCGCCATGGGCGTCGCGCAATCTCAGTGCCTCTTCGAGGGCGAACAGGTCGTAAGGGTTGATGATGGTCGGCACGCCCTGGCGCATGATCGTGTTCGTCACCGGGTGGACACGTATCTGCGCGGAGTCCGGCACCTGCTTGATACAGATTACAATGTGCATTGCGTCTTTCTCGGCTCCAATCCGCAAGCGGCCCTGGCGTTCATCTCCTTCGCAGCATCATTCGTGCCAACCGCTTTGCGTTGCTCTGTTTCCTTTTGACATGGGGTTGTTTTCTTCCGAACGGTACCGTCGTGATGACCGAGTTTGTCGGCTTTTCGACATTGTCGCGTCGCACTCGTGTCGCGTTCATTCTGTCCCGAACCGCTTCAGGATCGACTCGAACGGGACAAAGGTGTGGTCCCGAGTGGCCGGTTTGTCGGGATCGTGCTCTTTGAGCACCTTGAAGACCCGGTGGGTGAGTGGCGAGGATGTCGCGAAATCCTCATAGGCGCGTTCCAACGTCGCACGCGCCCGCGCGGCGATCACCCCGTCGGGAAGACCGGCGAAATCCTCTTCAGCGAGATATTGGCCCATGCGCTTCAGGATATGCAGCCGTGAGACATTGAGCACCCTCGGATCATAAGAGATGCCAAGGACTGCGAAGAACTCCTCCGCAGCCGACAGGCTCTTCAGCCGGGCGAGGATGTCGGTGACATCGATGGCGCGGCTTTCAGCGAAACAACTGCGCATTGCATTCTCCTGGGCCGGAAACGGTTGTCGGGTTTGCCTTGTCGCCCAGGCCTGGAGTTGATTGAAGTTCTCTCGCCTGGCTGGCAGATGGGGAAAGCTCACGCAGCTTCTTCACGATCCCGGGCATGACCTCGAGCACCCGGTCGACGTCCTCCTCGCCGTTGTTGCGCGAAAAGGAGAAACGGATTGCACCGTGTGCCGCGTTATTGGGGATATTCATCGCCACCAAGACGTGGCTCGGCTCCAGCGAGCCGCAGGCGCAAGCAGAGCCGGAGGAGCAGGCAATGCCCTCGCGATTGAGGAAATGCAGTATGCCCTCACCTTCGATATCTCCAAAGGCGATGTTTGCGGTATTCGGCAACCGCTTTAGCAAATCGCCGGCGACGAAGGCGTCTGGGATGCTTTGGAGAAGTTCCTTCTCCAGGCGGTCGCGCAACGCCTTTACCCGTGTGTTCGCGTCGTCCATGAAGTTCAAGGCAAGATCGGCTGCCACGCCGAGGCCGACGATGCCTGGCGTATTCTCCGTGCCGGCGCGGCGGTTGCCCTCCTGGCCTCCCCCCTTGATCAGCGGACAGAAGCGCACGCCGCGCTTTATATAAAGTGCGCCGATCCCTTTCGGTCCGTGTAATTTGTGACCGGAGAGAGACAGCATATCGATTGCCGTCGATTTCAGGTCGATCGCAAGCTTGCCGACCGCTTGCACCGCGTCGGTATGGAAAAGGGCGCCGACTTCTTTGGCCAACTCAGCAAGCTCGACCACCGGGAAGATCGTTCCGGTCTCGTTGTTGGCCGACATGATCGAGACGATCGCCACGCGCGGGGTGAGGGCGGCCTTATAAGTGTCGAGGTCGAGCCGGCCGTGGCGATCCACCGGGATCCTATGCACCTTGATGGCGCGCGTCTTCTCCAGGTGGGCGCAAAGCGTCAGCACGGCCGAATGCTCGACTGCGGAAGTCACGATCTCTGTGCGCTCAGGCATCACCTCGAGCGCTGAAAGGATCGCCGCGTTGTCGCTTTCCGTCCCGCCCGAGGTGAAGGTGATCTCGTCGTCGAACTCCGCGCCGATGAGCGTTTGCACCTGCAGGCGCGTCTTTCTCACCGCCGCCCCGGCGGAAGCGCCAAAATCGTGGCTCGACGAAGGGTTGCCGAAATGGTCGGTAAAAAACGGCAGCATCGCTTGAACGACTTCCGGATCGACCCGTGTCGTTGCGTTGTTGTCCAGATAAACAGGTCTCATGGATGTGATCCTTCTCCTGAGCGCAATCACACAAGGCGCACGCCCGGTCTGTCATGATGATGATGATGGTCAGCCGAAGGAGTTGCCGCCGCCACATTCGGCCTGCGCGCTTCTTGGCGCCGGCGCGGCAACCCGCCTCGACCTTGGTGCGCCAGCGTTGCGCCGGCTCGGCCCCCGGCAAGCGCGGTCTTTAGGTCACGGCGTTTTCGGTGCGCTTGATCATGGACTGTCTCTCCTTCAGGCCGGACGCGTTCGCGAACAGCTACGCATGGACCGTGCCAAAGAAGGGAATCATTTCAAAACAACATGATGGCTCTAACACTGCTATGTCGCATTTCCGACATCGGCGGGAATTGTTCAACGCGGAACGCCGTTGAATCGGGCGTAGATTCCGCTTCGCGTGAGGAGTAATCCTGTCGGGCCGTTCGCCAAGGATGCCCGCGCGACCGAGGCGTCCTGTCGGGTTTGTCGAGTGCGCGACACGCCACTGTTACGCCCCCGTTGCCCTGCTGAGATCTCGTTTGTCATTGTAGAATATGCAGAAAATTCTTCTGAGCTTCTTTCTGAGCCTTTGGCGCGGCTTTTGCGGTTCTCTCCTCGTAGGGCAGCGCGTGCCCGCGGCCGATATTCATCTCGCGGGTGACATCGCGATCGATGGAACGAAGGAAAGAAACCAACATGTCAGCTCCAGATCAGCCACCCGCATTCCGAGCGATGTTTTCGTCCTCACGCAGACCTTCCATTTCGGGTTTCTTGAGACCGAGCGGCCTGCTGCGCTCTTACAAAGCCACGCGGCGTTTTCACATCGATCTACGCGGCGCCGCCTTTCGCGATGTTTTCGCCTTCACCATGCGCCACTGGAGCAGGCAACCGGTCCGGCTCCCGATCATTATGATCGCGGTGCTGGTGGCAACGCTCCTTGACGTTCTGACGCCGCTCTATTCCGGACGGCTCGTAAACGCGGTCGCCCAAGGAGCGGCAGCCGACGCCGTCGTGTGGGATGCGGCTCTTGCGGCCTTTTCAATGTTGATTGCGCTCGCACTCGGCGCCGTCGTCATGCGCAACATCGCCTTCATTGCCGTCAATGACTTCATTCTGAAGATGATGTCGGACATCGCCAGCGACGCGTTCCATCGCGTCCAGCGTTTTTCGACCGATTGGCATGCGAAAACCTTCGCCGGCTCTACGGTGCGCAAGATCACGCGCGGCATGTGGGCGTTCTGCCTCCTTAACGACACGATCCTTCTTGCCTTGTTCCCGTCGCTCATCATGCTCGTGGGGTCGAGCGTTCTGCTCGGCTGGTATTGGCCGATGATGGGGCTGATTATCGCTTGCGGCTCGGTTGGCTATGTGGCGCTGATCATTGTCCTGTCGCTCGGCTATGTGGCGCCAGCCGCAAACCTCGCCAACAACTGGGATACGAGGCTTGGCGGCTCGCTTGCGGACGCGATCAGCTGTAACGCTGTGGTCAAAGGCTTCGGCGCCGAGGGGCGGGAAGATCATCGCCTGGCGAAAGTTATCTCCAAGTGGCGGCACCGCACCCTCCGGACCTGGGTGCGCGGGACGGTCAGTGCTGCATTCCAGGGGATCATGCTTCTTGCGCTGAGAGCGGCTTTGATCGGCTATGCCTTATTTTTGTGGTCGCGCGGCCAGGCTACCCCAGGTGACATCGCCTTGGTGCTCGGGTCTTTCACCGTCCTGTATGGGTACTTGCGTGATGTTTCCATACACGTGCGCAACATCCAGCGCTCTGTAAATGAGATGGAGGAACTGGTCCAAACCTACAGCCAGCCGCCCGACGTGGCCGATGTTCCGGGCGCCAAGCCGATCCGGATCACGAAGGGTCACATCGATTTTGAGAGCGTCCATTTCCACTACGGCAATCATTGGTCGCCCTTCTACAGCGACTTGTCGATTTCGATTGAGGCCGGCGCACGGGTCGGTCTGGTCGGCCCCTCTGGCTCCGGCAAGACCACCTTCGTCAAGCTCATCCAGCGGCTTTACGACCTGGATGCTGGACGAATCTTGATCGATGGGCAGGACATCTCGCGGGTGACGCAGGGCTCGCTGCGCTCCCAGATCGCGATCGTACAGCAGGAGCCCCTCCTGTTCCACCGCTCGCTGGCCGAGAACATAGCCTATGGGCGGCCGGGTGCTTCTCGGTCCGATGTCGAGCAGGCGGCGCGGCTCGCCAGCGCGCATGACTTTATTGCGCGCCTGCCGAACGGCTACGGTACGCTGGTCGGCGAGCGCGGCGTTAAGCTTTCAGGCGGCGAGCGCCAGCGTGTGGCGATAGCGCGCGCCTTCCTCGCCGATGCCCCGATCCTGATTCTGGACGAGGCGACATCAAGCCTCGACTCGGAATCGGAGGTGCTGATCCAGAAGGCGATGGAGCGGCTCATGGTCGGGCGCACCACGCTCGTCATTGCGCACCGGCTTTCGACGGTGCGGGCACTCGACCGGCTGCTTGTCTTCGACCGTGGTTGCATCACCGAGCAGGGCGACCATGCCGCGCTGATCCGTCGCGACGGCATCTACCGCCGCCTGTTCGAGCGGCAGGCCTTGGAACTGACAAAGGGGGGGTGGGATGAGACCAATGTGCAACGCGGTTGAACGCGGCGTGAATTCAGCTTGCCTCCCCAGCAATCCTGTCAGGCCGTTCCTGAAAAGGCGGCCGCAACCTGTCGTCGGGCTTGTCCAATCCACGACACGCCTGGTGCCGGCCTGTCTTCCTGCCGCGCTCTTGAGCAAACCCATGAATGGGATGAAGACAACTTTTTATGAGCTGCGTCCTGCGTTCCCGGCACGGCGCTTGAGGCTTCCTCCTTAGGCGGCAGCCGCCTCGCGATTATTTAGATCCTGGTTGATGCGATCAATGGAGCGAAGGAAAGCAACGCGCCGGATCCACGCGAGATCCGCCTTCTCTGGCATAGGGGCGTCGCCAAATCGACACCCTCACAATATGCGCTCACCGCCCGCGTCGACGTCGGGAACAAGATCTTGATTGTCGTCTGCGCTCAACCGCTCTTATGCCGAACTCGAAGGATACGGACCTGCGTCTCGCCGCGCGGGATTGCATAAGCTGGCTGCAGCGTCCATCGGCATCACCGGTTCGGCTTCGAGACGTTCCGGAAACCCGCCGAGGCCGGCGCGCCGGCGATGCGCTCGTGGCCATCGAAGCGCGTCCCGACATGGCGCGGGCGTAACGACCGGCTTGCGAGGAAGGGGATCATGTCAGACCTTGCGCTGTTGCAGAAGAAGGTCCGCAAGCTGCAGTCGCGCGCGGGAGCCGCCAAGATGGAATTGCACGACCTTGCCGAGGACCTTCCGGTCAACTGGACCGAGATCGAGGCGGTCGCCTGGAAAGCCTTCGAGGTTTTTGCCGAGTTGGATGCGGCAAAGGAAGAACTCGCAGCGTTGGAGAATTCACAATGACGGGCGCTTTCGTCACCCGCGACGGCTCTCCCTGGACGCCGCACTATCTGACGGCGATCGATGGCGCGACCTGCATCGGCTGCGGCCGCTGCTTCAAGGTCTGCTCGCGCGAGGTCATGCACCTTCATGGCGTCGATGACGCAGGCGAAATCCTCGGCATCTGCGCGGGCGAGGACGACGACTTCGACGGCGAGCTCAACCGCATGGTCATGATCGTCGACCATGCCGGCCGCTGCATCGGCTGCGGCGCCTGCGGCCGCGTCTGCCCGAAGAACTGCCAGACCCACCTTGCGGCCGACCAGCTTGCTGCATGAGCTGGGAACAAGACCAGCAGAACGGCGCCACATTCGCCCATCACCGTGGCTGTTTCAGCACCAGCCAATGGCCGCCGACAGACCAGGCGGCGGCGTTCGACCGGCATGTGCTTGCCTGTGTTTTCTACCTCGCGTTCGAGGAGGTCGAGGCCGGCAAGGCGACCGCGACCGAAGCAACAGGCCTTTCGCGTGCCGACCTGCGAGATGTCATGACACGCTATTTCCCGGCTGTTCCCGTCAACGCCTTCGCGCTGGAAAAGCTGACCGATCCCGAGCCGGATATGGAGGAAGGGCTTCTGCGCGGCTTGCTTATTGGGCATGCCAGGCCAGGCGATCCGGCGAGCACCCTCTTCGCCAAGATCATCGCCAGGCGCAGTTTGCGCAATGACCATCTGTGGCAGGACCTTGGCCTTTTCAATCGGGCCGAACTCAGCCGCTTAATGGCCAGGCATTTCCCGGCGCTGGCGGCCGGCAACACCAAAAACATGAAATGGAAGAAGTATTTCTATCGTAAGCTCTGCGAGGCTGAAGGCTTTTCGCTATGCACCGCGCCCAGTTGTCAGGAATGCGGCGATTTCGAAAGCTGTTTTGGCCCGGAGGAAGGCGAAAGCCACTTGGCACGGATCAAGAACGGGCTCGCTTAAGAGCCGCTTTCGTCGCCGCCGCCGACCGGGCTTGATTGGCATCGAAGACGCACGCGCTTTTCCCGGCGACGTCGCGCGGAGGACGGGATGTTCAGCGCCTCACGATATTTCGCAACGGTGCGGCGAGCAATGTCGATCCCGGTTTCCTTGAGCCGGGTGGCAATGTCGTCGTCTGAAAGCACTTCGTTGGGCGATTCCACGGCAACCATCGCCTTGATTTGATGGCGGACAGCTTCGGCGGAGTACGCGTCGCCGCCTTCGGAGGAGCCGATCGCGACAGTGAAAAAATACTTCAGTTCGAACACGCCGCGCGGGGTCAGCATGTACTTGTTCGACGTTACCCGGCTTACCGTCGACTGGTGCACGTTGATCGCATCCGCGACAGTCCTGAGATTGAGAGGCCGCAGGTGGGCGACCCCATGTTCAAAAAAGGCGTCCTGCTGGCGGATGATTTCAGCCGCTACCTTGAGGATCGTCTTGGCGCGCTGATCAAGGCTGCGGATTAGCCAGTTCGCGTTTTGGAGGCATTCGTTGAGAAATGACTGATCTTTCGAATTTTGAGCGCTTAGGCGGGAGACCTGGGCAAAATAGTTTTGGTTCATCAGCAGCCTAGGCAGCGTGTCTGGATTGAGTTCGATTTGCCACCCACCTCCGGGAGAGGGCTGGACCAAGACGTCGGGAATGATCGATTCAGGCCCTCCGGATTGGAATCGGTTTCCGGGCTTGGGATCGAGCGCGCGGATTTCGTGCAACATTTCGAGAAGGTCGTCTTCATCGACACCGCAATGGCGCTTCAATGTTTGAAAATCGCGTCGCGCCAGCGCTTCAAGATTGGCGACCAGCGCTGCCATTGCCGGGTCGAACCTGTCTAGCTGCCGCAATTGTATCTCAAGGCATTCGCTGAGAGTTCGCGCAAAAATACCCGGTGGATCGAACTGCTGCAAGGTTCCGAGAACCCGTTCCACAACAGCCTCCCGGACATTCAGGCTGCGGGCCAGTTCCGAAAGGTTCACCGGAAGGTATCCGGTGTCTTCCAGATGACCGGCAAGCTCGCCAGCTATTCGCCGCTCCAGCGGCGCGAATGCGCTGAGAGCGATCTGACGAGCGACATGGTCGTGCAATGTTTCGATGGACGTCCAGGAATCTTCGAACGCATGGTTTCCCCCCGGTTGGACATTGTTTTTGCCGCGGATTGATTTCCACTGCGAGGCCCGATCCGATATTCCGCCCGTGGTCGGCCCGATGCGCGGGTTCCCGGCCGAAATCGACGGAATGTCCTTCGGCGCCCGGTTTGAGGCCCGTTCCAGAAAGGGGTTCTTCTCGATTTCCTGCTCGACGAACTGATGCAGTTCGGGATGCGCCAGTTGCAACAGGCGAATGGATTCCATCATTTGCGGCGTCAAAACCAACGATTGCTTCTGACGCTGAAGCAGGCTTGCTGAGGACTCCATGGCTAGCGTGAAACTCCTACCGAGCGACCCTTCGCCTTGTGCAAGGGGATTTTCGAGACGTTGACTCGTCTAGATCATGCAGCCGTCACGGCTTTGGCGGCTCTCAACGTTTCAAGGACGTTCTGCGGCGACGATACGCCATAGGGATCGGCCTCGCAGTTGTCGCAGAAACCGTCCTCCTCGAAGCACTGCTCCACTACGCCATTGTTGATCACGGCAGCGTAGCGCCAGGAGCGCATGCCGAAGCCGAGATTGTCCTTGGCAACCAGCATGCCCATCTTGCGGGTGAACTCGCCCGAGCCGTCTGGGATGAGCTGGACTTTCTGCAGCCCCAGGGCCTTGCCCCAGGCATTCATGACGAAGGCATCGTTGACGGAAACGCAGTAGATCGCGTCAATTCCCTCCTTCTCGAACTCGTCGTAGAGCATTTCGAAATCGGGCAACTGCAAGGTCGAGCAGGTCGGGGTGAAGGCACCGGGCAGCGAGAACAGGATGATGCGCTTGCCGCGGAAATAGTCGTCGGATGTCTTGTCTTCCCAGCGGTACGGGTTTGGCCCCTCGATGGAGTCATCGCGAACACGCGTGCGAAAGGTGACGAAAGGAACCTTTTTTTTGACGGTCATCAATGTGCTCCTGGAGGAAAACTGGTGCGCTGCTTTTCGGTTGAAACTGACACGGCATCGACCTCGGCCGGCAATTCGGCCGGGCGCCGCGCGTTTTGTGTCGGCCTTGGATCAGCCATGGCAAAACCGCTCGCAAGCACGGGCGTCTGAAGAAACGAGCTCTCGATTTGCCGCGGCAACGAGAACGGTACGCGCTTGTACGGGGCGTCGCGATGTCAGCAATGGTCTTACTCCTGGCCACCTTGTGATGGGTTCTGCCGAGTACGACGCAAGCGCCATGCCATTTGATTTTAGGCTTGGGTTCACACTGTTTTTTGCAGCGACCCTCTTTGCCTTGAGCGGCCAGAACCATGCCTTCGCCGAGACCGAGCGCGCCCATAATCACCAGATCGTGGGCTCTGGGCGGAGGGGATCCCCTTTATGGGTATCAAGCCGCGACCCTCTTTGTCCGAAGCTGGACAAAAATGTCGGAAGTCGGACCGGAGGGTCGCCGGGTCGCCGGGTCGCCGGCGCGGCGAACACGTGGCTCGTATTCGAAGCGAAAATCTGGGCTCAAACTCGGAACGAGGGACAGGAGTCGATCGGGGTTAACCTGACGAGGGTCCCTATGGCCTCCGTTCTCAGGATTGAGACGGCTGACAGGCCCACGCGCTTCGCCCTATCGACGCTCGCGAGACCGCTTCGAAATCGACAACGGGTACAAAAAAGCCAGCACGTCCATTAGCAAGCTGGCCATGTGATCTTTCTGAACCGCGCTTGCGTGAGGCGGGCACGGTCCCAAGGTGATGGAAAAAGCCGCCTTGTGCTCTCGGAGCATTTTGAAGCTGCCGCGACTTTGCTGTCGGGTTTGTCATGTCCGGGACAGCCAGGCTTGCGGCTGCGCATTCGTTCAAGCTGTTGAATGATATGTAGAAAATCTCCTGCAGGGCTCTTTCCGCGCCGTTGGCACGACTTTTGAAGCTCTCATGTGAGACGGCAGGAGATACCGACTGGCGTCCATTCGTGAGTGATATCGCGCTCAATGCAATGAAGGAAGACGACATGTCAGGTCAGCGTCAGTTCAGATTCTATCCGAAACGGGCATTGCCCGCGGAATGCAATATCGACCGGCGTGACTGGCGTCACCGTCACAACCGCCCGGCACCGGCCAATGGCCACCGATCGATCTGCAGATACGGTTCGACCAGAATGTGCTTGCTCCTGTCCTCTCGCCGGCGCTTGAGGAGACCGGCGAGCACTTCGGCGGCCAACCGGTCTTTCGCGTGCCGCGCTGCGGATATCCTCGCAGAGATGATCGACCCCGAACCGCTGTGGAGCAAGAGCTTCATTCCGGTTCGCCGTTCGAAGCTGGAAAACGCCGGGTCTCCGACGATTTCGCTCGTCGGCTCTCTAGATGACCAAGATGCCATGGTGCGCGGCCTGGTTAGTGGTTAGACGGCAGGAGAAATGCAATGGCGATCAACCCGGTCCCAGATCATGTCCCGCCCGAAATGGTGAGAGACTTCAGCCTGTTCACATCGCCAGGCATGCCACCAACGCCCAACGGGGATCCACACGCAGCCGTCGCTTGCGCCCATGACGGGCCTCCGATCTTCTATTCCCCCTACAACACGCAAGATGGCCGGGGCACCTGGGTCATCACCCGCGCCGCAGATCAGCGTAAGGTGCTGCAGGACACTGAAACTTTTTCCAGCCATCGCAGCATCTTCTCCTCCATACTGGGCGAAACTTGGCCGACGATCCCGCTTGAGCTCGATCCACCGGCCCATGGCGCATTTCGCTCACTGCTCAGTCCGCTGCTTTCGCCCAAGCGGGTGACGGCACTGGAACCGGCTGTCCGTGAGCGAGCGATAGCCCTGATCGACCGGATCACCGCATCGGCCACGAGCTGCGACGTCATGAAGGATTTTGCCTTTCCGTTCACTGTCAGCATCTTCCTTCGGTTTCTGGGGTTGCCGGATCAGGGACTCGATACATTTGTCGGCTGGGCGAAAGATCTGCTCCACGGCGACGATGTGGAACGACCTGTGGCTGCCCGCAAGATTGTGGCTTTCATCGATGAACTTGCAACCAATCGCCGCAAGGATCCGGTCGACGATCTCATGACCTTCATCGTGCAGGCACAGATCGAGGGCCGCCGGCTAACCGACGGGGAGATCCGTGGCATCGGCGTGCTTGTGTTCGTCGCGGGACTTGACACTGTCGCAGCAGCTATTGGCTTTGACCTGGCTTATCTAGCGCGCAACCTCAAGGATCAGGAACTGCTGCGCAGCGAACCGGCCCGCATCCTGCTCGCAACCGAAGAGTTGCTGCGGGCCTATCCGCCCATTCAGTTGATCCGCGTGGCTACGAAAGATATCGACTTCGAAGGCGCGCCGATCCGAAAGGGGGACTATGTTTCGTGCGCCACGATGATTGCAAATCGCGACCCGGAGGAATTCGAATCCCCCAACACGGTCGATCTGGCGCGAGATCACAACCGCCACGCCGCCTTTGGCTATGGTCCCCACCGTTGCCTTGGCTCACACCTTGCCCGGCGCGAGATTGTCATTGGCCTGGAGGAATGGCTGGCGCGCATACCGACCTTCCGGATCAAGGAGGGTACAGCGCCCATCACCTGTGGCGGCCATGTGTTCGGGATCGAAAATCTGATCCTGGACTGGTCATGACCATCGCCGAGCCATGCCAAGACAATGGAGGCAGCGCTATGCGCATTATCGTCCACAATGCCAAATGCCAGGGTCACGCGCGATGCTGGGCGCAAGCGCCGGACATCTTCAAGCTTGATGACGATGGCTACATCCTGCCCGGTGACATTCAGGTTGCGGAGGGGGAGCAACTGCTTGCGTCACAAGGCGCGCGATCCTGCCCCGAACGTGCGCTGGAAGTCGATCGCACCTCGGCAGCGCGGTTCGAACCAGCCGCCATGCATCCAAGAACTGGGGAAGCTTAGGTGGAATCGACGAGACGTGGCCCCACACCGCAAAGCAAGATGTCCGGCCGCTTCCCTGCCAACCTCCTCTCCGGCATCGAGACCTCAATGACACGCACGCGACACGTGAAGTTCGTCTCCGTTCTGGCTTCTTCAGTTGCCGATCGGTTCGACCTTGCACGCACCTAGAGGCACGAAACGCCTCTTCCAATCTCAAATTTGCGACAGAGCGATGGGCCAGGCAAAAATCACCGAACTGCGCGACCGCGAGGCGATCCGCGACTGCCTTTATCGGTACTGCCGCGGCATAGACCGCGCGGATGAGGCTGCGCTGCGCAGTGCATATTGGCCCGATGCGCATGACAATCACGGTGCCTATCGCGGCTCAGCCGAGGGCTTCTTTGAGTTTGCGCTTGGTCTCTTCAAAACCGGACCGCGCTTAATCCACCAGATCACGAACGTCTTGATCGAATTCATCGACCCGTCGGAGGCCGTGGTCGAAAGCTATTTCACCGCGCTGCAACGCGGACCAGACAATGACGGAGAAGCACGCCAGGTGCTTCTCTGCGGCCGTTACTGCGATCTTTTTCAGAAGAGGGAAGGGGCGTGGCGCATTGCCGAACGGACCGTCGTTTACGATTGGCTCGAAGAGCAGACCCCACCAGCGGTCCCCGAGGCAGAACGGTTCGGCTTGCGGCAACCGATCGGAGCAGCGCATCCCAATGACCCGGTTTACGCGCTCAGGAAGCGCCGCAGCTCGTCATCAAAATGAAAATGCCATGCATGTCACCACAATGCTTTCCAAGGCTCCCAATTGCGGAGCCGCGTCGCGGGAGCGGTCGCGGAACGCAACACGTCTACCCGGTATGGAAACTCGCCGTCACCAGGACGTCCGCGACCGGTCTTGCGGCTGACTCGCGTCGATATCTCTGACGCTGGCTGCGGAGAGGTTCATATGAAGCAGGCAGGACGGGTCGTCATCATAACGGGAGCGGCAGGCGGAATCGGCCGTGCGCTGGTCGAGATCGTTGCCGCCGATGGAGACATCGTCGTTGCGGTGGACCTTCCTGGCAGCGGCGTTCTTGAACTGGCCGGCGGTCTCGGCCATCCGCATCTGGGCCTCGAATGCGATGTCTCACGAGAAGAGGACATTGTCGCCCTATACGGCCGCATCGAAGCGCAGTTCGCGAAAATCGATGTTCTCGTCAACAACGCGGCGATAGGACCCGCCATGGCTGCGACTATCGACACCGGTTTCGAGGCCTTCCGACGCGTGCTGGCAACAAATCTGATCGGGCCTTTCATCATGGCCGGCGAAGCGGCGAGGCGCATGCAGCCCGGCGCTGCCATTGTCAACGTCGCTTCGCTGGCGGGCGTGCTCGGCAATCCCAAGCGCAACGCCTATGCCAGCTCGAAGGCAGGCTTGATCGCTCTCACGAGATCGCTTGCATGCGAGTGGGCCTCGCGCGGCATCCGCGTAACGGCGGTAGCGCCAGGATACGTGCGCACGCCGATGGTGGCGGAACTGGAACGTGCGGGCAAGATGGACCTCGCGGCCGTGCGCCGCCGCGTGCCCATGGGGCGAATGGCGCGCCCCGACGAGATCGCTCGGGCCGTGCGTTTTTTGGCCAGCGCACAGACGGGCTACATCACAGGATCGGTGCTGACGGTCGACGGCGGTTGGATGTCGTTCAACCAGCCGGGCGACGCGCACCCGCCGGTCGACGAGACGCCTCGAGCCGAACTCTTCCGGCCGGCCGAACGAACTGGCGCGCGCACAGTGGTCGTGACGGGCGGCGCGAACGGTATAGGCGCCGCCGTCGTTCGCCGCTTTGCCGCGAACTCCGACACAGTCGTGATTGCTGATAAAGATGGTGCTGGGGCGGCAGAACTCGCTGATTTGCTGGGCGGCAGGCACGTGGCGAAATCCGTCGACTTGGCGGTCGAGAGCGACGTGGTGGCGCTGTTCGAGGAAATACGGGGGCGCTTCGGTCGCATCGAGGTCCTCGTCAACTGTGCTGCTATTGCCGATACGTTTGTGCGAGGGATCGAAATCCCGCAACAGATCGAGCGGGTGCTGGACGTCAATCTCACCGGCACCTTCACCTGCGCGCGCGAGGCGATCAAGTCGATGGACGCCGGCGGCGTAATCCTCAATCTTGGATCGATCAATAGTTTCCTGCCCTTCGTGCCGCGCCATGCCTATGGGGCGTCCAGGGCGGGTATGAACATTCTGACCCGGTGCATGGCGGCCGAACTCGGGTCGGTCGGCATCCGAACGGCCACCGTCGCTCTTGGCTATATCCGTACGCCTGACATTGCTCAGTTGGTCGAGTCCGGCTGCATCGATTCCGTAGCGATCAAACGGCGCATCCCGATGGGGCGGATGGGAGAGCCCGAAGACGTCGCCGAGGCAGTGTTCTTTCTGGCCTCGCCTGATGCCTCATACGTAAACGGCTCGACCCTCTACGTGGACGGCGGCTTGACCTCGTTGGCTGACGCGCGAAACGCCCAGCCAACCGATCAAGAAAATCCAACGGAATGTTCGCCGGCGACGGGTTGCGGTTCGTCGAAGCCGACGAGGTTCGAGGATTGAGACTGCGGCTGCATGGAACGTGCCAAGCGCGGCTTGCCAAGTGATCGTCTTCATCGGTGACGGAAAACTCGTCATCAGGGTCGAATGACTAGCCAGGTTTTGGCGCTTGCCTGCGGCCGCCGAACGATAAGCGGCTTTGCGCAAGATCGTCGACTACGTCGTCGCCAGGCCGCATCGATACCGCGACCCACCCGCAATCGGCCCAAGTCGAAGGCTTGATTGGCCACTTTGTGTAAACGAGGGACACGCCATGGAATTCGCGACGTTCATCTTGGCGGCCCAGCGAGGCTATCATCAATCGTGCGACAGCGTCATCGGTAACTCCATTGAACAGACAATCGCTTCGGAGCAGGCTGGCTTCAACACCGCTTGGTTCGCCGAGCACCACTTCAACAATTACAGCCTGGTTCCCTCGCCCTTGATGATGGTGGCGCACTGTGCTGGCCTTACGAGCACCATTCGCCTTGGCACCGGTGTGTGTGTGCTGCCGCTATATCAACCGCAGCGCCTGCTCTCCGAGATCGGCTTTGCCGAGATCGTTTCGAACGGCCGCCTCGAACTCGGCGTCGGCTCGGGATACCAGCAGTTCGAGTTCGAGCGCTTCGGCGTCGATGTCGATCAGGCGCCGGCCGTGTTTGCGGAATACCTGGATATCCTTCTCAAGGGCCTTAACCAGAAGGTCTTCGAGCACAATGGCCAGTATGAGAAGATACCTTTAACGGCGATTTCGCTGCGCACCATCCAAAGGCCAGCCCCACCGATCTGGATCGCCTGCGGGTCCGCGCGAAGCATGTGCCGGGCCTATCGTGAGGGCCACAATCTTTTCGTCACGGCGTTCCACAACGGCTTGGAAAACTTAAGAACGCTGCGTGAGACCATCGAGGCAGCAGCGGCCTCGCGGGGTAAGGATGTCACCGCCGCCAAGATAGGGCTTCTGCGCTGCTGCTATGCCAGCGACGATCAGGCGGAGATCGACAGCTATCTCGACAACGCCCGCTTCCAGCGCCGGCTATCTGAAGCACTTCATCAGCGCCGCCAGCAGAGCCGGGACGGCTATCTGCTGCAGGAAACACCGACGCAGCAGGATCTGTCGTTCGAGACCATGCGCCAGAACCTGCCGATCGGCAGCGTAAGTCGCGTCATCGATCGCCTGCTGGAAGAGATAAGTATCCTGAAGCCGGACCAGATCGCAATTCAGACCCAATTGGGAGATTTCGACCAAAAGACGATGCTACGCCAGATTGAGCTCTGGGGAGACAAGATCATCCCATCGATCAACAAGTCGCTTGGTTAGGTCAAGGCTTGAAGTTCGGAACGGCCACTGGGGGAGCTGAAATCTCGCATGCCGATGCTCGACACTTCGTCCATGAGGCATGGATAAATAATCAAGCCGACCGGCGATCACCGGGATCGAAGACCAACGTCGTCCGTCCTTGCCTGCACGGACCGCCGGTCTTCCGCTCCCTGGCCATCTCGCTTGAGACCGTTGATCGGCAGCCTCGGAACGGCCGCCATGGCGTAGACGAATAGCCACTCCCGCTACCCCTCTTGTGTCCGAAGTTGGACGAGGATGTCGGAAGCCCGACAAATGTCGAGAGGGGACCTGGCCCGCCGGTATGGAGAACTGGTGCGGCGCAGGTGGTTCGCCAATTCGGCACGCGCCTTGCTTCATTGATTCTGTATGTGTGCACGACAGTGGCAGATCGCCGATCGGTGGGCAGAGCGGTTCGCCTCTGAAAGTACTTCGTCGGCAGCGATGACAGGCTTGTCGGCTGGACAGCGTCGGTGGAGGTGAGACCGCATGGTGGAGAGGCAGTCTGGTGCGCAGACGCGAGAGAGCTTGCGCCCAATGATCGCGTCCAGTGAACTCGCCTTCGCAATGGAGGCTCATGACGGCCTTTCGGCGGCTATTGCCGAGCGCGCTGGCTTCAAGGCGCTCTGGGCGTCCGGCCTCTCGATTTCATCCAGTCTCGGATATCGAGATGCGAACGAAGCTTCCTGGTCCCAACTCGTCGATGTCGTTGAGCGAATTTCCGACACGGTGGACATTCCAGTCCTCGTCGACGGGGACAGCGGGTTCGGGAACTTCAACAATGCCCGTTTGGTCGCCCGCAAGCTGCGCCAACACGGCGCGAGCGGCATATGTCTCGAGGACACGGCGTTCCCGAAAATGAACTCGTTCATCGGTGATCGGCACCCGTTGGCCGATATTCCCGAGTTCTGCGGCCGGCTTAAGGCGGTGAAGGATCAAGTGCCGGATGCGGAGTTCGTTCTGGTCGCCCGGATCGAGGCGCTCATCGCCGGCCGCGGAGAGGATGAGGCGCTGGCGCGAGCACAAGCCTACGCTGAGGCCGGCGCCGATGCTATTCTGATTCATTCCCGCAAGTCCAACGCTGAGCAGATTTTCGCCTTCACGCGCGCCTGGCAGAACCGCCTTCCGGTCGTGATCGTGCCTACGAAATATTACCGCACACCGGTCTCCGCGTATCGGGCGGCCGGAATCTCCACGGTCATCTGGGCGAACCACAACATGCGCGCGGCGATATCGGCCATGCGCCAGGTCTGCGACCGCATCCTCCGCGAAGAAAGTACCGCCGGTATCGAGGACGAGGTGGCGACGCTCGACGAACTCTTCGATCTGCTCAATTACCAGGAACTCTCAGCGGCGGAAGAGAAGTATCTGCCGCAGACGGCGACCGGCGTGCGATAGCAGGCCCAGCCCGTCTTTTGAAAAGCAAAACGAAAACGGGAGCGCACATGCTTGCGCATCGGACAAACCTGTTTGGCACATCGAGTACCGCCGCGGCGCGCGCTGCCGCAAAAGCGGCGGCCGATGCTGGCAAGGAGATCATCGATCTGACCGCCGGCGAGATCTGGAGCGAGCTTCCTCCCACGATTCGCGACGGCGCGATCGATGCCATCAATAAGGGCGTCAATCGCTACACCGATACGCTTGGCATGGTGGAGCTGCGCGAGGCACTGGCGCGGAAGATCTCCCTCGATACCGGACAGATCTGGAAGGCCGAGGAAGTTGCCGTGACGTCCGGAGCGAAGCAGGCCTTGTTCAATGCCGCAATGGTGCTGCTGAACCCGGGCGACGAGGTCATCATCCCGGCGCCTTACTGGACAACGTTTCCGGCCCAGGCGCTAATCGCCGGCGGCACACCGGTCTTCGTCGACACCAAATCCAATGGTTACGTCCCGCGCCCCGAGCACATCAAGGACGCGGTCACTGAGCGCACGCGGGCGATCGTCATCAACACGCCCAGCAATCCGGCCGGTGCGGTTTACGATGTTGAGACCATGATGGCCATCGCTCAATTGGCGGTCAGCTGCAACCTGTGGATCATTTTCGACGAGTGCTATGGCGACTTCGTGCATGGGGATCATACCCACCATCCGATCGTCTCGGTCGCTCCCGAAATTCGAGCACGCGCGCTGATCGTCAATTCCTTCAGCAAATCACTGGCATTGACCGGCTGGCGCATCGGTTATCTGGCGGGTCCAAAAGAGGTGATCAATGCCGTCAAGGCCCTGCAATCGCACACTACCTCGAATCCAAACGTAATTGCCCAGCACGCGGTACTCGCCCATTTGCAAAGGGGCGGCTCGGACTATGAAAGCAAGCTGCGTTCACGCCTGACAAGCGCCAGACGGGCTGGCCTCGACGTGCTTTCTTCATTGATGCGTGTACTGGTCGCCAGGGCGCAAGGGGGTTTTTATTTCTATCTCGACCTTTCCCATCTGCTGCGACCGGGATCGGAAGACGGCGCCTCAACGACAGCCGACGATATCGTGACGGCTCTGCTTGCCGAAGCTGGCGTCGCAGCTGTGTCGGGCACCGCGTTCGGTGACCCCGCCGGCCTGCGCCTGTCCTATGGAATTCCACCTGAAAAACTCGCGACCGGCCTGGCCCGGCTCGTCGAATTCCTCAACGCCTGGAAATGACACCGCAACAAAACGAAAGAGGTGAATGAGATGCCTCCCGCTGCTCCCAGGAAAGCCGTCATTCTCGCTGCCGGCTTCGGCTCCCGCCTGCGTCCGCTGACCGATCTGTGTCCCAAGCCCCTCGTCGAAGTCAACGGCACACCGATACTTCACAATGCACTGTGGAACCTTCAGACGGTGGGAGTTGAAGAGGTGACGATTGTTGTCGGCTATCGCAAGGATGCCATTCGCCATGCGTGTGGCGAACGCTTCGGCAGACTTGACATCAACTATGTCGAGTCCTCGGTCTTCGACAAGACAGGGAGCGCGTACTCGCTCTGGCTGGCACGCGACACGCTTCTTTCCGGCGACTGTTATCTCCTCGAAGGTGACGTCTTCTTCGAAGAAGATGCACTGCGCCACCTGATCAGGGTCGAGGCGCCCAATGCCGCTGGGGTCGCGCCCTTCGATCCATCCATGGAAGGATCCGCGGCCGTCCTTTCCAGCGACGGCGTCATATCCGAAGTCCGGTTGAAGCAGACGGCGGCAAATCTGGCATCAGGCACCCCGGTGCTCTTCAAGATGATGAACCTCATCCGGTTCTCTGGCGCCGAACTCCAAACGGTGATCGTCCCGGTCCTCCACGACCTGATCGGCTCGGGCGCAATCAAAGCCTATACCGAGGAGCTGCTCGCGCATCTCATCGAGCAGCGCGGACTGCAACTCGCCGCGGCGCGATGTGACGATTTGCGATGGTACGAGATCGACAGTGAACAGGACCTGCGGGTGGCGGAAAGGATTTTCGCCCTCGAGCGACCTCACAGACATAGTGCCGACGCGCCGGCCGCCGTGGCGGGGGTAGGAGGATGATCCGCTATCTGTTCGACGCTGCAAATGCCATTACAGCCCTTGGGCTGATATTGGCCACCACGGCGATCTACTTTGCTTTGATCGGGCGCTTCGAGATTGGCATCTGTTTCGGCTTGTGGGCTCTTTTGGCAGATGATGCCGACGGCATGGTCGCGAAGAGTTCCCCGAACCGGTCCGCTTTGATGGCACAGCTGGGTGGCGCGTTGGACGGGCTGCTTGATTTGGTCTACGCAGCCGTCTTTCCAGCGGTTCTGATTTTGTCCTTCAACGCGTTCTCCGTTCTCGCATTGTTGGCTGCCAACTGCCTCATCCTGTCAGGGGCTCTGCGCCTCAGCTATTTTTCGACGTTCGGACTGGACGCTGACGGATTCGGCAGAGGATTGCCGTTGAACAATAATCTCTTCGTGTTGGCGTTCCTCTTCGTCGCCGACCATCACTTGCCGGTGCAAGGCCTGGGCAACCTATTGATCGGTGCAGGGTTTGTGCTGTCGGTCCTGCATCTTTCAAACTTCAAATTTCCAGGTACCGGCAGTGCGTTGCGCTTGGGTAACCTTACACTCGCCGCAGCCGGATCTGTCGCCTTACTCACAAAGTGAATCAGTTTGCAGCTATAGGGAAGAGAATACATGGAAAACTCTTTCGAGGCCGAAACTCGCACCGTCTTTGATCGCTACCAGCGCCAGCAGGAGAATGACGACCACATATTCGACAGGTTGGTCTCTCTGATCGAGGAGGAATATTTCGGCCTGCCTACCGGTAGCTTCCGCGGTCTTGATGTCCTGGACGCGGGCTGCGGCTCTAACGCGAATGCGTCCTATGCGTTTCTCGACAAGGGGGCACGAAACGTTGTTTCGCTTGAATTGAGCAATGATTGGATGGATTGCGCGCGCAAACGGCTCAGCCGATTTGGGCCGCGCTCGGAACTGGTCGCTGGTAGTGTGCTCGATCTGCCGTTTGACGACTTCAGTTTTGATTTTGTCCATTGCGCAGGGGTTTTGCCGCACACCAGCAATCCGAAAAAAGGCTTTGAAGAGCTTGCCCGTGTAACCCGCCCCGGCGGCAGCTTCTTTTTGACGATTATGGGTACCGCCAACGGCGTCATTTACCGATGCATCAATCACTTGCGAGAACTCTACCAAAGCGACGAGCAATTCCGCAGTTCCATTGACAATCTGGATGCATCCACCGCACGCGAAGCCATCAACTGGATCTTGAGAATAAAGGACGGCGAAGAGAAGGAATATATACCTGGCGAAAACGAATTCTTTCGGAGTCTTTTTGATGATGATTTGTTCGTGACGATCCGGGATCGCTTCCAGGCGCCGACCTATCACGAGTTCGCCTTCACAGAGGCTCAAATCCGAGGTTGGTATGGCGAGTGCGGCTTCGAGAAAATCCGCAGGATCTCAAGATATACGAGAAATTTCCATAATCTTCGGCGTTTTCTCGCTCCGATGTACCGTCATTATGACCACCCGCTGGCCCGCTTCTGGTTCGGCGATGGCTGCATCCAGATGATCGGCGAAAAGCCGAGCACGTAGTTGGCGTTATTCGTGCCAAGAGAGCGACCCCGATGTGCGGAATCTTTGGGATAGTCCTCAAAAACGAGGGAACACCCGTTTGTGCTGAGGCCGTTGAGCGTTGCGCTGAGGCTCTCGCTCATCGCGGGCCTGATGCCAGCGGCCTATACATTGATCAATCGGTCGCATTCGCGCATCGACGGCTGTCGATTGTCGACGCTCATTCTCGCGCCAATCAGCCCTATCGCGATGACAATACCGGAGTGGTGGTAACGTACAACGGCGAGATATTCAACTATCGGGAAATTAAAGCTGAATTGAGGGACATGGGTTTTTCCTTTTCGACGGTGTCCGACACCGAGGTTCTAATTCTTAGCTATATTGCTTGGGGAAAGTCATTCTTAAACCGCCTTGACGGGATGTTTGCCTTCGCGCTTTTCGATCCACGGAAATCGCTTGTTCTCATCGCCCGAGATCGTTTGGGGGTAAAACCCCTCTACTACTCGATTTGCGATGTTGGGCTTCTGTTTGCGTCGCAGCCGAACGCTCTCATTCGCTGGCCGGGCGTGATGCGCGGACCCGACACGATCGGCGCGCTCAGTTTTCTTTCCTATCGCGCGGTTGTCGGCGCCAGAACGCTCTTTGCCGGAATTTCCAAGTTAGAGCCCGGCCATCTTCTCGAAATAACAAACGGGCGACACACGTCGGAGCGTTGGTGGAATCTGTCCGAGCGCATTTCGCGATCGCAGCCGGACTATTCCGACATAAGGAGACTCCTTGGAAACGCCGTCGAACGTCAGCTGGTGGCTGACGTACCGATCGCCGCATTGTTGTCCGGTGGACTTGACTCGAGCATCCTCGCCTATGAGGCGTCCGCCCGCTCCCAAATCCGTCCGATCTGCTATACCGGCAAGGTCGAGACCGCCGATTATGACGAGACGGCCTATGCGATGGAGGTCGCCGCAGAATTTGGGCTCACTCACCGGGTCGTCCCAATTGGAGAACCTTCCGATATCTACGCTGTGTCAGAGCTGGTGCGCCTGCGCGGACATCCGCTTGGGATGCATAACGAAATCGCAATGTTTACGCTCGCAAAGGCGATTTCGAAGGAGCATAAGGTCGTCCTCACCGGCGAGGGGGCCGATGAGATTTTTGCTGGCTACAGCCGATTGTTCCGTACGCCGTATGATTACAATCGAAGCAAGATCATCGCCGCATTACCACGTGCTCTTGCCCAGGTCGCACGCCGGCGCCTCGGACTCGACGTCCATGGCAGTCAATTGCAGTTCTTCCTGGCGCGTTACAGCTACTTCCCGACCGATGAAATCCGCTCGCTTGTCATCGACGGGCGGGTACGAAGGGAGCACGAGATGGCTCTGTTCGATCACTTCTCGACTCAATTTGCAGAGGCCGGCGGAGATTTCTTTAGCAAGATCTCATATGTTCTCGTCTGTACGCATTTGCCCGCATTGCTGGAAATGGTTGACAACACCACAATGGCAGCTGGGCTTGAAGCTCGCGTTCCTTATACCGATCACCAGCTCGTTACCGCCGCAATGGCGATGCCCGGCTCACAGCGGTTGAGGTGGAGGTCTCCAATCGCTTCGGTCCAGGCACTGTGGCATCCGGTTGCTTCCTTCAGCGAACGTCTCGATGTCTCAAAATTCCCCTTAAGAAGGGAATACCGGAGCGTCTTGCCCAGATCTGTTCTATCTCGCAAAAAGATGGGATTTCCGCTGCCACTGGGTCAGTGGGCCGTTGGCGAGGGAGCAACGGAATATCGAAGGCTGCTGTTTGATAAGGACTCTCCACTGGGAGATTTGTTCGATCCTGCTGCTTTGTGGCGTTGGTTCGAGGCTGGACGACGAAATCCTTCAGACTCGTTTGGTCGGAAGTTCTGGCTGTTGGCCAACCTTGGGATATTCTTCAAAGAGGTATTCTCATGACGAATATGCGAGCCCGCAGGCGGTCGCTTGCGGGCATGTTACAGAAGACCCCTTGCCGAAAACGGGGCGTCGGACAATCCCAAGATCTGAGCAATGGTTGGCGTGAACTCTTCAGCGGAGCCCCAGGCAATATTGCAAGGTTGCATTCCAGGGATGCTCAACAGGCATATCCGATCGTCCTCCGCGCTGCCCGGTCGAAAACCGTGGGTGGACAAGTATCGAGGTCTGCCCGTCGGGCCAGCTTCTTGCGTGTCTCCAACGGTCTCCTCGAAGGAGTGTCCAGGAGGTGCGACATAGGTCGCTATGCAATCGCGTTCATTTACCGGAACATGGTCGCTCGACCACGGCTCCACTTGGAAGCGCGCCAACAGTCCGTCTGCGATTCTGCGGTCATGAGCTCCGTCAACCAGGACATGGAGCGTCGCTCCTTCACTTTCCCAAAGCAAGTCAGGGATGATCGCATCCGGATAAATGGTTGTGTGGACGGCGCTATGTCCATGGTCACTTGCGACTACGATCGCGTAATCGTCTTTCCGCCCGACTCGCCTCAGTCCTTCGATGAGAGCGCCAATCATCATGTCGGCCGCGGCGATAGACCAATGTGCCGCCTCGCTTTCGTATCCGAACTGATGCTGAATCGAATCCGTCATGTCGATCTCGGTCAAAATGAGATCAGGCGGGTTCTCCGAGCAAGCCAGCGCTCCTGCAGCCCCGATCATGAGATGATCCGCGGCCAGGCCCGCAACGAGAGCAGTGCTCGCAACGGTGTCGCTACTGGACGGGAAGCCGAAGAGATCGAGCACGCCGGCGGCTCGCAACCGCCCATTTGGATCTTTGATCATGCGCGAGCGAGCGATGCGGTTTTCGGGCAGGCTCTTAAATGACCGGCTTCCCTGGAGAAACCCTCGTTCCCACCAGGCCGGCACGAAGACATCGCAATCGGCTGGGTCGATCAACCCAGCGCCGATGGACGCGACATCAAGCCCGCTATTTTTGGCAAGCTTTGCAATGGTCGGAACCCGCAGATCAGACGCGTCGGCGCAGACAAACGAGCCATCTCGCACAATGTGGTTTCCGTAGATCCCGTTCGCTTGAGGCGCCGCGCCGGTTAGCATGCTTGCGCGCCCCGGCATCGACGTTCCCGGCACCGTTGAGCGCAGGCGAGTGATGGACAGACCGTCTCCTGCCAAACGAAGAAGCGTCGGCAACCGATGTTTGTGCTTTTCGAAATAGTCCGCGCTTACGCCGTCCATGAGGATCAGAATCGCTTTCGTAGGAGCGCGCGGCTTTATCGAGGCAGGCGTCTGAAAACGAGCGGTAGGCCTTGATGGATTGGTGTGGGTCATGTTGCACCTGGAAGAGACCGATCGAAACCAAAGCCCCTATAGGCTTCGGATGACGCCGGTATGAACGCATCACGGGATACTTCGAGCGCCAGTGGGTCGTTTTGATTTTGGGAATGGGCGCTTCTACGCGCTCTTTTTGCTTCCTTCAGAAGAAAGGAGTCCGAGATGGCCGATACGACCCGTGCTATTTTTATCCTCGATTTCGCAGGGCCAAAAATACATCTGTGGAGTGGCAGCTACGATGCACCGTTGGTTCCTATCAACGGTCAGCCGCTCTTGGACCGTCTAGTCAACGCCTGTGTCGAAAACGGCATTGAAGATGTCACTCTCGTTGAAAACTTGAGTAGCGGCACATTCGATGGGTTCCGCCTGCAGGACAGCACAAATACGCTTTCGTGGCACGACGCGCATGACGGCGATCTCATTGAGAAGTTCCGCCAACATGATGGCGATACTCTCCTGATATGGGGAACACCGCTTTTCGACAGTGAGGTTCTTGACGGTATCAATACCAACAAGGGTTTGCGCGGCTCCGCTTGGCGGCCCGACGCGCCGACCGGGATTTATCGATTGAGTGCTGATGTTCTACGCAATCTTCTGGCCGAAAGCCGCGCCGCGGCATCTCTGCATCAGGCCTTCAGCAGGTTAGTCGCGGGCCTGTCCCAGCTGGACGTAGCGTTGCCTGGCAATGTGCTGACTGCCGGCTCCAAGCTGCTCGATATTTGCGACGGTGTCGACGCATCCATCGCGGAATTTCGGTGTGACAAGGAGAACGTGCTGCGGCGTCTGGAAACGAGCGTCGGAGGTTATTGGCGCAAGCCAATCGCCGAGCACATGCTTCTTTGCAATACCCGCTTCCCTCCCAAGACTTTTTACGATCGGCTGGCGGCGAGGCTCGAAGGCGTGTTGACATGCTATCCTTCTCAGCAGATCGATATCGCTTCAGTTGTTGGCACGATGACCTCGCAGCAGCCGGACTTTATTGCAGTCGGAAACGGGGTGACCGACCTCATCCAGGCGCTCTATTCAACGCTGAACCCAACAATCGCGATTCCCGTGCCGACGTTCGCCGGCTTTCAAACACCTCTCGATGACGAACAAAAGAACAACTTCGTCCTCACCCCGCCTTATTTCGATCTCGACGTTCGAGCTTTCCTGGAATTCGTACTGGCGACAGGCGCGGATACGGCAATCGTTGTAAATCCAAACAATCCGACCGGTCGACTTGTTGATCATGCTGACGTGGCATGGCTGGCGGAGGCCCTAGGATCTCGAGGGCGACGGCTGATCGTGGATGAATCGTTCATTGATTTTCCCGCTGCTGGCCGACCAAACAGCGTTGAGAATCTGGTTCCGTCCTGTGCCAATTTGATCGTGGTGAAGAGCCTTGGAAAGGTCTTCGGACTTGGCGGAATCCGGCTCGCCTACCTCATGGCTGGCGATCCCACCCTCGTTGCCGCCGTGCGCCGGAAACTGCCGCTGTGGAACATTAACGGCATTGCGGAATACACACTGTTCCTGCTTCCCGAATTCGCAGAGGAATTGGAACACAGTCTAGACATGTTGCGAGAAGATAGAGAGCTGTTCATCGAGGAGCTGCGGACGGTACCGGGCCTCGACGTCGTACCTTCGCAAACGAATTTCATCTTGTGCCGGCTGCCTGAAAATTCGGTATCCGCTGCCGAGCTCAAGCGCCGCCTCGTTCTGTTCGAATCCGTCCTCGTAAGAGAATGCGGCTATCAAGCCATGAACGACGCAGATCGATATCTGCGCCTGACGGTTCGAAGTCGGACGGAAAACGAAAGGCTGGCAAAAGCTCTGCGGCGCACCTTAAGCCGCTCAACGGCCTCTGAGAGTGACGCCCTGACGTGACATTTGCGCAGCGAACTGAATAGTCTTTTTTCGAATGCCGCGAGAGAGAGAAGCATGTCGCTTAGTTACAATCGTCATAAAAGGCTCGTTGAAATCATCCAGGCGAATGGCGAAGTGCGCATCCGAGATTTGATGCAGCGGTTCAATATTTCAGAAGAGACTGCGCGGCGGGATATCAAACGGCTCGAGCAGGATGGCTTGGTCGCACGGGTCCATGGTGGCGCGGTCGCAACGCAACAGCCAAAGCTGCTGGCCATCTCATCGCGAGCTGTTTCCGAGCGCGCGGAAAAAAGCACCATCGCTGAGATCGCCCTGGGTCTTCTGAAGCCCGGTCAGAATCTCTTCTTCGGGGGCGGCAGCACCATTCTGTCGTTGGCCAGCCGCATATCGGCCCTGCCGGAAATGCGCGTCGTCACCAACATGGTCGATACTGCCATCGCCGCGGCCGAAGGCTATCGGCATCGTGTTGTCATGCTGGGGGGCGATTTCAATGTCGATTTCCGGACCGTAACCGGATTCACCGCCTTGCGTACACTCCGCGAACAGCAGATCGACATCGCATTTATCGGCGTCAATGCGGTGCATCCGAATGGCGTCTTCGACCATGAACAGGTCGGACAGGAGCTTGCTGCGACGCTCTGCGAGCAAGCACGGAAAATTGTCATTCTCGCCGATCACAGCAAATTCGGCTTGTCGGCGCGCTACCGCATCCTGCCCCATTCGGCGATTACCGCGATCATCACCGACCGGAGGCCTGCATCGGACATGCTGGACAAGATCGAAGCCGCCGGTGTTGAAGTTCTATATCCGCAAAACCGTCACAACCCCGCACTGGTCTCTACTTGATCCTCTGCTTTCAGCCCGCACGGCTACTCCAACCGTGAAACATTTTTTTCCATTTATTTCAATAACCAACACAATCCGTCTCAAACCTGCAAAAAACCGTCACATAACCGCGCTATGTCTCATCCCGTCTCGGGAGCGGATTTCATTCGCTCCGATTGTCATCCCGACTGAAAGAGAGGGGATTTTGATATGCAAACGACACGTCGCAGATTTCTCGGCATGACCGCCATGGCGGCTGGCGCAATAGCATTGCCGAACACGATCATGGCGGCAACCGGCCGGCGGCCGAACCTCAATATTGCCGTTCAGGACCTGCGCACAATTCTGGAACCGGTGGACGGCTCCTCCATCGCCAACGTTTCCTGGCGGGTGCAATACAGCATTTTCGATCAGCTTTTACGGACCGACTACAACGACAATTTTCGCCTGAATTTCGCGCTCGCGACATCATTGAAGCAAATTGACGCCACGATCCATGAGATCACGTTGCGCGACAATGTGAAGTTTCATGACGGTTCCACAATGACGGCGGATGACGTTGTCTTCTCGCTCGGGCCGGATCGACTGCGCGGCGAAAATGCGCCGGGCGCGGCCGTGTTTGCCAACTTCCTCTCCTCGCTTGCCGATGTGCAGAAGATCAATGATCGCACTGTCCGTTTGATCACCAGGACAGAGGATCCGGTCTTCGCCCAGCGGCTCGGCGCGTGGGGCACGCAGATCATCAGCGCCAGAGCACGGGCTGGCGCCAGCAGCTATGACGCCTGGGCGGCGAAGCCGATCGGCACCGGCCCTTACAAGATCGGCGAGGTCCGCAATGGGGACGAGATCACACTGGTGGCGCACGACGAATATTGGGGAGGCCAGCCGCCATTTGCCTCGATCCGCTTCAAGCGGCTGCCGGAAATCGCCGCGCGCATCGCCGGACTGAAGTCGGGCGATTACGATATCGTCACAGACATCACTCCGGACCACATTGCCGAAATTGAGGGTGTCAACGGCCTCTCGATTGTTGGTGGCGAAGCCATGTGGTTCCGCTTTCTCACATTTGCTCCGCTCAGGACTCCCATCCTGAAAGATGTCGATCTGCGTCGCGCGCTCGCTCTCGCTATCGATCGCGGTGCGCTGGCGGACGGCCTCTGGGACGACCGGGCGAAAGCGCTGACCAGCTGGCAGCTACCGATCTTCGGCGAGATCAACGACCCCAACCGCAAGGGGGTGTCCTATGATCCGGCGCAGGTCAAGGAACTGCTCGCCAAGTCATCCTACAGAGGTGAGGAAATCCCATACCCTTCCGTCGGCACCTATTATCCGATGCAGCTCGCCGAGAACCAGGCGCTTGTCGAGATGTGGAAGGCTGCCGGAATCAACGTCAAGCTGATCATGTGTGAAAACTGGACGCAGGTCGGCGACATTGGCGGCATCAATGACACGTCCGGCGGCGCCTTCTACGCCGATCCCGTTTCCATGCTGTGGCAGATTATCGGTCCGACCAATGACCTCCAGTCAACAGGCGGCTGGACCAATGCCGAGTTTAACGCGCGCGGTCACGAGCTTGAAACGACGACCGATCTCGCCAAGCGCCAGGCGGCCTTCAAACGGATGCAGGACATTGTCGAGATCGAGGACCCTTGCATCACGCCGCTGCATTCCATGCCCTTTATCTATGGGCAGCAGGCGGATGTCAGCTGGCAGCCCAACCCGTTGCCGCAAATGTATCTCGGTCCGAAGATGCCGCCTGAGCCGGTGGCCTGAGTTCCATGCTGCATAAGTCTTTCCAGAACAGCGCGGGCGCCGCGCTGTTGCCGGCTCATGGCGTCGGGGCTTCCGCCACCAAACCTGCCATCAGCATTGCTGGCTTGAGGGTGGCGTTCGGCGATGTGCCTGTGCTGCACGGTGTCGATCTCGCTGTGAACAAAGGCGAGGCCTTGGGTATCGTTGGCGAATCCGGCTGCGGCAAGTCCGTGACTTGGCGGGCGGTTCTTGGCCTGCTGCCGAAATCCGCCGAGATCGGGGGCGAGGCCAGGATTGGTGATCTCGATCTTGTGGGCGCACGACAATCCGTTTTGGATCGGGTGCGCGGCGGACGCATTGCCATGATCTTCCAGGATCCGGCCAGCGCGCTGAACCCGGTGCATCGCATCGGCGCGCAGATCACCGAAGCGCTTCGCCTGCACCGTGGCCTCAGCGGTGCCGCCGCCCGTGCCCAGGCCTGCCGCCTGCTCGACCAGGTCGGGATAGCCGCTGCGGCAAGCAGGCTCAACGCGTACCCCCACGAACTGTCGGGCGGCCAGAACCAGCGGGTGATGATTGCCATCGCGCTCGCCGGCCGGCCCGAACTGCTGATCGCCGATGAGCCAACGACCGCGCTCGACGCTACCGTGCAGGCGCAGATCCTGCTGCTGCTCAAAGATATTCAACGCGACACAGGCATGGCGCTGGTCATGATCAGCCATGATCTCGCCGCGGTGGCGGCCGTCTGTGACCGGGCATGCGTCATGTATGCGGGCCAGATCGTCGAAACGGCACCGAAACACACGCTTCTGACCGCGCCGCAGCACCCCTATACACGCGACCTGATCGGTGCCATTCCGCCCTCGCACGGTCCGCGCATGCGGTTGACCGCCATTGCCGGCGCGCCGCCACAACGCAATCTGCCGCCGGGATGCGCCTATGCGCCGCGCTGCCGGCACGCGATCGCGGCATGTCGCACGAGCCGACCGGAACCGCGGCAGGTCGCCGCGCGGCATTCGGTGCGTTGCCTTCGTTTGGACGCCGGCACGTATCAATGACCCTGCTGCGTCTCAACAACATCACCCGTCGCTTTCCGCTCGGCTCGCCACTCTACGGACCGCGGAAATATCTTGTTGCAGTCGACGGCGTGTCGCTGGATGTCGAGATGGGCCGGACGACCGGCATTGTCGGCGAATCCGGATGCGGCAAGTCCACCACCGGCCATATTGCGCTCGGTCTGGAGCCGCCGGACAGCGGAGGTGTGCTGTTTCAGGGTTTGCCGCTGCCGCGCATCGACAGCAACAGGTGGCGCGCGCAGCGGCGCCAGATGCAGCTGGTCTTTCAGGACACCTTGGCAGCGCTTGATCGCCGAATGACTGTCAGCGCTCTCATCGCCGAGCCGCTGGCGATTCACGGGATTGGCGATCCGGCAAGCCGCAAGCAACGTGTGGCCGAGCTTCTCCACGGCGTCGGCCTCGGCGAAGACCATGGCGTGCTCTATCCGCATCAGCTTTCCGGCGGCCAGCGCCAACGCGTCGTGCTTGCCCGGGCGCTCGCGCCAAAACCCTCGCTTCTGGTTTGCGATGAGCCGGTCTCGGCGCTCGACGTGTCCGTCCAGGCGCAAATCGTCAATCTGCTCATGGATCTTCAGCAGGAGCTCGGGCTCGGCCTCTTGTTCATCAGCCATGACTTGCGGGTCGTTCGCCATGTCAGCGACCGGATCGTCGTCATGTATCTTGGCCGCGTCGTCGAACAGGGGCGCGCCGACGCCATTATCGATCAACCCGCCCATCCCTATACGCAGGCGCTCGTCTCGGCCATGCCGAGGCTTCCGGGCGGATTCGATCATTATGTGGCGTTGCCAGGCGAACCGCCAAGCCCCACCGATCGGCCGAGCGGATGCCCGTTTCATCCACGCTGTCCACTTGCGCGCGATGTCTGCCGCCAGAGCCTGCCCGAACTCCTGCCGCTAGGATCGGAACGGCAGGTCGCCTGCCATTTGGTGAGGCATTGATGAGTGCTGTGTTTCGTTTCGCCGGCCCCAAGATCCTGCGTGCCGGCCTGTCGATCCTGGTCGTGGTGACCTTTACATTCGTGGTGCTGCGGGCCTCTGGAGACCCGGCGCTGCAGATACTCGGTCCCAGCGCCCGCGCCCCGGATCTTGAGGCGTTTCGCCGGCATTGGGGGCTCGATCAGCCTCTGTATGTGCAATATGTCCGCTATGTCCTGGCGGCACTTCACTGCGATTTCGGGAATTCCATGCTGGCTGGAAAACCGGCCCTGCAGCTTGTGTTCGAGCGCGCGCCCCTGACATTGGCGCTGATGCTGCCGGCACTGGCGCTCACGATGCTGATCGGCATTCCGGTCGGCGCCTACGCCGCCATGCATCGCGACACCTGGGTCGACCGATCGGTGATGATGGTGACCGTGTTCGGCTTCACCGTGCCAAGCTTCGTGCTCGGGCTATTGCTGATCCTGATCTTTTCCGTGACGCTCGGCCTGTTCCCGTCCGGCGGCGCGGATCGGCCGGAAAGCTTCGTACTGCCGGTGCTCACCCTTGGTTTGGGCGGGGCGGCCATTATCGCGCGCTTCACGCGTAGCGCCATGATCGAAGTTCTGTCGCAGCTCTATATCGTGGCGGCCAGCGCCAAGGGCGTGACGTGGCGGCAGGTGGTTCGCCACCATGCCTTTCCGAATGCGATCATTCCTGTGCTGACGCTGTTCGGCCTGATGCTCGGCGGCCAGGTCGCGGGCGCCGTACTGGTGGAAAGCGTCTTCGGCTGGCCCGGCATCGGCCAATTGCTGGTGGTTTCGGTTGCGAACCGTGATCTCGCCGTGGTGCAGGTCATCCTCCTTCTCGTGGCGCTGACCATGACGTCGGCCAACCTGCTGATGGACCTGCTTTATGGCGTGTTCGATCCGCGCTTGCGTGGAACAAACTCAGGATCGCAATGAAAACGGCAACTGTAAAAACCAACCGTCCGCCGCCTCGCTCGGTGGACCTGCCGACACTCCTTGCTGTGGGCTGGGTTCTCCTCATGCTCCTCACGGCGCTCGCCGCGCCGCTGATGGCTCCCCATGAGATCACTTCCATCGACCTGCGCCATCGCCTGGCGCCGCCCGTCGGCTTTGGCGGAACGATGCTACACGTCCTGGGAACCGACGATCTGGGCCGTGACGTGGCCTCGCGTCTTTTCTACTCGATCCGCACCAGCTTGCTGGTCGCCTTCGGCGCCACTGCGATCAGCGTGTTGGTCGGTACCGGGATTGGCTTCATCGCCGCGTATTTCCGCGGGCTCGTCGAGCATGCCCTGCTGCTAATGATCGACGTACAGGCTTCGCTACCATTTCTAATCGTGGCGCTGGCAATGCTCGCCTGTTTCGGTAATTCGCTGACGCTGTTCGTCGCCCTGATGGGACTTTATGGCTGGGAGCGGAATGCGCGGTTGGCACGAGGACTGGCAATCACCGCCAGCGCGCAGGGCTATGCGAGCGCAACGCGCCAACTCGGCGCCCATCCGCTGCGTGTCTATCTGCGGCATATCCTGCCCAACAGCGCGGCGACGCTTCTCGTGGCGGCGACGGTGACCTTTCCGGAAATCGTCCTGGTGGAAAGCGGACTCTCCTTCCTCGGCCTCGGCGTTCAACCGCCGATGACCAGCCTGGGTGTCATGGTCGCGGCCGGCCGCGAGTATATCACCCGCGCCTCCTGGATGCTGCTCGCTCCAAGCCTCGTCATTGTCATCACGGCCGTTGCCGTTAGCGTCCTCGGCGACTGGTTGCGCGATAAGCTCGACCCGACCCCTCAAATAACGGTTTCCCAATGCAAAGGAGCTGATCTCCACACTTGTCGACGGCTACGCTCTTGCACGGGACGGGGTGCCGAACCTTCGCCCGCGGCCGGTATCGACGTAACCGGAATACAGCATATGGATCTCGTCGCGGGCCCGCGTCAGGCCAACATAGAACAGCCGTCGGCTTTCGCGTCGCGCCGCCGGCTGCTCGTTGCGCCAGGGCAAACCGCCCAGATCGAGTCCCACCATGATCACGACATCATCTTCGCAGCCCTTTGCCGAGTGCGGCGTCAACAGATTAAGATGGAGAGGCGACGCGTCGCGTCCACCGAGGCTCGCCAGATCCAGGTCGGCGAGCGGCCCGCCGACAGCGAGCGCCGCCGACATGCGCACCACCTGTTCGCGCTGATCGGCGAGGCTTGGCTCTGCCGCCATCAGCGCATCGAGCATTCCCGCCCGCAGCGCGCCGATTGGCGAAGTTTGTAATTTTGATCCGCGAAATTCGCACGGCGCCGTCCCCCCAGTTTTTTCTATTCGCGGATGTAATTGGCTCGCTCGGCGATATCGGCACATCGCGCCATCAGCGCTTCGAAAGGCTCCGCGTCTTCCAGAAGAAGCCCGTCGTCGACCATGCGGGCGTAGTCCTCTTCAAGCGCCTTCAGACCATCGCCTGCGGGCACAAGCCGCAGACCGCCGTTGACAGCCGCCGCGTAATCGATGGGCGTTCGATCGGGCGCTTTCTCGGCGAAGAACATGGTCTTGTGGCGCGCCACTGCGTTCGCCAGATCGCGATCAGCAAAGGCGGACGGGGTAAAACCGGTTTCGTCCAACCGCGCGACATCGTGCCAGTGACGAGCAAAGCGATCGCCGCGCCGGCGCTCCTGCAGGCAGAAGACATGGATGGCCGTCGCCTTCTCCCAGAAGGTTCGCTCCGCATGCATCACGCGTGGACGAGCCGTGGGAAAGGTCACGCCCTCGATCAGGCCAGACGCGTCGCAGGCGATGTCGCGCAAGCTCGCGGGCTCGCCCGTCGATCGTGCTCCGAATTCGAGCATCACGCTCGGCGCCACATAGCCGGAGCCAGGCGTCGCGGCTTCGTAATCGATGAACAGCTTCTCGCCCTCGACGCGGATGGCGGCCGCCAAAGCTTCAGCCGCGAGCGCATCTGCGATGATCGGCTGAACGCTTCCTTCAACCCAATTGGGCAGGCGCTTACGCACCTCACTGGACCAGCGTTTTTCCTCGCTACGGGTCTCCGGCAACGCTTCGCCGTCGTCGCCCACCAAGTCGGGTGCAATCGGCCGGATGTCGTATGTTAGGTCGACGTCCTCGGAAAACCGCTGGATAACCTGATAGGCTTTGGACAGCGACGTGCCGCCCTTGCCGAGCGCCGAGCCATAAAGGTGGCGAGCGCCCAGACCACCCACACGTCCTTCTCGAGGAGATGCGCCGGCCTGCCGGACCGATCGGCCGCGACGCCGAGCGCCTCCCGCCGATCCTCGATCGGGAGGTGGAGAAAGGGATCAGCCATGTGCGGCCTTGCCCACGCTGCGCGCCATCCAGGTCGGAAGCTGCGGCGCTACCGCGACCAACTCGCTGAAGGCGCCCGGCGGGAGTTTCCGCTTCAGTGTCTGGAGGGCGGCCTCAGCCTTTCCCGGCCCAAGCCAAGCCAACGCTCGCACCGCCTCGCCAGCGGGCCGATGCGCCATGGCGAGCTGTCAACGAGGCGCGTGGCGAAGCTCGACGACCTGCTTGCCGAGGCTCATCTTCCGGGTGCGGCCGGAAGTCAGATAGACCGACCGGACCGGCACCTGTCTCGTGAGACCGAGGGTGTTGGCGGCAACGGCCCCACTGGTGACGATGATCTCCCCGCGCTGGCTGGCAAGCGCCTCGACCGCTTGCTCCACGGAGGGAGCCCGGGTGCCGAACCTGCTCGTCGATTCCCCAGGTGAAGCAAGCTCTTAGCTGCGACCGGCGTGCCCTCTGGCAGCCCTTTCGCGTGCGCAAGAATCTGTTCGGTCAACCGTTGCATGGCCATGCTCCTGTCAGAAATGTAGGCGATTTTCTGACAGTTTTTCAAGGCGGGCAGCGACGGGCACCTGCACGCGGAACCCGTCCAGCAGGCCTTGTGGTCAATCATCGCCGCGCGAATCGACCAATCCCTGTTTCGCGCCGTTCTCCGAACGAGCCTCGCCCGTCCTGGGGCCGAGGCCCTCTGGTCGGCGCCGAGATATTTCTCTTGTCAGCGCAAGAACTCGACGCTGGTCAAAAAGTACCGTCGCGTAACATATATCGCGCGTCCCCCACCGATGCCATTCAACCGAAAGAGAGCACTGCCCGGACTGCCTGCACCTTGATCAAACCAAGTATTCTGGTTATATTACTGGAAATGAGAAATGAAGACTGTCTTTCTATTTAGATCTGTATGTTCCTTCTTGTTGTAGTTATGATGTATGTCGAATGTATTATGTATGTGTGTTGTAGTCGGAGGCAGCTATGAGCAGCTCGCAAGAACGCGCCATTCAAAACTATCGATCTCGCCTCAGCGAGCGCGGCTTGGCGCGCTTCGAGGTGCTTGGCCGCGATGCCGATCGCGACCTCATTCGATCTTTGGCTCGCCGCCTCGCCGAAGATGGACCGGATGCCTCTAGCCTGCGCGCTGCTGTCAGCCAGACCATCGCCGGCGAGCCACCCAAGCTTGTCGGGATTCTCGCCGCATTGCGTCGTTCGCCGCTCGTGGGAGCTGACCTCGATCTTTCCCGCCCCCATGAAGAGGGGCGGAAGATCGACCTGTGACACGCTACCTCCTCGATACCAACATCATCAGCGATGTCGTCAAATCGCAGCCTTCGGAATCGCTCCTGGCATGGATGTCGAGACAGCGTGACGAGGATTGTTCATCGCTTCGCTGACCGTGCGGAAATTCTTCGCAGGGTTCTGGAGAAGCCGCGCGGGAAAAAACGCGACGCACTCGACAACTGGTTCTCTGGGCCTGAGGGGCCGCAGGCGAAGCAACTGCGCGCGACAGCTTCTTGCGAAAGACAACCTTCCCGTCACTCGCCGCGCCGTGAACCTGGAAGACCCGCTTTGCGAGATCGATTCCAATGATGGTAACTTCCATGGATGCCGTCTCTGTCTTGGTCGATTCTGGCAATCACCAAACTGGCACATTGCGATGGCGTCGGAGGGGGCATCTACTCCATCAGATTTTGACAACTAGCTTCTTTCCGGGCTCCGCGGCCGACGTCTCACTCAACGCCATCCGACATTTCCTGTCGCCTTTGTCAGGGCCGCGACACAAGTTTATTTAGCCAATTTAATATTTTTGCCAAATGTTAAACAGCTGAAAAGCAATCATAAAATTTCTTCTTCGATCCAACCGGCCGAATTGGCACGAGTTTTGAAACGATCGGTGCGAGGCGGCGGGATCTGCCGACCGGCATTGAAGTCGCGGTAACCGCTATGGATGGAAAGAAGGAAGGAAGCAACATGTCAGGTCTGCGTCAGATCGCATTCTACGGAAAGGGGGGCATCGGCAAGTCCACCACCTCTCAAAATACGCTAGCCGCCCTGGTCGACCTCGGACAGAAAATCCTGATCGTCGGCTGCGACCCCAAAGCCGACTCCACCCGGCTGATCCTGAACGCAAAGGCGCAGGATACCGTTCTGCATCTCGCCGCCCAAGAAGGTTCTGTGGAAGACCTTGAACTCCAGGACGTGCTCAAGATCGGCTACAAAGACATCAAGTGCGTGGAGTCCGGCGGCCCCGAGCCGGGTGTCGGCTGCGCCGGCCGTGGCGTCATCACCTCGATCAACTTCCTCGAGGAAAACGGCGCCTATGACAATGTCGACTATGTCTCCTACGACGTGCTGGGCGACGTGGTGTGCGGCGGCTTTGCGATGCCGATCCGCGAAAACAAGGCCCAGGAAATCTACATCGTCATGTCCGGCGAGATGATGGCGCTCTATGCCGCCAACAACATCGCCAAGGGTATCCTGAAATACGCCCATTCGGGCGGCGTGCGGCTCGGCGGGCTGATCTGCAACGAGCGCCAGACCGACCGCGAGCTCGACCTCTCCGAGGCGCTGGCCGCCAGGCTCAATTCCAAGCTCATCCACTTCGTGCCGCGCGACAACATCGTCCAGCACGCCGAACTGAGGAAGATGACGGTAATCCAATATGCGCCGGACTCCAAACAGGCAGGGGAGTACCGCGCGTTGGCCGAGAAGATCCATGTCAATTCGGGCCAGGGCACCATCCCGACCCCAATCACCATGGAGGAGCTCGAGGACATGCTGCTCGACTTCGGCATCATGAAGACGGACGAGCAGATGCTTGCCGAGCTTCAGGCCAAGGAAGCGAAATTGGCCGTCGCTCAGTAATCGCCGCTACCGACAGGGGGCGCAGACCGTGACCTGACGCCCCTTTCTACGAAACAAGGCCTCGTCGGCGAGGCGTTACCCGAACCTTGAAAGGGGCAGGTCCCATGGGCCTCGACTATGAGAATGACGGCGCCTTGCATGCGAAGCTTATCGAAGACGTGCTGTCCCAATATCCAGACAAGGCGGCGAAGCGTCGCAAGAAGCACCTCAGTGTCGCAACGAGCAAGGACGAGGCCGGAGGGGAGGACAAGGGCCTTTCCGAATGCGACGTCAAATCGAACATCAAATCCATTCCGGGCGTGATGACAATCCGCGGCTGCGCCTATGCCGGCTCCAAGGGCGTGGTGTGGGGTCCGGTCAAGGATATGGTCCACATCTCGCACGGGCCGGTCGGCTGTGGGCAATATTCCTGGTCGCAACGCCGCAACTATTACGTCGGCACGACGGGCATCGACACATTCGTGACAATGCAGTTCACCTCCGACTTCCAGGAGAAGGACATCGTTTTCGGCGGCGACAAGAAGCTGGAAAAGATCATCGACGAGGTCGAGGACTTGTTTCCGCTCAGTGGGGGCATCTCGGTGCAGTCCGAATGCCCGATCGGCCTGATCGGGGACGATATCGAGGCAGTGTCGCGCAAGAAGGCCAAGGAGCACGAAAAGACGATTGTACCGGTGCGCTGCGAAGGTTTCCGCGGCGTTTCACAATCGCTCGGCCACCACATTGCCAATGATGCGATCCGCGATTGGGTCTTCGACAAGGACGATGTCGCGTTCGAGTCCGGCCCATACGACGTCAACGTCGTCGGCGACTACAACATTGGCGGCGATGCCTGGGCCTCGCGAATCCTGCTCGAAGAGATTGGGCTTCGGGTGGTCGGCAACTGGTCGGGCGACGCCACACTCGCCGAAATAGAGCGCGCTCCCAAGGCCAAGCTCAACCTGATCCACTGCTACCGGTCGATGAATTACATCTGCCGGCACATGGAGGAAAAGTACGGCATCGCCTGGATGGAATACAATTTCTTCGGCCCCACCCAGATCGAGGCCTCCTTGCGCAACATCGCCAAGCATTTCGGCCCGGAAATCGAGGAGAAGACCGAAAAGGTCATCGCCAAATACCGGCCCTTGGTCGATGCCGTCATCGCCAAGTACCAACCGCGCCTCGAAGGCAGGACGGTGATGCTCTATGTCGGCGGCCTGCGCCCCCGTCACGTCATCACTGCCTACGAGGACCTCGCTATGGTGATCGTTGGCACCGGCTACGAGTTCGCCCACAACGACGACTATCAGCGCACCGGCCATTACGTGAAGAATGGCACGCTCGTCTATGACGACGTCACCGGTTATGAGCTGGAGAAGTTCATCGAAGGCATCCGCCCTGATCTCGTTGGCTCCGGTATCAAGGAGAAGTACCCGGTGCAGAAGATGGGCATCCCGTTCCGCCAGATGCACTCCTGGGACTATTCCGGCCCGTATCACGGCTATGACGGCTTCGCCATTTTCGCCCGCGACATGGATCTGGCCATCAACAACCCGGTCTGGGGTCTATACCGCGCGCCGTGGAAGAAGATGAAGGACACGCCGCTGACGGCGGTCGCCGCCGAATGAGGACTGGCCTCCCTGCCTGGCAGGGAGGCCGACAAATGCTTGGGGCACTCGATCCGCGGGAGGCCCTTTAACGTCTAGACGTCCCTGTGCTGCCGCTTGGCGCGGCCAGATGGAAAAGGTGACCACCATGCCGCAATCGGCCGAAAAAGTTCTCGACCATGCTCCCCTGTTCCGCGAGCCGGAATACCGACAAATGCTTGCCGAGAAGAAACTGAATTTCGAATGTCCGCACCCTGATCAGATCGTCACCGACCAACGCGAATTTACCAAAACTTGGGAATACCGCGAAAAGAACCTCGCTCGCGAGGCGCTTGTCATAAATCCCGCCAAGGCCTGCCAGCCGCTCGGCGCGGTGTTCGCGGCCGCGGGCTTCGAGCGCACCATGTCTTTCGTTCACGGTAGCCAGGGCTGCGTTGCCTACTACCGCTCGCATCTGTCGCGACATTTCAAGGAGCCTTCGTCAGCGGTTTCCTCCTCGATGACCGAGGACGCGGCAGTGTTTGGCGGCCTGAAGAACATGGTCGACGGGCTCGCCAATACCTACAAGCTCTACGACCCCAAGATGATCGCCGTCTCGACCACCTGCATGGCCGAAGTCATTGGCGACGACCTGCGGAGCTTCATAGAGAACGCCAAGAACGAAGGCTCGGTCCCGAGCGACTTCGACGTGCCTTTCGCTCATACGCCTGCCTTCGTCGGCAGCCATGTCGATGGCTATGACGGCATGGTGAAGGGCGTGCTGGAGCATTTCTGGAAGGGCAGCGAGCGCTCGCAAGCCGCTGGGACCATCAACATCATTCCAGGCTTCGACGGATTCTGCGTCGGAAACAACCGGGAACTCAAGCGCCTCCTCGACCTGATGGGTGTCACCTATACCGTCATTCAGGACGCCTCAGACCAGTTCGACACGCCGTCGGACGGCGAATACCGCATGTATGACGGTGGCACCAAGATCGAAGACCTGAAAGGGGCCCTCAACGCGGAGGCGACACTGTCGCTGCAGCATTACAACACCCGCAAGACGCTGGAATATTGCAACGAGGTCGGGCAGGCGACGGCATCCTTCCACTATCCGCTGGGTGTCCAGGCGACCGATGAATTCCTGATGAAGGTCTCAGCGATTTCCGGCCAGGAGATCCCCGAGACAATCCGGATGGAGCGCGGCCGACTGGTTGACGCCATGGCGGACAGCCAGTCATGGCTGCACGGCAAGAAGTACGCAATCTATGGGGATCCCGACTTCGTCTACGCCATGGCCCGCTTCGTCATGGAGACCGGCGGCGAGCCGACACATTGCCTCGCGACCAACGGCACATCGGCCTGGGAGGCCCAGATGAAGGAATTGCTTGCATCCTCGTCCTTCGGCCAGGATGCCCAGATCTGGGCAGGCAAGGATCTCTGGGCGATGCGTTCGCTGCTGTTTACGGAGCCGGTGGACCTGCTGATCGGCAATTCCTACGGCAAGTATCTGGAGCGTGACACCGGCACGCCGCTGATCCGGCTCATGTTTCCAATCTTCGACCGGCACCATCACCATCGCTTTCCCCTCATGGGCTACCAGGGTGGATTACGCGTGCTGACGACGATCCTCGACAAGATATTCGACAAGCTCGATCGCGAGACGAGCGAAACGGGCGTGACGGATTATTCCTATGACCTCACCCGCTAAGCCCGTGCCGGCTTTTCGCCGAGGCCGCCCATCGCCCAATCGACTTCGGAGACTGACGCAATGACCTCGCTCAGTGCCAAGATCCAGGACGTTTTCGACGAGCCCGCCTGCGATAACAACCGCCGCAAGGATGCCAGGGCGCGCAAGGAGGGCTGCTCGAAGCCGCTGACCCCCGGGGCGGCAGCCGGCGGCTGCGCCTTTGACGGCGCCAAGATCGTCCTGCAGCCGATCACCGACGTTGCGCACCTGGTCCATGCGCCGCTCGCCTGCGAGGGCAATTCCTGGGACAACAGAGGCGCAGCTTCGTCCGGGCCAACCCTGTGGCGGACAAGCTTCACAACCGACCTCACCGAACTCGACATCGTGATGGGGCAGGGCGAGCGGAAGCTGTTCAGGGCGATCCGCGAGATCAAGGAAACATATGCGCCGCCGGCAGTCTTCGTCTATTCGACCTGCGTGACGGCGCTGATCGGCGACGACATCGAGGCCGTGTGCAAACGCGCGGCCGAAAAATTCGGCTTGGCCGTGGTGCCGATCAATGCGCCGGGCTTGGCCGGCTCCAAGAACCTCGGCAACAAACTGGCCGCCGAAGCGTTGCTCGATCATGTCATCGGCACGGTGGAACCCGACGACGCCGGACCCTACGACATCAACATCCTTGGCGAATTCAATCTCTCCGGCGAATTCTGGCTGGTGAAGCCGCTGCTTGATCGGCTCGGCATCCAGGTGCGCGCCTGCATTCCGGGCGATGCGCGTTACATCGACGTTGCATCCGCGCACCGCGCCCGGGCGGCTATGATGGTGTGCTCGAGCGCACTCATCAATCTGGCCCGCAAGATGGAGGAGCGCTGGGACATCCCGTTCTTCGAGGGCTCCTTCTACGGCATAACCGATACCTCGGAAGCACTTCGCAACATTGCTGAGCTGCTGGTGAGGAAGGGCGCCGATCCAGAGATCCTTGATCGCACAGACACGCTGATTGCTGAGCAGGAAGCGATTGCTTGGAAGAAGCTCGAGGCCTACCGCCCGCGGCTTCAAGGCAAGCGCGTGCTACTCAATACGGGCGGTGTGAAGTCCTGGTCAGTCGTCCACGCGCTGATGGAGATCGGCATGGAGATCGTCGGCACCTCGGTCAAGAAATCCACAGTCGAAGACAAGGAGCGGATCAAACGGATCCTCAAGGACGAAAACCACATGTTCGAGCAGATGGCAGCGCGCGATCTTTACGCCATGCTCTCAAAACAGAAGGCCGACATCATGCTGTCGGGCGGGCGCACGCAATTCATCGCTCTGAAGGCCAAGACACCGTGGCTCGATATCAATCAGGAGCGCCAACATCCTTATGCCGGCTATGACGGCATGGTGGAACTTGTCCGGCAGATCGACCTCGCCATTCATAACCCGATCTGGGGCCAGGTGCGGGAGCCGGCGCCATGGCATTGCCAGCCTGCTTTGGAGGACGATCTGGCGAGCACGAAGAACGGGACCGCGACTGTGAACGCCTTCAATGAATTCGCCGGCGCGACTGCTCACCGCTTCGGCGACCGTTGAGGAAATCCGATGGTCCGCATCCTTCGCAATACCAAATCAGCGGCGGTCAATCCGCTGAAGTCGTCGCAGCCACTGGGTGCCGCCTTTGCTTTTCTTGGAGTCGACGGTGCGATGCCCGTGTTCCACGGCAGCCAGGGCTGCACCAGCTTCGCGCTCGTGCTCTTCGTGCGGCATTTCAAGGAAGCGATCCCCTTGCAGACAACGGCGTTGGACGAGGTGGCAACCATACTCGGCGGAGCGGACCATCTGGAAGAGTCGATCCTCAACCTCAAAACCCGCACAAAGCCAAAGCTGATAGGGGTGTGCACGACCGCGCTGGTGGAGACCCGTGGCGAAGACTGCGCGAGTGATATCGCCAACGTCAAGCTGAAGCATGCGGAAGAGCTCACGGGTACGGAGGTTGTGCTGGCCAACACGCCTGATTTCGGCGGCGCTATCGAAGAAGGCTGGGCCAAGGCTGTCGCGGCGATGATCGAAGGGATTACACGGCCGGGCGCACGGACCCGGCAGCCGAAGAAGATCGCGATCCTGCCCGGATGCAACCTCACTGTCGCTGACGTCGAGCATTTGCGTGACATGGTTGAAAGTTTTGGGCTCAACCCGGTTATCCTGCCGGACGTCTCCGGCTCACTCGACGGCACGGTTCCCGACCGCTGGGTAACCACTACCTATGGCGGCACCAGCGTCGAGGAAATCCGCGAGCTTGGCACGGCCGTGCAATGCATCGTCATCGGCGAGCACATGCGCCACCCGGCGAAAACGCTGCACGGGTTGACCGGCGTGCCTTACGCGGTGTTCCGGTCGCTGACCGGATTAATGGCCGTCGACCGGTTCGTCTCGCTGCTATCGGCGGTTTCGGGCGCGGCGGTGCCGGACCGGGTTCGCCGTCACCGGGCGCAATTGGAGGATGCATTGCTCGACGGACATTTCCATTTCGGAGGCAAGAAAATTGCGATCGCTGCTGAACCAGACCAACTCTATCAACTCGCAACCTTCTTCACCGGCATGGGCTGTGACATCGCGGCGGCGGTCACGACGACCGATCTGTCGAAGATTCTGCAGAAAGTACCGGCGGAGTGGGTTCAGATCGGCGATCTCGGCGATTTGGAAGCTCTTGCAGCGGGCGCGGATCTTCTCGTAACACATTCCCACGGTCGCCAGGCGTCGCGACGCCTTGGCATTCCGCTCATGCGCGTCGGCTTCCCGATCTTCGACCGGCTTGGCAGCCAGCACAAGCTCACAATCCTCTATCGGGGGACCCGCGACCTGATCTTCGATGTTGCCAATATCTTTCAGGCCAACCAGCACGCGCCGACGCCTGAGGCGCTTGATCCATTCCGGAAACGAGAAATGCCAGATGAGCTCCGTTCGTCGCCTCTCACTCGTCACTGACGAGGTTCACGCACCGATGACGGACCGACGGGCAGGCGCATTGCGCGTAGCCATCGCCACGCAAGACATGACGAATCTCAATGCCCATTTCGGGTCGGCCAAGCGCTTTGCTGTCTACGACGTGACGCGCGAGGAGTGGCATCTCGTGGAAGCCGTGGCCTTCGATGACGTTTCCGATGAGAGCGGGAAGCGTCGGACCGAGGGCGATGACCGCGTCACGCCGAAGGTGGAGGCGCTGAAGGGCTGCCATCTGCTGTTTTGTCTGGCCATCGGCGGGCCTTCGGCAGCCAAGGTTATTTCGGCAAAAATCCATCCAATCAAGGTGCCGCAGCCACAAACCATCCAAGAGGTGCTGTTGCGCACGCAGATGATGCTGAGAACGTGTCCTCCGCCCTGGCTGCGCAAGGTGCTGGCCGAAGCTGGTGTCGCCGAAAAGAAACCCTCCTTCGAGGACGAGGACTAAAACGAGGAAGTGCAAAATGTTTGAAGTCGCGATCAGCCCTGCTGTCAACGATGACGAGGCCGCCCTTGCCAGCCCATTCGTCAAATGCCTCGTGCGGCTGATCCGTGCTCAGGATACCCACGGGTCATGGGACGGCACAGCGGATGCCGAGTTGCTGGCCGACTTCATCGTCAGCAAGGAACAGCGCCGTACGATTCCAATAATCGGCGATCCCGATCCGGACGTGCTGTGGAGGCTCGACAAGTTTTACACTGCCGTCGCCCTTGCCATCGAGGAGCGCTCCGGCCTGATGGCATCGCCGATGATCGAAATGAGCCATGAGGGGTTCGGGCGCGTGCTTTTCACCGCCGGGCGGCTGGTCGTTTTGTCCAAGACCGTGCGCGACGTCCATCGGTTCGGCTTCGAGACGTTCTGCAAACTCGCCGCCGCCGGTACGAAACTGGCCGACGATGCCATCGCAGCCATCGACGCCTATCCCGAGGTGGCACGGGCATGAAACCAATTTTCGAGCAAGAGGATCATGTCAGGCCTTGAGGAGCCGCGATGGCCAGCCCACGCGGCCGACGCGGTCGAGGCCAATTTGGTTCTCGGGGTAGCGCTGATGAAGCCACTCGTCCTGATCTGTTCGCAAGATGCGGAGTTCTATCTGTTCCTCAGCCACATACTGGAGGTGGACGGCTTCGTCAGTGAGCCGGCAGGCGGCGCCAAGGAAGCACTTGCAAAGGCCGACGAACGGGAATTCCAGGCCGTGGTGCTGGACTGCGGTCCAACGAGCCTTACCGGGTCCGCAATCTGCGCCCGGCTCAAGCGGGAACCCCGGACCGGCGGCCTGCCCATCATTGCCCTGATCGCGCCCGGCGCCGAGAACCAGCACCTTGATCTGTTGAAGGCCGGCATTGACGAGAGCTTTGTGCGGCCAATGGCACCGGCCAAGCTGCTCGATTGTCTGCGGACGAGGCTGGCGCTGCCGAAGCCGGGTTCAAACGGGATCGAAAACGACAGCTGGCTTTCCTATGGCAGCCTTGAGATGAAGCTCGATGCCCACCGGGTTTGCGGCAATGGCCATGACATCCATCTCGGACCGATCGAGTTCAACGTGCTGCGGCATTTGCTGGAGGCTCCCGGCAAGGTCTTCAGCCGGGACGAGCTGATCGGCGGGGCCTGGCCGGCCAATATCCATGTCGGTCTACGCACAGTCGATGTCCATATCAGTCGGCTCAGAAAGGCACTGGAGACGGCCTCGACCGGTATCGTCATTCGTACCGTCAGGTCGGCCGGCTACTCGCTCGAGAAGCTGGACGGCTGAATCGAGTGCCGGGTCTGGTGCCACTCCCTTTTCCTCGCGCTGTGAGCCGGTCTTGCCGCCTGAAACGCCCTCATCGAACACTCAGGAAGAAGCAGGAAAATGGGCTTTAAAACGGTACTCTGTTTGACCGGCGCTGACCATTCCGATCAGGACGTCAGAACTGCTGCCGGCTTGTGTGCGGAAATCGGCGCGCACCTTTCCGTACTGATTATACCCGCTCCGATGCTCCTTATGTCGCATCGGCGGATCGGAGATGGTGTCCCCGAGTGGCCTGTAGGACGTGGACAGGCAATTGCCAGATTGAACGATCGGTTTCGGCAAATCGATCGATTTACACAGGACGCGGTCAGACTGGGAAAACGCTCCAGAGATATCCAGAAACTGCTGGAATCTATGTCGCTCGCCTATGACGTTGACACCGACTATTACGATCCGGCCAGCCTCGGTGAAGTGGCACGACAGCGGGCGCTCTGCGCCGACCTCACGATTGTCGGACCAGGGCTCCTCAACGACGAGAATCTCGGACCTCCTGTGGTCAACGGCTGCTTGTTCGATACGGGAAAGCCGGTGCTCATTGTGCCGAAGGGGGCTGAGGCGACGCTGTGGCCACGGCGCGTCCTGGTCGGTTGGGATTCGCGAGCAGAGGCGTCCCGTGCGGTTCGAGAAGCGCTGGGCCTCCTATGCGTTGCTGAGGAAGTTCGTGTCGCCCTGGTCGATCCGAAGGCCAACTACAACGGGAACGGCGCGGAGCCTGGAGCCGACATCGCTGCTTATCTCACTCGGCACGGTGCTCGGGTGTCGGTTGACCTCCTGCCAAGTGCCGGCAAATCGGCGGCCACGGTGCTTGCGCAGCACGCAATCAACACGTCTGCGGACATGATCGTCATGGGCGCCTATGGCAGCCGTCGGCTGCGTGAGCGGCTCTTTGGCGGTGTGACCAGATGGATCTTTGAAAAGCCGACATTGCCCCTGTTTTTGGCTCGATGACGGTTGCGGCACCGATGCTGTTCAAAGCTCTACTGTGACGCCTGCATTCATACGTAGATGGGCTCCATCGAAATAATCGATCTTACGAAGAGTAACGAACATGAAAAGCATTGCTCGGGAGGCGACGCCCGCCGGAAATCTCTCCAGTCATGCGCAAGGCGGAGGTGGAACGGCCAGAGCGTGACCAGTGTCAGCCTCGACAATGGCGACAGGCTGGAAGTCGGCATCGTCGTCAATTCAGCCGGGCCGAATGCCGGCACGGTGGCTGCCATGGCGGGGCTGGTGTTGCCGGTCGAGCCGCGCAAGCGCAACGTCTTCGTCTTCGAGGCGCGCGACAAATATTCTGATATGCCGCTGCTGGTCGATCCCTCCGGCATCTATGTCCGGCCGGAAGGTTCGGTCTATCTCACTGGCGGCGCCGAACCGGAAGAGGGCGACGGCCCGGCCGACCCCACCGATTTCGAGGTCGACTGGCCGCTGTTCGAAGAGGTGATCTGGCCGGTGCTGGCGACCCGCATTCCCGCCTTCGAGGCGATCAAGCCGAGACGCGCCTGGGCCGGCCATTACGACTACAACACGCTCGACCAGAACGCGGTGATCGGCCCGCACCCCAAGGTGAAAAATTTCCTCTTCGCCAACGGATTTTCAGGCCACGGCCTGCAGCAGGCGCCGGCGGTCGGCAAGGCGCTGGCCGAGCTGATCGTGCACGGCGGCTACCGCACGGTGGACTGCTCGGCGTTTGGGTACAGCCGTGTCGCTGAAGGGCGGGCGTTCAGGGAATTGAATGTGATCTAACGCTGGCGGGACAGCCCCCTCTCTGGCCTGCCGGCCATCTCCCCCGCAAGGGGGGAGACCGGCAGCTTCCCTGGCGGCTCCAAACTTCTAGCCTTGGAGATTGGCGAAGGCAGCGATGACGGCCAATCTCCCCCCTTGCGGGCGCGGTCAGCGGGTCCTTGCCTTTGGCGATGCATGTCGTGGCTGGACCGGGTGAGGTGAGTCCGGCCCGTCTACCCAGCCTCTGCGCCCGCCCCGAAGCCGCTCGCCCGCTCGGCGCTATGAGGGCGCGCTCGCGAGCGGCTTCGCTAAAGCTACGTTACAGCACGTGCAGGGACGCGACCCCAGTGAAGGCATACTCCAGCGTGGCTTCGCCAATTCCGTTCGTTGGCCCGCCTCAAGCCGGTCTTCCAACCGAAGGCCGAACGCGCCAATTCGCCAGCCAACTCCACCAACGATTGTCGAAATCCGCAACCCGGGGCGGTTCGCTCGAGCTCGCTTGCTTGAGAACGGCACAGACGGGATCGCGAGCATGATGCCGCGGAATGGGAACGCACCCATACTTGGGTACGAGGGCCCCGAGCCAACGCGCATCGCGCCAATCGGCGTCGTCACGTTCGAGATTCATCACCGGCAGCTCGGCGCTTTTCGCTCGCATATGCGCCGGCACGCCGCTGGCGATCGATGACGCATTTGCCGACGAGGCTGCTCGTTCCACGAAAAAGCAATAAGCGCGAGATCAATGGGCAACCTCGTCGGGACCGAAAAGAGCGCTAAACCGGGTTGCTAGATCAATCCAGGGTACCGCGTCGCCGCTCTCTGAAGCTATTCGAACGACCGCCGCCAGATAATCGGTAAAAGCCTTCAGTCTTATGGCGCCTTGCTCTGAGAGATAGTCAATGGCGTCAAGCCGCTGGTGAACGGCAGCGAGCATATGTTGCACCAAAAGCAGGGAGGATGGGCAGGGGCAATCGCTCTTACTCGCGAGGCGCCTGCACTCGCTGCAAAGCGGCGGAATGTCCTCTAAGGCTAGGTCGCCGGAAAGACGTTGTATGAGATTGTCAGTGGCGTTCCACAAATTCGCTCGCATGCAGTACGGAGTGCAGCGTGACGCCATGTTGGGCTAGCAGCGCCGTAGCTCCCTCGTCACGGTCCACGAGGCAAGCAGCGTCACCCACAATGCCGCCGACGCGGCGAACCTCTTCAATCGCCTTCAATATCGACTTGCCGCTTGTGGCAACGTCGTCAACGATCAGGACCACTTTTCCCTCGAGATCTTCTTTAGGCCCAAGTCCTTCAATCACGTCCCTTGTGCCATGGGCCTTTGGAACTTTGCGAACGAAGATCGTGTTTATGGGTTTGTTCATCATCGAGCTGACAGCCGCCATCGATCCGATTACGGGGACCGCTCCCATTTCAAGGCCGCCGACGTACTCTGCTTTCACTTGCTCAGCTATTTTTAGGAATTCAAGAGCGGCAAGTTGCGCGCCTCGCGCCACCATCATGGTAGGCTTCATATTGAAATAGATGTCGCTCTCTATGCCCGACGAGAGCGTGTAGCGTCCGAATCGAAAAGAGCGCTCACGGACAATCTCGCGGAGTTCGTCCTTGTCGTGTTGGCCGGAATCAACTGGTCTGAATTTCGCCAGTGCCGCCATAGATCAGACCTCGCCCGTAGGGAAAAAATTGGCTGCGGCATGCACCTAGTCACTACCGCTATGTGGCTTATGCAAGTGTTCGCGGGGTGTGTCAATTAATGTCAATACCGGTGCGACCGTTTCGCGCAGATTTTTCCATTATCGTTATTGGGTGCCTAAAGCGTGATCACGGGCTTCGCCACGGCTGGGTAGCCTTGGCTCCCGGCCCTTGCCCAATCTCGGCTAGGCACGGGTTTTTTCGACGCGGGCCGTCTCTTTGAGGATTTGGGCGTTTCATCCTCGTCCCCTCGAGTTCCGCCACGCTCGGCCCCGTTTGCGCCAGCTTCTTAACCAGGTTGCGCATGAGGTGAGCGTTTCGGCCGCCATGTCGGCCCCGTGTCACTCTTGTGGTACGAGTGGGCAAGGCCGCGCTTTTCGTGCAACCTCCTCGTAAAGGCGAGGTAAAGGTCGAGTCTCCGAGAATTTCGTTCATCAGCACCGCGGCGCAACATTCGGCTCGCTTCGTCTGACGACGGTAAAAGCCAGCAGCAAAGTCCAAGGTAGGCCGTAGTCCACCTCCCCTGCAGGCCGAGTCTCGACGCGATATCGGCGACAGGGCGAGCGTCTGCCTCTGAGGCAGACGCCGAACAGCAGACCGAGCCTTACACTGATTTTGGTGGCATTGAGTTCGCCGACACCGTGACATGGAGCCTATCACGGGCGGGAAGTGCCTGGTGGCAGAACTCGACAAGCGGCGCTACGTTCTGGACGCCGGCGTTGCTGACCAGGACATCGAGGCGCCCGAAGGTTTCGATCGCCTGCATCAGCTGCTTTCCACCTGCCCCTCTCGCTGGCAACCATTTTCTGTCAACCGATCGATCCCGGACGCCGTTGTTGGACTTCGCTGTGATCAAGATCCGCGGACCACTCTTGCTCCCTCGCGGGCGAACCGCGCTATCCTTGCCGACCCCGCTCGCGGCTTCGGTGATCAGCGCCACCTTGTCGAGAAGCCGGCCACCGGCTCCCCATCGCGTTGGTTCAATGAGATATCACTGTAAAAGTTCATGGTTTCTTCCTTTCCGATGGCGAGGCTAGGCTTTCGCGAGATAGTCGTGGACGACCTTCCCGAGCGCGAGCGTGAGATCTGCGACGAAGTGGACGGCCGAGACTACTTCCAGCACCGGCAGTTCGGCGACGGGGGCAAGCGCATGCGACCAGAGGTTCAGGGCTGCCGGCCCGGTCCAGGCGCCCCTCAGATGGACGTCCTCTAGATGATATTCCACGAGCTCACAGATGCGCGGCGTGCCGTCGACATGCGGGATGATTTTGAGGAGGAAGTTCGGTTCAGCGAGCGAGGCCCTCACGCTCGCGAGGTCGGCGGCTCGGTGCTTGTAGCCCATGGTACCCGTCGCGACGCGGACCGGCCCGTAGTCCAGCGTGCCAACAAGGGTATCCGTCTCGGTTCGGAGCGTTGGGCTAGCGAGCTTCTTGGGAAAGCCCCACAACTCGCGTCCGCCCGCTATCGGCGGATGGTCGTCGAGAAACATGCAGTGGGTGTAGCTGCCCTTGCGGCCTCGGAAGGAGACCGGGATGACCTGCCCGCTTTCAGTGTAGTCGCCAAAGCCGGTCGAGTCCGGCATGCGAATGAACTCGAATTTGACCAGAGGCTCGCACACCTGAAGCGGCTCCGGCACAAGGTCGCGCAGTTTCTGCGGATCGGTGCGATATGTGATGATCAGATACTCCCGGTTGCCGAAGCGATATGGGCCGGCCGGGAAGGCCGGGCTGGTCAGGGGCATGGCGAATGCGGTCGCCCGGACGGTATCTTGGTGCATGTTTGAAATTCCTTTGTGCTGGATCAAGTGGGCTTAGATCGGTCTGCAAGATGGCGGCGAGGCTCTCCGAGGTGCTGTCGCAGCCTCGTAAGGGATGCATGGCGTAATCGCGCGTAGCCATTTTGCGCTGGGCAATTGCCTTGGGGCGCGATCATTGGCGATGGTCGCGCACGCGGTTCCATGGCTCCGGTTGTGATCGAGGGAGGCAAGATTCGAGGTAAGGTGATTTTGTTCCTCATTTGAAGGCGCTGCTTCCCGTCTGCCCTCGTGGTAGGAGGAGGTGGAGTGGCGGCCAGGTCCGATTTCTCCTCGACGGGGTTTGCGGATCGACGCGCATGCGCCATGCCAAATGAGAAATCGTTCGAGGCTAGCAGGACAGACGGCCTCGGCGAGCCAGTCGAGAGAGAAGGTCTTCGCCTCACGCGGATCAGATACGAATTCCCGAGCACTGCGGTGATGTAGCAGCAAGGCCCGCGACGCCACCAAACCTCTGTCGCGAAAATATGGAGGTGACGCGGTATCCGCCGTCTAGCGAAACAGCTTACGCAGCATCCGGCAGCACGCACTCGACGGCCCGGCCTCATCGCCGGCTTCAGGAGAAAAGATCAGCTATGAGCCGGCAGGCAATCGCTGCACGCGGCGGTCAGGTCGTGTAGATCTTCCGCGCACACAGCTGGCGCCGGAATGATGCTAGATGATGAGCCGACGCCAACATTACCGCAGGGGAGACAGCCAAGTCTGTCCTCAAGCGTCTGAAATGCATGTCCAAAAGCTGACAGCGACAAAAAACATGTCTGGTCCAAAACAACCGGCCGCCTTGGGCGTGAGGTTTCTCGAAGCCTACTCGTGCAGTTGCTGCGGCTAAGCGCGCTGGCACGGCCTTTGCTGGAGATGCGGCAATGTTGAGTGGGGGCTGACCGCATAAGAACGGGAGACGATCGATTTTCTGCTGCGCCATCTCGGCGGCGCGCCCGCTCAACGGTCACGGCTACACCTTGGCAATGGCTGACGCGCGACTTTGCGGTTGCGCCGCCCTGCCGCGCCGATGCGCCCAAAGTTCGTTGATAGTCCGCTCGGCCGATTGAGGAAACCGGCTGTTGACTGCTGCCAAGGCGGAGATGGCTGGGCTCATTCGGACTGTCTTGACCGTCGGTGTCATGAAGCCAAAGACACCATACTGGACGTTATGCATGACCAAGACGAGTGGGAGTCACAACGAATGATTTTACCGGAACTGCGCTCTGCTATCCCAGCCGGCAGAGTTTTGGAGATAACGACGACCACAGGGTGCATCGTGGGATGTTCATATTGTCCGCAGGACAAGTTCGCTGACCGGCAAAGAAAGGTATCTGATACGAAGCATCTTAGTCTTGGAGATTTCAAGCGCTGTCTGGCGCGCGTCCCAGCCTCCGTCGACATTAGTTTTGCCGGGTATTCTGAGCCATGGCTCAATCCGGATTGCACCGAAATGGTCGAGCACGCTTCCGCCAAAGGCCACGGCATCAGGATTTTCACGACGCTTGTGGGAATGAAGGGGCAGGATCTACAACGCTTGCAGGCGCTGCGGTTGGGGGTATTCGTGGTTCATGTTTTTGATGATGGCGCCCACATGAATAGCCGCCTTGTCGGAGCCAAGTATCGCGATTTGGTTGGTCAACTCGTCGACGCCGACATCCCTTCGATCCGATTCGTGGTTTTGGGTGAGCCCCATCCCGATATCGCCGACATTATCCCTGCCCAAGCCCTAGTTCGCGCGCGACCGGTGAGCAGCAGGGGTGGAAGCGTAGACCCTAAGATTGTAGAACCACGGCAGCCAGTCGTCGGAGCGCTGATATGCGTGGACGAACGGCAGTATCGGAATGTACTCCTTCCAAACGGCGAGGTTACTCTCTGCTCCATGGATTTTGAGCGGCGTCACGTATTGGGCAACCTTCTATGCGACGAATATGACGATCTCTTTAAAAGCCCAGTTTTTTGCGAAATCGTCGATCGCATGAATGGAGCGGCTGGTTTTCTGCTTTGCAGGATGTGTGAGTTTGCCGATCCAAACGATAGAACTGCTGACGCCGGCTGACCGCGGCGGGCCTGAAATGCCGACGTCCCTGAAACGGCAAGATGCACATGCCCGCGAAGTCATCGTGTTTTCACGTCACGCTAACACGATCCCGTAGGCGCGGCAGTCAGCCTCGACCATTTCCGAGACGAACTCATCGAAAGTGGTCTTCGGCTTCCAATCGAGTTTTGTCGGCTGCCTTGGAGGCATCGCCGATCAGCAGGTCAACCTCGATTGGCCCGAAACAGCGTTTGTCGATCCGGATCAGCGCTTGATTACTCATGCGTTCACGGCCCACCTCGTCAACGCCTTCGCCCTCCCAGGCGCTCTCCTTTTCGACTCGCCTGAAGGCAAGCCCCGACAAAGGTGCGGACCGTGTGTGTCTCGCCGGTTGCCAGCACGAAATCGTCCGGTTGATGCTGCAAGATGCGCCACATGCCCTCGACATAGGCGCGCGCCGAGCCCCAGTCGCGCTTTGCTTCCAGGTTTCCGAGATAGAGACAGTCCCGTTTGCCGGCCATGATCGAGCCACCGCACGCGTCACCTTGCGCGTGATGAAAGTTTCGCTGCGCGTCGGCCCTTCGTGATTGAACAGGATGCCATAGAGCCCGTATACCTCGCGGTAGTTCATGGTGATCCAGTAGGCGTAGACCTTCGCCACCGCACAGATCGAGCGTGGATAAAACGGAGTGCTCTCCTGCTGCGGGATGCCCTGGACCGAACCAAAGAGTTCGGAAGTTGACGCCTGGTAGAACCGCGTTTCTTTCTCGAGACGAAGAATGCGGATCGCTCGGCAGCAGCAGCGTGCCGAGCGTATCGGCATTGGCGCTGTATTCCCGGTCCCGAGGGAGACTGCACGTGGCTTTGCGCAGCCGGTGCAAGGTTTCGGCCTCAATGTCGGATACTCGACAGGATCGCAAACCTCCTTCCGTTGCTTTTCTCATGTTTTGCTCTGGCACGTTCGATGCATGGGACCCTCCCGAACGCAGCAGCGGATGTCTTCTATGATCAAACCCACGGGAAAATGCTGTCGCCGCACTCATGACCGCGCCCTCGCTGGTCGCCAAGCAGGCCGAAGGTCGGCTCATCACGGTCGAGGCGGGCAACTGAGCCCAATTGCAATGAGGGATAGGCTGCGAAAGCATGTCACTGACCACGCGGGGGTCATCGAGGCGGGATTCTCGATGCCAGCCACGCGCAACATATCGCCGGCATGAGTGCCGATCTCATCACGGAGCCGGCATCCGCGGGCGTCACACCCGATACTACGAACGCGCGGACAAACTGTTGCAAGTCCTGCGGTGTCGACGATGCGTGCGGGAAGGGCAAGCCCAGCGGCCATGGCCGACATTCGCCGCATATAGCGCCTGATTGGGAGGCGTCAGCAGGAGCAGGACAACTGGATCTCTCTTGCATTGGGATCGGTGCTGGCCCGTCCAATTTGAGCCTTGCGTGTCAGATACACGAGCAAATCGGGCACGGGGCATTGTTCTTGGATCGGCAAGTTGACTTCCGCTGGCATCCAGGCAGCGCATTCGACTCTTCAGAACTCCAGGTCAGCCACGTCAAGGATCTGGTAACGCTGGTGAATCCGCGATCCGCCTACACTTTCATAAACTACCTGCACGAGAACGGGCGTCTGTACCACTTCCTGAATGCACAGTTCGATGCTGTGCTCAGGGCTGAGTTCGAGCAATACCTGAACTGGGCGTTCCGCAGGAACCCACTTGTGCGCGGCGGCGAGACCGTCCGCGAAATACGCTATGATGGCGAGTTTCGGGTGCGGACGGACGACGCGGTGCTTAGTGCCAGAGACCTGGTGGTCGGCATCGGCAAGCAAGCGTGGATTCCACCTCAATTTCAGGGCTGGATCGGACGCAACCTGTTCCATTCATCCGATTTGCTGCACATCCATCCTGAGGTGCGGCAAAAACATGTTTGCGTCGTTGGTGGAGGCCAGTCGGGAGCCGAGGTGCTGTTGCATTTGGTCGGTGGGCCAAGAGAACGGCGGCCTGCCTCGATCACCTGGGTCTCGCAGCGCGAAAACTACCTGCCCCTCGACAACAGCCCGTTCACAAACGAGTTGTTCATGCCCTGTTTTTCGGATCGTTTCGCGGCAATGAGCGAGCCGCAGCGCAAGCTGTTCCTGCGGCGTTTCGTGCTCGCCTCGGATGGTATTTCGGATCGCACTTTGCGCGCCGTCTACCAGGCGCTGTATCGCCACGAATTTCTTGAGCCGGACCTATGTGACATCGCACTGCGGCCGGGTTGCAACGTTTCGCGCTGCATCAACGCCGGCGCGGGTCACAACTTGACGCTGCAGCGCGGCTTGGGCGACGTCGAAGAAGTCACGGCCGACATCGTCATCCTGGCCACCGGTTACGAGAACGCCGTGCCAAGCTTTTTGGAACCGATGGCGGATCGGCTGCAACAGACCGACAATGAGTTGGTCATCAACGAGGATTTTTCGGTGTGCTGGGACGGACCGCGTGACAGACGCATCTTCGTACAGAACGCCAATCCCGGGCAGCGCGGGCTGGCCGATCCGAACCTAAGCCTGCTGGCCTGGCGAGCTCGCCGCATTCTTGACAGCCTTCTACAGCGCGCGCCGTGCGCGAACCCTGAGCATCCTGGCTTTATCAGCCGTACCACCGTCGAGAGCTGGCCCGACCCGGTAGCCGAAGAAATGGGCAGCGGGATATGACTCAGCGACTACTGATCATCGGCGGTGGCATCCAAGGAATGATGTCCGCCTCCGCTGCGGCGCAGTCCGGAGCCCGCTCCGAACTCATCGTGACTGAACATGCCCTTGGACCTATGGGCGCATCGCTTTATTCTGCGGGCGAGGATTTGCCCCACGGTCGTCGAAACCGTACCAGGTCGCTCACTCGAAAGTGTGCAATGGCCCTGACGGCCATGGCTGCGTCGGCCGTCAGCGGAGGCTTCCGGCTCGTAGCGATGCGTGTGGTGGCTGGGCCGGGTGAGGTAAATGATCGGGACGAGCTTAGGGAAGCCCTGGGCCCGGCTTGGCCTGGGATGGGCAGTGGGCGCCGAACTTCTGCGGACAATACTCGTTTTTGGAGCATCGATGGACCCGATGCCAGCGACGTGCCCTCCCTGATCGCCCGACCCGAACGGGAACTCGTCGCAAAGATTCGCGTGGCGCACGGATTGCGTTGCGTCAGGCTGCACGAAGGTCGTCTTTCGGGCAGTCGCACCACCAACAGCATGCTCGGCCGTGACTACAATGCAGCGGTACCGGATCGGCAGACCTTACGGGCCTGGGCGATCTCTCCATTGAGGAGGGACAACACAGCCTTGAAATCCAGCCGGAGCGGAATGCACTTAGCGTCGCCGCCCACATGCCATGGAGTATCGTCTCCGTGGGCCACACCCTGGCCAGCGCCCGACTGCCTCTAACCGGAATGTTCGACCAACCATTTTTTCCAACAGGAGGCCTTTGGCATGTTGACTGATGCGCAAAGAGAAAAGTGGCAGAAAGACGGATACATCAGGCTCGAAAGGTTCTTCGATCCCGCGGCTGTGGAACGGATTTCGAGCTTTGTTGAAGACGTATCACGCTGGGATGTTAGCGATGATAAATGGCTCATGTGGTTCGAGAAGACGACTGATGATCGAAAGATCACCTCTAAGGCCGAGAATTTTCTGGACTTCCATGACCCATTGCGTCGTCTCCTCCTAGAAGATCAGCGCATAATCTCTGCGGTCGAGGATTTGCTTGGCGAAGATTCGCGCAGACTCAAAGAGTTGCTGATCTTCCACTATCCCGATAGCGGCGGTTATCGCCCGCATCAGGACATTTATCACATTCCACACAGGCTGCCCGACCGGATGGTCCATGCGATCGTTGCTATAGGCATTGACGATTCCGACCCGGACAATGGTGGCCTTTTCTTCAGCCCCGGCAATCACAAGAAGGGGGTATTTCCCATGGATGCCGGCGGGGTGATTGATCCTGGGGTCGCCGAAACATTCTTCTGGGAACCCGTAGTATGGAAGGCTGGCGACATCTTCATCTTCGACGATTATGCACCGCATTACTCGAAGCCGAATAAAAGCAATCGTTCGCGGCGGACGCTCTACTTGGTGTTCCAGCGTGCTTCAACCGGTGGACCGACCCGCGCTGAATATAACGTGCTTAAGCGCGCCCTTAATCCGCCAGAGGGCAAAGTGGCTGATCTCGACAACCTGAAGCTCCCAAACGGCATTTTCTATCGCGATTGAGCTCACGGAACCAGGCGGGAATGCATACGAAACTGATCGGCCGCCAAAAAAATGCGCGGAGAGCACGACGTTCTGATTGCCGGCTACTGGACCCCGCCCGCAGTCCGTTACAACACTTCGGTATGTCGATTGTGCAGGTGTCGCCGGGGGTCTTCTGTAACGCCTAGAGCCCCACTGGCGCTCGTCGTCGCCCGCCTGGGCCCCAGAGCCGGATTATTCTGACGGAGCCGGCCAACGTGTCGGGCTACCGCCTCTCTTCGCAACGTGCAGCAGAGCCTGTTGCGTTGGCAGCCGAAGATACCACTGCTTCAACAGCTGAGGTCGTCATGCGCAAATCCACGTTTTCTCGAACGGAGCTATCGCTGGCGTTCGGCATCGACATGGCCACCCTTGGAACGGGGAGCGCGGGCACCGGGTTTTCATTTGGCAAGGTGGCACCGGGCGTCACATCCGAGCCCCATCGGCACGACGAAATCGAGGCCTTCGTGGTCCTGTCTGGAGCGGGCAAGGTCAGGACCGACCTTGGGGAGATCTCGGTCGCAGCCGGCGATGTCGTTCTGTTCCATCCTTTTGAAGCGCATGTGCTGCACAACGATGGGGACGACGACCTAAATTTCGTCGATGTCTACTGGCGCGACGGCAAGGCCGCCCTCGAAGCTGCTGCACAGGTCGCGATTCCCCGCCGGCCGATCTTCGTCTTCTCCACGCCGCCGACGCCCAATGGCGATCTGCATCTAGGGCATCTTTCTGGCCCATATTTTGGAGCCGACGTGTACACGCGTTTCCTGCGCATGAAAGGGGTCGAAGCGTATCACCTGACTGGAAGCGACGATTACCAGAGCTACGTCGCCACGCGTGCCGATGCCGATCAATCGACGCCCGCAAAGGTGGCGCGCCAATACGCCGACGAGATTCGAGCCACGCTTGCGCTTCTCGACTGTGAGATCCACAGCTTCCTCCGCACTTTGGGCGATAGCGCTTATGCAGAGTTTCAAGCCGCGTGTTTCCGTAGTCTTCTAAGCAGCACGGCGGTAGATCTGCGCCAGAGCCCTGCGCTCTTCGATGCTGTGACAGGCGACTACCTTTACGAACCGGATGTAAGCGGCCTCTGCCCCGATTGCGGCGGCTCCGCTGGTGGCAACATCTGCGAGGAATGCGGCGCGCCGAACCTATGCCACGACCTAGATGCAGTCCGGTCGCGGCACTCGGCCGAGGCGCCGGTGGTCGGCTCCGTGCGCCGTCCCGAACTTGCGCTGGAACGGTGCTACGTCAATATCGACCGGCATTTAAGGGCGTCGGGCGCCCCCGTTCGGATCATGGACCTCTTCGCGCGTCTACGCCAACGTGGCGACTTTTCCGTGCCCATCATCCACCCGTCGGACTGGGGGCTACCGGCCGAGGGGTTCCCGGGGCAGGTGACCTGGGTCTGGCCAGAGATGGCGTTTGGCTTTCTTTACAACATCCAGACGCTAGCTACATCGCTCGGCCGAGACTGGAATGCGGCCCTGCCCAGCAATGACTGGCAGATTGTCCATTTCTTCGGCTTCGATAATTCCTTCTATCACGCCCTGCTTTATCCGGCGCTTTATGCTGAGGTCTTCTCCCGCTGGACCCCGCGCGTCCGGTATCATGTGAACGAGTTCTACCTGCTCGACGGCCAGAAGTTCTCGACCAGCCGCGAACATGCGGTCTGGGGCAAAGAGGTTCTGGGCCCAAAGACAGTCGATGTCGTCCGTCTTCATTTGGGCCTGACACGCCCGGAAGGTGAGCGAACGAACTTCACGCTGGACGCGCTACGCCGCACCGAGAACGAGGTGTTCCAAGGGATCTGGCTGAATTGGCTTGATGCGCTGCACCGGGAAATCAAGCAGGACTTTGGCGGGTGTGTGCCCGATGCAGGCGACTGGGCTCCCGCCGATCGCGCTTTCTTTGCTCGGATAGAGATCCATCGCGCGGCGATGGAACGCGCCTATTCGGACGATGGCTTCTCGGTCCGGCGCGCGGCCGCGCAGGCCTGCGATTTCGTGAGCGATTGTGTAGTCTACCGACAGGCGCAAGACTATGAAGCGGCGCGACGTCTCTATCCCGCCCGCACCCGCACTTCGCTCGCCCTTCAGACGACGGCCGCTGCGATCCTGGCGCAGACACTCGCACCGCTGATGCCCCGATTCGCCAGCACGCTGGCGCGAGCTATCGATGGCGTCTCGACCGAAACATGGCCCACGTCCGTCCGGCGCCTTGCGCCAGGAACGACCTTTGATCTCGGACCCGTGCTAGGCTTCTACGCCAGAGCAGAGCTTCCTGTTCTCAATGAGGAGGAGGCATAATAGCCTATCGTGATTTCGACCAGATTTGGGCGGCAATCAAAGCCGAGGATGCCGAAGCTTTACTCGCTACCGCTGGCTGCCGAAGGCCACTCCCAGACCATAGGTACAAACACTGGCCGGCCTTGACCAACATATCGTCGAGACGCCGGCCCGCGCCTTGGAGGATCGCTCGGTTGACAGCTTTCGGGCGCTTGCCATTCGTGCGGCAAATGCCGAGGAGCGGGCTGCACTTCCCTGACCAACTTTTTCGGAATCGCGGAATTTCCGACCTGTAGCCAGCCGATCAAGAAGGTCATGCGGTTCGGGGCGCTGGGTCGGCCTAGCTGTGCGCGCCCGCGCTTCGCCGGCGGCGAATGATGCTAGATGAGCCGACGCCAACATTACCGCAGCGCAGACAGCCAAGCCGTTCTCGCCCTCAAGCGTCTGACGCATGATGCGTGTCCAAAAGCTGACAGCGGCAGAAAACATGTCGGGTTCAAAACAACCGGCCATCTTGGGCTTGTAAGGTTTCGAGGCAGAATCATGCATTTACTGCGGGCAACGCGCTGGCATGACGTTTGCTGGTTGAGATCGGCAATACTGAGCGAGGGCTGATCGCATTAGAACACGCAAGACTTTGATGGTCTCCTAACCGGTGTGTTCCGTTCTGAGAGAACCAGCTCGCGCATACACGTCAGGAAAGGTGTGGGAATGGAGAACAACATGTTGCGTAGAGAGTCCCCGGCTCCTCTGATCAAAATGGACGACTGGCTGCGTGGCTAACCTCTCACGAACTTTGAGCCCGGCAAGGTGTCGGGATGACAAGTGGAATGGAACCCTGATCAATTCGCCCATTTTCTGCGGCGCGCCCGCAGTAACTGTGTTCATGGAGCACAGGGTCGACGGTTTGCACCAGGTCAGGGCTCGGACCTTAGACTTCCAACCGAATAGCCGCGGCGGCGATATTCGATGCGAATTTGGCCCGTCGTTGAAGACGTCACAGTCCAGGACCTGTTCAAGGTCGGCCACAGGGGCAGCATTTACGTGGAACCGGCCTGGCGAGGCCGGACGTCGGCTGCGTAAGCGGGCCCGAAGTCAGCGTAACCGAAAGCAGAAATCCTCCGTTGAGGACGAGACCTGAAATTGAGGAAACGAAATGTCTCACGCAGCGCTTGGCCCTGCCGTCAACAAGGATGGCGAGGCCCTTTCCCGCCCGTTCGTCAAATGCCTCCTGCGGCTGATCCGTGCTCAGGATTTTCACGGCTCATGCCAACGGAAATCGGACACCGGGCTGCTGGCCGATTTCATTATCACCGAGGAACTGCGCCGGAATATCCACTCATTGGCAATCCGGATCCGGACGTGCTGTGGAGGCTCGACATGTCGGAGATCGAGGAGCGCTCAGGCGTGATGACATTGTCAACAACAGAAATCAAACGTCTGTCGAGACGTCTACCGATTCGGCTTCGAGACTCTCCGGAAACTCGCGGATACCGGCGCGAAACTGGTCGGCGATGTGACTGCAGCTATTGCCTATCCCGAAGTGGCGCGGGCGTGAAGAAACCCATTTTCGAGGAAGGATCATGTCAAACCTGGATGAGATGGCGAAGAAAGTCCGAAAGCTTCAACTGCGCGCGGCAATTGCCAAGACGAACTTGCGCGACCTTGCCGAGGGTCTCCCGGTCAAATGGATTGAGATAGAGAAAGTCGCCGAGAAAACGCATGCCGTTTATGCCGAGTTGGATGGTGTCAGAAGAGAGCTTGCCAAAATGAAGACTTTGCGATGAGGAGCACATTCATCAGCCGCGACGGCTCCATATGGGTGCCGGAATATCTGATCGCTATCGATGGCAAGATCTGTATCGGCTGCGGCCGCTGCTTCAAAGTCTGCTCGCGCGAGGTCATGCATCTTTACGGCGTCGATGACGCGGGTGAGATCCTTGGCGCCTGCGACGCCGATGACGACGATTTCGATGGTGAGCTCAATCGCATGATCATGGTTGTGGACCATGCCGGCCGCTGCATTGGCTGCGGAGCCTGCGGCCGCGTCTGCCCAAAGAACTGCCAGACCCATCTTGCGGCCGACCAGGTCGCAGCATGAGCTGCATGATTTGACGAGACAAAATCAGGAGAACGGCATGCGCTTCATCATCTTTTGTCGGCTCCTCGGGCTGGTCCTGTGCGGCAACGCTGTGACGGTTTACTTCGCCTCGCATTCGTTCCGTCTAGCAGTCGTCACGACGCTGGGCTGTTCGCTACTTCTTCAGCTGGGCTATTTCGCAAGTGTGCTCTTTCTGATTTGGCGATCGAGCTGCGCTGGCAAGGCCGGGCAAGGGGCTGAGCTTGTCGATAGGTCCCAGGAAGTTCGGTACCAGTCGCGCGACGATGAGCATAGGAATGAAACTCAAGATGTGTCCCAGCGCAATCAAACGCTCGGCATATCGCTGCTCCTCCCTTGAGGCACCGTAACAAGATCAGAGCTCAGATTCATCCCTTTGTTCAAGTTTGATTATTCAGGCCATGGTTCCCTGGTAAGGTCGAAGGCGACGGCATTCTCATCGTTCTAACGCCAGGGAATGCAGTTTCGATTCTCCGGGCGGATTCGCCGATGACGGTCCTGTGTTTCGGCGTGCGATTTTGACACCTGAGGCGGGGAATCGGCGTCCAATTTTAACCCCCGGTTGGAGAGCGCCCCAGGGGTGGACACTGATCAGGCTGCGGTTTTGCCCGTCTGCCGGATGTGTTGATCCTCGCGATCATCTGCGCGACCGCATTCGCCGCGCCGTCTCTCGTGGCCGCGCCCTCTTGAATTGAAGGTACAGACAGTTCCTCTTTTAAAAGCGACATCCGCCCTGTCCGTCAGCCGGAGAACAGTCGGAGCTAAAACCCGATCACCACCAGTTCGCCAGGTCGAAATGGCAGCGAACGACCTTGCAGGGGCGCTTGGGTTCAGGCGTAGGTCGATGCCGAGAGGCACGTTCGGCATTGTCCGATAGCCGGGAATGTCGGGTATGCAACGTAGGGGAAGCTGACTCTTGGGTGTTTTTTAAATGCTTTTTGGCTTGGCACGGTAAATGCTCGTTATTGCGCAAAACGCACGGATTGAGTGGTCCCACCGCCACGAAAGTCGCTAGCTTACGCCACCTCCCAAGGCGAACCCGGCCCGGCAGGGAGCTCCGTCTCTGCCGGGCATGCCTTTCAGACGACTCGCGTTCAGAACAGCAGCAAGTTCACGACAGCAACACCGACACAGATTACTAATCAGTTGCTGGATACCGCTAGGACCGACACGCTCGTCAACTACAATCCGACGACGTACGGCCGCGGCGAGGCCAGCCTTTCGAGGGCATTGGCACCCGTTTCGATCAGGTAGACGAGCACATCGATCGAGCAGCTGAAACCTCTGTGAGGCGTTGAGCGCCACAAAAAATCGTCTCGCGGAATTCGGCTCGGCAACCGTGCAGTTCCTGCCGGTCCAATCGCAAACAAGAGCCACTGCGTTTTTATCGAAGTCTGTTGGTTTGGCGGTCCGGCTGCACTTGCAAAGCTAGCAAAAACGCAGATGCCGACCGCGTGTCGTCGTAGGTTTCCTAGGCGATGGTCGCCTCATCGCAGCATGGCGACATTTGGATCGCCTCGTCTCAATCGCAAGGAGAGCGCTGGAAGTCCCCAAAGCTCTGATGGGTGGTCGGAGAGCGCGGCTGACCAATCCAAGCAGCGCTTATGGAACGAGTTTTGCGTGGCTATTTCAGCTGAATGATCATCGCCGGAGAGAATATGCTGGAAAAATTCGAGCGTTACCCGCTCACCTTTGGACCCACACCCATCGAGAAGCTCGACCGGCTCGGCAAGCATCTGGGTGGCAAGGTCGAAATCTACGCCAAACGCGAGGACTGCAACTCCGGTCTGGCGTTCGGCGGCAACAAGCTGCGCAAGCTCGAATATATCATCCCCGACGCGATCGCGTCAGATGCCGATACCCTTGTCACCGTCGGCGGCGTGCAGTCCAACCATACGCGGATGGTCGCCGCCGTTGCCGCCAAGATCGGCATGAAATGTCTCCTGGTCCAGGAGAGCTGGGTTCCACATGAGGATGTCGTCTACAACCGGGTCGGCAACATTCTCTTGAGCCGCATCTTGGGCGCAGAGGTGCTTCTGGTCGACGATGGCTTTGACATCGGTATCCGCCGCAGCTGGGAAAAAGCACTCTATGAGGTCAAGGCAAGGGGCGGCAGGCCCTATGCGATACCGGCCGGGGCGTCTGTTCACCCGAATGGAGGCCTCGGCTATGTGGGGTTCGCGGAGGAAGTGCGCGCCCAGGAGGAACAGCTTGGGTTTGCCTTCGACTACATGGTCGTTTGCACGGTCACCGGTTCAACGCATGCCGGCATGCTCGTCGGATTCGCCAAGGACGGTCGGCAGCGCAACGTGATCGGTATCGATGCCTCTGCTACCCCGGCCAAGACCAAGGCGCAGGTGCTTAGCATTGCCCGACATACGGCGACCCTCGTCGAGCTCGGATCGGAATTTGCCGAGGATGACGTGGTGTTGCTCGAGGACTACGCGCACCCGCGGTACGGCATCCCATCCGAGGAAACCAAGGAGGCGATCCGTCTGTGTGCGCGGCTCGAGGGTATGATTACCGATCCCGTCTATGAGGGCAAATCGATGCAAGGGATGATTGACCTCGTTCAAAAAGGCTTTTTTCCAGCGGGCTCGAGGATACTTTACGCGCATCTCGGCGGCGCGCCGGCCATCAACGGTTATGGCTACACCTTTCGCAATGGCTGATGCTCGACAGATCTCCACGTGCTGTGCCTGCCGTAACAGCGCTGAGCCAAGTTGACCGAAGGCCCGTTGGCAAACTTTAGCGGGCAGTTGTTAACTGCCGCCACGACGTGGGGTCGTGGTGCTGGCATGCTTGGCAGCATTTGCCTGTGCTCAATGTGTCCTGAAGCCGCATAAGAAGGGAGAGGACATGGCCGTTTGACTTTTTTGTCATTTTGCGGTGCGGCGATAAGCGATAATCGCCGTAAATTTCATAAATTGTAAGCCACCGAAGATATCCGCAGGCGCGTGGTATCTACTTGAGCAGGTATGGAAGCTGTGACCAATCGTGCTCGAGCGGGTCGTCGTCGGCGAGCACATCGCCGGACACCCCCAGCGCGGCGGTGAACTGGGCCAGCATGGGGGATGGAAGAGGCGTCCCCCGCGACGTGACAGCGGGCAGTCGGTATCCGGCTTAACGAGGGCTTGCTCATCCCTATTGCGAGCGTCGACGAGACTGTCGTCCCTTCGGCAATTTTGACCGAAACGGCGCGTTCAGCCGGCGCGTTGCCTTCGGGCGGGTTCCTCCACCTGGCGCTCTTTTAGCACTACGTGCGGAGGGGGTTGGGGGCTACGACGTAGCTGAGCCGCTCTATACGGAGGGGCGCGCGCGGCGAGGCGACGATGAGGTTGAGTTGTCCCCCGATCGCCTCTACGTAGCTCTAGGTGTCGACAGATACATATCGGCCTGTTGCTCGATCTTCGAGACAGAGGGCTGGTTGAAATCTCCGCCTGGGGCTTCCCAGCCGCACGGCGCAGCTCTCGTTCGACCTCCGTCCTTTAACTCTCCGAAACGTGCGTCGACACGCTCCCGACGCTCCTCGGGGAGGGCAGCGATCACGTCATCAAGCCTGCGTTCCATCACTTCCTCTCCTTCTTGTTCGCCGGCCCGGCGGAGATGCCCTTGATGGCATTTGTCCAATGGCGTGTTGATTGGTGGCCCGGAAAGGAAGTCGCATCTGGCCATTGCCATCGCCCGGGCGCTCATCCGCGACAGCAGGCGCGGCTACTTCGACGGAACAACGACCGCACTGCTCGATCCTCGTACGCATACGACGAAGGCCGCATGATTGGCACATGCGCGTGCGCGCGGCGGGCTCTATGATGGCGTTGTGTGAAGGTCAGGCGGCCTGCGGACCGGCGGGCTTGTCGGCTTCGCGCAGGAGCTTCCATTGCCAGGGCAGTAGTTCGTGCAGACGCGAGACGGGAAGATCGGCAATGCGGGCCAGGACGTCGGCGAGCCAGGCTTTCGGGTCGACGTCGTTGAGGCGTGCCGTGGTGATGAGGGTAAGCATAACGGCGGCGCGGTCGGCGCCGCGCTGGGAACCGGCGAAGGTCCAGTTGCGCCTTCCCAGAGCAATGCCACGCAGCGCTCTTTCGGCCGCGTTGTTGCTGAGGCAGATTCTGCCGTCGTCGACGAAGCGGGCGAAGTCGGCCCAGCGCCTGAGCATGTAGTTGATTGGCTTCAGGACCTCAGAAGAGCGCGAGAGGGTATCGCGCTCGCGGAGCAACCAGGCGTGCATGTCGTCGAGAAGTGGTTTGCTCTTCTCCTGCCGCACGGCATACCGTTCGTCAGCGCTGCGGCCGTTGATGGCGCGCTCGATCTCGAACAGCGCGTCGAGGCGCCTGACCGCCTCCAGCGCGATCGGGGAGATCGGTTTGCCCTTCTTGCCATCCCGGGCCTCTTTCGCGATGTCGGCCAATTCGAAGAATCCTCGCCGCGCATGGGCGTAGCAAAAGGCCGGCGTGATCGGCTGCTCCTTCCGCTGCGGGTCGAACAGCGGCTCGAAGCCACTGTAACAGTCGCACTGAAGGATGCCGGCGTACCCAGCCAGATGCTTCTGAGGACGCGCGCCGCGCCGGTCGCTCGAGGCGTAATAGATCGCCGCCGGCGGCGCAGGCCCACCGAAAGGCCGATCGTCCCGCACGTAAGTCCATATGCGCCCGGTCGCGCACTTGTCCTTCGCCAGGATGCGAATGGTGGTGTCGTCGCCATGAAGGCGCTCGGCCGCGAGCACATGGCGCTCGATCAGATGGAAGAGCGGCATGACGGCGAAGGTTCCGTGGCCGACCTGATCGGCCAGCGTCGACACCGGCAAGTCGATCCCCTCAGCCTTGAAGCGCGCGCTCTGGCGGTTGAGTGGAGCATGCATGCCGAACTTGTCGAACAGGATTGTCGCGAGCAGTTGGGGACCGATGAAGCCGCGCGGCGTGGCATGGAACGGCGCCGGCGGCTGGGTGATCTTCTCGCAGTCGCGGCAGGTGAACTTTTCGCGCACCGTCGCGATCAGCTTGAACCGGCGCGGGATCTCTTCCAGCGTCTCGGTCACATCCTCGCCCAGCTTGGACAGCCGGGATCCGCCGCAGCAGGCGCAGGCGCTGGGTGGCTCGATGACGATGCGCTCGCGCTCGATGTCATCCGGCCATGGCTTGCGCACCGGTCGCTTGCGCGTGAAGGGGCGCACCGTCTGCGTCTTCGCCGCCGCAGCCTGCGCGGCAAGCTCATCCTCGGTCGCCGAGGTGACGAGGTCTTCGAGCTCCAATTCCAACTGCTCGATCAGCCGCGCCGTGCGCTCGGAGCGTTGCCCGTACAGTTCGCGTTTCAGCTTCTCGATGCGCAGCTCGAGATGCACAATCCGCGCCTCGTTGTCAGACAGCATGGCCTTCGCGTTGGCGGCTTCAGCCTGCCAGTTGGCAGCATCCGCGACCGCCACATCGCGTTCAGCCTGCAACGCCTCACGTTCAGCCAGCAGCGCCGTGTAGGCGCTGGCAAGATCCGAGGGGAGCTCAACCGGCTTCGAAGTCATATGCCGATTGAATCACATTCCATTGTATTTTCAATTAAAAAATGCTACCCAACCCGAGCCGGGTCGCCACGTTTCCTGCGGGTTGCGCCAGTCTATCCCAGACAAGAGATAACTCAGTTGTGCAGGAGATACTGTCACAGCCCCACCTTCAACTGTCGGCCAGATGAATCGGCCGCGCTCGAGTCTTTTTGTGAACAGGCATGATCCTTGGCCATCATGCCAGATCACCTTCAACAAATTTCCGCGTTTCCCCCTGAAGCAAAACAGGTTGCCCCCAAGGGGATTATGTTTGAGCACCTCCTGCACCCGCAGCGCCAGTGATGGAAAGCCACATCTCATGTCGGTGTAGCCTGTAGCGAGCCACACACGCACGCCTTCTGTCGGGATCATCGCAGCATTTCCAGCCCCTGCAAGATCCGCAGCAAGACACTGACGTCGACCGTGCGGTCAACGATCACACGCCGGCCGTTGGCCCCGACGATTTCCATCCGGCCACCGGCAGACAACGCTTGGCTGGTCGCAGCTGGTACTTCAGAGTGCGATCGTGTGGGAGCCAGCTCTTGCGGATCTACATCGTGCAGGCTGGGACCGACAACACCCATGTCAATGAAGGCGACCGGTGGGGTCTCGGGCAGCGGGTTGGATCGGCCCAATCGCCCTTGCTGGGTTTGCTTCATCCAGATGAACAAGTGGTTCGCGTTCATGTCGTGACGCCGCGCCACAACCGACACGGGATCACCGGACTCTTGCGCCTCACGCACGATCGCCAGCTTCTGCTCGACCGTCCAGGAGCGGCGCCTCCGCTGTCGGCCCGCACCCGGCGGCAGCGGCAGAGCCGCGGACGTGCCCACTTCCACCGTCGACGGCTGCTCCATCGCCAGATACTTCATTCGCCAAGTGTCCACTTAATCTAAGCGGACACTAACGTCTCAAGGTACGCGTCAGCAGGCGGCCTTCAGCGTAGGCATACCGATCCTCTCACGCATCATTGCGAGATCATCGAAATCGGACATGAATCCTGGCGCTCCAAGAACCGCACCTGATCACCACATGGCCCAAGACGATCCGCGCTCGCCGGGCTTCGCAACCCGGACCAGCTCCGCCCGGCGAGCGCTAAACGCGATGCGCTGCCGCCAATTTTTACTGGGATATTCGCTGCGGCCAAGCAAGAGGGACATCTTCTCAAAAAAAGCAAAACTGGGCTCATTATCGATGTAGCACCGCCAAAGTGCTCTACTGGGTGCATTTGCAGAGCGCGATTGACGAGTATCTGGGAGGGTTTTGCGCCGAGCTGGAACGGTCCGTGCAGTCCAAAATGCGTTCATAGGAAATATGATCACTTGGCGAAAACGGCTGTTTGACCCGGATCTTTCTTTCAGTGGCTGAGCGGAGTGAGATTGGTCGATGTCTGCATCGTCATGGGTGTTGCAATCAACGATGCCCAAAATGGCGAGCAGCATCTGGCGGTCAAAGCCCTCAAGGGATTTGGCGGCCGAATCCTTGCGGTGGTCGACGACTTAGACAGGGATACTTATCGCCCGTCCATGCCGCTTCGCTGGTGTGATCTGCATCTTTGCTTCCAGAAGAAGGGCAGGGACACGCCCAAGTGCGAAGTCGACCTCGTTATAGCGATTGAAGGTGGCTGAGACGCACGATCGCGAAAACTATCGGAAAGGAACAAAGTCATGACTGAAGAATCACCGGCGAAATGACCAGCGGCAACGTATTTGCGGATTTGGGCTTTGACAATTCCGAAGAGGAATTGCGGAAAGCCAAGCTCGCCCGTGAGATCCGCGCCATCATTATGCGTCGGCGCCTCACTCAAGCCAAATCAGCGCAATTAACAGCCCGACATATCCGCCGTAGTCATGGGCGAACAGGGCAAGTTCTCTATAGATCGCCCGATGCGCTGCCTCGATCGACGCGCTTATAAGGTGGACGTTGTGGTGCGCCACAAGCCGCGCAAATCTGCGCCGACGGCCGATGCAGCCTAATCATTGGCGGAAGCGTGGGGTCCAGCTCTCGACAAGATAGGCTTCCTCGGAGATTTCCATCTCCTCGTTCGGTGGATACGAGGACCATGAGTGCCGAACTGCCCTTGCGCCCCAGTTTTCCTCCCGGAAGCGGTCGTTGCTTCGCAGCGGTACGGATGACCTTATCCGGACGACGATGGCTCTTCCGATTCTTAAGTCCAAATGCTCTCTGGCGTGAGGATCTCGAACGGAACGATCCGCTGTTCGATTAGCCGTGTGTCCGTACGTTCGATCATGCGCAGCATTACGTCGATGAGTTCTTCAGGCATCCTGTCGACGGGATGGCACAAGGAAGCAGTAATCAAGCCTTCGCTCAATCCCTTGCGTGTCTCGGGCCCGATGTCTCGGCAGACGACCCGGATTTTGCACTGCTGCTCCGCAGCGAGCTCGCGCATAGCACGCAGGACGCAGGAAATGCCGCCGCCATTAACGAAGATGCCCCGGAGCTCCGGCTCCTCCGCTATCAGCCTGCGAACGATTGCATAGGCGTTCTTCGGCGCCTCATGGGTCAGCAGGGTTTCGCTGACGTGGAACTCGGGCGCGTGCTCGCGCATATAGGAGCGAAAGCTCGCATCCGAGATGTCTTGATAACGGTTGCTGCCGATGAGAGGAAAGACCTTGCCGGGCCGCCCGGACGTCTGGCTGATAAACTATGCTGCGGTGCGGCCGGCCTTCCAGTTGTCGGTCCCCACAAGCCGGCCCGGCTGGCGGCGGACAGGTCGGTGACGTAGGCGATCACCGGAACGCCCTTGACGCGCAACTCATCAATCGCCTGGCCGACGAGCGGGTGATCGGCCGAGATCACCGCGATTGCATCGGCGCTTCCGCCCATCTTGAGCAGATTGGCAGCGACCGCTTCTGGGGAAGGGTCGTCCTGGAAGAGCATGTCGGGCTCAATAACCGCATCTGTGCGTCGCGCGCAGGCACCTAGAAGCGCCTCGGCCCAGATCCGGCAGAGCGGCCGGTGCGATTGCTGCATGAGAAAGCTCAAGTGCCGATGCGGGAGATTGTCCCGCCTGCGTTCGTGCAGCGGCCCCGAACTGCGGAAGCCGATCTGCTGCGCTGCGCTCAAGATGAGGTCGGCCGTCTGCGGTCGCAGTGTGCCAGTTCCGTGCAAGAGCCTATTGACGGTGGAAACACTTACGCCCGCGGCTTTCGCCAGATCGGCGATCGTTGGTCTGTTCATCAGCCGCCTCTCATATGCAATTCGTGAATGACTTTCTTTCAAGTGCAAAGGCCATGTCTGCGCGAAAGAGGCGTAGGTCTCCGGATCCTTCGTGGAGAGGCCTGACATGTTGCACGAAATCTCGGCGCCGCCTGACGCCAATCGGCAAGATTGTTCGCCCGCGGCCGCCCGCCCGATGGCACCACGCGCGCTGCGGCTGTGCGATCCGAAGCCGCGCGGCGCGCTGCAACGCGAAGGCGCCAATCTGGCTGACGTCAACGGACAGTGCTTTCTGGACCTCGACAACACTTTCGCCATTCTGATGCATAGGGATGGCTTTGCCCCGTGCTTAATGCGGTCGCGCGCATCCTTCATGACGGCAGCGGCCTTTTCAATTCGACGGTACATGAGATCGACTTTGCTGAATTACCTGCTCGATTGTCTCCGGCGATTGTGCAGATCATTTCGTCAACTTCGACACTGAGGCTGTGACGATCACCATCAAGACGGCACGCGTATTCACTGGACGCAGGAGCATTACGAGATCGAAGGCGCTTATCAGGAATCCTATGATTGGGCCGAGGTAGGCCAGGGGAGGGATATCCGCATCGCGTCGCCGCAGGCGCCTGCGCCCGTGCCGGCTTACGCAGGCGCCGGCATCGATTGCCGATGAGGTCGTCATTCGTCACTTCAATGATGCCAGTGGTGCGGCCATGCTGGTTATGGACCTGCATCGACGATCCTCCAGGATAAGGGCAGGCTCGGGCATCAACCGCCTCTCGTCGAAACCACAACCTCCCCTTTTTCTTGGCGGTACGCTCCACGATCAATCCGACCGGGATTAAGGATAATAACCGCGGCCTGCTCGCTATGGTGCTGAACTCCCCTACCAAACAGCACCACGCGAACGGCAAAGATCATCAAGGTCGATGGTATGGAACAGCCCTTCGAAACGGCATCGAAGGCGCCTACCCTGGTCGTGCTGAACACCACAAAGAGAAGGAAACGATCTATGGAACAGGTTGCCACCGTCGGCCTGGATCTGGGCGCTCACGTCATTTCATGGGCGGCCACCGGTGCCACTTTGCGGGATCGGAATTGCTCCCATCCTGCTGCGCGAAGATTACACTCGACGCAGGTCCCGCAACCGAAACCCCAGCTATGTCTATGTTCGCGGTCTCCGCTATAGCAGGTGTGGCTTCCCTCGCAGATGAGCTTCACCAGCGCCTCGCCGCCCAGCAAATCCGCCAGCGCCCAGGTCTGCGCCTTGTCGCGCCGTATGAGGGGTGTGTGAATGACAAAACGCGTCTCCATTCCAAGGTTCAGGGCGAGTTGCATTGCTTTGACTGCGTCATCCCGACAATCCGGGTAGCTGAAACGATCCGTCTCGGACACGCCGATCACGAGGTGTTTCGCGCCCATCCGGTAAGCCATCGCGGCCGCAAAGCCGAGGAACAGAAGGTTGCGGCCAGGCACGAAGGTATTTGTTATACCGTTCGCGTTCAGTGCGATCTCGACGTCGCGCGTGAGCGCGGTATCACTGATTTGACCGAGCACGGCCATGTCGATCATGTGGTCCTCGCCTAGTCGCCCACGCCAGGCCGGAAAGTCTGTTCGAATGCGCCCGAGCAGGTAGGGCCGCACATCGAGCTCGATCCGGTGCCGCTGCCCATAGTCGAAGCCGATTGTCTCGACGCACTCGAAGTTCTCGAGCGCCCAAGCCAGGCAGGTTGTCGAATCCTGGCCGCCGGAGAAAAGGACGAGTGCGGTTCCCGGATCTCGTTGCATCGGGTCAACCCTCGTATTCAGCCCAGCACAGCGGCGTCTCATAGACCGTTACCGAGCACATTTGGCCAAGAAGCGGCTTGGTTTGGTTCCAGATCCAGACCGCAATGTTTTCCGCTGTCGGATTGTCGAGACCCTCAACCTCATTCAGATGCTGATGGTCGAGACGTTGCAGAAGCGATCCGAACACAGCCTCGACATCGAAGAAATCGATGACAAAGCCCGTGTCTGGATCGACGGGCCCTTCCAGACGCAGTTCCACACGGTATGAGTGGCCATGCATGCGGTGACAGCGGTGGGTCTCTGGCACGCGCGGAAGACAGTGCGCTGCCTCGAAGGTGAAAGCTTGCGTAATTTTCATGGGATCCCGAGAAGTTTGTGGGTTTGAAGGCTCAAGCGCCAACGTGGGTTGGCAAGACAATAGGCCACTGCGGCGGCCGTATTCGCCTCGCGCTCGGGCCCATCCATCGGCTGAAGCAAAAGGCGCTCAAACGCGAGAACTTCGAAATGTTCGGGCTCCGCGCCAATCTGAGGATATACAAGCTTTAGCTCGTCCCCTGCCATGACCACGAGGCGTGCATTGCATTTCGGACTGACGCACAGCCAGTCGATGCCGGCGGGTGTGGGGATGGTACCGTTGGTCTCCACGGCAATTTCAAACGCCAAGGAATGCAACGCTTCAAGCAGTTCTTGATCGATCTGGAGGAGGGGTTCCCCTCCGGTGAGCACGACAAGACGCTGCCCAGTTGCCGACCCGCGCCAGGCTTGTTCGACCGCCAGCGCAAGCTGCCGTGCGGTGTCAAAATGTCCGCCACCGGGGCCATCTACCCCGACGAAATCGGTGTCGCAAAATCCGCAGAATGCTTTTGCCCGGTCGCCTTCACGTCCCGACCAAAGATTACAGCCGGCGAAACGACAAAATACGGCGGCCCGCCCGGCATTTTGTCCTTCACCTTGAAGGGTGTAGAAGATTTCCTTGACCGCATATGACATTGCTTAAGCGGCCTTCGAGTGCGCAAGGGAGCATCTCTGCTGGCTTACGAGACGCGGCAAAAGGTGGGAAATGTCCCACTGCACGTTTTGCAGCGCGTTCCACCGTCGAGGCTCGTTGCCGAAAACCCACTCTCCCGAACTCCAGGCAGAATTAGGTTTCAGCGAGCGGAGGCTGCGGGGAAGGGCCTCTCGCTTTTTGAGGCCAGTCACCGCGAGAAACGCTTCGATTACGTCGCTCATGGCGATGGTGCCTTGACGAGGACGAGGCGTGAGAATCCTGGGGTCTCCTCGAAAGCCTGCCTCACAGCACGGAAGAACTCGCTCATCAGACGCAAGCCGCGCTCCAGGATGAGGCGGTCGAGCGATGAGTAGGTCGTGTGCGGCGGCAGGGCGCGGAGAAAATCCGCCATGTCCTGATCGGTGATCTGAAGGGCTTCATCGATGGTCTTGCCGACAATGAGTTCGGTAAACGCCGAGGAAGTGGTTATGGCCGAGCCGCGGCCGAAGGTCTGGAACGTTGCGGCGGTGATCGTCTGCGTCGTACGGTCGAAACCCATCGTCAATTTAAGCCCATCGCCGCAGGCGACGGCGCCGACCTCGCCGGCCGCATCGGGGGGTTCCAAAGCGCCGACATTGTGCGGGTTGATGAAATAGACCTTGTCGCTGAAGAGGTAGACGTTGTCGGTGTTACCCCGCATGGCGCCGATCCTTGTCGTTCTGGCGGCTAGCCGAAGGACTTGCCGCAGGCGCATTTGCCCCGCGCGTTGGGATTGTCGAAGACAAAGCCCGAGGACTCCAGGTCCGTGACAAAGTCAACGGTCGTGCCGGCGAGATGGGGCTGGGAGTTTGCGTCGACGAACACCTTGACCCCGTCCGTCTCCATGATGGCATCGCCCTCCCGCGAGACGCTTTCCAGACCCATCAGGTATTTGAGGCCGGCGCAGCCGCCCGCCTCGACCTTGATGCGAAAGCCTTCCGCCGGTTCGTCGGCGCGGGAAAGCGCGGCCTTGACGGCGGCGACGGCGTTTTCAGTGAGTGTGATCATGGGACTATTTTCTTGCTGATGCATTCGCAAGTCGCGCTGCATAGAGCGTGCCACAGAGGAAGATTGGGTTAAAACACCGGGTTAGCGGATTTGACGCCCTGTCTCACATCCAACAATTGTCGGATGTCGGACAGAGTGAAACCTTGCGTAGAAAAAGCGGCATCGGACACATCGCCAGTGGCGTCGCCAGAGCCAGCGTTTTCGATCGTATGAATGTTGACCAGTGTAAGGGTGGGAACTCTTAGTCGTGGTGCGCTCCAAAAGCCGCGCCATCGTCACTACCAGTGCGGAGGCGAACACCGGGGTTGTCGATACCGCTACGATGGCGCCTTCTCGAAGCAGCGCCGTCTGCGTCAGCTCGTGGGTGGCGAACACCACTCGCGTGCTCGGCCCGTGGCCTGCAGTGCGGCCGTCACCTCGCGAGGGCCGACTGAGGCATTGTAGACGCCGCGAAGCCAGGGGTTGGCCAACGCGCCCCCCAGCGAACGGCCCCATCACCGCCGGCGGCCACGGCCGCGATTAGAGGCCGCGGTCAGTTCCCGTTTTGTCGCCAGTTCGCGGTCTGGCTCGTCCGCGTTCCAAAACGAAACTCGAGCGAGCATTGGTCTCGCCGTCACATCGAAGCAGAGAAATCGCTATCTGTCACAGCTACTCGTCGGCAAGGATCCCGTCACGGCCGACATAGAGAAATACCCAAGCATCGTGATTGCAGTCATGCTTGGAAAAACCGGTGCGGCTATGTCAGTTGCCCCCGCCAACAACGCCGCCGATAGCGTTGCCGCAAGGCGGGTACTGACTGTCACGCTATCGCTATCCAATGCGTTGCAACAGATTCGTCAAACAAGTTTACAGACTCTTTGCGAACGCAAGTCGCTGACCATGATATGTTCGCTTTAAGGCAGAGATTGGCCGCAGCTAATCGTCGAAATCAATGCTTGGAATGCGTGAACATAGAACCTGCAGCGTTGATCGCAAGCCGCATACAGAGAGGCCCTTTAATGGATATCGACATTTTTGAAGCTTACGAGTCTAACGTTCGTCGCTATGGACGATCCTTTCCAACAGTCTTTACAAAATCTCTTGGGGCGACAATCTGGGACGAGTCCGGAAAACCTTATATTGATTTCATTGTCGGGTCCGGCGCGCTCAATTACGGTCATAACAATCAAGATATTATGGCACCGGCAATTCAATATCTCACCGATAAAAATATTGTTTTGTCGCTTGATATGTATACAGCTGCAAAGCGTGATTTCATCGAAGTGTTCGTCAATTCGATCCTGAAGCCCAGAAGCCTTTCTTACAAGATACAGTTTCCTGGGCCAACCGGGACAAACGCTAACGAAGCGGCGTTGGCACTGGCGCGAAAATATACCGGCCGCTCGAGTGTCATGGCCTTCACAAATTCGTACCATGGCATGTCGCTCGGCTCTTTGGCGGTGTCGGGTTCAGCGTCAACCAGACAGCTTGGCGGCGTTGCTCGCCACGATGTGATCCGTGTCCCTTACGAGAACTATCCGAACCAAACTTTCGATTCCGCGAGTTACATCGATCACGTGTTGGGTGACCCAGGCAGCGGCATAGAAAAGCCGGCCGCAATCATCCTGGAGCCCATCCAGGCAGAAGGCGGCATGAACACCGCATCCGCACCATGGCTCTCAGAAATTCAGCGCATTTGCCGTAAGCACGACGTTGTTTTCATCGTCGATGACATTCAGGCAGGTTCGGGACGAACGGGCGATTTCTTCTCATTTGAGTTCGCGAAAATCGAGCCCGACATCGTGTGTCTTTCGAAATCGCTAAGCGGTTCAGGTAATCCGTTGTCCATAGTTCTGATTCGCCCTGACATGGACATATGGAATCCGGGAGAACATAGCGGGACCTTTAGAGGCAATAATCTCGCCTTTGTGACTTCCGCGGCCATGTGCACAATGTGGTCCGATAGGCAGTTTACTAAAGCCGTCGAGGGGACGGCCGTAAAACTGCAAGAACACCTTGATCGCCTCGTTGCGAAATTCCCGAAGTGCATCGAACAAAAGCGCGGCCGTGGTCTGATGGCCGGCCTCAAGTGCCGGTCACAGGCCGTTGTTGGCCGTGTGCACGATGTCGCGTTCGAAAACGGCCTGCTGATCGAATCCTCCGGGCCAAATCGCGACGTCATCAAAGTCCTTCCGCCGATAACAATCTCAGATGACGAACTTGATCACGGCATTGCCATCCTCGATCAGGCACTACAGGAGAAAACAAATGGCGACTAACCAAGCACGTCAAACGCCGGCCATCTCGCCTCTTACGATCGAGGAACGAACCGGCTCGATCAGCACTGCGGAGATCATCTCGGTCCTAAAAGGTGAGATCACGGCTCTGCACATCAGCCAAGCTTTCAGCACCGAAATAGCCGAGGAGATCACCGCGAAGTTTTTTGGCAGTCCCGGTCTCACCGAGCGCAAGGATGGCGTCCCCGGACAATATGTCGGCGCATCCCACTACAGGAAGGATGCAGCCACCTATTTCGCGGAGGCAGAAACTGCGCGGCCGCACGTTGACGCTCTTTTTGGCAGTTTTGTTGACCCGGTCCGAGCCTTATTCGACGCGTTGAAGCGCGAGCTTCACAACCAAGGCATTGAATTGCGGCTGGCGCGCTCAGAACACGGTCAGGCGAACGTTTGTCGGGCGCTCAGTTGGACCGGAAGCGGCACATTTTCCTTGGACCCCCACGACGATGTCGCTCAAGTGTTACGTGCTGGGAACGATTACGAGCTTTCTGCGGTGGCGCACAACACCGTCGCAGCACTCAACTTTTATCCCAGCATGCCTGAGGAAGGTGGAAACTTGAGGCTATGGAGTCACAAGCCGACAGTCGCAGATCGAAAGTCGCAGGGTGTGGAGACCACGGGATATCCCTACTCCGCAGCTTATCTCGAGGCCGTGCCTAGTTGCGAAATCCAGCTCAAGGCCGGGGATATCGCGCTACTTGACGGCGGTTTCGTTCATGGGGTCACCGGTCAATCAGGCAACGGAAAGCGTCGCGTGCTGCTGAACAGCTTCTTTGGGTTTGCGCGGCCGGATCTTGTTCTCTGGTGGACGTAATGTTGGATGTCGACTGGCTGCCCTTCCGCCAACAGGTGTCGCATCGACCGCAACACAAGGGGGGAGCCCCCTTTAGTCGCAGCCGCCCTCGGGCTGATCCAAAGACCGACACTATCATTAAGCCCTTGGCGTTTCAGGGTACTGCCGGTCTCCGACACGATTACCAATTACCTGTCCGCGTTGCCCAGCGCTCCACTGTTGCCGGTGTGAAGCCGAACACGCATCGCGAGGTGATGTTAAGCAAGGCAGAAACAACGCAAGATGTTATCAAGCAACGCATAGTTCTCCCTATATCCATCGGGCGTCTGCCTGCGTCAGTGTGCAGTGCACCGCGGCTCGCCTTCGACCTTTTCCGAACTGAACCGAATTATGTCAGGCCCATGTAGGAGCCGATGGATCTGCTCGTTTTATATCGTCGCGGGTCTTCCACCGACGCCACGAAGGCCAGAGAGGTCAGCGGTCCAACGGCCGACATCAGATGCCAGCATGGCTTCGATGCGGCGGTTATCTGCCGCGCCTTCTTCTTGTCCAGACCGGCCAGTTCGACCTCAACCCGCGCGAGCGTCTCGAGAAGTGCCGCGACACTGATATAGAGCATAGAGCGCATCATGCCGGTTGCAGGAAGAACGGAACCGCTTGCCGCCGGCGCGTGCCGAGATCTTGATGCCAAACGGGCGCAGCAGGCCACGGACCTGCCCATAAAGCTCTCCAATCAGCAGACCCGCCCTAACCGACGACAACCTGTTGAGGCGCGACACCTAGTCATGCCTTAACGGTCGGGACGTTTGATGCCGCCATGGCGGGTTCGCAGAGAATTTGCTGTAACCTCCGACGATATCCTTCGCGCGAACACGGCCTTTGATTGACCTTGCCCCTCTGATCTAATCCGGTTTGAAGTTCGTTCTGCAAGCACGGGGGCAGCGACGCCTCGATCTACAACTGGAAGGCCCGCTTCGGCGGGATGGATGTCTCCGAGGCTCGGCGACTGAAGGCGCTGGAGGACGAAAACACGCGGCTGAAGCGGCTTCTGGCCGACGCCATGCTCGACAATGCCGCGTTGAAGGATCTTGTGGGAAAAAATGTATGGTCCGCCCCGTCCGTGCAAGGGTTCGCGACATCGCCGATGACGATTCCAGTTGCGTAAATGTATCCGGCCTCTCGCGAGTGAGCTGCTGTTGCAGCCAGGCCATGATGAGATCCGCGCACGCCGTTCCCAATAAATGGTTCGGGCACGAAGCCCGCTTTTTTGCACAGGGGTTACGGCATGCTGATCCACTGTTTCGTTCCCGAGCCTTGCAATCGAGCCGGAGCGTCAGGCGAAAGCAGGGTCCCTGCGTTCGTAGAGCGCTCCCGGCTTGGTCAGGACAACCCAGACAATGCGCGCCATCTTGGCGGCAAGTGCGACAACAGCTTTGTTCGGGTGCATACGGCTCTGCAACCCGTCAAGCCAGCTTCCCAGGCGATCCCGGGTTCGATCCAGGTGACGGAAGCATGATCGCGCGCCATGAACGAGCAGCTTGCGAACGTAGCGGTTCCCGCGCTTTGCTGATACCGAGTAGCTTCTGCTTGCCTCCGGTCGAGTATTCTCGAGGGACCAGCCCCAGCCATGCGGCCAGGTCGCGAGCCTTCTGGAACTGGCATCCGGTGCCGACGGCCGCCAGTAGCGCGGTGGCTCCCAATGCTCCGATTCCGGGGATCGTCATGAGCCGGCGGGCAACATCTTCTCGGTCTGCGATCGCTGCGATCTCCCTCGTCACGTCGTTGATGCGCTGCTCCAACTGGCGCAGATCTGCGAACAGGTCCACGAGCAGTTTGCGCATTGCCGGCGTGAGGTCATTCGAAAGGTCATCGAGAACCAGTGGCAAGTCGAGCTTGAACAGTCCGGCGCCCTGTCTCAATGCGATGCCGTATTCCAGGCAGAATGCTCGCATCTGGTTGATCAGACGGGTTCGCGTGCCGATCATCTGGTCGCGCACCCGATGCAAAGCTTGGAGGTCGGATTGCTCCTCGCTCTTGATCGCGGCAAATCGCATCGTCGGCCGCGTGGCTGCTTCGGCGATAGCTTCGGCATCGATGATGTCGCTCTTGTTCGACTTGACGTATGGCTTCACGAACTGCGCTGGGATCAGGCGAACCCTGTGCCCCAGTGCCTGAAGTCTCCTGGCGATCCATTGCGATCCAGCGCACGATTCCATCCCGACGATTGCCGGCGCTGCCCGCTCAAAGAACTTCATCAACGTATCGCGTCGGAAGCGAACTCGCTGGACGGGCTCGCCGTCGCTGTCCAAGCCGACGACGTGGAAGATGTTCTTGCCGATATCGACACCATAGACGGCCGCAGGGCGCGGCGCATTGCGTGGGGACATTGCAACCTCCTTTGTTGTGACTGCCCAGATGATGCTGCGGGAGGACGGTGACGCCCGCGGCCAAGCGGAAAGCTGTCGCTCGCCTGAAGGAAGGCTTCGGGATGAGCGAATGGCGGCCATCGGCTGTTGCCGCATGACGGTTCGCTACGAGACCAGCAGGCCGGACGACCGCGAGGTTCGCGAGCGGATGAAGGCGATCGCGCAGGAGCGTCGCCGGCTCGGCTACCGGCGTCTTCTCGTGATGCTGAGGCGGGAGGGCCTGGTCGTGAACCACAAGAAGCTGTTCCGGCTCTATCGGGAGGAGAAGCTTGTCGTTCGTCGCCGTGGCGGCCGCAAGCGGGCGATCGGGACCAGGGCGCCGATGCTGGTGCCGCTGAGGCCCGACGAGCGCTGGCCGCTCGACTTCGTATCGGACCAGCTCACCGACGGGCGCCGCTTCCGCATCCTGGCCGTCGTCGACGATTGCACGAGAGAGTGCCTGGCACTGATCGTTGATACGTCTCTCTCGGGCATGCGGGTCGCGAATTGGACCGGCTCATCACCGAGCGCGGCCGGCCGAGGATGATCGTCAGCGACAACGTCCTAAGAGCGGAAGAAAATGGAGGAGACAGTCAAAGTCTCTCTGTTCGTCAGCATGCTCTCGCCGCATGACGCTCGTCAAGTTGGGTGGTCGAACCAGGCGACTTCCACCGGCAAGGGAAAAGGTCTCGTCCATAGCAAACACAGGGTACGCTGATAGCGGCCCTCACCGTCCTCAACACGAGCTTCTGATCCAGGTGGAAGACCCAAACATTATCTACAGGGTCATCGCAGTGATGCCCTCACGGCCCTAGCTGACAGAGGTTCTTCCTCCTGGCACCCGCCCCTCAACGAAGGGCCGGTAATCGGAACCGCCTTTGACGACGGCGTGTACGACGCGCGCCATCTTGGCGGTAATAGCGGTCATCGCCTTGCGGCGCAGATCTGGATTGTCGCGATCTCTTGCGATGTAGCGTTCGAACTTGTGTCGAAAGCCGTTCTCACGCTGACGGATGGCGACTTGCCCGGCGATCCACAGAGTGCGGCGCAGCCGCGCATTGCCGAACTTGGAAAGGCGGGTCTGGCCGCGATATTGACCGGACTGCTGTGTCGAGAGATCCAGTCCGCAGAACTTGAGAAACTGGCGATGATGGTGGAAGCGGCGAAGATCTCCGGCTTCAGCGATGATCGTCAGTGCATTGATCGGTCCGATGCCTGGGATTTGTCGCAAGAGCTGATAATCCTGGCTGTGCCGCAGCAGTTCGTCGGCCTGTGCTTCGATCTCGCTGCGTTGACGGATCAGGCTGCGTGCTTCGGCAATGACCATACGAAACATGCGAATGGCAGGAGCATCAAGCGGCAGCGGCAGTCCGATCGACGTGCGCGCCGTCTCGTAAATATCGATGAGAATCTGTGTCTTGCTGACCTTGCGGCCGACGACATCCCAGGCTGCTGCCACAAACTCCTCCTTCGTCAGCGCCGTGATGCTTGCCGGCGTCGGAAAAGCATCGAGCAAGGCGAAGAACCAATCACTGCGGCTGTTTCCCCGGAAGCGATCAATCTCGGGGAAATACAGCGGCAGGTAATGCGTCAGGATGCGGTGCTGGATCTCGGTCTTGGCTCTGGCGATCGCCTCATGCGTCTTCGACAGTTCCTGTACGTCGTTTATTCCGGCGCGCAGCGAATCGTGATAGCGCTGCGTCGCCTGGATCCTGAGCATGTGCAGGATCACCTGCGCATCCTTGGGATCGTTCTTGTCCCAACTGTTGTGCAAGGCCTCCCGGGTTCGGGCGAGCGCCAGTGACGACACCAGCCGCACCTCGAAGCCTGCCTCAGCCAAACGCCATGCGATAGGGCGATGATAATTGCCCGTCGCTTCGAAGCCGCAGACCACCGGTTGGCCATACGCCTGCAGAATCTCGATCAGCCGGTCATGCTCTGCGGGGGTGTTGAGAACCGGCAGCCGGCGGCGGCGCTTGTGGCCGGAGGCTTCAATCAGGACTTCATTGCGGACCTTGGCGATATCGATCGCTACCAACACCGCATCGGCGGGTATAACATTTGGGCTGGTCATGGTCGGTCTCTCCGGAATGGGTTGTGAACATTCACATTCTAGAGATCCTTCGACTGGCCATGGCCACCTCGATCGGTGCGCGCCTGCAGCGAAAAAGCTGCGCGCACCGATGTCTCGGTTGCCTCATCATTCCTTCCGTAGGTGCTATGGCAGCGAGTTCACCTCGAACGCCATCCTCTCTTGGGCGGATCAGAACCGCGTCGAATGGCATTACATTGCGCCCGGCAAGCCGATGCAGAATGGCTTCATCGAGAGCTTCAACGGCCGACTGCACGATGAACTGCTCAACGAGACGCTGTTTACCTCGCTGGCTCAGGCGCGCGTAGCCATCGCCCTGTGGCACGCCGACTACAACACCGCGCGGCCGCACTCCCAAATCGCCTGGCAGACACCGGCCGAGTTCGCCAGCACCTTCAATCCGCGGCGGTCGCTCGCGCTGCGCTATGCCCAAAGGCTCCGCGCCAGCGCCCGTCGCTTCACCCGCCCAGCAGGGCACAACCCACGCCGGAAACGAACTCAAAACTGGATAAAAACTGGGGGCAACGTCATGATGCCTGCTTTTCCACCAGCGGGACCTTGACCCCCGAACTCACCTCCAAAAAAATGCGAACGACTCCGTGATAACCCGATCCGCTCTGGGCCCTCGGATACGCGGCCTCAATTGCAACGACGCTCTTAGCTAGGAATCGCGGAGAACTACTAATGTTAGTAGGTCTCTTCTTTCCGGCCGCCCAGTAGGATCAGTGGAGCGTTCTGGTAAGTACAAGTCTGGCAGCTAAGGCCAGCTGAGATGCGCGGCACCTATCTTTGTGTCCACTTTGCATAACGTCGAAGAAGCGCGCTTCCTCTGTTGAGCAGTTACTTGGAAGGGAGACGAGCATGGGCGAACCTCTTGGCGGGTCAGGTACTATGGCCGTTTTCGAAGAGCTGGAATCAAACGTCCGGTTATACTCACGTTCATGTCCAACGCCGTCCACTCGCGCGCGCGGTTCGATCATGTTGACCAAGGAAGGAGGAAAGATCATTGTTTTCCTTTCTGGTGCCGGAGCACTAAATTACGGCCACAACAACCATGAGATCAAAGCGGCTATTACGGAGTATCTGGCGTCGGATGCTGTGGTCAATGGGCTGACGTGCCCACGCCAGCAAAACTGGAATTTATGGAGACCTCAACTCCATCATACTTCGGGGAGTGGGGTCTGAAATACAGGTTACAATTCACAGAGCCAACGGGGCTTATACTATTGATGCAGCTTTAAAGCCGTCACGAAAAGTTACCTGACGTCTTAATTTGCTTGGCCGCGTCACTACAGCAAGCGCTCGGATCAACGAGAGATCCCTGCGAAAGCCTCGCTTTGTGCGATATCGAGGACATTGGCGTTCGGCATGGCGCATTGGGCGTGCAGGTTGCTCAGCGGGACAGTCACCGGAATTATGTTCGATCCGGCAAGCGAAAGCACTGCTGAGAAGTTGGAACTGGCTGTCCGCGACCTGAGAAATGAGGGGTTCGAAGCCTCTGTCGTGACACAGTAAATCAAATGGAGAGTGTCAATTGGCTATACTAATGCGCAAGCTTGAGGACTTCGAGAGTCCGCGAATCGTCGAAATGAGAAATGGCCTATATGGCGCTAGTTTCTTCCTTATGAAGCTCCTACCTGCACGCTTCATGCTGGAACGAGCCGCAGAGCAAGGACTACTGAGTTCGGGTGCTACTATCTGCGAGAGTTCCTCCGGTACATTCGGCCTCGCATTGGCCATGCTTGCTGTACAGCATGGCTATAAACTCGTACTGGTGAGCGACTGGTCGATTGACCGGCACCTTCACAGGCGCCTTGTCGAGCTTGGCGCACACGTGGATATCGTCGAGGTGCCCCACCCCAGCGGCGGGTTTCAGCAGGCGCGGTTAAACAGGCTTGCCGAACATTTAAAGGAGATACCCGGCAGCTACTGGCCTTCACAATACTCAAACGTCGACAACCCGCTCGCATACGCGAAATTTGCGGAACTGATAATCGATAGATTGGGCAAGATTGACTGCTTGGTTGGTACCGTTGGATCAGGGGGCTCCATGTGCGGCACCGCTGAATATCTGAGGACAGTCTTCCCCGATTTATATTCGATCGGTGTTGATACACCAAATTCTGTTCTGTTTGGGCAGCCTGGCGGAAACTTGGTCGATCTTAGCGGTCTAGGTGGTGAGATGGTTCCTTCCAACATCGATCACAGACACTTCGACGAGGTTCACTGGCTAACGTCAGCCGAGGTATTTCGAGCGACTCACGAGTTGCACCGGAACTATGGTATGTTCATGGGGCCCACCAGCGGTGCCGCTTTCAAAGTGGCGGACTGGTGGTTGCGCAATAACCCAGGTAACAAAGTCGTTACGATCTTTCCCGATGAGGGGCATAGCTACGTTGAAACTGCATATGACAAAGATTGGCTCTCATCAGTACCCGGATGGTCTGGCCCGGTGCGCGAAGAGCCGTTTTTTGTTACAGCTCCAACCGAAAAGTTGAACGGCTGGTCTTCCTATGTCTGGGGCAGACGAACACTCGATGAAGTCCTTTCTAGCCTAGTTAATCAAGCGCGAACGCTCCTAGACACATCTCAGCGGCAGTTGGGCTCGCGCTCGTCCGAACCTAGTCCGGGGAAATCAGAAGGGTTTAATTTTTCTGACAAAAAGTCCGGTGCGACGTTGGAGCCTCTATCCAACATCGATCTCGCTGCCGTGAACCATTTGCAACTTGACCCCGAGCAGGTGCACTTCGTTGACCCATTGTATGTTGTGTTCTCGGAGCTTCAGAATAGCCCTCACCCGGAACTTGAGCACCCGTTCGCGATTGCAGTCCGCAACGAAATCGTTGGATTTTTTGTCCTGCGTGAAAAAGCAGCAATACCAGAGTGGGCACCGTCAGATGCTATTACTTTGCACAACCTGCGTGTCGGCGGAGCGTATCAAGGTAATGGATTCGGTAAGGCAGCCATCGGACTTGCAGCTCAATGGATCTCGAAAAGCCGAGAACGCGTCAACCGTCTCATGCTCACCGTAAACGTACGCAATGCAACAGCTCGACATGCTTATCTAAGCTGTGGCTTTCGCGAGACAGGTAGTATCTACTGCGGCTCAGCAGGCTTACAAGACATTCTTGAATACAAGCTCGATTAGCCGTGCCGCATCTCTGCACATTTGACGGTTCACGCAGCGGTCAGATAGGCAGCGCAGAAGCCCTTCAGCAACTTTAAGTCCAGTTCACCTAATACTGTCGACGAGTTTATCGTCCTTGAGGCGGAGAACAACCGGCTGAAGACCAAGGTCATCGTCGATCACATCGACATCATGGAATCCGCAGCGGCGCGCAACATTTGTGGCCGCTGGCTCTCCTGGTTGTTCTGGACCTGACCCGGCGTCGACTGTCGAACTTAGACCACAGCTTTGCGCTTCGGCACCGTGGCTGGAGGGAGATCATGCCCGTCATCGCTGGCCTACGACGCCGGCCACGGCCGTCAGGAGGGTCGCCAGCTGGCAACGACGGCGCTTCGTTCCGCGTCGCTCAGGCCTCGCATCTGCGGCGTATCGAGCGGCATGCTCAGCTGCTGGGTCAGCAGCGGTAGCGACGAGGTTGTGGTTGTGCCTTTCGCGATCGGCGACATGCACGCAGCGCTCGGGCGTCTCCAGAAGCGCCATCGACTGGCGAAGATTTTCGAGCCAGCGGTGGCTTTCCTTGGTCTCGATCGGCACACGCGTCGGTTCACATGCCTCTTGACTCTCCCAGTCCCCCGTGCATTGGCCGGCGTCCAGAACTTCACCGCCGTCGGACCGAGGGCGTCCCAGCGGGCGTGACAGCCAGACTGGAGTGCATGAGCATGCCGCACAGGGCACCACGTTGGGCTACCCCGCCTTGTAGCGCCCGCCGTTGATCGTGGTGAAGCCGATAAGGTCCCGCCGCGCACGGCTGTAGATGAACTCGGTCGTGTCCTGCAGGACCAGGATAGGCCTTCGCTCGCCGCACAGCGCTGAACCGGTTGGCCTGGCGCAGCAGACATCCGATCAAACAATTTCAAGCGCCGTCCGAGACGCTTGTCCGGCAAGCTCGAGCAGACCAGTTCATCATCCTGCCAGCCACAACAGACAACGGCAATAGCAGGGAGAGTCGTGGACCATGACCAGATGCGTCAACTACCAGAAGTCGTAGTATCGGCGCTTGCTCGGAAACTGTAAAACTGCTGTTGTTTCGGCGCACTGACCAGGAGGCCTGAGGTCAGACCCGGCTAAATAAGCTGCCATCGATTTACGCTCAGACTACCGCATCACCCGCAACGAGAGGTCAACACAAATGACACCAAGAGCACTTATCCTGATCGAAGGCGCTAGCACAGGTAATGGTATGCTCTATGTCCACGCGGCCCAGCGTCTTGGTCTTCATCCAATTACCTTGGCGACAGATCCAGCTCAGTACGACTATCTGGCGGCTGAAGGCATTGAGGCCATTCGTGTCGACACCGACAATCTCGAGGCGCTGATCCACGAATGTTCCCGGCTACGTGCGACGTATGACATCGCTGGTATCACTGGTTTTGCTGGCTCTGATGAGTCGGTCCATGTGACAGTTGGCAAGCTCTGCCGGTACTTCGATCTACCCGGACCGAATCCCGCATCGATCGAACGATGCTATGACAAGTTCGCTCAACGTCAGCTCCTCGCGCAGGCCGGAGTTCCAGTACCTCCTTATCGAGTGGCAGAAAATGCGAGGGAGGTACAAAAGGCTGCGGCGGAGATCGGCCTGCCGGTGGTTCTTAAGCCAATCGTCGGGAGCGGCAGCAGCGGTGTCCGATTGTGCCGTGAGATCGATGAGGTAGCCGAACATTCGACGTATTTGTTGAGCGGGCCGCACAATTGGCGGTGTTTGCCGAGGATTCTGGTCGAAGAATTCGCACAGGGCCCCTTTTGTATCGCTCACATAATGGGAGAGGAAGTCATTGCGATTGCCGCCGGTGACTTCGGCCCCCCACCGTATTTCATCTTTCGTGAGACGATCTTTCCGGCCCCGCTGGCCGATAGCGAGCACAAGCATATTGTCGATGTTTCGCTGAACTGTTTGCAAGCTCTCGGCCTTGGCTGGGGGCCAGCGAACATTGAATTCCGGAGGACGAAGCGTGGCCCGGTCGTCATCGAGGTCAATCCGCGCCTTTCTGGCGCCCCCGATCCTCAACTGGTTCAGCTGGCTTACGGGGTTGATCTCATCACCGAGCACGTCAAGCTCGTCATCGGGGACGAATGGGATTTGCGCAGAAGGCATTCGTGCACGGCGGCCGCGCGGAATTTAGTTCCCGATCGCGATGGCACCCTCGACTGGATCGAGGGCGCCAGCCGAGCGGCTGCTATACCCGGTGTCACCGAGGTTAAACTGTATTTTGAACCCAAGACGCCGATCGTCAAGAAAGGCGATTACCGAGACTGGATCGGGCATGTCATTGCTGCTTCACCCAGCATTGCCCAGACGGAGGCGATACTTCAGCGCGCCGTCGACTTAATCGATTGGTCGATTACACCATTTCCGACCCTTAACGAATAGGAACAATCTGCAGCCCTTACGTCCCCACGCCTGCGCAGATGGCGCCAGCGGGGAGGTTATTGTCGGCGAACACAGCTGCAATCGAGAGCAGGAGAGAGACGCGGCAAAGGCTGGCTGGTAGGCAACCTCCTCGACAAGTTCACACCGGACGAATGCGCAAATTACTTCAAGGCCGCAGGATATGACCCAGATTAAACAGGACGTGCTCTAAAGCGAGACCTGTGCGCGGGTGTTGGACCGGCGCATTGATCTGTGATTCCCTCGATCAGCCGTGCCTTCGCTTCCGCCGACCAGGGTAGTGTGCTGAGAGTTCTGCAAATTCGCTGAGAGAGGGCGGTCATGGCAGGCTGGTGATGTTCAACGTCACCGATTCCCTGGAAGGAACGCCACCATGACCAAGACAGAAAGTAAGACCGCCAGCGCTGCCGTCAAAGACATTCTGCTTTCGAACCCGGATGGATTGCACGAGGTGATCCGCGCGTTGATGCAGGAGGTACTCGAGGCCGAGATGGACGAGGCGCTGGGTGCTTCGAAGAGCGAGCGCACGCCGGAGCGTCTCAGCTATCGCTCGGGTTATTACGGCCGTACCCTTGTTACGCGGGTCGGCAAGCTTGAGCTGCGGGTTCCGCAGGACCGGGCGGGCCGCTTCTCCACGGAATTGTTCGAGCGTTACCAGCGTTCCGAGCGGGCCTTGGTGGCGACGCTTGCGGAGATGTATGTGCAGGGCGTGTCGACCAGGAAGGTCAAAGCGATCACCGAAGAGCTGTGCGGCCATGCGTTCTCGGCCTCGTCGATCTCGGCCATCAACAAGCGGCTGGACGAGAGCCTGAAGGCCTTTGCCGAGCGCCCGCTTCAGGAGCCCTTTGCCGATCTCATCCTCGATGCCCGCTACGAGAAGGTGCGCGAGGCCGGCATCGTCACGAGCCAGGCGGTGCTGATCGCGGTCGGCATCGACTGGGATGGGCGGCGCCAGATCCTGGCAGTGGAAATGGCCAATCGCGAAAGCCGCTCGGGCCTGGAGGGATTTCCTCGTCGACTTGAAACGACGTGGTCTCAAGGGCGTCGAACTGCCGTGTCCGACGACCATGCCGGCCTGGTCGCGGCGATCGGCGAGGTGATCCCCGAAGCCGCCTGGCAGCGCTGCTACGTGCACTTCCTCAGGAACGCGCTCGATCACCTGCCGCGCAAGCACGGCGACGATTGCCTGCAGGAACTCAGATGGCTCTACGACCGGCGCGATCTCGCCGACGCCAAGGCCGATCTCGCCACATGGCTGTCCAAATGGTCCGCCCGCTATCCGCGACTGACGAGCTGGGTGGAGGAGACCATCGAATGCACGCTGACCTTCCTTTGCCTGCCGCGCCAGCACCACAAGCACCTAAAGTCCACCGACATGCTGGAACGCCTCAACGAGGAAATCCGCCGGCGCACCTATGTCGTGCGCATCTTCCCCAACGCCGAAAGCTGCCTGCGCCTCGTCAGGGCGCTGGCCGTCGAAACCAATGAGAACTGGATGGAGGCCAACCGCTACATCAACATGGACGACCTGCGCGAGCACAAGAAGCTCGCTCTACGCCAAGCCGCATGACCAGCATCGTGGCCACCCCTTTTTGCAGAACTTGACGCACACAACCCCGACCAGCGCCGCCGCGGACGCTGCGGGCTTGCCTCCAGCCGGTTCGGAACCGCCTCAAGGACATGGAAGCTTCTATCATCAGGACATAGGCGCAGACATAGAAATTGACACTGCAAGCTCCTCGGCTCCTTCAGTGTCATCTCTCGCCCATCATCTCATGCCGCGCCAGATGGGATGAGCTTCACGCTTACATCTGACCGAGGGATTGTGGGTTCCAAAGTCGTCGAGCAGTTGCGCGCGGTTGAGTTTGTCGATAAGGCACGGGAAGCGGCCATCGAGGCGGGCGAGCGCCAGATCCTCGAACAGGCGCGGCACGCGCACATAGAGCACGGAATGATCAAGCCGCGCCGCTTGCCGACCGAAGGCGCAGGCCAGCCATGACTTGCCGGTGCCGGTCTGGCCGGTGACGATCAGGTTCTCATGCGCCTTCAGCCATTCACTTTGGGCGAGAGCCTTTGTTGTTGCGCATAGGTACCGCCAAGGGGAAGGCGTGCAAATCCGAAAGGCGGATGGAATCCTCGAAAGGTCGCTCGCCCGGAGGGGCCACGAGACAGAATTCTTCGCGTGCCAAAGGCGTCGTTTGGCCGATGTTTTCCTCCGTTCTGTAGAGGATCGCTAAAGGAAAACGGCCAGCTGCCATCCGTTCTTCCAAAGGCCCCGTCATGCCTTCGACCATTATGAGTGAAACTCTAGGTAGCTCATTCCTCACGGCCTCCAGCAGAGGCGCGCTCAAGACGCGGGCAGCGCCAGAGGGATGCCGATGATGACTTCTCCGGTCGGCGACGCCTTTTTACTGGTGAGATCAGCTTCTGTCAGCTGGATTTCCGTGAGGATCTTGCGGGCTCAATAGAGTAGCTTCTGCCCTGCATCTGTCACCCCGGTCCGGTCTCAGACCAGTAGTTGAATACCGAACCCTTCTTCAAGCTGCCGGACGTGCAAACTCAGTGCACTTTGTGCGTAAGAAGCCCGGCAGCTTTTGTAAAGCTGCCCGCCTCCACCACGCCGACAAAGTATCTTTCCACGACTTAGATGCGTCCAGTGAAGCGTTGCCACAATGATATCAATCGCGAACCGAGATGGCAAACACGATCGAGTGTCAAACGGACTTTGCCTGACGCGACATTAAGTTTCGGCGCTGGAAGGAACCACTTTTCCCGCTAGAGCTAGGGTCTGCAGAGCCCGCCGAATGATGGGAGGGTCGATCATTTTGCCGTCCACCACGAAGGCGCCTAGACCATTCTTCGAAGCAGCGTGTTCCGCCTCGACTACTCTTTGTGCCCATTCGATCTCCGCTTCGCAAGGCGAGAACGCTTCATTAAACACCTTGACTTGAGCAGGGTGGATGGCGAGGGCACCGGCGAACCCAAGCCGCCGGGCATGAGCTGCGCATTGTTGCAGCTTTTCCGTATCTTGAAACTCACCAATGCTCCCGACGAAGCCCAACGGAAGCAGGCCAGCCGCCCGTGCAGCAAACAGCACCTGTAAGTTTGGCTGCAAGAGAAGATCGAAATCCGGAGAACCGCCCACAGCGGCACAGAAATCCTCTGGGCCGAGCGCCATGGCCGCCATTCTGGGATCGGAGGATGCAATATCTGGCAACCGTTGGAGAGCACGCGGGCTCTCAATTTGAGCAAGGAACCTGACCTTGCCAGAAGGGATCCCCCTCTTTTGCTCCAGCCTGGTGACGGCGTCGCCGACTTCCATGACCCAATCCGCCGATTCCACCTTGGGCAATACCAGGCCATCCACCCCCGATACGACAGCCGCGTCGAGGTCCGTTGCCAAGGCACAAAGGTCATGATTGACCCTGACCAAGACTGAAGCACCTTGGCGCCCCACTTTGGCGACGCCCCCGGAAAGTTGTCGCCGCGCTTCCTCCTTGTGGTCTTGCGGTACCGAGTCCTCGAGGTCGAGGATAACGCCGTCAGCTCCTCGCTCATGCGCCGATGCTATATATTTGCGGCTGTGGGCCGGAACGAAAAGAAGAGATCTCCAATGTGGAATGGCAACCATGACATCAATCCAGCTTGCGGCAGGGAACAACACGCCGCGCAATACATTCCACAGTCCCGACCTAGGTGGGGCAAAATGGCCACGGAAAGGGTTTTGAAACGGCAGGGACGGTTCACCCGTCCAGTTCCTCTCGAATACGAGCCGTGTGGGCGCCTAGCGCCGGAACAGGGCCAAAAGAGGGCTGCTCGCAATTAAAGATTGCGGCAGGCGCAATCACGTTCACCGTGCCTTCAGGCGTGGCTACGGGAACTCTGCGAACGTGCGGGTGCTCAGCAACTGCCGGGATGTCGCGCAATCGGCCGTATGCCAGGCCCGCGGCCTCAAGCTCTTGCATTGCTTCTCCGCTGGACAAATGAGAGAAGTGTGCTTGGATAATTTCGTCGAGCAGGTGACGTGTGCCCAGCCGTTCCATGTTGTTGGCAAGACCTGGTTGGCGCGTGAGCTCGGGCTTCTTCAGGAACAATGCGCAGAAGTTCACCCATTCGCGATCGTTCTGAACCGAGAAAATGATATCTTTCCCGTCCGCACAACGATACGCCCCGTAAGGTGCAAGTGAGGGATGCGTTACCCCAGCGCGAACGGTCTTATAATTGCTGTAGTCGTGTTGCAAAATCGGCACATTCATCCAATCCACGATGGCGTCAAACAGTGACACGTGTATCGACGCTCCCTCGCCCGTTCGCTCTCGGCTGAAGAGTGCCTCTAGAATGGCCGCATGCGCCGTCATGCCGGCCGAGATATCGCACACCGACACGCCAACGCGGGCTGGCCCTTCTTTGGTCCCGGTAATGGCGCTGAGACCTGATTCGGCTTGAACGATAAGGTCATAGGCCTTGAGGTGAGAGAACGGGCCGCCTTCTCCGAAGCCGGAAATATCGCAGGTGATGAGGCGCGGGAAGCGTCTACGGAGATCTGCCGGTGCAAAGCCGAGCTTGTCGATACTGCCTGGCTTCAGGTTCTGAATGAAGACATCCGCTGTCGCGATAAGCGACTCCAACACTATCCGATCGGCCTCAGCTCGTAGATCGAGGCAAACCGATTCCTTACCGCGGTTAAGCCAGACAAAATAGGCGCTTTGCCCAAGCACCAACTTGTCATAGTTTCGGGCGAAGTCACCCTCTGGCCTCTCGATTTTGATCACGCGCGCGCCTGCATCAGCCAGCCTAGACGACGCGTAGGGAGCGGCGACAGCCTGCTCCACTGCGATCACGGTGATGTCCTTGAGGTTATTCCTCATTGGAGCACTTTCTACAACGAATTCTGGGTTTGGGATCGACGATGAGCAAGAACGGCAAGTAGGCGATTTTGCTCATTACCCACGATGGAAATGCCTTCGTCGACACCCATCCCAGGCTTAGCCAATATCATGTCAGCTTGAGTGGCAACTGCGACATGTGCGGAGACTCTTGCCGATAAATCTGTTTCGCTGCAGCTTCCGCCGACGTAGGCACCGACGCCATGTTCCTTGCACGCCAGCACTCCCCATACCGTGTCGGCAACAGATCCTACGTCGGGCATTTTGATTTGCACGATATGAGCCGCCTTGGCTTCAGCAAAGAGTCGGATATCATCAAGCGTATTGCATTGCTCGTCGACGACAATGCGGGCGTTTGAGCCCCGCGCGTCGAGAAGATTCACAATCTTCACGTACTCATCCAGCTGCGCGTCCGTTGATCCAAAGTCGGCCGGAGACTCTATGTGAAGACGATAGTCCGGCACGTCATCGGCAACCGAACATATGAAGTCCGTGATCTTGCCCGCATCCATTCCGAACTCCAGGCCGATCCAGCCGTAAACATCGAAGTGAAGCGTGGGATGGTATCCGGGTTCTCCAATTTCAGTCGTGCGCTTTGCTACCCATTTCACAAACTGGCGGAACTTTTCGCCCGACGGGCCGAACTTGTCGCGAGAATTGATCAGACCGTGCGGAAGCACGTCGACAGATTTGAGTATCATCTTGTCGACGTTGATTTCCCTGGCGTCCCCGCTCTGCGCATAGAGAGGAACGCGCTTTGTCGGCAAAGGAAGGAAGAATTCAGAGCAGATTACCTCGGCGAGCGTCGTACGGGCCACATGCGCAGCAGCTCTAAGAAGCGCCTGGCTCACACCGTATTCGACAGAAAGCGGAAGCCGGCTGCCGCTATGATAGGCGAGCACATGGCTGCAGGTCTCTAAGAAATTGGAAACGTCAACGGAAAGGAGCCGGGGGACTACAACGGATCTCGTGAGGGCCTCGATCCTTTCCGTGTGGAAAAGCGGGTCGCGACTGCCTGCACCCGAATACTGCACGCTCATCATATCGCCCCAGACGATCGTTCCGTCGGATAAAACGAGGCCGATACTGAGAGAACGTGACGGCATCCGAATAGTTGTAAAGCCGGGCGTTACTGCTGTGCCCACATATCGAAACCCATCCGAGGCGACGCCGGCCCGGATGGCCGCTTGATCATCATAAAAAAAGCTTCCGTTGCCGGGAGCGAGAATCACGTCGATAACTGTCACAGAACTTTCCATAGGCCGCTCAATTCTAAATCCACGTTCGTCGGCATGCCGCTAATGGAAAGAGGCCGCGTCCACTCATCTGCGAATTCTCTCGTGCGAATTCTCGCCGTCGCCCTTTAGTATGCCAAGCGCCACCGAATACACTCCAATATAATTTTTACTTTCCAGCCATCTGGTTTCGAGATAACGTAAGTGAGAATAAAAGCTGAGGCGAGCAGAGAAACGGTTGACCTCGCTGCGGAACCGGATGGTGGAATTAAGACAGATCAAATATTTCGTGGGCGTTTCCGAAGCGGGAAGTTTCACCCGGGCCGCTGCACAATTGAATGTCGCAAAGAGCGCGCTCAGCCTCTATGTCCGGCAAATGGAGGAAGGATTTGGGACACGGTTCCTGGTTCGCGAGAGAACTGGAGCGCCGACATGGAGATGGGCGAAACGCGCGTTGCGGTGATTGGACGGGTAGAGCCATAGACTGCTTTACCTGACCTGCCACTGAGAGTTTCCTCCATCTGAGATTAGAGTCCGGGCCTTGATTGAAGGACGGACTGATGAAGAGAAAGCGGTTTACGGAAGAGCAGATCATCGCGGTTCTGCGCGAGCATGAGGCGGGTGCGAAGGCGCGCGATCTTGCCCGCAAGCACGGGGTCTCGGAGGCGACGCTGTATAACTGGAAGGCCAAGTATGGCGGGATGGACGTCTCTGACGCCAAACGGCTGAAGGCACTGGAAGACGAGAACGCCAAGCTGAAGAAGCTGCTCGCCGACCAGATGCTCGAAGCCTCGGCATTGCGCGAGCTTCTGTCAAAAAATGTATGGTCCGCCCCGTCCGTGCAAGGGTTCGCGACATCGCCGATGACGATTCCAGTTGCGTAAATGTATCCGGCCTCTCGCGAGTGAGCTGCTGTTGCAGCCAGGCCATGATGAGATCCGCGCACGCCGTTCCCAATAAATGGTTCGGGCACGAAGCCCGCTTTTTTGCACAGGGGTTACGGCATGCTGATCCACTGTTTCGTTCCCGAGCCTTGCAATCGAGCCGGAGCGTCAGGCGAAAGCAGGGTCCCTGCGTTCGTAGAGCGCTCCCGGCTTGGTCAGGACAACCCAGACAATGCGCGCCATCTTGGCGGCAAGTGCGACAACAGCTTTGTTCGGGTGCATACGGCTCTGCAACCCGTCAAGCCAGCTTCCCAGGCGATCCCGGGTTCGATCCAGGTGACGGAAGCATGATCGCGCGCCATGAACGAGCAGCTTGCGAACGTAGCGGTTCCCGCGCTTTGCTGATACCGAGTAGCTTCTGCTTGCCTCCGGTCGAGTATTCTCGAGGGACCAGCCCCAGCCATGCGGCCAGGTCGCGAGCCTTCTGGAACTGGCATCCGGTGCCGACGGCCGCCAGTAGCGCGGTGGCTCCCAATGCTCCGATTCCGGGGATCGTCATGAGCCGGCGGGCAACATCTTCTCGGTCTGCGATCGCTGCGATCTCCCTCGTCACGTCGTTGATGCGCTGCTCCAACTGGCGCAGATCTGCGAACAGGTCCACGAGCAGTTTGCGCATTGCCGGCGTGAGGTCATTCGAAAGGTCATCGAGAACCAGTGGCAAGTCGAGCTTGAACAGTCCGGCGCCCTGTCTCAATGCGATGCCGTATTCCAGGCAGAATGCTCGCATCTGGTTGATCAGACGGGTTCGCGTGCCGATCATCTGGTCGCGCACCCGATGCAAAGCTTGGAGGTCGGATTGCTCCTCGCTCTTGATCGCGGCAAATCGCATCGTCGGCCGCGTGGCTGCTTCGGCGATAGCTTCGGCATCGATGATGTCGCTCTTGTTCGACTTGACGTATGGCTTCACGAACTGCGCTGGGATCAGGCGAACCCTGTGCCCCAGTGCCTGAAGTCTCCTGGCGATCCATTGCGATCCAGCGCACGTCGCTGTCCAAGCCGACGACGTGGAAGATGCTCTTGCCGATATCGACACCATAGACGGCCGCAGGGCGCGGCGCATTGCGTGGGGACATTGCAACCTCCTTTGTTGTGACTGCCCAGATGATGCTGCGGGAGGACGGGGCGGACCCATCCCATTAACGGTAAGGCCCCCGCCGCCAAGCGGAAAGCTGTAGCGCATCTGCAGGCCGTCATGGGCCTATCCGAGCGTCGGGCCTGTTCCTTCGTCGGCGCCGATCGCAAGATGGTCCGCTACCAGTCTCGCCGACCGCCAGAGACGGAGCTGCGTGGTCGGCTACCTGACCTCGCGAACGAGCGCCGACGCTTCGGCTAGGTCCATTCCGCCCCAAGGTCGGTCATCTCGGGCATAGGCGAACAACTGCCCCGTTTTGGTCCGCCCCGGCCCGGATCAAGCACAGGCGCAGAGGTCTCGTCCGCGAAGAGCTTGTCTGATGCCTTCAGCCTCTCGTACAGCCGCTCATGCACAGGACGAAGCAGGAAAGCTGCCTTGCCCACCCAGTCGGCGAGTGTCGAACGGTCGAGATTGACGCCCTGGCGGGCGTAGATCTGGGCCTGACGATATAGGGGAAGGTGGTCGGCATACTTCGACACCAGAACATGAGACACCGCATTGAGCGAAGTCCGCGCTGCCGAGGAAGCCCTTGCCCGGCAAGCTTCGGCTGAGCCTGTTGCGCAATTGGCGTTGGGCAAGTCCCTCAACAGCAAGGTAGTCGCCCTGTCCGGCTGCCTGCCGCAGATCTGGGCGGGCGACGCCACGACGGATGCTCATCGCAAGGCGCTATTGCGGTGCCTGATCGAAAAGGTCGTTCTTGATCGCGGCGAGCGCGACGTTGCTCTGCTCAGGATCGTGTGGCGAGGCGGCGCGGTGACTGAACTCGAGGTGAAGATGAAGGTCAACTCCGTCGCCAAGCTCACGCGGTGGAGAAATGCGCGCCCGTCAACGCGTGATCAAACCGGGCAATGCATTGGGATTGGGATCGAGTTTCTGGGGGGTGTCGCTGAACGCCGGGAAGCATTCCGGCCACCGGCCAGTTATTTTGACTCATTTCTACAACGACGAGCACAGTGCGAGCTTGATCTGATTGATCGACTGAGATCGTCGACTTTGGACATGATAGTCTATTCTTCGGGTGATGGTCCGACGAACTGTGCCACCTCCCCGCTTCCCCGTATAGCTTCTCATGCCTTAGCCTCAGTGCACTCAATAGCAAAAGGTGCGGTCAAATTCGCGCTTACGATCATCCAGACCCGCCGGACCCTGCTCCTCATAACGCTTGCGCCACTTGTAGCCGGTCTTGCGCGATATCCCGAAAGCTCCGCACAGCACACAAACCAAAGCCGCTCGCCCATAACATTATCAGTCTCTCGCCAAAACCATCGCCAGCCCTTCCAGCTACAAGAACCTGTCACCTTTCTATCCGGTCCACTCCGTCGCCCTTCTATCCGGTTTGGACAACACCATCCGACACCTCCTGCCGGTTTGTCGGGTTCGCGACTTAAGTTTGTAAACCAATCTCATGTTTGGCCCCAGGCTAAATAGCTGAAAGGCAAGCACAGAATTCTTTCTTCGCTCGATCACCCAAAATTGGCACGAGTGTTGCGACATTCGTTGCGAGGCAGCGGGAGCTGCGGTCCGGCATTCGTGTCGTAGGTGACAAGCGGTCGATGGAGCAAGAATAGGAACATGTCAGGTCAGCGTCAGATCGCATCCTACGGCAAGGGGGGCACTGGCCAGCTCTGCAAAGCCTTTCACCTGATAGCGGGCCAACCTAGGCCTGACCGTCTCCTCATGCTGACGTGCGATGGCCGAGGTCTCCGTCGTGATGAGCGCTCTTCTGAACGTTGCTCTTCAACATATCGCAGCCCATCGATTATCCCGCCCGTGCGGCCAAGGTTACTGCCCTCATTCGTCGGCGTGGCGATACATAACCGAAAGAGGAAATCTGTAGATGAGAAAAATCGTTGCCGCCAAGTTTCATGGCATCACCGTGACAGACTCGGATCTGAACTACCACGGTTCAATAACGCTTGATCCAGATCACTGCGATGAAGCAGGTATTCTTCCGCTCGAATTCGTTGAGATCTGGAACAGGGCTTCAGGCGCGCGAATCAGCACGTACGTCATTTACGGTGAGAGGGGTTCTCGTTGCTGTGTGCTGAATGGAGCCGCTGCTCGCACCTGCCAAGTCGGAGATGAGATAATCATTTGCTCCTCCGCATATATTGATAAGCATCAGATCGCAGACATGAAACCGCGAGTGCTGACGTTCAACCGAGACAATTCTGTCCGCGACCGCATGTTCTACGATGCCGGAGTCAGGGATGATGGAACGATGACGTTCGCGGTTGGCGAAGGGCCTCGTGACGGCAACGCCTAAAAGTCCCGAGTCGAGCCAATCGCTGATAGCTCAAGAGGTCGGACTAAACACTGAGGGTATACCAAGCAGAGCCCGTCCTGTTTAATCCGGATGCTCCTCGTGTTCCGAGCCCAACCATAAGGCTGACCCTGCAACTCACCTCGAAAGGTAATCTCGTATGCAATTGGCGCTCATGTATGGCGGCCGGTCCGTGGAGCACGACTGGTCGATTGCGATGTATAATCACGTCGCTGACGTTCTAAACAATGCTCCCGACGCGAATATTTCACCGGTATCCATCTACTACATCTCCCGATTTGGGGACGTACTCAGGCTTGTGCTGGAAGGGGATTGCCTTCCCAAGCACGACGAGTTCGCGACTCGCGCCGAGACGCATCCGCTCGCTTCTCTCGCTCATCTACTCAAGAGCGACGGCGTTTTTGTCTTTTCACTTCTTCAGGGTCAGGACGGAGAGGATGGCCAAATTCAGGCTCTTGCCCAATTCCACGACATTCCAGGTAGCTTTGGCGACAAGACTGCGGCCATGCTCTCAGCAGATAAGTATCTGCAAAGCGTAGTTGCCAATCGACTTTGCCCCGAGTTAACTCCCATACCGATGGTCCACGTCTCCCAAGGCAATCTCGAAGCCGGCATCGCAGAGGCGCTACGGCATCTTGCTGGCCCGTGTGTCCTCAAACCTAACACGCTTGGAGGATCCTTCTTAACCGAGTGCACAGACGAGCTCTCAGAGGATGGCCTCCGTTCCTATTCCGAACGGATCGCTCCTTATGACCCCTCGTTCTTGGTCCAGGAGCGAATTGTTGGAACGGAGTACACCTGCGGCGTCTTAATCGACCGCCATGAGATTACGGCGCTTCCAGTTGCGCGGATCAACAGTCCCTCAGGCTTCCTGGGATACGATCAGAAGACGCAGAAGGGAAGCTACTCTGTTGAGTTCCATGACGTAGAGAACGTCCTACAAACTCGTGTCGCCTCGGTTTCCACGCAGATTGCTAGGGAGTTCAAGCTACATACATTCGGGCGACTCGATTTCATCCTTGACGAGCAGCAACGTGTTTACTTCTTCGAAGTCAATGTGGTCCCGGGGCTGACTGCGGGAAGTATCTTTCCCAAAATGCTCGCAAAAGCCGGCTTCGACCTTCACCACATCATTCGGCTGGCTGCCTCCAATGAGATGTATCAACGGCATCTAGAAGAGACCCGTAAGATCGAGACGAGTCGCATCCGCTACGGACTGCCATCAACAGTGGCATCCTAATTCCCATTCGCGCCTCACGGAATGTTGCTATCAGTGCAGAAGACCAATGCTCCACTGCCATTCGCTCGAGATAACGATCAAGCTCGGCAATCTTGCCCGGAACTTCAATGAGTTCCGAACTCTTTGCCCTGGAGCTAATGTTGCGGCTGTAGTCAAGGCCGACGCCTATGGAACTGGTCTCGATGCGGTCACTCGCCACTTGGCCTCGCACGGTTGCGCCACTTTCTTCGTGGCCCATCTCCGAGAAGGAACTCAACTCCGCCAGCACAGCACTGTTGAGACATATGTTCTGAACGGACTTCTTCCTGGCACTGAGCCAGCCTACAAGACGTTCAAGCTCAAGCCGGTACTCACCTCGGAGCGTCAAGTTCGGCTTTGGATCCAATTCTGCGACCGTGAAGCCTGGATGGGCGGAGCCGCTCTGCATGTGGACACCGGGATTAATCGGCTCGGCTTCCGAGTCGAGGAGCTGGGCGCTCTGAAACGGCTGATCGAAGGTCGCACACAGTATTTCGATCTGATCATGAGCCACTTGGCCTGCGCCGACCGGCCTTCAGATCCTCGCAATAGAGAACAGATCGAGACCTTCTGGGAGGTCCGAAAGGAGTTCGGAAAGCTCCGGCGGGCCTCGCTCGCCGGCTCGGCAGGGTGCTTCCTCGGCCCTAGTGCCCATTTTGACCTAGTTCGTCCGGGTATAGGTCTCTACGGTGGCAACCCTTTCGCGAGCCACAATAACCCGTTTCGACAAGTTGTTACTGTGAATGCACGGCTCCTCCAAGTGAAGACACATCGGCATGGAGAGTATGTGGGCTATGGACGGGCCTACAGGCTTGAAAAGGACAGCCTGATCGGGGTGATTTCTTTGGGCTATGCAGACGGCTATCCGCGGTACCCAAGTCTTGGAGGCGATCGGGATCGACTTCAGGTCTATTATAAAGGTCGGTCGGCTCCCGTCATCGGTCGGGTTTCCATGGACACCTCGATCATTGATCTTAGCTCGGCAGCTGACCTAAAGCCGTCGCTCGGTGATCTGGTCGAGATCTGTGGCCCATCGCAATCGCTCGATGACCTCGCCAAAGCAATAGGTTCCATACCTAACGAGGTCTTGACGACGCTTGGCTCAAGATCCGTTCGATCGTATGTCGGGGATCCTGAATTCTCGGTCGCAGCACAGATAGATGACTTGAGTGATCCGATGTAGTAGTGAGGCGCGATCAGGAATGTCAGATGTTCAGTCCCAGTAGACGGTGGGTCGAACAGCATCTTTAGTCCTCCGCCGGTCGAGGCGCAGCCAGCGCCGCGATATCTATGCTGAGCCACGTCTTCGCCGATGGCGGCTATGCCGGACCCAATCTGAGGGGCGCGCTGCAAGTTCACACTGGAAATCGTCAAGCGCACCGACAAGGTCTCACCCGCCCGATTCTGCATTAAAGTCCGGCGCTCCGAGGAGTATGGGACAAGGATATCATTTATCAATGAATATTATTCTACTATATGAATGGTTGCTAGGGTTACGCAGGTGAAGGACCCCAACAAATGAGGACACCTCAATGAAAGTCATTCAGCGCTCGACATTGGGAGCTTCGGCAGAGCTGAGGGCGCGCGACCTGGGACTGCCTTTTTCTGGAACCACCGGACCCCTCAACGCCATCACGGATGTCGCCGGTGTGGAGGTGGGCTATGCCACCGTTACCAGCGACTCCTATGGAGGGGGTAACGGGCCGGCGCGCACCGGCGTCACAGCCATTCTTCCGCGGGGTCGTTCCGGGCCGCTGAAGGCCCCCGTATGGGCAGGCTTTCACTCGCTTAATGGAAACGGCGAGATGACGGGCACACACTGGATTAGGGAAGCTGGATATTTCTTAGGGCCTATTGGCATCACGAACACCCATAGCCTTGGAACAGTTCATCAGGCGATGCTGCAATGGATGATTGAGAAGCCCGACATAGGGTTTGGGGCATATAGTTGGATGCTGCCTGTCGTGGCCGAGACGTGCGACGCCTATCTCAACGACATGAACGCCTTCCATGTCACGCTGGCGCATGTGATGGAGGCTCTGAATGGCGCTTCCGGCGGCCCGTTGGCCGAAGGCAATGTCGGCGGTGGAACCGGGATGATCTGCTTCGAATTTAAGGGAGGCACAGGAACGTCGTCCCGCATCGTAGAACTGCTCGGTGAGAGCTATACGATCGGATGCCTCGTACAAGCGAATTTTGGCAGTCGTCCTCTCTTGAAGGTTCTTGGCGTCCCGGTTGGCGAATACCTCACTGCGGACCGACTCTGGGCCGGCGAGCAGGGCTCGATCATCGTCGTCGTTGCGACCGACGCACCTCTTATGCCCACCCAACTGGAACGGCTCGCGCGGCGCGCCGGTCTTGGCATCGGCCGAACCGGAACACCATCAGGGGACGGCTCCGGCGATCTGTGCCTTGCCTTCTCAACGGCAAACCTCACCAAGAGCCAGTCGGCGGCCGCACCCGTACTGGGCGACCTCGCTTTCCTACCGAACAACAGGCTCGACTCAATGTTTGAGGCAACGGCGCAATCCGTGGAAGAGGCAATTATCAATGCCATTGTGGCAGCCGAACCAATGGTGGGACGCGAGAATCGGCGCGTCGCAGCCATCGACCATGATGCTTTAAAGGCGGTCATGCGCAATTATGGACGATTGAACGGATGAGCGGCCAGAAGCGCCCCAGCCAGCGCCTGCCGCCTTCCCCTTTGTCGAGAAGATCGAGGAGCGGCAGGCGACATTCTCGCGGGCGGAAAGTGTCATCGCGGCATATCTCATCACGCATCTCCGAGAGATCCCCTTCGAGACTGCAGCCTCGATTTCGCGTCAGCTAACCCGCTTGATGCACGGCGATGAGCTTTTGGCGGCCTGAAGCGGCGATCAGACGGCCGGTGGGTGCTTTTTGGCAAGCCTCGTCAGCGCCGGCGGTGATCCGTTGTGATGGAAGGCGGGGGTTTGCAGGTCGCTGTCGGCGGGTTCGGTTCGGGGCGTCTACGCCCTGTGGCTATGTCGCGAGCCGCGGGATGCGGTCGAGGGCGATGCGCAGAATACGCTGGCCGGGGCAGGATGTCGGCAGGTGCAGGCGGATCTGGGTTTTCATCTCGACCACCCGCGCGGCGATCTTGATGAGGCGCAATCGCAGCGTGTCGAATTGGGCGACGGCAAAGCTCGAGCGTTCGGCATCGCAGCGCGCAGGCCCCACATCAGCCAATAGACGCCGGCATGCAGGAACAGCCGGAACTGGTTGGCCGTCGCTCCCGCATCCTGGCTTTCCGACTGGTTTCATCGTGAGGCACACGCCGGCGGTCCAATGTGCACGCGTCGAAGACGCAGGACACCAAGTTTTCCGAAGACAATGTCGTCAGAGAAACGCTGTGTGCCGCGTCCCTGCACCTTGTGCCGTTGCGCAGGAAGGTGCGAACACGGTCATAGACGTCGTTGTCGACCGCTCAATAGGCCGGCAAGCGTGTTCCATTGTCAAACGGCCCTTTAATTCATGATGATGTTCGGGTCGGGCGCCTCAACGTTTCCAACGAGATGCAGGTAAACTGCTGTCAGCCGTTTGACCGAGGTCGCCGCAACCACCGTCCCGGCGGGGACATCACGAGTTCCGCGCTGAGCGGCCCGAGAACTCGTTTGGGGTGGAGGCAACTAAGCCTTCTTTTCGTTACCCCACTCAAAGCTGGTGCCGTCAAGCCAAATGCAATGGAGCAGAACTGCGATCTTCCGTGCCACCGCCACCTTTGCCTTCTTCAAGCCGATCCGTCTCGACAGACGCATCCCCCAGGCTTTCAGTGTGGACCATTTCTTCGTCCGGTGCAGGAGCACGCTGGCCGCCTCGTATAAATAGGTTCGCAACAGTCGATCTCCCCAACGTGAGACGCGGCCCTTGATATCCGTTTCGTCGGACTGCTTTCGTCGCGGCGTCAGGCCGAGATAGGCACCTACATTGGCAGCCGAGCGAAAGCGCGCGGGATCGTCGATCGTGTGGCGGAAGGTAAGCGCGGTCATCACGCCGATGCCGGGGACTGTCATCAGCCTGCGTGTGACTTCGTCTTCACGAGCGAGATGCCGGACCTGCCGATCAAGCTTCTCCTGTTCACAGCAGGCCTGCTCATGGACAGACAGAAGCGCCTGAACCAGGGCGAAGCGGATGGCCGTCAGCAACCAGTTCCCAAACCTTTCGCCGGAACTGTGACCCAATCAATCGACCGAACTGCAGCCCATATTCCTTCAGCATGGACCGTGTCTGATTTTCGAGGGTCTCGACGGATCTCGACAAGTCTTGACGGTGCGACGAGCATGGACCGGGTGGCCTGACTCTCTGCGCTCTTGACCTTCACTTCCCGGTACCAGCCGACGCGAACCAGTTCGGTCAGGCCGCGGGCATCGTTCTCATCGCTCTTGTTCATTCGGACTGAAAGCGCTGCCTTTGCATGCCGAGCATAAGGCAGACGACCGGCAACCCGACCCTTTTCAGCTCGTGCCAGAGCCAGCTGGACATGGCACCCGTCCAAATCCGATGCGCTCGGCGTGAGGCGCACGTTTACGCAGCAACTCCGTCAAGGCTCCCGGATCGGACTTCGCCTTTCTCTGGAACACCGTCTTTCCAGCATCATCGACCACGCAGACGCTCGTCTCCCTCTGCGACAGTAGAGTAGGCGGTAAGCGCCGCGCCGCCTTTCAGCGGCCGGTTTCTCACCGCCTCTCCCCGAACCGGGCATGCGCCTTTCGTTACGCACCCAGCTCTCCAGCAGACATGGCAAAGTCAGGCGTATCCATCCATGCGAGACGGAAGCGGCAAACGGGGGTCCAGGCGAGCATATGCTGCTCGACCATTCCCTCGCGCCAAAGCCGTCTCGTTGGCCGTCGACCACTGGGCTGGCATGAGGCCCAGATGTCATGCGACCGCGCTTTGGGGCGTTTCTTCCGCAGCCACCGCGCTATCCTCATGCCGGCGTACCAGTCGAGACTGGTGAACATCCGACCGGCATAAGCGCAGTGGCGGTAGTAGTTCGCCCACCCACGCAGGATGGGATTGAGCTCCTGAAGCTTGGAGGCCAGACTGCACGGGGTGGAACTCGTTCCCGTACATGCCTTGACCTTTCGACGCAGGTTGGCAGCCTTTGCTTTGGGAATCTCAATGCGCGGGCCATAGCCGTAGCGCTTGTCCCAATGCATGATGAAGCGGAATCCGAGGAATTCGAACCCCTCCGTCATGGCTGTGACCTTCGTCTTTTCCGGCGACAACTCAAGGCCCATGGTCTGATGCAGGTAGTCCGCCAGCGCGGCCTTCTCCGCGATGGCATCCTCCCGTGTGCCAGACACCAGCACCACGAAGTCATCGGCGTAGCGCACCGGCAGAAACGCACAGCGACCAGCCATGCGATCCCAGTAGCGCGCTCTGCCTGCCGCGGTCCTCCCGTCACATTTGCGGTCGGCATGGGCCTTGGTGCGTTGATACACCCACCGTTCATACCGCTCTTCGATCGCGCTGAGCGCGATGTTGGCGAGCAGCGGTGAGAGAATCCCGCCCTGAGGCGTGCCGGCGTCTGTGCGAAGGAACTGCTCCTCCGACAAAACACCGGCTTTCAGGAACTGCCCGACCAGCCTCGTCACCCGCCGGTCAGCCACGCGCTGGCGCAGCCGCTCTAACAGATGATGATGACTTAAATTATCGAAGCAGCCCTTAATGTCGCCCTCTATGACCCATGGATACGGCATCCGGTTCCGACGTGTGTCCTTGTCGCGTTTATGCGGCAAGGCAGCTCGTCGGATATACTCCAAGGCGCCGTGCGTGCTCCGTCCGGGTCGAAACCCATAGGAGACATGCCAAAACTGCGCCTCGAAGATCGGCTCCAGAAGTGTTTTGACCGCGCCTTGAACGACGCGATCCTTGATCGTGGGAATGCCCAGGGGCCGGAATTGCCCTGGTTTACCGGCCTTGGGGATGAGCTTGCGCCGCGCAGGGCTGGGTCGATATGCGCCGGAGCGCAAATCGGCCTGAAGCCCTTCGAGGAAGCGTTGCTCACCGATCCCATTCCGGATGCGGCCCACGGTCATCCCGTCGATCCCAGCCGTGCGTCGGCCTCGATTGGAGACTACGCGCTGCCAGGCGTGACGCAACATGCGCAGGTCGGTGACCCAACCCCACATGTCCCGCCACGCATCTTCGGGATTTGCCTTACTCCACTGATAGAGTTTGCGCTGAACGCCGAGTACCCAGGCCTCGTCGGCCTGGTGATCCATGTCCACAGATCACTCCTCCGTCATGCAAGTCTACCGTCTTCCTGCTTCCCTTCGCCCTGTGCACGGCTTTCCCGCGCTCCGACTACTACGGAAGCTCCGCCCTTGGTGCCGTCCATCTCCGGCCGTCGCGGCGAGCCCAGTTCCATGCTGGGCAGACAGTCCAAGTTCCCGTGTTCCGATTTCCAACCTTCATGCCCGTAGGCGGTGAGCTTTACCCCAGGCGATGCGGAAGACAGGGCAATGAGAGCTTTCCCCGTCTCGAACGCGTTGTCCGCGCCCTGCAGTGAGGATAGACGAGCCCCACCGCGTCTGATCGCTTCTTACCTCCCACGCCATCGCGCAACTTGGAGGCGTTACCGGTTGAATCCGAGGCTTCCAGCGCTCACTTCGTTATCTCGCCATAGACATTGTGGTAGCCCAGCCTGCGGCCGATGGTCCGCACCCGGTACAGTTCAGGCCGATCTGCTTATGACACCCAACCGGCGACGCCCGGCCGGGCTTCTCGGCCCCCTTCCGCCCGCTGCTCCTGCGGGCGAGGCGGCATTACAGCCGCCGGTCGAAAACCAGCAAGCTTGAGAGGTGGCTATTCCATATTCACCTCCCGCGCCGTCACGGCGCACCATCCAGTCCGACATATTGCTTCACTGCGGCCTCCTTGATCTCAATGGTCGGCGGCTTTTGCCGTCAGCCGAGTCTTCGTTCAAAGGAGCGACGGCAGCAATTACGTGATCGTTTCCAAAACTAATTTTGCACGCCGATTCACATCCGGTGAGCCGCCAATGTTTCAGGAACCGGTTCATGTAGATGACCGAGAGGAGTTAGCGAAAAGGGTGTCCGGGAACTACCGAAACACGCAACCCCGTATCACCCTTGCCACGTGCCGTGCCCATTACCCGGCGGATCGAACGGGTGCACATGTCTATTGCTTCCCGTTCGCGCGGCCTTCCCCGAAATTCAGGCGGGTCGGCATCCACATCATCACTTTCGAGGCCTGATCAGGCTTCACTCACGTTATGGCCCACCAGATTGCTCAACCGCCCAAGGCGGCTTTTGTCACGAGGCTTCGACCCGGCCAGTTGCCCGACCGAGCCGCTCGTCAGCTACCAGACCAATCGACTACTCCACTCGGGGCGCACTGAATCCTCCGGGCTAAATGTCAGCCCCATGGCTGTGGGCGCTTTCTGCGTTCGCTGGGTTGTGGGGCTTGCCGCACTCAAAGAGGAATTGGGCAGCACCGTGCATCAAATCGCGTGGCTCGTGGGAGAATGATATGAGCGCATCGCTTCGCCAGAACGTTCTAACAGAGAGAAAGGTGGGGCGGATCGAAATTTTTCTGGAAGTCTTGATTTGGAATTGAAGGCTATCATCAGCACCTACGAGCTGACCCGTACAGCACGGTTCGGTCAAGTTGCCGAGCTGGCCACCAAGACTGATCGGTCTACGTGGCGGGCTTTCAGACGGTGCGCGGCCTCGCTATGGATTTCGCCCAGCGTCGCCCGACCCGGCATCCGCTTCATGGATGGCACCAGCGTTACCTAGTCGGCGCTGAAAAACATCAGAAAGCCTTGTAGACATGGATTCCCAAGGGGTTTGAAGTATCGGAGAATGCGGGAAATCGAATCCGACTCGTTGCTTTCCCGGTGTTTTATCGATGCCTCCTCTGGTCCATCACGCGACAAGAATGATCTTTTCCGCGAGCGCCTGGATGCGCTCCTCAACATGAGGCACCCGCTGGTGCGGCTGTCGGGGTTGATGCCGCCGTAGGCCCTGTTTGATGAGGCGTTTGACCGCTTCTACCGCCCGGTCGGCACGCCGGCCAAGCCGACGTGATTTGATGGTGGCGCGTTGCTGCTTGCACAGAATGATGAATGGGCCGTGCAGCGGGCGCACTGCACGATACTTGAGACCATCAGCCAGATGAGCGATGATCCGCTCATCAGCCTGCCGGCTATGGCGCGCTGATCAATTCCGGCCCATGCCGCAGAGCACGGCGACCAATGCCGTCAGCTACACCACTCCAGTGGAGTACGTCATGCCAAGCTGATGACTGTTTGTGGGTGCAAGTGGTGGCGCATAGGATCGCTGATCCTCGTATTCTACGGCTCATCGGGTTGTGGCTGCGAGCCGGCGTCCCTTGAGAGCGGCGAGAAGCAAGAGACGGACAGGGCACCTCGCAAGGGGCGGGCATCAGCCCGCTCCTCGCCAATATCCTCCTGCACTTCGTCCTCGATCTCTGGGCCCACCAATGGCAACGTCGCCATGACGCGGTTGTGTTGTGATCGTGCGCTACGCTGACGACTTCGTCATGGCTTTGAGAAGAAGGCGGAGATGCTGTTGGCCCTCAAGGCGCGGCTGGCCGGCTTTGGCCTGACGCTCCATGAGGACAAGACGCGGCTGATCGAGTTTGGGCGGTTCGCGGCCCTCTCACGACAGCGGCGTGGCAAGCTGCGGCCAGAGACCTTCGCCTTCCTGGGCTTCACCCACTACTGCGGGCGGACCCGGGATGGCCGGTTCATCGTGAAGCACAAGACGGAAGGGAAACGCCTGACGCGCAAGCTGACGGCGCTGCGTCAGCATGCCTGGCGGCTCATGCACGCGCCACTGGCTGCGCAGCACAGGTGGTTCGCCGCCGTTCTGCGTGGACACTACGGCTACTACGGCAGGCCGCACACAGCGCTCAACGGATTCCATCGGCAAATGCGCCGGATATGGCTACGGTGTCTGAGACGGGGCAGCCAGAAAAGCCGGCGCATGGGCTGGTCGGAGTTCGAGACCCTGACGGCGCGCTTCCCCTGCCAACTCCGCGCATCACTCGAACTTGGGCGCAGCACGGATATGGCGCGGGCTACCCTCGGGAAGAGCCGGGTGCGGGAAATCCGCCCGCCCGGATCTGTGAGGGCGAAAGCCGAATGGCTGAGCTACTCGACCACGATCCATATTTCTGTTCCAGATCTCTTGGTGTTGATGCATCTCGGCCCAAGATGGCGACAATATAAAAACTGCGTTTGACGGAAGCAGCCCGATATCGTTCAGTCGCCCCTTACGAGCTGAGACAGCCGGAACATAATGCTGTTCGCTCGTCGGCGGCCAACACTTCCAACGCAATGAGGCGCTCATGACTGCAGAATTCGCAACGATTCCGATGACCGGTGTTCCTTTCCCGCGACCAGAGTATGAGCGTCGGCAGCAAAGGGTTTTGGAAAAGGTACAGGACGCCGAGCTAGACGCGATTGTGGTGACCGCTATAGGTCACCTCAGATACCTAACGGGATATGATGGTAGCGGAGCGTATTTCAGGCCGTTTCCGCTGATACTCGTACCCGGCCAGCTTCCGATATTCTTAGTGCGTGAATACGACGAGCTTGCAGTTCGCGCTTATAGCTGCATTGATCGGATCGAAGTCTATAGACATCAGGTCGATTTTGGCACGACTTGCGCTGCAGTGCTTCGCCGATGCGACTTGCTTAACAAGCGGGTGGGCTTTGAACTCGGCTGCTGGAACCTTGCGCCGTCCGACGTCAGTGCGATCCAAGTGCAACTACCCGATATGCGAATTATCGATGCGACGCGCCTTGTCCCGGCGGTGGCAGCGGTGAAAAGCGAGTTAGAGCTTCAGTGCATGCGCGATGCCATGCGGATGACCGACTTAGCAGTGCGAACCTTTCAGAGTTCTCTGCTAGAAGGTATTACCGAACGGGAGGTATTGGAGCGTATGTCGGCGGCCATTGCGGCAGATACCAGCAACACGAATGGTGACATCGAGATGCGCCTTCCAACGTTGCTACTTGGCGAGCGAACAAAGTTACCGCATGGTCCTGTGACCCGGCATGCAATCAAGAATAACGAACCGGCGTTTTTTGAAGTCGGATTTTCCAAGCACGGGTACGCCGCAGGTATTGTCCGGTCCGCCGTGCTCGGTCGGCACCCTGAGACAGAATCTACGCACGCTTTGGCTGAGGATGTGATCGAGGCCCTGGTTGCTGCAGTTAAGCCAGGAGCGACCGCGCATGAAGTGGACGCCGCCGGCCGCCAAGTGCTCAAGCGTTCCGGTCGTCAGAATGCCTTTCGCCAACGAACAGGGTACCAAACGGGTATAAATTGGTCTGAACGCGGCGACCTCAGCTTGGAGCCGGGTGCAGAGGACGTGCTTAAACCAGGTATGACCTTGCACATGCCTAACATTTTGTGCAGCGAAAACGGCTTTTTGATTGGCACAGGGGCACAAGTCTTAGTGACAGAGCGTGGCGCGGAAAGATTGAGCACCATTCCAAACACGCTTCATCGTGCGTGAATAAGAAGTATTCCAAAGCCGCCCCAATCGTTCTGAGGAGTGGAACTTCAACGCTAAGCCTTGTTTGGCAGTTCCGTGAATTAGCCGCCTTGATGCAGGGCGATGAGCTTTTGGCGGTCTGAAGCGGCGATCTGGCCGCCGTTGCGGCGCTTTTTGGCAAGCCTCGTCAGGCGCCGGCGGTGATCCGTCGTGATGGAAGGCGGGTTTTGGAGGTGGACACCCCGAAAAACGTCCATTTCGACCGCTTCGTGGTTCACTGTCATTGTGATTTGCGGGAGGCTGCGAATGCGGGGACAGGTGGGATTCTGGGACATCGACGAGCGCTATCTGCGACTGAGCGAGGCCGGCGATCCGCTGGAGAAGCTGAATGCGGTGTTACCGTGGGAGGCTTTCCGCAAGCCGCTCGGCAAGGCGATGAATCGCTCCGACGGCGCGAAGGGTGGTCGCACGCTTCCAGGTCGATCCGCTCAAGCGGCAAGCCGGTCCCCTTCAGCGCGTCACACAATGCCTGCGGATCGCTCAACGCTCTTGCCTCCTTCACGATCCGGCCAGTCTCGTCGACAATGCGAATAGAGGTCTCTTCCAAAGACACGTCCGGCCCGGCAAAGTACTTCATGGCTGCTCCTTCCAAATGTTTGTGGTGACTCACATCGACCACGTTTCACATTTCGACAGGAGCAGCCGCCATCATCTGGCTGGGTCGAGACCCCAATCACCCCATCTGTTTCGAAAGGCACTATACGTCAATGTGAAGTTGAACCGGGCTTAGCCGCGCCATTGGGGGCTTGACCACGCGTTTAGGTTTAGAGCAGGGATATCGGTTGTGGTCAGGCGGGGCGTCGCCTTCTCCGCCAATTACCACGGACAGAAGCATGATCCTGGCGATGAGATATCGTTCAGAAGGGACTTGACGAACGAGGACCCATTACAGAAGCATTACAGTTGCGTATTCATCTGTAGTCTGAATCTACAGGTCTCCATGATTCGGAGGTCATGGATGACGGGTGCATCAATCGAGACAACGGTCGAATTTGTGGGCATCGTCGCTGCGTGACATGAAGACCCGTATGCGCGGACTGTTTACGCAAGAGCGAGTTGCGGCGTCGGCGAGCCTTTTCTTGGACGACTTGATCGGTGACGAGCGTCGTAAGACAGGTTGGATGCGCCTGAGGCGGCCGGTGATCCCGGCCCGTGGCGGCAACAGGCCATTCTGGGTCGCGGACGCTGGGACGCGGACGGACTTCGCGACATCGTGCGAGAGTATGTTGTGGAGAACCTCGCCACAGATGACGCGGTCCTTGTCATCGATAAGACAGGCTTCCTCAAGCAGGGCAAGACATCCCAGTTGCGCGTCAATATACAGGTTCGGCAGGCAAGATAACGAACTGCCAGATCGGTATGTTCGCCGCCTATGTGTCCGTTCGCGGTCATGCTTTTTTCGGTCGGGCCCTGTACTTGCCCAAGAGCTGGGCCGGCGATTCGGCAAGGCCTGCAGCAACCCATGTTCCTGAGGCTATAATCTTCGCTGCCAAGCCAGGCTTGGCTGTCGATATGATACGACGTGCGCTGGCAGCCGATGTGCCGTTTCAGGGGTGGCCGCAGATGCGGTGTATGTCGTCGGGAACCCTGCGCCGAGCCTGCAAAGGCTACGTTCTTGGGGTTAAATCGGGCGATCATTTCGGCTCCTGGTTGAAGGCGCAGGTGAGCAAGACCGACCGCAATGACACGCGCGGGATCGCGCAGATGATGTGGGTCAATCTGTTCCGCCCGGTGCATGTCAAGACCCTGACGAGTCAGAAGCGCCGGGCGCTGCTGACGGCGCGCAAGCTCTTAAAGGACAAGGCGATTGCCATCGAGAACGACATCCGCGGGCCGTTGCGCAACTTCGGTCTCAAGGTTGGCAAGGTCGGTGCGGCCAGTTTGAGGAGCGGATCCGCGAGCTCACCGAAGGCAAGCCCGATCTGGTCGAGATCGTCGAACCGTTGCTCGACGCGCCGCAAGCTGCGCCAGAATTATGCCGCCCGGCACCGCAAGCTTCTGGCGATCGTCCGGGATGATGAGGTTTGCCGCCAGCTGATGTCGATCCCCGGTATCGGCCCCGTCGTGTCGCTGGCCTACACCGCGACGATCGATATCCCCGCCCGCTTCCGCAACTCCAAGGCCGTCGGTCCAATTTTGCGCCTGACGCCGGCGCTCCATGAATCGGGCGAAAGCCGCCGGGTGGGCGGGATCTCATTATGCGGCGAGGGCATGATGCGAACGTCTACGAAGCCGCGCAGACCCTGCTGACGCGGGTGACGAAATGGTCCTGGCTGAAGGCCAGGGCGGTGGACGTCGCCAAGCGGCGCGGCCAGCAGAAAGCCATCGTTGCGCCCGCCCGCCGACTGGCGGTGTTCATGCATCGCATCTGGAGCGACGGCAGGAGCACCTTGACCGCAACGACCCCAATCGGAGAGAGCTCTAAGCTCGGGGACTCGAACAGGTCGATACAATCAAGGACGGCGGGAAAGAACGTTCCAGAGGGCCGAATTGGCGGCATCTCACCGCCAGATGATGGACATATGAAAATTGAATTTGTGTCATGCTATCAGATCACACATTCTCAAATGGTTGCTGGAACACAAAAATGAAGAACAAGGGGAATGTGATGACATCGAGAACGTCACACGGTCGCGACCGGTGCATAAAGGGTCTGACGCGGCAGCGGCTGCTGCTGAGTGGAATAACCATGGGCGGGATTGCTGCATTGGGCGCGATCTTGGGATCGTTCCCCGCACTTAACCGCGCGGAAGCGGAAACTAAAACGCTGACAGTCCAAACGGGAACTGGCGAATGGGGCAACTGCCTGAAAGCCGCGTATTTCGACCCATTTGAAAAGGCAACGGGGATCGAGGTTAAAACTACACCTGAAAACCTCGACAATTCAAAGTTCCCCCTACAAGTGAAGACTGGCCACTATCAGGCAGACGTGCAATCGACTGACTCAATGTTCGCTCTAAGCAAAGACGGCTCTGACTACCTTGAACCGATCGACTACACATCAATAAAAAAAGACGAGATTATACCGGGCTTTGCGTTCGACAACGCTGTTCCACTTGATACGTGGACAATCGTGCTTAGCTATAATTCTGATAAAACGGGCGGAAAAACTCCGAAAAGTTGGGCAGATTTTTTCGACTTAAAGAAATTTCCGGGGAAGCGCGGCGTCAACAACTTAGCGCAACCTCTCATTACAATGGCATTGTTGGCCGACGGTGTGCCGGCCAAGAATATCGTGCCCTTTGATTATGATCGCGCCTTCAAAAAGCTTGACTCAATCAAGAGCGAGTTAATCTTTTTCGACTCTGGGAGCCAAGTTCAAGACCTGCTCACCTCCGGTGAGGCGTCGCTTTCTATGGCGTTCGTAAATCGCGCCGACGCAGCAAGGGCCAGCGGCGCCCCAGTAGGAATGGTTTGGAACGGCGCTTTGATAGGAATGGACTTTTGGGCGGTTCCCAAGGGCAATCCGAATGCGTCGGTAGCGATGCAGTTTCTGTCATTTGTCTTGAGCAAGGAGATCAATGGGCGGCTCACCGACTGCTGGGCAGTTGGTCCCGTGAATACAAAGGCAGGTGTCAATCCAAAATGGAAAGACATCTATCCCAGCAGTCACCTCGATGAACCTCAGGTATTCCTGGACGATCCAGATGCCGTGAAATGGCTGTCCGTCCACAACAACGAGGTTCAGGAACGCTTTAAGCTATGGAAGTCTGAGTAATATGAAGGCGCCGTCTCCGTTTGTTGCATCGGCCATGCCTGATAACGCTACACCGGCCTCGCCAGAAAACCGTTGGTTGGTGGGAACTGATGGTGATGTCAGCGTCCAGATGCGACCACCGGAGCGCAAGGCAAATATCGCATCAGCCAACAAATCGGGTTGGCTGGTGCTGCCTGCCGTGATGTTCCTCATCGCTTTCTTCATATGGCCTCTCGCTTACATTGTCTTTCTGAGTTTCGCGGATCCCCACCCCGGGTTCGAAAATTACGCGCGTCTTGCCTCTTCACCGCTGATCGGTCGGTCCTTTGCCGTGACGATTAAGATGGCCCTTTTAGCAACGGTAGGGGCTTTGCTAATAGGTTATCCGTATGCCTATCTCATGTATATTTCGTCGGCCCGGTTTACCGCCTTTCTGCAGTTGGCGGTCCTGATCCCATCGTGGCTAAGTTTCGTTGTTAGAACATACGCCTTAACGGTGGTGCTTCGCGATACCGGAGTGATAAACACGGCGCTGATTCAATCGGGATTTATCAGCGAGCCGCTGCCCTTAATCCGAAATGAATTCTCAGTGATGGTTGGCACGCTGGCGGTACTGCTGCCGTACATGATCTTTCCGATCTACGCGGTGATGCGCCGGATCGACCGCGACTATTCACGTGCTGCTGCGATCCTTGGCGCGCCTCCCGCCCGAACATTCGTTCGCATAATCCTGCCGCTCAGCCTATCTGGTGTCCTCGCAGGAAGTTTGATCGTATTTGTCTTGGCGTTAGGTTTTTATCTTACACCCGCCCTCTTGGGAGATGGCCGAGGTGTTTACGTCGTCGAGCAAGTTGTCTTCGCAGTTGGGCATTTGGAGTGGGGGTATGGGAGCGCGATCAGTATGGCACTGCTCGTCTTTACCTTCTGTGTGCTCTTCGCTGCGAGTTTCGTTGTGCGGCTGGGCGATGTTTTCGGAGGGAAGGTTTCCGAATGATGCCAAATTTGTCTACTCGCCTACTGCTCGGTGCCTACGGCGTGATAGTTTGCGTGTTTATGATAGCTCCGATGCTCGTTCTTTTGCCTCTGAGCCTTACGGAAACTCGTTACCTGCAGTGGCCACCCGTTGGCTTTAGTACTCAATGGTACGAGGCCGTGTTAACGGACTCCGTTTGGCGGGATCGTGTCGTAGCCTCTCTTCAGGTCGGCATCGGTTCAGCGGCGCTCGCAACTGTCCTCGGCCTGCTGGCTGCGCTCGGGATCGTTCGAGGCCGGTTTCCCGGGAAGCGGATCGCGTTAGCCCTTCTTCTTTCACCGTTGGTCGTTCCTACGGTCGTGACTGCCATCGGCATGTTCTTCGTATGGGCTGTAGGCTGGTCGATCGGGCCAATCCAGTTTGGGGGTGGTCTGGTAGGGACGGTGCCAGGGCTAATCCTGGCGCACGCCGTTCTGAATCTTCCGTTCCCCATCATCATGACAATGACTGCGCTTGGTACGGTGGATCGGAATCTTGAGCGGGCAGCCTCGATTATGGGCGCAAGTCCAGTCGCGGTATTCTGGCGCGTGACTGTCCCACTGATTCAAACCGGGATCCTATTCGGATTTGTATTTGCCTTTCTGGGGTCGTGGGATGAATATATCGTCGCCTCCTTCCTGACTAGTGCTCAGGTAACTACAGTTCCGGTCGGTCTTTTCTCCTCCGTGAAGGGTTCGAACGATCCCTCAGGTGCTGCGGTCTCGATGCTGCTCTTGGTAGTGAGTTCACTTGTCCTCGGGCTGATGCTTATCCGAGGCCGCCAGCAACTTCTAGGTGAAAGCGCGCAGCGATGAGCATTTCTTTTGGAGGTACTGAGAAGATGGCGGGGGTGTCAGAGTCGGCGCTGGTCTTGCGGGGGGTAACCAAGGCTTTCTCAAGTCAAGTCGCTGTCGATCAGATCGATTTGGAGCTGCGGAGGGGCGAGTTTCTAACCCTTCTCGGATCATCGGGCTCGGGAAAAACCACGACGCTCAATATGGTAGCAGGTTTCATTCAACCGACAGCAGGTCGTATATTGATCGACGGCCAGGACGCAACTCACATCCCCCCCCATAAACGTGGCATCGGAATGGTTTTTCAAAACTATGCCCTGTTTCCGCACCTTACTGTAGCGCAGAATATAGGTTTTCCATTGACGCGCACCCCAAAGGCTGAGCGAGCGGTTTTGGTACGCGACGCGCTACGCCTTGTCGGGCTAGAAGGCGTAGGGGACCGATATCCACGGCAGCTCTCAGGCGGCCAGCAACAACGTATCGCCTTTGCACGTGCAGTTGTTTACCGGCCTCGTTTGTTGCTGATGGACGAACCATTTGGAGCGTTGGATAAGAGACTTCGTGAGACGTTACAACTAGAGGTACGACGTCTGCATCGGGAACTCGGTATTACGATCTTACACGTGACACATGACCAAGAGGAAGCCCTCGTTCTGTCCGACAGGATTGCAATATTTAGTCGCGGGCGCATAGAACAGTTGGACAGTCCAAAAGGCGTCTACGAACATCCAAAGACTTTGTTTGTCGCCGACTTCATCGGAGATGCGAATATTTTCCACGGGGAGATAAGCGATGAGGGAGGGAAGATCGCGGTGGGTGGAGACGGCTGGCGTTTGTACGGACAAGCTCAGCCCAAGGAAGTCCTTCGGACTGGGGCTCGAGGCGGATTGGTGGTTCGGCCCGATAAAATAAGCTTGGCTCCCGTCGGCTCGCCCAGCGAAACGGGGACCCAACGAATCGTCGGTCGAGTACGGCAGGTGATGTACCTTGGCAATTCGGTGAAGTATGAGCTGGACGCTTTGAATCAAACCATCTATGCCTGCCCTCGGGCGGATGCGGCAGCTTACGCCCCAAACCCAGACGAAGATGTAAGTCTCGAGTGGCGGTTGGAACACGGGATCGTGCTTGCGGCACCCTAAAGCTACGTCCCGTGACGGATGCGGCCGGTTCTGGGCAGGCACGGAGAACATAAGCGTGCTTGAAAATGGCATCATCGGCTTGGTGAGACGGACGGCGATCTCACTGCTATGCACCGCCATTGATCATTACCAGTCAAGAGTTGGGACATGATCGTCGACTCGACCGCGCAGTCAGTCGACGCGACTCTCGCACTCAAGACAGAGGGTTAAATATGATCGACGGACCCAGTGGACTCTCACTCGGAGTCGACACTGCCCATGCATCTACTTTACGGGGCCCATCGGAATTCTCAGCCTTTGGGACGGACGTTCGACCGGTTCAGGGTCGCAAACATTCGATGGTCGCCCCGTCGTCAGTGAGAAAGTCCCCGTTGCCTGGTGGCAGGCGCTCGTCGACGACGACTCCCGAGTCTATGGTGCTTACGCTGAAGCCGCCCGTCGCCTTGTCGATCGCGGCGCTGCTGCGATTACCGCCAGATACCAGGAGGCCATCGCTGCGGCCGTGGAGGTGCCTGTGTTGACCGGGAGCCTCCTTCTAGCGGCGGCCGTGATCCGTCATCTACCCCCAGGGGCCAAGCTCGGTGTCGTGGTCGCCCACGAGAAGTATGTTGGTACCGATCTGCTGGGCATCGTCCAGGCTCACGAGGACCGCGCAAGAATCGTGGTCGACGGCATCTCAGGTAGCATGCTTGTGACGAACGAACTGAAGCGTCCGACAGGGACGTGGCCGATCCCTGACTCTGACACAGAGCACCATCTCACGGAAGCTGTGCAGCGGCTCCGCGCTGCGCATCCGGGCATCGGCGCACTCATCTTCGAATGCTCCGAGCATACATCGCGGCATCATCAAATTAGCCAGGAGGTGAATACTACCGTGACGGGCGCAATCCAGTCCACGCCATCTATCCGCACCCAACACAGAGGGTGCAACATATTGGAGGCGAACCAGCAAGTATCGAGATCGGCGTCAGCCGCATCTAGAGCTTAGCAGCGCGCGCTATCCGTTCTAAAAGGGCCTGTTTCATCCATGGAATATCAATCTTTCCTACCGGTCGGACTTTCGCAAGGATCGCCATTGTGGTGGCCCAACCCGAATTACAGACCCAGTGATAACATTGCAGAAGGCCCGGCGGGGGCGCTTAACGCATCCAGCTTGCTTGAGGCGCGCGGCAACTGGCTGCGGCTGGCACCTGTGCTGGATGTCGTGTTCCCGGATGGGAGCGATACCGAAATCCAGTCTTCTCTGATTGAAATCGGCAATCATGGATTTGACGGGATCGGTCTCCTTGCAAAGTGCGATCATGATATCCGTTCGACCGGCAGCATCAAGGGGCGAGGAGGCGTCTACGAGGTTCTGATGTTCGCCGAAATGCTGGCGAACAGCCACGGATTGAATGTCTCGGCATACCCGATCGGTCTTCTTTCGCAGGAGGCGGGCGATCTTTTTGGAAGATACAGGATCCTCGTCGGATCGACGGGCAACCTCGGCTTCAGTGTCGGGGTTACGGCGCGGAGGCTGGGATTTGCGGTCGAAGTCCACATGTCCCGGGAGGCGAAATCATGGAAGAAGGAGCGCTTGCGCCGGTTCGGTGTCGCAGTTGTCGAGCACGACGACGACTATTCTGTCGCGGTCAGTTCCGCCCGTCGCGCTGCGAGCGGGGATCCTTTCAGCTATTTCGTCGATGACGAACATTCCCTCACTCTGTTGCTCGGATATTCCTCGGCGGCATTTGAAATTTGCCAACAGCTCAAGCAGAGCGATGTTGCCGTCAATGAGCAAAATCCGCTTTACGTGTATCTTCCGTGCGGCGTTGGCGGCGCTCCGGGCGGAATCACGCTTGGGCTTAAATATTTCTTCGGGCCGCATGTGCATTGCATCTTTGTCGAGCCCGTCGCATCGCCCTGTATGCTGGTGCAGCTGGCAGCTGGTGTGTCCGGGCCGGTGGATGTCTATGCCTGCGGACTTTCGAACGATACGATCGCAGATGGGTTGGCCGTGGCACAAGCTTCGTTGCTGGTTGCTGAAACCGCGGGCCCGCAGATTGCCGGCGTAGCAACCGTCAGCGACGATGATATGATCCGGTGGGTTCATGACTTGTGGATATCGGACTCAATGCGGCTGGAACCATCCGGGGCAGCCGGGTTTGCGGCGCTTGCGCGGCATGGCCGCGACATCCGGAAATCGCTCGGCGGTAAAGAAGGAACGACAATCGTGTGGACGACCGGTGGTGCCTTCCTGCCGGACGCCGAATGGAAGGCGGTATTCGAAGAGGGTCGGAAAGCCCTCGAAAGGTGCGGCTGACGGGTGCCGGCCCGTGTGAAGTTACGTGTGATAGGTGATTGCCATTGCCAACAGGCTGTTCTAGCGCAGGCGATGGGGAAGGAAATGCGATGAAGAAAAGAGTGGCAATTGCCGGATTTCTGCATGAGACCAACACTTTCGCACCCACTAGGGCGCGCTATGCGAATTTCGAGCATGGGGGCGGCTTCATGCCTATCAGCAGGGGCAAAGAGATCCTCGAACGATGCCGCAACACCAATCTGGGTGTGGCCGGATTTGTCGATTACGCGTCCTCGGCCGGTTGGGAGATCGTACCTTTACTCTGGGCAGTAGCGATCCCGTCCGCGCATGTCGAACAGGAGGCTTATGAACGGATCGCCGGTGAAATCATCGATCGCGTCCGAGCGGCAGGCCCCCTCGACGGTCTGCTGATCGAATTGCACGGCGCGATGGTAGCCGAGCACCTAGATGATGGTGAGGGTGAGCTGCTCGCCCGCCTGCGAGCGCAAATCGGCCCAGAGGTGCCGGTCGCGGCCACGTTGGACCTGCATGGAAACGTGACGCCCCGGATGGTGGAACAGGCCGATGTACTAGTCGCCTATCAGACCTATCCCCATGTTGACATGGCTCGAACGGGTTGGCGGACGGCCGAGCAGCTCGATGCGATCATCGCGCGCGGAAAGCCATTTGCAAAAGCCTTCCGGCAATTACCCTTTCTGATCCCGACACCTTGGCAATGCACGTTGATCGAGCCGGCCAGCGCGCTTTATGAACAGATCGGAGCGGTGGAACGTGGTCCGGTCTCCAGCGCGTCGATCCTGATGGGTTTTCCCGCCGCCGATTTCGAGGATTGCCTGCCCTGTGTGCTGGCTTATGGCGAGACGCACGATGACGCAGATGCGGCCGCGGAACGGTTGGAGTCCTACTTTCTGAAATCCGAAGGACTGTTCGCCGGTAAGGCTTGGTCTTCGGACGATGCCGTTGCCGAGGCCATCCGTCTTGCCTTCAGCGCCTCGAAGCCAGTGGTGATCGCCGATACCCAGGATAATCCAGGCGCCGGGGGGGATTCCGATACGACCGGAATGCTACGCGCGCTCCTTGTCGCCGGGGCTGAAAATGCGGCCCTCGGCATCATCTTCGATCCTGAATCGGCCGCCCGAGCGCATCGGGCCGGCGCGGGGGCGAAGGTCGAGCTGTCGCTGGGCGGAAAATCGGGCATTGCCGGCGATGAACCGCTCTGCGCTACCTATCATGTGGATGCTCTGTCAGATGGCGCTGTGACGGCCACTGGCCCCTATTATGGGGGCACGAAGATGCAGCTCGGTCCGTCCGCGTGCATCTCCATCGATGGGGTCCAAATCGTCGTCACAAGCGAAAAGACCCAGATGGCCGACCGGCAGCTCTACCGCTTCGTCGGCATCGAACCGGAGAAGAAGGCAATTCTGGTCAACAAGAGTTCGGTGCATTTCCGGGCGGATTTCGAACCCATCGCCACGGCGGTTCTCGTGGCGACGGCGCCCGGCGCCATGCTGCTCGATCCTGCGCAGCTTCCCTTTACCCGGTTGAAGTCGGGAACGCGTCTTTCTCCGGGCGGGCCGCCCTTCACGCGGCGGGAGAACAGCGCCTGAAACGGCACGAACGCAAACCTGGCAAAATGGCATTTGCCGCGAAAATCGCTGGTATTTACAAAGTCGGCCGTGAACAATGAGGCTGGTTAGGCTTCGAGTTCCTTCGGCTGACTGTGGAGGGCTGCGATGAGAAGCCACAAAAGCTGCCTGAACCCGTTGAGCAGGAGGAGAAGTTGTAGCCGGCGGCGGCCAGGGTGGCGTTGAGGGCGTCGCCTTGCTGGCCGGCGAGGCGGCTCATCCGGTGTTCGGCCTTGGTGTAGCCGACCACGGGCTCGATGGCGGAGCGGCGGCGCATCTTGCCCTTGACGGCCGGGGTGACGCGACGTTTCTAGCCGCTGGTGAAGATCCTGAGCTTGTGGCTCTGCGGTGCGTTGTGGCCGCGATAGCCGGCGTCGGCGAGGATGCGGCCGATCTCCTTGCCGATGGTCTTTTCCACTTCGGGGATCGTCATAGGGCTTGCCGGACAGTGCCTTTGCATGCAGGGCGAACTGGCCGCCCTTGGAGCGCTTCAGCGTCACCCCGAAACTCGTAAGGCGCATGCGCCTTGCCCTTGCCGATGCATTCCACCTCGTGAGCGTGCAGGCTGTAGATTTTGCGGCCGCGCTGGCGCTGACGCTGCTGGAGAACGGTGGCGGCCTGGTAGAGCGGCCATTTTGAAGAGCGCGTCCAGCCCCTGATCGGTAAGCGGTGCACCAAGGCACCTTGCAATAGGCCGATGAACATGGAGCTTTCGCGCCATGACATTGGAAGTACGCATACGACGAAGGCCGCATGATTGGCACATGCGCGTGCGCGCGGCGGGCTCTATGATGGCGTTGTGTGAAGGTCAGGCGGCCTGCGGACCGGCGGGCTTGTCGGCTTCGCGCAGGAGCTTCCATTGCCAGGGCAGTAGTTCGTGCAGACGCGAGACGGGAAGATCGGCAATGCGGGCCAGGACGTCGGCGAGCCAGGCTTTCGGGTCGACGTCGTTGAGGCGTGCCGTGGTGATGAGGGTAAGCATAACGGCGGCGCGGTCGGCGCCGCGCTGGGAACCGGCGAAGGTCCAGTTGCGCCTTCCCAGAGCAATGCCACGCAGCGCTCTTTCGGCCGCGTTGTTGCTGAGGCAGATTCTGCCGTCGTCGACGAAGCGGGCGAAGTCGGCCCAGCGCCTGAGCATGTAGTTGATTGGCTTCAGGACCTCAGAAGAGCGCGAGAGGGTATCGCGCTCGCGGAGCAACCAGGCGTGCATGTCGTCGAGAAGTGGTTTGCTCTTCTCCTGCCGCACGGCATACCGTTCGTCAGCGCTGCGGCCGTTGATGGCGCGCTCGATCTCGAACAGCGCGTCGAGGCGCCTGACCGCCTCCAGCGCGATCGGGGAGATCGGTTTGCCCTTCTTGCCATCCCGGGCCTCTTTCGCGATGTCGGCCAATTCGAAGAATCCTCGCCGCGCATGGGCGTAGCAAAAGGCCGGCGTGATCGGCTGCTCCTTCCGCTGCGGGTCGAACAGCGGCTCGAAGCCACTGTAACAGTCGCACTGAAGGATGCCGGCGTACCCAGCCAGATGCTTCTGAGGACGCGCGCCGCGCCGGTCGCTCGAGGCGTAATAGATCGCCGCCGGCGGCGCAGGCCCACCGAAAGGCCGATCGTCCCGCACGTAAGTCCATATGCGCCCGGTCGCGCACTTGTCCTTCGCCAGGATGCGAATGGTGGTGTCGTCGCCATGAAGGCGCTCGGCCGCGAGCACATGGCGCTCGATCAGATGGAAGAGCGGCATGACGGCGAAGGTTCCGTGGCCGACCTGATCGGCCAGCGTCGACACCGGCAAGTCGATCCCCTCAGCCTTGAAGCGCGCGCTCTGGCGGTTGAGTGGAGCATGCATGCCGAACTTGTCGAACAGGATTGTCGCGAGCAGTTGGGGACCGATGAAGCCGCGCGGCGTGGCATGGAACGGCGCCGGCGGCTGGGTGATCTTCTCGCAGTCGCGGCAGGTGAACTTTTCGCGCACCGTCGCGATCAGCTTGAACCGGCGCGGGATCTCTTCCAGCGTCTCGGTCACATCCTCGCCCAGCTTGGACAGCCGGGATCCGCCGCAGCAGGCGCAGGCGCTGGGTGGCTCGATGACGATGCGCTCGCGCTCGATGTCATCCGGCCATGGCTTGCGCACCGGTCGCTTGCGCGTGAAGGGGCGCACCGTCTGCGTCTTCGCCGCCGCAGCCTGCGCGGCAAGCTCATCCTCGGTCGCCGAGGTGACGAGGTCTTCGAGCTCCAATTCCAACTGCTCGATCAGCCGCGCCGTGCGCTCGGAGCGTTGCCCGTACAGTTCGCGTTTCAGCTTCTCGATGCGCAGCTCGAGATGCACAATCCGCGCCTCGTTGTCAGACAGCATGGCCTTCGCGTTGGCGGCTTCAGCCTGCCAGTTGGCAGCATCCGCGACCGCCACATCGCGTTCAGCCTGCAACGCCTCACGTTCAGCCAGCAGCGCCGTGTAGGCGCTGGCAAGATCCGAGGGGAGCTCAACCGGCTTCGAAGTCATATGCCGATTGAATCACATTCCATTGTATTTTCAATTAAAAAATGCTACCCAACCCGAGCCGGGTCGCCACGTTTCCTGCGGGTTGCGCCAGTCTATCCCAGACAAGAGATAACTCAGTTGTGCAGGAGATACTGTCACAGCCCCACCTTCAACTGTCGGCCAGATGAATCGGCCGCGCTCGAGTCTTTTTGTGAACAGGCATGATCCTTGGCCATCATGCCAGATCACCTTCAACAAATTTCCGCGTTTCCCCCTGAAGCAAAACAGGTTGCCCCCAAGGGGATTATGTTTGAGCACCTCCTGCACCCGCAGCGCCAGTGATGGAAAGCCACATCTCATGTCGGTGTAGCCTGTAGCGAGCCACACACGCACGCCTTCTGTCGGGATCATCGCAGCATTTCCAGCCCCTGCAAGATCCGCAGCAAGACACTGACGTCGACCGTGCGGTCAACGATCACACGCCGGCCGTTGGCCCCGACGATTTCCATCCGGCCACCGGCAGACAACGCTTGGCTGGTCGCAGCTGGTACTTCAGAGTGCGATCGTGTGGGAGCCAGCTCTTGCGGATCTACATCGTGCAGGCTGGGACCGACAACACCCATGTCAATGAAGGCGACCGGTGGGGTCTCGGGCAGCGGGTTGGATCGGCCCAATCGCCCTTGCTGGGTTTGCTTCATCCAGATGAACAAGTGGTTCGCGTTCATGTCGTGACGCCGCGCCACAACCGACACGGGATCACCGGACTCTTGCGCCTCACGCACGATCGCCAGCTTCTGCTCGACCGTCCAGGAGCGGCGCCTCCGCTGTCGGCCCGCACCCGGCGGCAGCGGCAGAGCCGCGGACGTGCCCACTTCCACCGTCGACGGCTGCTCCATCGCCAGATACTTCATTCGCCAAGTGTCCACTTAATCTAAGCGGACACTAACGTCTCAAGGTACGCGTCAGCAGGCGGCCTTCAGCGTAGGCATACCATTGGAACATGCAGAGGGCGATGTGGTCGCCGAGGACTGCGGCGCCGCGGCGGCTGAAGATGGTGCAGCGATGCCCGGCCGCGCGCGGCAACGGAGGCTATGGAGTTGCGCGGAGAAGCGCGCGTTGGTCGACCTTGCGAGCGCGGCGGGGTCGTCGGTGACCGAGGTCGCGCAAGCGTTCGGCGTAGCTCCGTCACAGCTCTATACCTGGCGCAAGCAGATGGCCGGCGGCGAACTCGATACCGATCAAGCGATGGCGACCTTCGCGCGCATCGACGTGAGCGATCTGCCCGAGGTCGAACGCCCCGTCGCCGATTGCCCGGACCCGGCCGGCAGGATCGTAGTGGCCTTTCCGAACGGCGCGCGATTGCGGATCGACGGGACCGTCGATCCGACAGCACTGCGTATCGTCCTGGCGGAGTTGACCAGGTGATCACGGTGGTGCCAACCGACCAGATTTTCCTGTGCTGCGGCGCTACCGATATGCGCCGCGGGATCAATAGCCTGGCGCGAATGGTGCAGCAGGTGCTCGCGCTCAACCCGCACACCGGCGCGATCTTCTGCTTCCGTGGACGCAAGGGTGATATCATCAAGATTCTGGCGCATGACGACCAGGGATTTTGCCTTTTCACAAAGCGGCTCACCGATGGTTGTTTTGCCTGGCCGACCACCAAGGATCAGGTCGCTGTTTCGCTCACCAAGGCGGAGCTTTCGCTGCTTCTGGAGGGGATCGACTGGCGCCGGCCGAGCAAGACTTATCGGCCGCGTCTGGCTGGCTAATTTTGCTCGTTTCTTATTGATTTTGTGTCGATTTTGCTTTCGTAACAGAGGTCTTTCGGGTATGTAATTTGAGTGTCGGAACAAGCTCCCTCAACCGCTGATTTCCTCGCTCGGATCGCCCTTCTGGAGGCGGCCGTTTCTGCCCGTGACATCACCATCGCCGAACGCGATGAGCAGCTGCGAAGAGAGCGCGCCGAGGCCGCACTTCGCATCCAGCGCCTGCAGCTGCAGATCGATCGCTTCAACCGGAAGGCCTTCGGCCGCTCGTCCGAGAAGCTGGGCCAGATGCTGCTCGAGCTCGAAGATCTCGAGACCGAGGTCGCCGCCAGCGTGCCCGATATCGAGCTGCCCATCGTCGCTGACACCAACAAGGTGCGGGTGTTGCCGGTTCGCAAGCTCAACCCCAACCTGCCGCGCAAGCGGGTCGTTCGCGAGCCGTCTTGCGCATGTTGCCCGGGCTGCGGCGGCGATCTGCGCGCCATGGGCGAAGATAGCGACGAGATGCTCGATCTGGTCGCCCAGGCCTGGCAGGTGATCGAGACCGTTCGACCAAAGTACAGCTGCCGGACCTGCGATAAAATCATCCAGGCGCCGGCACCAGCTAAGGCCATTGCACGCGGCAAGCTCAGCTATGCCGCGCTCGCCCATATCATGATGGCGAAGTGGGGTTATCATCTGCCGTTCTACCGTCAGGCCCAGATGATGGCCGCCAAGGGCGTCGATATCGAGCGTTCCACGCTTGCGCGCAGCGCCGGCTACGCTGCCGCCTTGCTCCATTCGATCTACAACCGCATCCGCGAGATCGGCCGTACCCGCACCAAGATTCACACCGACGACACGCGGCTTCCGATCTTGGCGCCCGGCAAGACGCACAAGGGCGCGTGCTGGGTTTACGTCGCCGACGACCGCAATTCGGGTTCGCAGGAGCCGCCGATCGCCTGGTATCGCGCCACCATGGGCCGCGCCGGCGAGAGCGTGATGACCGAACTCGCCGGATTTGCCGGCACCCTCCAGGCCGACGGGTTCACTGGCTACAATCAGCTTTACAAGGGCGGCGCCATTCGAGAAGCCGCCTGCCTGGCCCATCTGCGTCGCAAGATATTCGACGTTCACGACAGCCAGCCGACCGAGCTCAGCACGACGGCGATGGCCGGGATCCAGGCGATCTACCGGATCGAGGAAGAGATACGCGGGCTCCCGCCCGCCGAGCGATTGGCCGCACGACGAACGCGGACCCGACCACTGGTCCGCGCGCTGCGACGACAGCTTATGCGTCAGGGCAACGGTTTGTCGCGCCATGCCGATATCGCGAAGGCCTTCGCCTATGGCGCCAGGCGATGGCGCGCGTTCAATCGCTTCCTCTACGATGGCCAGCTCGAGCCAGACAACCTGATCGCGGAGCGGGCCATTCGTGGTTTACGGTCGGCCGACGCAACTGGCTTTTCTCGGGCAGCTTCGCTGCGGCAGAGCGGTCAGCGGTCGTGCTCAGCATCATTGAGACGTGCAAGCTCTGCGGCGTCGATGCCGAAGCCTACATGGCCGACGTCACCGAGCGCATCCAGAATGATTGGCCCGCCTCGCGCTGGGACGAACTGATGCCGTGGAATTGGGTGCGCCGCGAAGAGATGCCGCTCCCCTTGGCGGCATGAGCGCGCCCGATGACATGGCGCTGTCGGACGAGGCGCTCGAGGCCTGGATGGCTGCCAAGACCAACCGCCCGCTGGTGCGGACCATGTCGGCGCTGGATGGCTTCGTAACGGCGGCGGTCACCGGGCCGCGCTACCCGGACCCGCAAGACTGGATGTGCCCGCTCATGGGGTTGCCGCGCGACGTCTTGGCCAAAGGGTCTGCGACCGATCACGCCGTGTTTGCCAGTGTCGCCAGGATCCACAATCGGATCAACGAAACGCTCTTCGACAGACCGCAGGATTATGCGCCCCGCTTCACCAGCAAGCCCAGCGGCGGCATCGACCCCCGGCCGTGGTGCCAGGGGTTCTACGCGGCCATGAACCGCAACATCAAACGCTGGAAACGACTACTCGACCTCGACAACCCCAACCACGGCCTGCTGCTGCCGATCCTGATTTACTGCGTCGACAAAAAGGGGAGACCCGTCCTCGGCAAGCCCAGGCCGGGACCCGAGACCGCGCACTTCATCGAGCACGAGGCCTACAAAGACATCGCCCTGGTCATCCCCGCCCTCCGCGAACTGCACTACGTTACCTATCATGACCCGAAGTGATCGGTGCCGGCGCGCCCATCAACGAGCGACCTAACCATCAACGCCGCATTCGGGAAAGGCGCCTTGGCGCACCGCTTACCCTGATCGCCGCGATCTGGCGGGAGATGTCGCGAATGGTCCGGCCGAGATAAGTCTTGAGCCTGCGCAGCGCCTTGTTGGCCCGCTTGAACTGCTTGGCGTGGGCATAGCGCTGGTGGCTGATCAGCGCCAGCTTGGAGACCCGCACATAGCTCTGGCGCAAATGGAGCCCCTTCCTCTTGGCCAGCCGCACCAGCCGCTCGCGCGCCCGGTGGATGAGCTTGGCGTCGGTCGGGAACATGACGTTCTTCGGCTGCACGGTGGTGTCGACGATCACCTGGCGCGTGTCGGCCGGCTTCATCGCCCCGGTCTTGACCGCAAGGCTGAGGCTCTCCTGCAACAGCGCCATGATCCGCTCCTCGCCCATGCGGCTGCGCCAGCGCGTCATCGACGAGCGGTCGAACGGCAGCGCATGACAGAAGAACACCTCACCGGTGCGATACTGGAAGTAGGGGGTTCTCCACCCAGGCTCGCACAGCACCTCGTCGGACAGGTTGAAGGTGTGCTTGAGGATCGCCAGCCCCGCCATCAGCCGGGTCGGTAGTGGCGGCATGCCAGGGCCGTCCGAATAGACGGCGCCAAAACGCTCCTCCAGCATCGGCCAGTCGATCGCCTGCGCCAGCCGCACCAGCTCGTGCTTCATGTTGATGATCTGGTCGAGCCTGGAGCGGAACAGGTCCTGCTCTCCCGTCTCGCGCTTCTCGCGTGGCCTGGACATTCGCCGTCCCCTCGATTCGCCGCCGCCCTACCGAGTGAATCTGGAGGGTTCTGTGTAGTCGCGGGCGCGATTGGGCGGGCGCGCACGGGTCGCGACTGCATTGAAGCCTGATTGAACTGAACCGCGGGATGGCGGGCGGGGCTATGGGGATTTAGGGCTCGACATTGTGTCCGAGGCGCCGGAGCGGGCTCGCCGACCGCTCTTGAGCGGTCGGCCCTCGTCGCGATGCAGGACCATCTGCGACGCGGGAGACGGCGCCATTGGGTCGTTGACGCTGAGGTGCAGCGTTGCTGGCGACAGCCGGGCTGCGACTTTGACTAGCGGCGCGCAAAGGCCCGGCGGCGACTGTAGCAGACGCCGGGATGGACGGGGCGAGCGTGTCGATGCGCAGCGTGTCATGAGGTGTCTGGCCAGGTCGGGGCCTTGCGCGGGATCGGGGATCGGGCCGAGCGAGGCCATGGCGCCGCCGCAGCCCGGACAGATGTCCAGGGACCGCCCTGTGAGACAGCGGTAACGCTGGCGATAGTCGGCGGTCGGGTCCGGCGTCAGCGGCGTGGGCGCCGCCAGAAGAAGACGGCACTGGGCGAGCTTGGCGACGCGGTGGCCGTTGGCGAGGAGGCCGTAATGGCGGATGCGATGGAATCCGTCTGGAAGTGCGTGCAGCAGGAAGCGCCGGATGAACTCGTCGGCGCTTAAGGTCATGAGCTTGTGCTTGGACTTGTCGTGGTGGCGATAGTCCTTCCAGCGGAAGCTGACCTTTCCGTGGTCCAGGCTCACGAGGCGGCTGTTGGCGATGGCGACGCGATGGGTGTAGCGGCCCAGATAGGCGAGGACCTGTTCGGAACCGCCGAACGGGGGCTTGGCGTAGACGACCCTTGCGACAGGCTAAGCCCTGGAAAGGAGAATGGAATGTAGATCCTGAAATCTTTCGAAGCGATCCAGAGGGTTCGACCCCCTCCCGGCAAAGGCGCAGCCCGCCAGCCGGAAGCGAGTCTTGCATGGGCGGCGGCAACGTCGCTCGTGAAGCGTAGACAGCGGATGCTGAAGCCATGTGTCAGCCTCGAGATTATGTGCATGCGGAGGCCTTCGGCGTGGGTAGCCCGGGGGCAGCATAACCGCCAGGGGCGAGGTTCTGGCGGCTCGGCCGGGGTCTTGGAGCAGGGCAAAGGCATGGGATGGATCGCCAGGGAACCTGTGAGATCCCGCTCACGTCCACAAGCGAAGTACGCCGGAACAGGGACCGCCGGTTGACCACGGGTCCAGGCTCGATGAGCGTCCTCCACGCTCATCGGGAGCGCCTCGGCGAGCACGAACATGGGTGGCGCATGTGGGGCCTGCGACCGAAGCAATAAGGGAGCAGGTATGCCGTGAGCGGGAAGTCGTAGCGCCTTCATAGTAGCGGTGAAGACGGGGAACTGGGCTCACCGGGACCCGACGGAGCGAAGGGAGGCGTCATGTGTAGAGAACCGTTGACCTGCAACATGGGAGGGGGCTCTGAACCCCACAAACCTGTCTACGAACCGACAACGGATAGCCGAACTGGCGAGGACGAAACGGGGTGTGGCGCTGTGCTCGCTCCATCATGTCATCGATCTGGACTGGATGAAGGAGGCCTACCGGCTGACCCGCAAGGATGGTGCCCCTGGCATCGACGGCGTCACGGCGGCGGACTATGAGGTGAACCTGGAGACCAGACTTCTGGACCTCCTGGAGCGCATCAAGTCCGGCCGATATCGCGCGCCGCCGGTCCGGCGGGCCTACATACCCAAGGCGGATGGGTCGCAAAGGATGCTTGGCATTCCGACCTTCGAGGACAAGGTGGCGCAACGCGCCATTACGATGGTGCTGGAGACCATCTATGAGGAGGATTTCTACCCCTGCTCATATGGCTTCCGACCCGGCCGCTCGGCCCATCAGGCGCTCCGCAATATGCAGAACGTGCTGTGGGCAAAGCGGCTCTATTGGGTGATCGATCTCGACATACAGAAGTACTTCGACTCGATTCCGCACTCTCACCTCCGGGCGTTCCTCGACCAGCGAGTCACGGACGGCGTCATCCGACGGATGATCGATAAATGGTTGAACGCAGGAGCCGTCGAAGACGGTCTTCTGCGCCGAACGACCGAAGGATCCCCGCAAGGAGGCGTGGTCTCGCCCTGCCTCTCGAACATCTTCCTGCACCACGTGCTGGACGAATGGTTTGAGACTGAGGTGCGGCCGCGGCTCCGTGGGGGCTGTACCATTGCCCGTTACGCTGACGATGCGCTCATGGCGTTCGACAACATCGTCGACGCCCAGCGTGTCCTGGCAGTGCTGGACAAACGTCTTGGACGGTTCGGGCTTACGCTCCACCCCGACAAGACGCGTCTCGTCGACTTTCGCCCGCGAAGGACGGAGAGCACACGGCATCCGGAGACGGATGGCACCAAGTTCGACTTTCTCGGCCTGACCCACGTGTGGGGACGGTCGCGCAGAGGCAAGGACATGGTGATGCGATCAGCATCGCCATCTCTCGTCCATGATGCGGGGCCACTTCGCCTATTATGGCGTCGGGGGAAATGCTCGGCGACTGCGATGGTTCGCCCATCAGGTCGTGAGGATATGGCAGAAATGGCTATCTCGGCGAGATCGTCAAAGCGTGTTCCGATGGACCCGCCTTAACGAAATCCTGAAACGCCATCCGCTGCCGCCAGCCAGGATTCTTCATTCGTTTGCCACCGTGAGCGAAACTCTACCATGAGGAACCGGATGCGGGAAAACTGCACGTCCGGGTCTGTGAGGGGTGGGGGCAGCAACGCCCCCACCTACTCGGCATTCGATCCGCTTCAGTCCAGCCAGTTGGGCGCAGAAAGTGGCAGGGTCGGCCAGGCTGGCAAGATCGCTGAAGAAGCGAAGCTGGCCGGCGTCGAAGGCGTCCTGCAGGCGCTCCAGGAATAGCCGCCTGAAAAGGCGCGACAGAATCCGCACGGGCAGGAAAAATCCCGGCTGGCAGGCGATCCATCGCCGGTCCCCGGCCTTCGCCGTGGCAGGCTCGAGCGACAGGCCGCCGCCCGGCACGACGCAGTGGACATGCGGATGAGGTGGAGATTTTGACCCCAAGTATGAAGCACGGCGACCACGCCGATCTCGGCGCCCAGATGCCTGGGATCGGCCGCCGCCACCCTCAAGGCTTCGGATGCGGCCTTGAACAGGATCGCATAGACCGCCGCCTTGTTCTGGAAGGCGATCTCAGCGATCTAGGCCGGGACGGTGAAGACCACGTGGAAGTATGGGACCGGCAGCAGCTCAGCCTGCCGCTCGGCCAGCCACTGGGCGCGGGCTAGGCCTTGGCATTTAGGGCAGTGGCGGTTGCGGCAGGAGTTATAGGCTTGCCGCACGAGGCCGCAGTCGGTGCACTGTTCGGCGTGACCGCCCAGGGCCGCGGTCCGGCACGCCTCCACCGCGGCCATGACCCGGCGCTCGACACGCCCGAGGTGGCCGGCATGGTCGCGGCGATAATCAGCCCCGTGACGGTGGAATACATCCGCCACTTCCAGATCCGGGCGCATGGCGCGCGACTCAGCCGGGCGGCGTGATCTCCATGTGGAGTTGGTCAAAAGGACTGGCGGTCCGGCCGATCACAGCCGTTGAGACCTGGGCGTATCGTCGTCGCCAGGCTGCGATGGCCCAGCAGCACCTGAATGATCCTTATGTCCGTGCCGGCTTCCAAAAGGTGGGTGGCGAAGCTGTGGCGAAGGGGGTGCACCGTCACCCGCTTTTCAACGCCCAGGAACTCGCAGGCTGCTCGACAGGCGTTCCCCAAGGTCTGTGGGTGGATCGGGCCGCGGCCATCGCGCCGGGGAAACAGCCATCGCCCCGGCTTGGTCAATCGCCAAATAGACGCGCAAAATCTCCAGCAACTGCGGCGACAGCATCACCCTTGCCGCCCTTGCCCTGCTCGATGCGAATGACCATCCGGCTGCTATCGATGTCCGTCACCTGCAGACGCGCCGCCTCCGTGGCGCGTAAGCCCACCGCATAGGTGGTCATCAGAGCGACCCGGTTCCTCGTCCCCTTCACGGCCTGCAGAAAGCCGACCACCTCATCGGCGCTCAGCACGACCGGCAACTTGCGCGGCGTCCGGGCGTAAGCGATCCGCTCAGGCAGATCAGATCGACCCAGCGTCACGCCATAGAAGAAACGCAAGGCGCAAACGGTCTGGTTCAACGCGCCCCAAGAGACCCTTCGGCCCACCAAGTGGGCCTGATAGGCGCGCACCTCTTCGTATCCCAGTTGATCGGGTGATCGTCCAAAAAATCGACTGAACTTCGCCACGTGATGCACGTAGGATCGCTGGGTCTCCGGTGACAAATTGCGGATCGTCAGATCTTCAATCATCCGCTGACGCAGAGGGCTTATCTGGGCCATCTGGGGTTCTCCTGTCTGGAAGGTTGGCTCGACACCAAATCTTCTCAGACAGGGGCCTCCTCAGGCCAGACCCGCGCATCAGCTACCGCGGCAGCGGTTTAGTTCAATCACGCTCCGCAGCACAAGGGAATCGTAAAACCGAATTGCAGGAAAACAGCGCCCAAATACCGCTAATCCTGCAATTCCAAACCTGCCGTCCGCCTTAATCAATATGCCAGATCAACGACTTGCGGATAGTTCACGGCCGACTACAAAGGGCCGCGTAAAGCGGTTCAGGACGGAACCGAACGCGAGATCAGACCCGATGATGGTCAAGGGCACGAGCAAAGAGGTTCATTCCCCTTTGTTCTCATGCGACTGTCGAAGTCGGGTTTGGCACAGCGATGCGGTGAGGGGGCGTCCGCCCCATCAACCCTTCAAGCGCACGGCTAAAGCGCCAGCAAAGGGACACTTTCAGGCCACCCAAGCGAGTGTAGGGTATGATCGGGCGCGGCAACTTGCTCATCGATCTGCGCAAGCGCTGCCCACATAGTTGCCTGAAGCGCGGTAATGACTGGCATTCCGTATCGTGCGTTCAACTCCGGTATAAGGTGGCGGGTGGGAAGCGCCGTGCAACTAATTAACATTGCTGTAGCATGCTTGTCGTGCGCTGCAGCAGCAATACTGCGCACCTGGTCATCAGACGCGCGATCCAGATCTTCGATTTGAGTCGTGGGAATTGGCAACACCTCAAATCCAGCCTGCGTTAAGAATTCCCTAAGCGCCTGATTGGCTTCTGCGTGATATGGCGTCCCGACCGCCACTCTTCCAGCCCGCAATGCAGTAAGCGCTCCAACGACAGCACCACTCGTTGTAAGCGCTCGGCTCGCACCTGAACCCAAGATTGAACGCCTGATCGCCCTCTCCCCTTCTAGGCCCCCTGAAAAGCTTCCAGATGTACAATTCAAAACCACTATATCGGGGTCTGTTGCAGGGAGCGTTGCGCTACTTATGAAAGTTCGAGTTGCAGGCTGAATTACCTCGGCGCTACCAATCGCTCCGTCGATGGATCCATACCGTTCCGCGCTCGTCTCAGGTATCTGTAGCCGTGTTATAATTGGAGTGACATTTTGCGGGCACCATTTCCAAATTTCGGCATCTGGCGCTGCGTCGGGGACGACTAACATCCCTATCCGTTTTGACGATCGAACGGTACTCATGCTTCACCTCACAGTTTGCTGTTTCTGTTTAGCCGCCGACGGCAACGACCGGTCGGGCAAAATAGAATAACCCTTCGTGGCCTCGACACACCCCCCCAGATAGAATAGCGTAGACGATAGACGCGGTAGGCGCGCGAATTTCGATGGGTTGTGCCGTCAGCGACTCCATGGAATGCAGGACGCCTATGAGACCTCCCTGCTTCACGTTGTCTAACCTCAATGCATCCGCCTCGACCTGCACCCGCTTCCGGTGGCTGCGCTCACGTACCAGAAGCACCGGCGCGGTAGCGGAGTCGCGCGATCACTTCATCAAGTGGTACGCCCATAGCCCGCTCTAAGTTCATCCAGTAATACTCGGCATCAGCGAGTAGCTCCTCGCGCTGGTAAGCTGCGCGTTCAGCCTTCCAGTGCCTGATCAACGCAAGCATTGTGAGCCGCGCGAGAGCCGCAACTGGCAAAAGTGGAAGTTCTGACTCGTTGATCGTCCGGCTCTGCTCGTAACCGGCGATGAAGGCAAAGGCATCCTCCCAAGGGGGATCCTTGCGGCCGACCAGGTGAGCAATCGCATTCGCGGGGTCAAAGATGACAGCGCTAAGGACCGTGTCACCAAAGTCAAGGATAGCCTTCACGAAGTCATTGCTGTGCGGATCGACCACGACATTGTTTGGAGCATAGTCACCATGGATCACTTGCATCTCAAGACTTGGCAGCCTCGGCAGTAGAACTTCTTCGAAGAGCCTAAAGGCCCGTTGAGCCAGCAGACGACGGTTGGGGTCCTGCGTGTACTCGACAAACCCTGCCCAATGGTGAAAGTGCGCAATGTCGTAAACCAAGTTCCGCGCGGCGGCTGGGTGCGCAAAAGATCCCAGTGCACTGTTTACTTGCCCCAGCATGTCTCCCAACTTAGTTAACTGCTCGGCGTTCGAATTTAACTGTTCCCATAACACCCCTTCGACGAAGCGGAAGACGCTAAGTACGCGACGGGTGCCATCGCTCAGGTCGATGGGAACGCTGTCGCTTCCATCAAGGGTCAATTCTATTCGCTGAACCGGCAACGCGTGAGCGGTATCATCGAGGTAACGCATCACGGCGGTCTGCAGCGCCGTCACCAATTCCGGCTCATCGGAGGGCGACACCTTCACGAGGTATTCACTGGCGCCAGTTGCGAGCCTCAAAGTGACGCCCTTTTCACTCGCCAGTCGTTTGACCTGTCCGCTGAGCCCATAGTGTCTCTGAAGCATGATCTTCAGCAAAGGGAGGTCGATGGACTCATGAGGCGACAACAGGCAACTCTCCTCAAGGAGACTTTGCAACACCAGGGCGGGTGACTTGTTCATATCCGTCGAGCCTCCTACAGCCGGTGTCTCGCGACAACCGCAAATGTCTCAAGGAGACGAGACGCATCGGCGGCGGTGAAGGCGACTGGGGGACGTACTTTTAATACATTGGACCCCGGGCCTGTCCGGCTGATCAGGACTCTACGATCACGCAAGTCCTTGATGATGGCTTCGCAACGAGCGGAATCGGGCTCAAGCGTCCTTTTATCCTTGACGATCTCGACCCCGAGGTACAGGCCGCTGCCGCGGATTTCGCCAACGTAAGGCGATTCCCGTGTGAGCGCCTCAAGTCCTGCGCGTAAGGTCGCACCGTTACTGACAACGCGCTCACGCACATTTTCCTGCTCGAACACATCGAGCACTGCAGACGCAGCAGCTACAGAGATCGATCTGCCACCCAACGTATTGAAGTAGCCGACCGTCTGTCCGAACTCGTGGGACACCTCGGGGCGGAAGACGACTCCGGAGATGGGGAAGCCGTTGCCCATCGCCTTGCCCATCGTGACGATGTCCGGAAGCACATCGTGTCGACTGAACCCCCACATGGAATCTCCGAGCTGAGCGAACCCCGATTGAACTTCATCCGCGACGTAGAGGCCGCCAGCGGCGTGAACCTCGTCGACGACTGCCTTCATGAAGCCAACAGGGTGAGTGAAGATCCCGTCGGAGGTGAACGCCGAATCGGTGATCAATGCCGCCAGCCGGAATCCATGCCGATCGAGATCACGGATCGCGGAACGAATCTGATCGCGCATGTAATCTTCGAGAGAACATCCAGATCCGACGAGTCGGGGGTCAGGAGCGGCGATGAGGCGGACGTTCGGTCCTAGCGGGGATCCCGCGCCCAGCATTGGGGAAAAACTCGCCACCTCGCGAGTGCGACCGTGAAACGCCCAACGGGTCGCGATGATTCCCTCGCCGCCCGTGTGGAATCTCGCGACCCGAATCGCGAGATCGTTCGCCTCGGATCCGGTGCAGGGCAAGCTTAGCTTCGACAGCGCCGGCGGAACGGTCGCAAGTAGCCGCTCTGCATAGTCAACGAGTAGCTTCTGAGGGTAGCGCGTATCGGTATTGATTGCGGCCATCTGGCGGCAAACGGCGTCCACAACATGCTTATGCGCATGGCCGACGCCCTGAACGTTGTTATACGCGTCTAGATAGTCATTGCCGTCGCGGTCGACGAGATGTGCGCCAAAGCTCGAGACAAACTCCACTGGAATCGTCTCGGAAAATTGGTAGCCAGGACCGAGCACAATGTCCCGGCGTCGCATGATGTCCTGGAGTCGATTTGGCATTCGGAGTTTCCTAGCCGCTGCAATAAATTCCATGTCCTCGAGCGCCAGTAGACAGCGGGCGGCCCGGGGGCGTCCAGTTCAATTTGCAGATTGGGCTCTTCTCGCGACGAGATGACGGCATGCAAGGCGGTAGCTGAAGTCGCGCGAGCGGGTATCAGGTGAGGCGAACCTATTAGGCGAGGTAGGTGCGGTGGCACTCGAGACATGGTAACAAACGGGGGGCAAGTTTATGAAGCCATTCAAACGGTCGAGTACGAACCAGCGAGAAGCTTCTGACTGTGACGCCCAAGGTTACACCGCAGATCTGGGAGTGCTCACAGGCGACGAGCAGGCTCGTTTCCCAGTGAAATCGGCAAGACACCCTAAGATCTGCCTTCACACAGTACCAAGATTTTATGTTGGATTGATGATTTAAAATGTAACGAATGTATCTTGCCACAGCTGAATAGTTCTGCACAGCGAAGACCGCCACTTTGGAGAATGCCACCATGAATCAAATGCACTCGACGGATAATGTCATTCCGCGGACCGATGTTCTTAAATGCACAGCGCGCATCGGCGCTGAGATCAAGAACCTCAAGCTGTCGGCCGATTTGCCGGACCAGACCATCGCGGCGATAAATGACCTAGTGCTTGAGCATAAGGTCATATTCTTCCGCGATCAGGCTCATCTCGATGACGCCGAGCAGCAGCGCTTTACTCTTCGTTTCGGAAAGCTTTCGCCATATCCGGAGGGAACGACGCCGATCTTCGAGATTGATTCCGCCAGAGAACTCGCGACTGACGTTTGGCACGTCGATTGGTCCTGCCTGCATGCTTATCCCAAGATTTCGGTGCTCCGAGGCGTTGTGATCCCTCCAGTCGGCGGCGACACGGTGTGGGCAAACACGGCGGCCGCATATCTCGACCTGCCGCCGCCGCTGCAACGGCTGGCCGATGACCTGTGGGCTGCTCACGTTGATCAACGGCCTTATGCGGAGGTCATTGGCGGAGCCAGGATTGAGACCGAGCACCCCGTCGTACGCATCCATCCCGATACTGGCGAGCACTCGCTGGTGCTCGGCTCTTACGTGGTGCATTTCCTAGGCGTCTCGACATATGACGGCCGGAGGCTAGTCGATCTATTTGAGTCTCACATAACCGCGCAGGAAAACACGGTGCGTTGGAAGTGGAACCAGGGTGACGTTGCTATTTGGGACAACCGGGCCACTATGCATTGCGCGACAAAGGACTACGGCGACCAGCGCCGCGTTGTTCATCGCACAACGGTCGAGGGCGATGTGCCCGTCAGTGTCGACGGGCGGTACAGCGTTGCGCGCTTCAAGTTTGTCGAACCAAATTAGAGAAACGACCCCCACTGAAGCGTAGAACGAACCTCATGTCAAACGAAGGAAGATGGAATCGATCTCAGCGCCCTGCGTTGTCGCGAGCGATGCAGGGCACGCAGATGCTTCAGTCGGCCGTGAACAATGAGAGGGATCACGCTTTGAGTTCCTTCGGCTGACTTTGGAGGGCGGCGATGAGAAGCCAGAGATGAGAAGCCAGAAAAAAGAGCCTTCAGCCACCTGAGCACGAGGGAGAAGTTGTAGCCTGCGGCGGCCAGGATGGCGTTGACGGCGTCGCCCTGCTTGCCGGCGAGGTAGTCGCGGCCCATCCGGTGCTCGGCCTTGATGTAGCCGATCACGGGCTCGATGGCGGAGCGGCGGCACATCTGGCGCTTGATGAGCGGGGTGACGCGACGTTTCTAGCCGCTGGTGAAGATCCTGAGCTTGTGGCTCTGCGGTGCGTTGTGGCCGCGATAGCCGGCGTCGGCGAGGATGCGGCCGATCTCGTTGCCGGTGGTCTTTTCCATTTCGGGGATGACGCTTGCGACCGTGTGGCCGTCACAGGGATTGCCGGACAGCGCCTTTGCATGCGGGGCGAACTGGCCGCCCTTGGAGCGCTTCAGCGTGGTGGCCACCGACACCTTCACCCCGAAACTCGTAAGGCGCATGCGCCTTGCCTTGCCGATGCATTCCACCTCGTGAGCGTGCAGGCTGTAGATTTTGCGGCCGCGCTGGCGCTGACGCTGCTGGAGAACGGTGGCGGCCTGGTAGAGCGGCCATTTTGAAGAGCGCGTCCAGCCCCTGATCGCCGCGATCTGGCGGGAGATGTCGCGAATGGTCCGGCCGAGATAAGTCTTGAGCCTGCGCAGCGCCTTGTTGGCCCGCTTGAACTTGTGTGGATGCCAGCCGTTTTGCAAGGAAGATTTGTACCTTTGAACGCGTGATCGAGTGCGGACTTGTGTCAGGCCTTTCGGGTGCGGCCATTTCACATGCCGCGGGCCGGTATGGTGATGCGCGGATCAGGTCCAAATCTGCTTGGCGAGCTCATGCGGCTCTCGTTCAAACACTGGTTTTCCTGACCCCGATCTGGTCGATCATTTGCCCATGCGGTTCTTGCCTTCCTCACATCCCCGACGTACCGGCTTCAGGTGCGCTGCTGAATGATCATGCGCGCACCATCGCCGGATTCCGGTAATCCTCTTGTTTCTTCAGCATGGCCCAGATGCCTCGCGCCATCTTGTTGGCCAGCGCGATTGCCACCAGCATGCGCGGCTTCTTCGCCGTCATGCGGGCGAGCCAGGAACCCTCGGGCGCACCCTTCCGGGATGCCCATTGCACCACGGCCATGGCGCCGACGATGAGCAGACGTCGAATGTCGCGCTGGCCTATCTTCGAGGTCTTGCCTAGTCGTTGCTTGCCGCCGGTCGACTTCTGCAGCGGGACCAGCCCAAGCCAAGCGGCAAAGTCACGGCCGCATTTGAATGTCTCCATCGGCGGCGCGAAGGTTTCGATGGCAAGGGCGGCGATGGGGCCGACACCGGGCATGGTCTGCAAGCGTTGCGATGTTTCACCTTTCCTGGACAGCGCGTCGATCGTCTTCTTCAGTGCGTCGAGCCGGCCAGTCAGCTGGTCGATCTGGTCCAACAGATCGCCGCAGATCTCGCGGACCAGATCCGGCAGTTCCGTGTTCTCGTCCTCAACGACCTCTGCCAGACGCCGCAGGTGGCCGATGCCTTGCGGAGCAATATGGCCGAACTCGTAAAGGTGCGCGCGCAAGGCGTTGACCAACTCGGTGCGCTGATTGACCAGCTGTTCGCGGGTGCGAAACACAATCGCCCGGGACTGCTGCTCCTCGCTCTTGGTCTCGACGAAGCGCATCGTTGGCCGCTGCGCCGCCTCGACGATCGCCTCCGCATCCGCTGCGTCGTTCTTATGCCGCTTGATGAACGGTTTGACACAGCCAGGGGCAATCAGCTTCGGCTGATGGCCAAGCCGGGCCATCTCGCGAGCCCAGTAGTGGGAAATGCCGCACGCCTCCATCGCCACGATACATGTCGGATGACCCGCCATGAACTTGCAAAACTGCAGGCGCGACAGCTTCTTGCGGAACACAACCGATCCATCAGCTGCCGCCCCGTGCAGCTGAAAGACGTTCTTTGCCAGATCGACCCCAATGATGGTAACCTTTTTCCATGGATGCCTGCCTCTCCTTTGCGTGGCGCTAACACCACAATCTTGGCACATTGCGATGCCGTCGGAGAAGGCTGGCATCCACCCCATCTGCTTTTGCGCAACCTTCAGCCCTCACGCCGCCAGATCCGTTCGACCCCGTTTGACGTTCACCACCCGCACGGTGCAGCATCACCGTGATGCGGCGATACCCGTAGCGGCCGAATTGGATGGCGAGCGCGATGATGGCGGCGGTCAAGGCCGCTTCATCATCCGGTGTCGTCGGGATCTTGCGCTGCGTGGATCGATGCTGACCGAGAACCCGGCACGCCCGTCGTTCAGGAATGCCAAGTTCAGCCACAACATGATCCACGCAGGAACGGCGACGCGCGGGCCTAGAAGTTTCCGCACGCAGCTTCCGCAAGGATCACCTTGTCCAGCGTCCGGTCGGAGACGGCGCGTCGAAGCCGGGAGTTCTCCGTCTCAAGCTCCTTCAACCACTTAACCTGATCGCCCTTCAGACTGCTGTATTCGGAGCGCCAAGGTAATATGTTACTTCCGTCACGCCTATCGATCGGATCGCTTCGGCGATCGATTTGCCCTGCGAACTCAGAACGTCACCTGCCGAAGCTTCGTGACGATCTCTTCTGCAGCGTGTCTCTTTCTCGGCATTCCTAAGTCCTCCATCGGCTCGAAAGCCATACATCAGGGAGGACCACTTTCTTTTCAGGGGGGCAGACCAGGTTCCGCCAGTCTATTCCAGACAAGAGATAACTAAGCTGTGCAGGAGATACTGTCACAGCTCCATCCTCAACTGTTGGCGATATGAAGCGGCCGCGCTCGCTCCTTGGCCATCATGCCAGATGATCCTCAACAAATTTCCGCGTTTCCCCCTGAAGCAAAACAGGTTGCCCCCGAGGGGATTATGTTTGAGGACCTCTGCACCCGTAGTGCCAGTGATGTAAAGCCACATCTCATGTCGGCGTAGCCGGTGGCAAGCCATACACGCACGCCTTCTGTCGGGATCATCGCAGCATTTCCAGCCCCTGCAAGATCCGCAGCAGGACTCTTACGTCGACAGTGCGGTCAACGATCACACGCCGACCGTTGGCCCCGATGATTTCCATCGGGCCACCGGTAGACACCGCTTGGCTGATCGTAGCCGGTACTTCAGAGTGCGATCGCTCAGGAGCCGGCTCTTCCGGCTCTACATCGTGCAGGCCAGGACCGACAACGCCCACATCAATGAAGGCGATCGGTGAGGTCTCGGGCAACGGCTTGGATCGGCCCAATCGCCCTTGCCCGGCTTGCTTCATCCAGATGAACAAGTGGTTCGCGTTCATATCGTGACGCCGCGCCACAACCGACACCGGATCACCGGACTCCTGCACCTCACCTACGATCGCCAGCTTCTGCTCGACCGTCCAGGAGCGGCGCGTCCGCTGTCGGCCCGCACCCGGCGGCAGCGGCGGAGCCGCGGACGTGCTCGCCTCCACCGCCGACGGCTGCTCCATAGCCGGATACTTCATTCACTAATTGTCCCCTTAATCTAAGCGGACACTAACGCCTCAAGGTACGCGTCAGTAGGCGGCCTCGTCGTAGGCGTACGTTCTACCTGTCGACCATCCTCGACGACTCTCCCGCTATATGACATCGCGATCTGGTCGTCGGCAACGATCCTGCATTCACGCGGTGGCGAAGTTTTGCCGGCATTTTGGCCGCTCGCCCGAGGCTTTGGCGTTGAGGATTTCCGCACCTTCACGTCGGAGCAGCGGAGTTCAGTGAAAGACGCGCTAGCCATCTGAAAACGCGATGGCACCGTCCGAGATATTATATTGGCGAATTGAAGACAGCTTGGGGCATACACGGCGGGCATCTCCCGTCATACGCCCATAGTGGATCGAGGTTAATCGACAACGGCGAGACGCGGCTGATCGATTTCGACGACTGCGGAGCGGAACTGTCAAGTCGCGGCCGCCCGCGGTCAAGTTTGGCCAAACGCCGGTGAATAACCTGAAGGCACGAGCTGGTCCTAAAAAGTCTGGAATATACTATCATTCGTGGAGGGTTGAACATGAACGAAATGCCACATGTCACATTTGATCTCGACACGCTTGGCGTGAGCACGGGCCATCTTGTTGTTCCCAAAGGCGTCGACTGCGAAGCACTTTTGCTGCCGGTCATTAGTATCAATAAAGGGGTGGGACCGCGCCTTCTTATCACTGGTGGAAATCATGGCAACGAACTGGAAGGGCCGATCGTTGCGCGGCGACTTGTTGATTGGCTGCCTGAATCGCAAACTTGTGGAAGGGTCATTATCGCACCTGAGATTAATCCACTGGCCGTAAAGGCTTGGACTCGCACCACGCCAGTCGATGGGAAAAATCTCAATCGAGTTTTTCCTGGCCGTGCCGACGGGTCAGTGAGCGAACGGATCGCTGATGCAGTTTCGCGCGTGTTGTTGCCAATGGCGGACACCGTATTTGATCTGCACAGCGGCTCATCGACATGGGATTTGCCGCCGTCGGTCATCATGCATCCTGTTGCTGATGCCGATCTGATGAACAAGATGATCCATATGGGAGAGGCATTCAAATTGCCGGTGACGTTGGTCTGGGAGCACCCTGATACAGCTGGCATGTTCGATATTGTGGCTCACAATCAAGGTAAGGTGTTAATTTGCACTGAATTCGGCGGCGGCATTGTCAGCGCCGATGCTCTAGCCATCTATGAAGATGGCGTGCGCAACGCCCTCATCGCGCTCGGGCTCATCGAGGGGGAAGTGAAGCCTCTGACCTTCGGTCAGCAGAAGTCCCCTCAGACGTTTGAAACCCTCTCGTCTGACGAGTTGAAATCTCCGGTGCGGGGCATCTTCGAACCTCGCTGCTCGCTGCTGGATGAAGTGAAGCAGGGAGGTCTTATAGGCGTCCTGCATTCCATGGAGTCGCTGACGGCACAACCCGTCGAAATTCGGGCGCCTACCGCGTCTATCGTTTACACTATTCGATCTGGGGGGTATGTCGACAGTAACGAATCGGTGGCCTTCCTTGCACGCCCCCTGAAGGTCTAAGCTCCAACAAGAGGTGAGTGATTTTCAACGGATTGTCATCCTATCGGATTGCCGAGATTTGTCCGCACGATCGGCATCGCTCGCGCCCGCACCAAGATCGGCATGGCCAACCTCGCCTACAATCTCACCCGCTTCGTTTGGCACCAGCGGCGAACTGCGTTCGTATGGCGGCGAGAGCGGCGGAAGACGCCGCCGCGATGCCGAAATCGGCAACCAGCATCAGCCCCAACGACCAAAATCCAGCCACCGCCACGCGTCAGACTGTTCACAACCTCATTGCCGCACCACTCCCTCTGGCAATGCCGGTAGTTCGAGGTATCCAGGTTCAAGAAAATCTCACAGTGCAACCGTTGTTGATGCACCGCAATACTAATTCGCGCTTATCTCCCGACAGGGCATGCCGACTGCGGCTAGACTATGAGTTCTTATAAGAACCTTTTTAGGTTTCGATAATTCCGAGGGATAATGCTTTTATAGCAGCGACCATTCTGCTGGTAGTGCCCAACTTCCGCATCACATTTTTTAAATGGAAATTCACTGTGTTTCCTGTTATGCCAAGTATAATTCCTATTTCCCATGAAGATTTACCTCTAGATGTCCACAATATGCACTCCTTTTCTCGGACAGAAAGGTCATTAACCTGCGTCGATGCGGTCGAATTGACGAATTTTGCCATCCTCAGATGGAAATGCAATGCGGCAACTTCCAAGTAAGTGATCGTTCTATTTTGGAATTCGCGGTCCGAGGGTTGAGCAAAACTCATAGTAGTAAAGCTGCCAGCGGGGCCGTGTAACGGAACAGTAACGCCTGACCGTAAGCCGAACGTCGCCGCTTCGTCTAACACGCGACGTTCGTTTTCAGTCGTGCTTGCATCAGTGTACACCTCGCTCCATCGAAAGGCGCCTACCCCCTTTCGACTTTTCTTTATGATCGGGTCTATTCTGTCATAACCCATTTTCAAGTAGCGCTTCTGCCATTCATCGGGGTAATTCAACATGATCGCCGAGTCCCGCCTGGCCGGCTTCAAAACCTTTTGGTCGGGTGCAAGCGGACCATAGGCGATCCACGGGCAATCAAAATTCAGCGCAAATGCAGACAACAGGTCGAACAACTGTTCGGATTGAGCGATACCATCAGTCTTGTCGAGAAATCGGCCTAACTCGACCGCAATCCGCGGGAGTCCCATGGTCTATCCTTCAGTTGCGTTGTCATCGGTGCACAAATCAGACGGCTGTAAGTGCCTGTGGCTCCATGCGCCGTCGTCGCCGGGCCAGCATCGCAAAAATGCGCTCTCAATGCGGATCTGAGTCGGACCTCCTACCGCCACGAGAGACTCTCAAAAGTCATGCCAGCTTGGCAGCAAAAGATTTTCTTTCAGGTTTTTCAATCGACTGGATAGGGTACCCAGGAAGCAGGCCCAACAACACTGTGTCGCAGACTCGACAAACCGTATAGTAGGCATCGATTGCTGATATTTCCCCGGATGGGGGCGGATCCGACTCGTTGTGAAAAGGCGCCGACATGACTCCGCAATGGACAACATTATTTGTGAAGCAAAGTCTTGCATGATCAAGGACACCTTTCCGGCCGTTGAAATCGCGATGTCTGTACCTCGCTGGAGATCCCTGCTAGGCGGCCGGAGTCTCGATCTGGGCGAGGAACCGGATCCGTCCCGGCGCAAGATTTCTTTCCCGTTCAATTGGAGACGACCCCTGAGCGGGGTGCGGATGGCGCCATTCTCGACCTGGAGGATTCCGTTCCCCAGGATAGAGATCGCGAATGCGGTTTCAGAAAGGCTCGCGGCCATTGCGTCAGCGCATCCGAGGATGGTCGCAATGACGCTCGGTCCTGAAGATTTCAGTGCCGCTGTTGGCGGCACCCCGGAATTCGACCTTCTGTTGACGCCGAACCTTTCTGTTCTGTTTGCCGCCCGTGCGGCCGGCTTATCCCGCTTGGCTTCATAGGAAGCATCGGCGAGTTCTCGGACATTGATAAACTTCGTGAAGCCGCGGCGCAGGCGCGGCGGGCTTGGCTTTGCCGGAGCCTGGCGATCCATCCGACACAAGTGGCCATATTCAATGAGGCTTTCTCGCCAAGCGCCCAGGAACTCGAGTGGGCCCATAAGGTCGTCGCGTCAGAACATCATGCCACCACGAGTGGCCTCTCTGCGTTCTCGTTATGGCAAAATGATCGATCCGCCAGTGGTGCGGCGCGCCCACGAGATCCTGGCTCTCTCCAGCAACAACTGAGCCTTTAATCAGCCGCCGGACAGGCGGTTTTGAAGCTAATGCGACAGTTTTGTGGCTTGCCAACCATCTCGTTTCGAGATAGACAAACAGCACTGGGGAATATGCCCCCGTTGGATTTGTTCATCGTGGACATCAGGCAGTTAAGATATTTTGTCGGCGTCGTCGAAGCCGGCAGTTTCACGAAGGCAGCTGCTACCCTCAATGTTGCTCAAAGCGCTCTAAGCCTGCATGTGCGTCAACTGGAGGAAGGATTCAGCACCCAGCTGCTGGTTCGCGACAGGACCGGTGTCAGCGTCACGGCGTCCGGAGATAAGCTGCTTGAGCGCGCGCGGGTTATCCTGAAGGAAATTCAGCTCACTGAGGCTGAACTGACCAACTCGGTGGCTGCTCCTTCCGGAGAGGTGACCATCGGCATTCCGTCCGGCGCCGCTCGCGTCCTCAGCGGTCCCCTGCTTGAATCGGTAAGAAGCGAATTGCCGAGGATCTCGCTTAAGATGATCGAAGGAATGACGGGACCGCTGGAGGAGTGGATGGCTGCTGGCCGTTTCAATCTGGCTGTCCTGTACCGCACTGCCGAGAGCGTTGGGCAAATGGCGGTGCTGGCCCGCGAAGAGTTTTGCCTGGTGGTGCCGCCGGCTCTACCGCCTTTCGAAGATTCAATAGCGCTGGCCGACCTGCACGCATTTCCACTGGCGGTTCCCATGCGCAACAACAATGTCAGGCGTTCGGTGGCTGATGTCGTTGCCCAGCACGGTTGTGTGCTAGACGTCAGGTTCGAGGTCGACTCCCTTTCCACGATCATCAATATAGTCATGGAAGGAAAGGCGTATTCCATCCTTACCCCGTCGGCCATTCAAAAAGAGGCGTTTCAAGGCCTGGTCCGGACGGTCAAAATCATTGATCCGGTGATCATCCGTTCCGTTGTGCTTGCCGTGAACCCGAAAGATGAACGCTCTCCAGCTGTCTCTGCGGTCCGCAAGCTGATCCCCAAGGTCGTAAGGACCTTGATCGAGGGCAAGCACTGGTCAGCCACGGTTCCGGACCGGGTTTAGGAGATCCAAGCCAAGTTCTTCCAGTTGCTAACGCTCTTCGCGGCTGCTTGAGCGGTATCAATCTGGATACGAGATGGGTTTGGCCAATATTCAATATTTGACCCGCTGCGACCGTCGCGGTGAAACTGGCTCAGGCGAGTTACCGGGTTCGGTATCGAACGGCGCTCGTATGGCAAGAATTCACTTGAGTGGAGCACGCGATGTTCGACGCCAGGAGCTACGAGCTCTTCATTAACGGCAAATGGCGAGCCGGTGGCAGCAAAGCAACATTGCCGGTGATTAACCCGGCGACGGAGAAGGTATTTGCCTCGGTGGCCTCGGCCACGGTGTCGGACTTGGATGAGGCTCTTGCTTCGGCAGAACGCAGCCGCAAGGCGTGGTCCTCGCGGCCAGCCAAAGATCGGGGCGAGATCCTCGTAGCAGCCGCCAGGATTCTAGCAGAGAAGGCTGCAGCCGCAGCCCGGGACCTGTCGGCCGAACAGGGAAAAACGATTGCCGAAGCGACAGGTGAGTACGCGCGCGCTGTCGAAACGCTGGAATGGAACGGCAGGCATGCCGAAGAGCTATCGGCCTCGATTCCGTTGGGCCCGAACCGGATGATCGTCCCGGAGGCGCTCGGTGTCGTTGCTGCCTTTACGCCTTGGAACTATCCGGCCGTTCTCATCGCGCGCAAGCTCGCCCCCGCGCTGGCGGCAGGCTGCCCGGTGATCCTCAAAGGGGCTGAAGAGACACCGAGCGTGGCTGTCCATATCGTTGAATCGTTGCGCCAAGCAGGCATCCCCGACGGCGTGGTCAATCTGGTCTTCGGTGTTCCGGTGCGGATATCGCGGCATCTCCTGAGTTCCCCAATCGTGAAGGTCTTGACTTTCACGGGTTCAACCGCGGTTGGAAAACAGCTGGCCACGCTTGCCGCGAACAACTTGCAGCGTTGCATCCTTGAACTCGGTGGGCACTCTCCGGTTATAGTGTGCGAGGATGCCGACCTGGCAAAGGCCATACCGGCGATCTCGGAATACAAGTTCGAGTGCGCGGGCCAGAGCTGCAATGCGCCCAGCAGGATTTTTGTCGCTCGGTCCCGCTATGAGGAATTTCTGTCCCGGATGACGGAAGCGGTCCGCAAGATCAGGATCGGCCTACCAGACGACGCTGCAACGGACATGGGTCCGATGGCGAACGCCCGGCGAATCGAAGCCATGCAGCGCCTGACCAAGGATGCGGTCGATCGTGGCGCCCGCATCGAGACCGGTGGCGCCCGCCTCGACCGACCGGGCTTTTACTGGCCGCCAACCATCCTGACGGGCGTACCGAAGGAAGCGAGAGTGCTTCATGAAGAGCCGTTCGGACCGATCCTCACGGTCGCGCCGTTCGATACGATCGATGAGGCCATCGAGGAGGCCAACGCCACCGAGTACGGCCTGGCCGCTTACTTTTTCACCGGCGCTGCCGATGCGCAACAGAAGCTTATCAACGGTCTTTCGGCGGGCGCTGTCAGTGTGAATTACCTGAAAGGGGTTTCAGCGGATGCGCCTTATGGAGGCGTCAAACAGAGCGGCTATGGATATGAAGGAGGCGAGCAGGGGGTGAGGAGCTTCCAAATCTTGAAAATGGTCAATGGCCTCGGCTCATTTGGATGAAATCCGGTGGGAAATAGAACACGGACCATCGCCGGCAAGGACATCATAAGGAGCGTGGCCGACGCGCTTCAGTATATTTCGTATTACCATCCTCCAGATTATATCCGGTCTCTTTCGCAAGCATATGCGCGTGAACAGAGTCCGGCGGCGAAGAATGCCATCGGGCAGATTCTGCTGAACTCCCGCATGGCGGCCTTTGGGCGGCGCCCGATCTGCCAAGACACCGGCCTTGTGGTGGTTTTCGCAAAAATCGGCATGGACGCCCGCATCAAATCAACCGTCAATTTCGCGGACCTTGTGAATGAGGGCGTCCGTCAGGCCTATCTTGACCCTGACAATCCCCTTCGGGCATCGATCGTTGCCGATCCGCTTGCCGGACGGATCAACACCCGTGACAACACGCCGGCAGTCGTCCACGTCGACCTTGTGCAAGGTAACCAGATCGAGATCACCATTGCCGCAAAAGGCGGCGGGTCAGAGAACAAGGCGCGCTTTACCACCTTGAACCCCAGCGGGTCCGTTTCCGACTGGGTGGTCGATACCATTTCCACCCTCGGCAGCGGATGGTGTCCGCCCGGCCTGATATCTGTTGGCATCGGTGGTAGCGCTGAAAAGGCGATGCTGCTGGCCAAGGAGGCTATGAACCAGCCCATCGATATGGCGGAGTTGATCGCGAGGGGGCCAACAAGTGCGGAGGAGGCACTGCGGATCGAGCTTTATGAACGAATTAATGCCCTAGGGATCGGCGCTCAGGGCCTAGGCGGCCTGACGACAGTTGTTGACGTCAAGGTTGCGACTTATCCTACCCATGCGGCGTCCAAGCCCGTGGCGCTCATTCCGCAATGTGCCGCAAACCGGCACCTGAAGTTTACCTTGGACGGCTCTGGACCCATCAGGCTTCAGCCGCCCGACTTGCGCGAATGGCCCGATATTGGAACCGACGATTTAAATCCAGCCGGCGTACGAAGGGTCAACCTGGATGCGTTGACCAAGGAAGAGACGGCATCGTGGCGCTGCGGGGAAACTCTCCTTCTGTCCGGAAAAATGTTGACAGGCCGTGACGCCGCCCACAAGCGAATGGTTGAGTTGATCGACGCTGGCAAGCCGCTTCCGTTCGATCTGCAGGGACGCGTGATTTATTACGTTGGACCCGTCCGCGCGGTGAGGGATGAGGTCGTTGGGCCGGCTGGCCCGACAACCTCCAACCGCATGGATGATTTTATGGAAAAATTGCTCGCGCAGACCGGGCTTTTGGCGACGGTCGGTAAGGCGGAGAGGGGGCCAACGGCTGTTGCATCGATTGCCAGACACAAGACGCCCTACCTGGCCGCAGTAGGTGGCGCTGCCTACCTGATATCAAAATCGATCAAGTCCGCGCGGGTCGTTGCCTTTGAAGACCTGGGCATGGAAGCGATGTATGAATTCGAGGTCCAGGACATGCCGGTGATCATGGCTGTGGATGTTGAGGGAAACTCCGTTCACAATTCCGGGCCTCTTGAGTGGCGCAAGCGCATGGCGGCGGACAGCATCGCACGCAACATCGGCGTTTGAGCCTTCCGACCAAGCTCGGTTGGTCGGTGTCAATTCCATTGTCGACAACGGCTTGAGAGCACAAGGTCATGAAGTCAAAACCCAATCCTGCGCGCCTGGACGCTTGGGACTTCCGGATTCTCGCAGAGATTCAGTCAGACGGCCGGATCTCAAAAAGCGAGCTTGCAAAACGCGTTCATCTTTCGGCGTCGGCCTGCTCGGAGCGGCTCCGTGCACTCGAGATAGCAGGGATTATTGAGGGGTTCTACGCGCGGCTCAGTCCGGCCCTCATCGGCGGCATGGTCTTTGTCATGGTCGAGGTCGTGCTGGAACGTCATCGCCTCGAGGACCAGAGACACTTCGAGACTGCGATCGGAGAATTTCCGGAAATCCTGGATTGCTGGGCTATCGGCGGGCGGATCGATTATCTGATGCGCGTCGCATCTCCTTCTATGGCTGCGTATCAGGATTTCATGGAGGGACTGCTGCAGGCAGGCTTGGGGATCGATCAATATTACAGTCTTGTCGTGACCAAACCAATCAAGTCCAATTCACCCATCCCCTTGTCCGCACTAAGGCGACGGTAACCGCCGAGGCCTTGATTTCCACGGCTTTTGATCTCGATTCCGCGAATTCGTCGGCGAAGGACGTGCATTCCCGCGAAACTGGAGAGGCGTTTGCGGTATGCTAATTGCTAATGAGGCGGCCGGCCGAGTGGCCTCCGCCAATCCATCGCGAGAGGGACTATGCGGTTGAGTAATCTGGGAACCGAGCAACTCAGAGAGAAGGATCGAAGCTTCGTCGTTCATCCGTCTACGCATCTGGCTAAGCACAGCCGAGGCGAGACCCCAAGTCGGATCATGGCCGGTGCGGAAGGCGTGTACATCTGGGATACCGAAGGCCGAAAGAGCCTCGACGGTTTCGGTGGGCTCTACTGCGTCAATATGGGATATGGCTGCACGGAAATTGCCGAGGCCATTGCCAGGCAAGCACACGAATTGCCGTTCGCCCATGTCTATGCAAGTCAAGGGACAGAGCCAGTCGCCCTCTTGGCAGAGGCCGTGGTCGAGTATTTTGGTCAGAACATGCGAAGGGTCTTTTTCGGCCTTTCCGGCTCCGACGCCAACGAAACCAACATCAAGCTGGTTTGGTACTACAACAACATACTAGGCCGCCCTGAAAGGAAGAAGATCATCTCGCGACATCGCGGTTATCATGGGTCTGGGCTGGTCACCGGGAGCCTGACAGGCCTTGCCTTCTTCCATAATTTCTTCGACCTGCCGCTAGACTTGGTACGCCATACCACGACGCCGCACCACTATCGCCAGGCGCATGACGGCGAAAGTGAGCAAGCGTTCTCGAAACGCTGCGCGGATGAACTTGAAGCCCTTATCCTGGCTGAAGGCCCGGACACCGTTGCAGCTTTTATTGGAGAGCCGGTGCTTGGGACAGGCGGTATCGTTCCACCCCCAAAAGGATACTGGACCGCTATTCAAAGCGTGCTCGACAAGTACGATATCCTGCTGATCGCCGACGAGGTGGTTTGCGGGTTTGGACGAACCGGTGAAAAATTCGGTTCCCACCTCTATGGCATGCGGCCGGACTTCGTGACCATCGCCAAGGGTTTGAGTTCCGCCTACCTGCCCATCTCTGGGTCAATCATTGGCGACCGCGTCTGGTCGGTCCTGGAACAAGGAACAGAGAAGCACGGCGCCCTCGGCCATGGCTGGACATATTCGGGTCACACGCTTTGCGCTGCGGCCGCGCTCGCCAATATTCGACTCCTAAAGGAAAGAAATATCCTGGAGCATGTCGGCGATGTCGGCCCGTATTGGCATGCCCGCATGAATGCCGAACTGGCGGGACACCCCATCGTTGGCGAGGTTCGTGGTGTCGGAATCCTCTCCGCCGTAGAGCTGATGCGAGATCCAAAGCAGAGAATACCGTTTGAATCCGATCTTCAGGTCGGGGTTCGAGCCGCCGCTGCTCTGTTCGAGAATGGTGTCATCGGCCGTGCCATGCCACACGGCGATATCCTCGGCTTTGCCCCGCCTTTGATCATCACGCGGAAGGAGATCGACATAATCGTCGACGCAACCGCGAAATCAGTCGAGACGACCTATCGCGCGCTGAAGGCCGAGGGTGCGATATGAACATGCGAGTGCCGACGGAAGCGAGCCCCGGGTTCGACGCCGTCCCGGGTAAAGTGGTCCCTGGGAGGAACTTTCCCACGGACCAAGCGCTTTGACGTCAGCCTGTCGTTAGGGCTGGTCGCCCACGGTGTCCCATTGGTGAAGGCGGGTTGACAGCGCATTTCGCGCCGAGCCGACCGAAACTGCTAAACTTGAGCCGTCAGATTCTAAGCATGCTTCGGATACCTTCGATCGCAAGCGATAACCAAATCAGTTCTGCCGCCGCTGTCCTGTTGCCCAACGACCAGGGTGTTTGTGCGGCGCGCCCTGCCGGTGTACCTCCCCGCCGGCAGGGCGCCTTTTTTGACCCGCCGGATCTGGGTGCCCCGCTAGATCTGCGTGATTGTAGCGCGTCCGCAATCGAAAGTTCGAGAAGGAGGTCATCTGCATACCCGGATGGCACATCAAGCTTCAATATTTCTACTACACCATGGCAACCGCCCACAATCGCAGCTTCGGACCAGCGGCTTACGGCAGCCGGCGTCGAGGTCGCATGCACCTGCTTTCATATGATCAAAGGTCCGGGGAGTAGTCACCGCGGTGTATTTTCTCCAGCGTCGAATATCTTGGGGGGCGAGTCTTCTCGCCGTAGCTGCCAAGAAGCCAGAAAGTCCCATGTCTAATTGAAAACAGCCGCTGGAGAAAATGCAGCTCGTCTTCGAAACTTTGCTGGAACAGTTGTCTTTGAGCGTTGATGAAGTCGACTTCCATAACGCACTGGCCAGCGCCGCCGGCGCCTTCGACATTCCCGCATTCGCCTATCTGTCTCTGGTGTCTGATCGCGTCACAAAACCCAGGCTGATATCGAACTATCATTCCGGCTGGACGTCGCACTACTTGCGCCACCAATACGAAAAGATCGACCCGGTCATAGAATGGGCAAGGTGCAGCGAATGTCCCTTTCAGTGGGGACCGGGTTTCGGCCATGCCGGCATTTCAACGCGACAGCAACAGCTTTTCGATGAGGCTGCCGAGTTCGGCATCTGCTGCGGACTGACGATTCCACTTGTCGATCGCCGCGGCGGTGTCGCTGCGATGACCTTCGCGGCAGACAGGCTCGATTCGACCTTCCTGCGCATCGCCGTGCAATATGAACAGGCGCTCGAGATTATGGCGATGTGCTTTCACATTAGCGTTCGCCGCAAGCTTTCGGGTGGTCTGGCGGTGTTTCGCTGACGCCCCGTGAGTACGAATGCCTGCAATGGACGGCAAAGGGCAAGTCCGCCTGGGAGATCGGCTGCATCTTGGGGATCAAGGAGCGCACGGCCGCTTTCCATCTGGACAATGCCAAGAAGAAGCTCGGCGTGCGCACCAAAAATCAGGCGGTGACGCTGCTGGCCTCCTCACGATCATCAATCCTCTGAGGAACAGAACCCCTCTCTGATCTACCTGTACAAATGCACAGGCAGTCGCGGCATGAAGGTTCGCCTCCAATGGCAGGGTCATACCTGCGAGGAGACCATCATGATTGAGCTTATTGCGCCCGGCTGGTACGGCGCCTTTGCCGACGAACTTCACGAAATGCACCGCCTGCGCTACCGCATCTTCAAGGAGCGACTCGACTGGAACGTGCGCACGACGGGCGGCTTCGAGATCGGTTCATTCGATTCCCTGAAACCGCACTATCTTGTGTTGCGCGATTCCGCCGGTCGCGTCGGGGGCTGCGTACGCCTCCTGCCCTCGACAGGGCCGACGATGTTGCGAGAAGTCTTTTCGAGGCTGTTGGAGGGAAGAACGGCACCCGAGCAACCAAGTGTCTGGGAAAGCAGCCGATTCGCCCTTGATCTTCCACCGTCTGCACCGAAGGGCAGTGGGTGTATTGGTGTCGCGAGTCCTCGCTGGCATGATCGAGTTCGGTCTGTCGCGGCAGCTCACCCATATCGTCACGGTTACCGATTTGCGCATGGAGCGAACTCTGCGCCGCGCCGGATGGCCGCTGGCCCGGATCGGTCCGCCACGACAATCGGCACCACGCGCGCCGTTGCCGGCTGTTCGGATGTCTCAGAGGCGAGCCTTGCTGCGGTCCGCCACAGTGGCAGTCTTGGCGGTCCCGTACTGTGGGCGCCGGTGCTCTGCACGGGCGCCTGACATGGCTATGATAGGTAATGACGCCGACTGGCCGGACTGGCAGGATGAGAAATCTTATCGCTATACGCGGCACCTGACGCGACGCGGCTGGGCCTGGGAATTCCTGCGGCGCAATCCGGCCTTCCAGCGTGACTGCAGGCACGCGCTTGAGCACGCAGAATTTGCAGAAAGGTGGTTCGAGGTAGAAGTGATGAGATCGTCGCTCGATCTCACGCAGTGGGGGCTCCTGTTTCGCAAGCTCGTTGAGGCCTGATGCGGCTGTGTTCTGGTGCTCCCGCCAATGCCCGCATGTCCTGACGGTCATTGCGAAAAAGGCACTGTCGCCCGAAACGCTTTCGTTTGATCTCGCTACATTGCCATGCCGGGCGGCACTCATGATCACGGCGGACGGTCGACAGCACGTCATGCTGCGAAATGCTCACCGCGACCTCCAACTTGTCGTGGAGGGCGCGGAGGTTTTGCGCCCCGTTCGGCTTTCCGTCGACGCGATCTGGCCCGCCGATCGGATGAGGCAGCACCTGAATGCGCTCGAATGCCTCAATGCTTTTCACGCGACTGGACAATTTCCCGACAGGCTGTTTCCCCCCGAAGCGCGCGCTAGCCGTCTGCGCTTTGTTCTTCAGGCGCTCGACGGCTCGCTAGGCGGGGCATCGCATCGCCAAATCGCAATGGCCCTGTTGGCTCGACAACGCGTCCAGGCCGACTGGACGGATCCGCGCAACCACCTTCGCGATCGAATCCGCCGTGCCGTCCGGCGCGGTCACATGCTCATGGATCGTGGCTATCGGGATTTCCTCGTCTAAGATGATTGGAATAGCTCACCTGGAGCCGGTCAGCGCGCGAACAGTTCTTTGTATCCAGTCGCAACCATCCAGTTTGCCCGATCGAGATGGCTGCGAACCGCCATTCGGGCGCGCTCAGGTTCTCGCATCGGATCGATGCCGAGGACGAGCTGCGCCATCTCGTCTTCGCTGGCATCGTCGGCGGACGCGTCCAGGAGCCTCATATAGATGGTGAAGTGCTCATTGTCGTAAGCGGTCAGGCTGTCCGACCAGGGGACTTCGTCTTGGACTTTGCGTTTCATCGCGACCCTCTTGCCGGTTTGGGGTTTGTTGTGATCGGGCACGGCTTATCCTCGGTTGGCTCACCATAGCGAATAGGAACGATCGTTCCTAGAACGATAGTTCCGGTTCTGGTCCCTATCTCGCCATGGACCTCACGGAAGTCATGGCGATCAACATGCGTCGTTTGCGCCATGATCAGGACCTGACGCAGGAAGAATTGGCTGCCCGCGCAGAGCTGAGCATGCGCTATGTGGGCTCGATCGAGCGTGCTCGGGTTTCCGCAAGTGTCAGTGTGCTTGGCCGGCTCGCAAAAGCGTTTGACGTTGATCCTTGTGAGTTGATTAGGCCGCCGCAGTAACAAAGGCGATCAGTCCATCCCGGATTGCCGAAATCGATCTGGATGACGCGCAACCGCCGCCCATGAACTGAGCCCGCTTTTCTTCGACATGGTCTCGACCATACAGCTTGCTCCATGGCACGGCTTGCCTTGTGGATTGCAAATATATCCTAAAATGGGATAATCCGAAACTGGGATTAGTCGATGAGCCGGTTCCCTTCTGGCCGGTTCATCTGATGCCGAAATCCCTTCGATCGCCCCGCCAACGCCGGCTGCTGGAACAGCTGATAGCGGCGCGCAAGAACAAGGGGTTAACCCAGGCCAAGGTTGCCGAAGCGCTTCGCCGCCCGCAGTCTTTCGTGGCCAAGTATGAGGGCGGTGAACGTCGCATGGACGTCATTGAGTTCCTCGATGTAGCGGAAGCGCTCGAAATCGACCCTTGCGAGGTTCTCGCACGTGTGCGTCGCTTGCGTGACCGATAGCTTGCGCTGCTTGGCAAGCGACAAGTCACCAAAATCGTAGCCCTGGATTTGCTGCCCCCCGGCGGCAGATGGTTCGGGCACATCGATGGCATAAACTCAATGGCTTTGACTTGCTGACCTTCGCATGGAGAGCGCAAGCTGGTCTGACGAAATGCACCCAGGATCAGGGAGAAGGCCGGCTTGACGCAGGAGCAGCTTGCCGAGATCTCCGGCTTCAGCCAGCAGTACATCAGCGGGCTGGAGAAGGGCAAAAGGAACCACCATCGTCACGCTTTATGAACTGGCACAAGCCCTCCGTGTCAGCCACATCGAAGGGGTGCGACCTAACTGACCAGGATAGCGCTATTTGGAAATGGCGCCAACGCGCCGCGGACATTTCGACCGCATCCGTCATGTAGATGATGCTGCGCACACTCGGATAGGCGAAGAACGGCCCGGCGTGCTGCCAGTCGCGCCGCCAGCTCTGAGTGATCGCCGGGTGTCGCCGGCCTCGAAGTCCTGCAGAGCCTTCATGCCGGCTTAGCGTCCGCCGCAGGCAGAGGGCGCTGAGCGTCGGCACAACGGCTTCGCGACCTTCCGCGACATGAACAGATGGCGGATCAGGTGCACGATGCAGGTTAGCACTGTCGCCTAGGTAGAGGTGGCGCCGCTCGCCTCCCTGTTGGCCAAGCAGTTTGCCAGCTTGCCGTCTTACCAGCACCTCGCCAGTCTCGTTGCGTTCTTGTTTAGGCCTTGCAACAGATCCTTCAAGGAAATTTATGGAATCTTTGCGACCAAAAATCGCTGTCAATGGTACGCTCACCACAACTTTCAAGTTCAGTGGTGGCAGAAATCTGATGTGGTTATGTTCCGCTGCCGAACAGCATTTGCGAAGAGCCCGACATGAAAAAGCGAGCGGGACGAGGGGTTCGGTTCTTCTATTTGGCGCCGTGCTGACCAATGATGATACTTGTCGATCGCCTAATGACAGCAGCACATCTTGATCGCCTACGGATCCTGGGCCTTTGCGCGCATGCCGACCTGACTGTCCGCGAACTGGCGGAGATTCTCGATCTTCGTCGGGAGCGCGTCGCGCGACACGTCCGGATGCTGGCCAGAGCCGACTTTCTTTGCGGCAACGGACAACGTGCTTGGTCCTCATATCATCTCAATGCAGGGGGCAAGGAGGGAGGGTTGGTTCAATTCCTGGTCGATCTTCTGCCCCACGACGATGGGTATCATAAGCGGGACCTGGAGCGGCTCGAGGCGGTACAGACGCGTGGTCGAAGGGGACTGCTGCTTAATCGTGAAAAGATCTGCCTAGGTGGGAGTGCTAAACTACCATGAATAACTCCGCTGACGCAGCCATCGCAGAGCCCGGCACATTCGGACGGTCTTCCTTGATCCACGTCGATTGCCGCGTTCACGAACTGCTTCTAAGACAGGAGCGGCAGGAGCGGACAACGCTCAAACTCATCGCATCCGAGAACTTTGCCTCTTCGGCCGTACTGGAAGCGACCGGCTCTATATTCACGAACAAGTATGCCGAAGGGTACCCGGGTGCGCGCTACTACGCGGGAAACGAGATCGTCGATGAGCTTGAGACCCTCGCGATCGAGCGCCTGAAAGCGCTCTTTGGCAGTGAGCACGCCAACGTCCAGCCTTATTCGGGCTCGCCAGCCAACCAGGCTGTCTATCGTGCGCTTTTGAGCCCCCGTGACAAAGTCATGGGCTTGCCTTTGCCTGCAGGCGGCCATCTGACTCATGGTTGGTCCGTCAACTTTTCCGGCACTGATTATCAATGCGTCCCATATGGGCTGCACGAACAGACGCAGCAAATTGACTATGACCGCTTGCGCGAGACAGCCAGGCGGGAACGGCCGAAACTGATTTGGGTCGGCGGAACTGCCTATCCGCGCGCCTTTGACTACGCGGCAATGGCAGAAATCGCTCTGGAGGCGAACTCTTATCTCGTGGCCGACATCGCCCACATCAGCGGCCTGATTGTCGCTGGAGCGCATCCGAATCCCGTGGTTCATTGCGACGTCGTCACCAGCACATCTCACAAGTCGATCCGCGGCCCCCGTGGAGGCTTTATTTTGTCGAAGAATGAAGATCGTTATCAGGCGCTCTATCATCCCACGAGCAAACATAATCTCGCCAAACGAATTGATCGCGCGGTGTTTCCTCAACTGCAAGGTGGGCCGCACATGAATATCATCGCCGCGCTCGCTGTTGCTTTGCAGGAAGCCGCGACCCCCTCTTTCCGCACCTACGGTCACCAGATCGTCAAGAATGCCAAGGCGCTGGCCGAGGCGCTTCTGGGTCGTGGTTATGATCTGGTCACCGGCGGGACTGACAATCACATGCTGATCCTTGATCTTCGGGACCGGCCGCTATCAGGCAAAGCCTATGCCGAGCGCCTGGCAAGGGCAGGCATCATCACGAACTTTAATATGGTGCCGGGCGACCCGCGCGACCCGACGGTCACAAGCGGAATCCGCTTGGGGTCGCCGGCAGTGACGTCCATGGGCATGCGAGAAGGGGAAATGGTGCAGATCGCCGCTTTTATTGATTTGGTCTGCCGCCAGCCCGACGACCCAGAAGTTCATGCGAGCGTACGAAGAGACGTTGCCGACTTCTGCACTGCATTCGACGTCCCCGGCATCCCCGACCGGTAAGCCACCTCAATCCAGAAACTCCCCACCTTCCAACACTTGCAGCGAGGACATTCCATGACCAGGCAGTTCGTGTTCTCTTCCGAATCCGTCGGCGCGGGACACCCCGATAAGATGGCAGACAACATCTCCGATGCCATCCTCGATGCGATCCTCCGCACCGACCCGAAGGCGCGCGTCGCCTGTGAAACGTTGGTGAAGACAGGGATGGTCGTTCTGGCTGGCGAGATCACCAGCCACGCGGAGATCGATTACAGCCAAGTTGCCCGCGATACGATCCTCGATATTGGGTACGACGACGATGCCATCGGCTTTGATGGTCGACGTTGCGCCGTCGTTCTCGCTCTCTCCGAGCAGTCGCCCGACATAAGCCAGGGCGTTGATGAAGGACGAGGGCAGGATCTCGAGCAGGGGGCGGGGGATCAGGGCCTCATGTTTGGATTCGCATGCAACGAGACGGATACATTGATGCCCTTGCCGATCCAACTCGCTCACCACTTGACGAAAAAACAGGCAGAGGTTCGGAAAACGGGACAGCTTGGCTGGCTGCGTCCGGACGTGAAATCTCAAGTGTCCGTACGCTACGAGGGTTTGCGCCCGGTGGCGCTGGATACCATAGTCCTGTCGACGCAGCATGACGAGGCGGTCTCCCAAGAAACAGTCCGCGAAGGCGTCATTGAGGAGATCATAAAACCGGTCCTGCCCACCCACCTGGATACTTCGGGGATCAGATTTCTGGTCAACCCGACAGGGCGGTTCGTGGTCGGTGGGCCTGCTGGCGACTGCGGCCTCACTGGACGTAAGATCATCGTCGATACCTACGGTGGAACGGGGCGTCACGGCGGCGGCGCCTTTTCGGGCAAGGACCCATCCAAGGTTGACCGCTCGGCCGCCTATGCCGCCCGGTATGTCGCGAAGAATATCGTTGCCAGCGGCCTTGCCGAGGTCTGCGAGGTTCAACTCGCCTACGCGATCGGCGTGGCCAGTCCGGTTTCTGTCATGGTCAACACCTTCGGAACTGCAAGGATCGAGGAAAAAAGGATCGAGGCCCTTGTTCTTGAGCTTTTCGATCTCCGGCCGAAAGGCATCATCAAGATGCTTGATCTCTTACGCCCGATATACCGCAAGACCGCGACATACGGACACTTCGGGCGTGAAGAGCCTGAGTTCACCTGGGAGAAGACGGACAAAGCCGACGACTTGCTGCGTGAAGCAGGACCGGCAGCTGCGTGAGGGCCGCTGGATCAAGCGCCATTTCAACTCGTTAGACCCGCGCCTGGCCGGCATAGCAGAAGCCGGTGGGTAGTTGGCGGAGATATTGATGCCGGATTATGACGTGCTTTGCATCGGCAATGCCATTGTCGACATCATCGCCCAGTGCGAGGAGGAATTCCTCGAAACCAACGGCATCATCAAGGGCGCGATGAACCTCATCGACACCCACCGCGCCGAACTACTCTACAGCCGCATGGGGCCGGCGATCGAAGCCTCCGGCGGCAGCGCCGGCAACACGGCGGCCGGCGTCGCCTCCTTCGGCGGCCGAGCCGCCTTCTTCGGCAAGGTTTCCAACGATGCGCTGGGCGAAATCTACGCGCATGATATGCATGCGCAGGGCGTCGCCTTCGACACCAGGCCGCTGGCGGGCCTACCGCCGACGGCGCGCTCGATGATCTTCGTCACCCCCGACGGCGAACGCTCGATGAACACCTATCTCGGCGCCTGCGTCGAGCTCGGGCCGGAGGACGTCGAGGCCGACAAGGCGTCTGGCGCCAAGGTCACCTATTTCGAGGGTTATCTGTGGGATCCGCCGCGGGCCAAGGAGGCGATCCGGCAGACGGCCAAGCTGGCGCACGCGGCAGGCCGCGAAGTGTCGATGACACTCTCGGATTCGTTCTGCGTCGACCGCTACCGCGACGAGTTCCTCGAGCTGATGCGCTCGGGCACCGTCGACATCGTCTTTGCCAACAGCCACGAGATCAAATCGCTCTATCAGACATCGTCCTTCGACAAGGCGCTGGCCGCCATCCGCAAGGACTGCAAGATTGCCGCCGTCACCCGCTCGGAAAAAGGCTCGGTGATCGTGCGCGGTGACGAGACCGTCACCATTCAGGCGACGACGATCCGCGAGCTGGTCGACACCACCGGCGCCGGCGACCTCTATGCCGCCGGTTTCCTGCATGGCTACACGCAAGGCCGCGACCTCAAGGCCTGCGGCGATCTTGGCTCGCTGGCGGCCGGCTTGGTGATCCAGCAGATCGGCCCGCGCCCACGTCAGAATTTGCGCCGCGAGGTCGAGCAGGCGGGATTGCTTCAGCGACAGAAACGCTAGACTGCCGATGTTATGGAAGCCCGGCAAACTGGAGGAAGAAAAAACTCGGAAAAATCTTTCGTGATTTTGATCTCGCTTTGATTGTTAAGGCTGAAGGCGATCGCCGACGCCAAGATCAAGAGGGACGCGATGAGTTGGAGCGTCGTCCTGCTCCTGACGCTTCTGCCTTAGAAGTAGTTCATGAACGCGACCCTGGTACGAAGTTCTGGATGGTAGTTTCGCGCTCCTACCGGGCTTATCTACTCGCTGTGAGTTGTGGCCATTGGGCCTGCGGCGGGGTCGGATACGTTTCGCTTTTCAAGATGCGGGAAACTCTTGACGAACCTCCCGAGCTTATGGGCGCCGCAGGTGATTGGCTGGTAGCGTGCCGGGTTCGTCTCGGACACGCAGCTTTCCAGGGGCGTGAAAACAGCGTCGTAGTCGGCATCGACGAAGAACGGCAGCGAGTAGCGTTCCCGACCGGAAGTGTTCACCACCCGATGCAGGTTGGCGAGGTAGAGGTCGTTGGTCAGCTTCTGCACCAAGTCGCCGATGTTGATGACGAAGGTGCCGGGGATGGGCTTGCCCTCGACCCAGACGCCGTCGCGGTTCATCACTTGAAGCCCACCGATGCTGTCCTGCGCGAGAATGGTCAGGTTGCCATAGTCGGTATGCGCGCCGATCCCCATGATCTTCTCGTCCACGACGCCGGTCTGCGGCGGATAGTGTAGCAAGCGTTGGATCGTGATTGGGTTCTTCATTCGCGGCTCGAAGAAATGTGACGGAAGATCGAGGCTGAGCGCGATTCCGCTCAGAATCCTCGTCGAAAGCTTCTTCATCGCCTCGTGATAGGCGAACACGGTCTGTCGGAAATTGGGCAGGGTGGCCGGCCACGGGTTCGGCCCAAAGAACGGCCCCTCGACCATCGGCCGCTCGGGGCCGATGTCGAAGCACTCTTTCAGATCCTTGGTTTTGGAAGGGTTGGTGTTCTCGCCGAAGAACTCGATATAACCGCGTAGCGCGACACCGGAATAGCTGATGTGCAACTTCATCTTCTCGTAGATCGGCAGGTCGAAGAACGCTTGGGCCTGGGCAAAGGTTTCGTCCACCAACTCCCCGGGAACACAGTGGTTCTTGATGTACATGAAGCCGGCATTGGTCAGCGCCCAGCGAATTTCCCTCGCCACGCTTCGTGCGTCGCTTCCGTCCAACAGCGGGGCCACGTCGACGACTGGGAGTTTATCAAAGGACTGCCGCTGGGCCCGAAGCCTATCGTCAAGCTGGACGAGATCCGATTTCTTCATTGAGCTTCATCCATCATGAATTGGGTCAATATATCATGCGCCGGGGGCGCCGCCGGCTGAGTCGCGACCGCAGGGTGATGCCATTCGACGGCGCTGCATTCTGGGCCGCGCTTTGACAGAAGCGTCCGAGACTCCCCTGCCGCGCCAATGGCCACCCCACGCGGCAATTGTTCATGACGACCTTTGGTTCGTGCCGAGCCAATACGGGATGTCCTGAAAAGCGGCGCTCGCACGGATTGGCGACAAAACAGAAATCGGAGGCGGCGGAAACAAGCGCCCCTGCAACCTCTATGAGAGCGAGTCCGTAGGCGTCGCGTTTGACAGCAGCGAACGCCCTTGCCGTCGCCTAACGGAGCCAGAGAAGTCTGAAAGCCGTGGTGCGCCTTCCGACTATTTCCAAACACTCCGTCGTCCGCCAGTGCACAAGGCAACTTCAGCTCTCCCAAAGGACCGAAATCCCGCCCGCTCGCGCCTTCACGACGAGTTGCCAACGCTAAGGCCTGCTCAATTTCCAAAGGCTTCAAGCGATTATTCATCATGGAATCAAAGTATGTCCCGAAATCTTTCTGAGCAAGATAAATGTTGTTTAAAAGTGTAAAATCAACGCTACACAATGTAATCGCCTCGTAACAAGAACTATATTAAATTCCTGCCAAATATGTTAAGGCGCAGTTATGCTTAGGTTATTTTCATTTTCGCAGCATCAACCGAAACGCTTATCATCGTTAGCACCTCGCCCGAACAAGGCGGCAATGACCAGTACCGGCCTGTCGTGGCTGCAGACCAAGGCGCGGCGTCGGCATCATCGGCAGATGAAGCTGATGACAGGCGCCGGCGAGATCGACGGCGCGGGCGCGGGCAATGCCGAGGCGGTGGCGATAAGAGGCGCGCTGGGTGGCAGCAGATGATCGGATGTCGAAGTTCGCTGCAGCAGGCCGATGGTGGGTCGATGCGCGCCATGGCAACCGCCAGCTCTCCTACGCCTGCTCATTCGGCAAGGCCCCCACCAGAGCGATAGAATACCTCTTCTCGGCTCGATCCAGCCAGGTTCCGCCAGTCTTCAGCCTCAACAGGCCCGGCTGCTGCGACCAGAGGCCGACCGCTGGCACAGATTCGAAAATCATCGCGAACAAGTACGATCTGCAGCAGAGAGGCTTAGTCTGGTTGCCGCAATCCCGAAACTGTTCACTGATTATGGCGCTTGCCTTCAAGGAGATCGATGACCGCACGCGCGGCATCCACGACATGCGTTCCCGGTCCGAACACGGCGGCAACGTCATGATCCTTCAGGAATTGGTAATCCTGTCGCGGCACTACACCGCCGCAGACGACAATAATGTCTTCGGCACCTTTCGCTCTCAGTGCCTCAACCAGCTGCGGCAGAAGCGTCTTGTGTCCGGCCGCGAGCGAGGACGCGCCGACGACATGAACCTTCGAGGCTATGGCCATTTCTGCGGCTTCCTCCGGTGACTGGAACAGCGGCCCGGCGACCACGTCGAAACCGAGATCGCCGAAAGCCGATGCGATCACTTTGGCGCCGCGGTCATGGCCATCCTGACCGAGTTTGGCCACCATGAGCCTTGGCCTTTTGCCTAACCAAACCGAGACTTGCTCGATGCGGGAAGCCAATGTCTTGTATTCAGGCTCGTCCCGAAAGGCGGCTCCGTACACGTCAGCAATCACCTCGGGAACGACCGCGTAATCGCCGAATGCACGGCGCAGGGTGTCAGAAATCTCCCCCACCGTTCCGCGAGCGCGTACGGCTTCAATGGCCGCCGCGAGAAGATTGCCCTTGCCGCTGGCCGCAGTCTCGCCAAGCGCGGCAAGGGCTGCGTCGACGCGCTTGGGATCGCGCTGACGCTTTGTCCGTTCGGTGCGGCGGATCTGCGCCGGCGCACCGCCGCATTGTCAATGTCGAGGACTTCGATCCGGTCCTCGGTCTCAAGGCGATACTTGTTGACACCAATGATCACTTCATCGCCGCGGTCGATCGCGGCCTGGCGTTTGGTCGCTGCCGTTTCGATCAGGCGCTTGGGAAGCCCTTCGATGACGGCCTTGGTCATGCCGCCCAAAGTCTCGATTTCCTCTATGAGCGCCCAGGCCTTCTGCACCAATTCTTCTGTCAGGCTTTCGACGTAATAGGAGCCGGCCAGCGGATCGACGACCTTGGTCACACCGGTCTCGTGCTGCAGGACAAGCTGCGTATTGCGCGCAATTCGTGCTGAAAACTCCGTCGGCAGGGCGATCGCCTCGTCGAAGGAGTTGGTGTGGAGCGATTGCGTGCCGCCAAGCACGGCAGCCAGCGCCTCATATGCCGTGCGCACGATGTTGTTGTACGGGTCCTGCTCCTGCAGCGACACTCCGGAGGTCTGGCAGTGCGTGCGCAGCAATAATGAGGAGGCCTTCTTCGGCTGGAACTCCTCCATGATGCGGGTCCACAACAGCCGGGCCGCACGAAGCTTGGCAGCCTCCATGAAGAAGTTCATCCCGATCGCGAAAAAGAAGGAGAGCCGCCCGGCGAAATCGTCGACGTCGAGGCCTTTCTTCAAGGCCGCACGAACATATTCACGCCCGTCGGCCAACGTGAACGCGAGTTCCTATACCAGCGTCGCTCCCGCCTCCTGCATGTGATAGCCGGAGATCGAGATGGAGTTGAATTTCGGCATCTCCTTCGCTGTGTATTCGATGATGTCCGCGATGATCCTCATTGAGGGCTCGGGCGGATAGATGTAGGTGTTGCGGACCATGAACTCTTTGAGGATGTCGTTCTGGACGGTTCCGGAAAGTTGGGAACGAGAGCAGCCCTGCTCCTCGCCGGCGACGATGAAGCAGGCGAGGATCGGGACGACGGCGCCGTTCATCGTCATGGACACCGAAATGTCCTTGAGCGGGATACCGTCGAAGAGGATCTTCATGTCCTCGACGGAATCGATTGCCACGCCCGCCTTGCCGACGTCGCTGACAACGCGCGGATGGTCGCTGTCATAGCCGCGATGGGTGGCAAGGTCGAAGGCGACTGATACACCTTGCTGACCGGCAGCCAGCGCCTTACGATAGAACGCGTTGGATGCGTCCGCCGTCGAGAAGCCTGCATATTGGCGGATCGTCCAGGGCCGTCTGGTATACATGGTCGCGCGAGGACCTCGGACGAAAGGCTTTAAGCCGGGTAGTGAGTTGAGGTAGTCGACGCCTTGCAGGTCATCTGCCGTGTAAAGCGGCTTGACGTCGATGCCCTCGGGCGTGCGCCAGACAATGGCCTCAGGTGATTTCTTCAGCTCCCGTTCGGCAAGCGCGCGCCAGTCGTCAAGGTTGCTGTCTGCCATCATTCGAATTCCAGAATAGGCTGGTCGAGGGCGAGGCTTGCGCCCGCATTGGCGGCGATCCGCTTGATGGTTGCCCGCCGTTCTGCGCGCAGGACGTTTTCCATTTTCATAGCCTCAACCGTTGCCAGCACCTGCCCAGCTTCGACGGCCTCGCCTTCAGTGACGGCAATAGCGGTGACCACGCCGGGCATCGGACAGAGCAAGAGCTTCGATGTGTCCGGCGGCTGCTTTCTTAGCATCAACCGTGCCAATTCGGCGACAGCTGAACTGCGCACATGGGCAATAACATCCATTCCGCGCCAGCGCAGTCGGTAGCCGGTTCCGGACCGCCCAGTTTTGATCGACACGCTGTCGGCGCCGATCTGAAAATCCGCGATCGACATTCCCGGCAGCCAGTCACTTGCGACTGCCAGAATCGAGCCGTCATCGAATGACACCGCAGTTCCGTTCTCCTGATCGCCTATCGTGACCGGAAAGGTATGGTCGCCCAAGGCCACGATCCAATCGCCGGAGACTTTCCGACGGTGGTTGTCCATCGCGCCGGAAATCAGGACATTACGGTGCTGGAGTTTCCAGTTGATGTGTGTTGCGACCGCTGCGAGTTTCCGCTCATCCGCATCGCTCGGGGTCACGCCTGTGAAGCCGTCCCGAAATTCCTCGGCGATGAATGCCATGCTCAGCCGCCCCTCGCCAAACCGGAGATGCCCCATGACCGTGGAAAGAAACGCTAGGTTGTGACCGATGCCTTCCAGCTCGAAGTCATCCAGCGCGGCCGCCATGGCCCGGATCGCTGAGGATCGGTCGGACGACCAGGTGCAGAGCTTTGCGATCATCGGATCGTAATGCATCGAGATTTCCGAGCCCTCGACCACGCCGGTATCGTTACGAATGATGGTTCCATCCGAACGCTTGCCTTCTGCGGGCGGCCGATACCGTGTCAGTCTGCCGATCGAGGGCAGGAAATTGCGATACGGGTCTTCCGCATAGAGCCGGCTTTCGATCGCCCAGCCGGTCAGCTTCACATCCTCTTGGCTGAAGCGTAGCTTTTCACCGCCCGCAATGCGGATCATTTCCTCGACCAGGTCGATGCCGGTGACAAGTGCCGTCACCGGATGCTCGACCTGAAGACGGGTGTTCATTTCGAGAAAGTAGAAATGGCGGTCGCGATCCACGATGAATTCGACGGTGCCTGCCGAGTGATAGCCAACCGCCGTGGCAAGAGCGACCGCCTGCTTGCCCATCGCATGCCGTGTTGCCTCGTCGAGGAACGGCGCGGCGCTTCCTCTATGATCTTCTGGTTGCGGCGCTGGATCGAGCATTCCCGCTCACCGAGATAGACGATTTTGCCGTACTGATCGCCGAGCACCTGAATTTCGATGTGGCGCGGCTCGGTGACGAATTTCTCGATGAAGATGCGATCGTCGCCGAAGGCGTTCTTGGCCTCGTTTCGCGAGGATTGAAAACCTTCGCGTGCCTCCTCGTCGTTCCAGGCGATCCGCATGCCCTTGCCGCCGCCGCCGGCGGAGGCCTTGATCATCACAGGAAAGCCGATTTCGCGGGCGATGCGTATCGCCTCCTCGGCATCCTCGATTAGGCCCATGTGGCCGGGCACTGTGGAAACACCGGCGGATGCCGCGATCTTTTTCGAGGTGATCTTGTCACCCATTGCCTCGATCGCGATCGGTGGCGGCCCGATAAAGGCCACGCCCTCGGCCTTGAGCGCCTCGGCGAAATTCGCATTCTCTGACAGGAAGCCTAGCCCGGATGAACCGCATCAGCGCCCACAGCCTTGACCGCATCCAGGACATTTCCGATGCGAAGATAAGACTGGGCGGAGGGAGCCGGGCCGATGTGGATAGCCTCATCCGCTTGCCGGACGTGCAAGGCGTCGCGATCGGCGTCGGAATAGACGGCGACGGTAGCTATGCCGAGCTTTTGCGCCGTCTTGATCACCCGGCAGGCGATCTCGCCACGATTGGCAATTTGGATCTTCTTGAACATCTTTCGCAGACTCAGAGAGGGATGGTGTCGTGCTTCCATCGCGTTTCGACGGCCTTGCCGCGCAGAGCGGCAAAGGCACGTGCGATCCGCTTGCGCGAGGAATGCGGCATGATCACCTCGTCGATGAACCCGCGCTCGGCGGCAATGAAGGATTGGCGAAACGCTGCTCGTATTCCTTGGTAAGAGCGGCAAGCCTCTCGGCGTCGTCGAGTTCGGTCCGGTAAAGGATCTCGGCAGCGCCCTTGGCGCCCATCACCGCGATTTCTGCCGTCGGCCAAGCGTAATTGATGTCCGCGCCGATATGTTTCGAAGCCATCACGTCGTAGGCGCCGCCATAAGCCTTGCGCGTGATCAGCGTCACCATCGGCACGCTGGCTTGTGAATAAGCAAACAGCAGCTTGGCGCCGTGCTTGATCACGCCACCGAATTCCTGGGCAGTGCCCGGCAGGAAACCCGGGACGTCGACAAGCGTAAGAATCGGAATGTCGAACGCGTCGCAGAAGCGCACGAAGCGGGCCGCCTTACGCGAGGAGTCGATATCGAGACATCCGGCGAGCACCATCGGCTGGTTGGCCACCACGCCGACGCTGCGGCCTTCGATGCGCAAGAAGCCGGTGATAATGTTGCGGGCGAACGCGGCTTGAAGCTCGAAAAAGTCGCCCTCGTCGGCGATTGCCGCGATCAACTCCTTCATATCGTAAGGCTTGTTGGCACTTTCCGGCACTAGCGTGTCGAGACGCAACTCGATCCGTTCGGGATCGTCGTAAAACGGCCGCAACGGTGCCTTTGCGCGATTGCTCAACGGCAGGAAATCGAAAAGACGCCGAATCTCTTCCAAAGCCTCGATGTCGTTTTCGAAAGCACCGTCTGCGACAGAGGACCTTTGGGTGTGAGTTACCGCGCCGCCGAGTTCGTCGGCGGTCACAATCTCGTTTGTCACCGTCTTCACAACGTCGGGACCGGTCACGAACATGTAGGAGGAATCGCGAACCATGAAGATAAAATCGGTCATGGCCGGAGAATAGACTGCGCCACCGGCGCAAGGGCCCATGATCACCGAAATCTGCGGAATGACGCCGGAGGCTTCGACATTGCGTTTGAAGACTTCGGCATAGCCGGCAAGCGACGCGACGCCCTCTTGGATGCGCGCACCGCCGGAATCGTTGAGACCGATCACCGGCGCACCGTTGCGCATCGCCATATCCATGATCTTGCAGACCTTCTGTGCATGCGTCTCCGACAGAGATCCGCCGAATACCGTGAAATCCTGGGAGAATACGTAGACGAGCCTGCCATTGATTGTGCCCCAGCCCGTCACCACGCCATCCCCCGCGACTTTCTGAGCAGCCATACCGAAGTCGGTCGCGCGATGCGTGACATACATGTCGTATTCTTCGAAAGAGCCCTCATCGAGGAGCACCAGGAGGCGTTCTCGGGCGGTCAGCTTGCCTTTTGCGTGCTGAGCATCGATGCGCTTCTGCCCTCCGCCCAGACGGGCCTGCTCGCGACGAACCTCGAGTTGGTCGAGAACGGCTCGCATCAGCGGCAGGCCTTTGTTTCCGGCATCTTCCCTGCCGTTGACGACCTCATCGCGATTGGGCGGCCTTTTCTTGAGCGCGGTCTCGCTCCCCCGGGCAATGGCATGGGCATCTCCTCCAGAATTGCGCTTCGCTTTAATTGGCCGGCAATCGACAGAAAAGGATTGACTGGGTGCGAATGCAAACTCTACGAATCCGTGGCAATCCGCGGCGCAAGCAGGACCAACGCCAGGCCTGAAGTCGCGGCGATAGCAAATGCCCGCCAAAAGACCGCCCTCCCTTCCACAGCATCGCACCTACCTAAGGCCTGCGCGACGAGGCCGGCGGTGCCGGAGCGCAGGAAGCTGAAGGTTTCGAAGACGACGTCGAAAGACAACTGCTCCGGCAGCAAGGCCTCCAAGCAAGGCGGCATCCCCAGACCGGCCAATCACGGCCGTATCGACAAGCCCGAGCAGCGGTGTCGAGAGGTATGCAAGAGCCATCGGAACCGCCACTTGTAGTTTTTATTCCAACGGCTAAATCCTGATCGGGATCCGAGGTACGATGGCCGTGCCGAATGGCGTCCTGATCGTCTGTCCGAGCGCACGGACAAGGCAGGGGCCGAGGCACCTGGCTTCTGCATCTGGCGACTTGGCAGCAAAGCCCGGATTCCCGAGACTCCGAAGCAGGTTTTGCATTCAAGACGCTTCCTCGCTGCTGGACGACCGAACGGGTGATCTCGACGGCTGCGGTTGCGAACGCGGCATGTCCGAAGGGAAAGCAGCTGTTGCCGACTGCTGATCGAACCTGCCCGCGTTTCGGCGAATGGTTCATGAACGCCGAACAGCCCGTGACCAGAGCGATGGATCTCTACATCCGGATTCGCCTCATTTCGGCGCCTGCTGCTCTCACCAACTATGTTATTCTCGGCTACTTTCTGTGTCGGGCCAATGTGCTGCCCTCGGACTTTTCCTGCAACTTCTCCTCAACGGGATGAATATCGCTTTATCGATCTTTCTGGGTCTTTATCTCGGGTGGAGCATTGCGGCGTCGCCTGGGAACCGTATGGAGTGAGGCCGCCGCCGCGGTCGTCGGCATGGCAATCCTCTTCGGACGCTTCCGCTCGATGCCGAAAATGTCGCGCAATAATACGTTCAACGTGGTGGCGATGAGACCGGGACTTTCACCTCAACGGCGACATGATGATCCGTTCCTTCGTGCTCATGGGAGCGTACATCCTGTTCACGCGGCAAGGCGCCCAGCTTGGCGCGTTGACCCTCGCCGCCAATGCGGTGCTGATGCATTTCTTGCTGGTCGCGAGCTATTTCCTTGAGGGGTTCGCAGCGGCCGGCCAGCAGCTCGCTGGACGTGCCGTTGGTCTCGTGATCAGCCAGCTTTCCTGCGTACCGTCAGGCTGACGGCGAGCTGGGCATTTGCGGTTGCGAGCTTTGCCAGCGTCCTAGCCTTCACGTTTGGTGAGCAGCTGATCGGCGCCATAACGAAGACAGAGAACGTGCTTCGCGACTTTGAGCGGCTTCCTGGCCGTCCAGATGAACGGCGTCTTCATCGGCGCCGCCTAGTCGCGCGAAATGCGTAACATGATGCTGATATCCTTCGCGGCTTATCGCTGCTTTGTTCGTGTTCGGGCGAATGTTCGGTAACCACGGGCTCTGGGCCGCGTTGCATGTCTTTCTGATCGTGCGCGGAATAAGCCCGCTGTCGGTCATGTGTCATCGTGGCCGCTCCGCCTTCGCGGAATGATCGTTGATCGGCTGTTTCGCGACATTGTTTTGTTGCAAGTGCTAATCAATAGCTTAGCTTTCGAGCCCGTCGGCGTTTCATGCCGCATTTGTGAACGGATAGACTGCATTCAAGAGCCATTTCGCCGCTTAAGAGAACGATTGCAGTCGATCACAACCGCCGCAGCGAATTGCCGTACACGATTTGCTGATTTCGAGGAGGTGGCTGAGGTGCCACATTGTCGAATGCCGTTTTCCGAGTGCTTGCGACACATCTGAGGCTACTTCCTTTCGACGGACGTCGGCGGTCGATTCTGAGCTTGTGACGGATGTTCTCGACCGTCGGTTCTAGCATTCGACCAGGTAAAAAGATGGCGCACGTTGGCGGGCTGACCGCCCAAGGCGAGCCGTATGAGACCCGATCCGCTCTATCCGTCAGATGCGGCAAAGGTGAACCGTAAATGAAATCGACAGAGCAAATGCCGGCCTTGACGCCGCTCGATGGGACGGTCGGGCTTGTTGGTCATGACGCAAAATTGCTTAGCCGGGAAGTTTGATGCGATTGTGCAACGGAATGTCGCATCCAGTGCGGTGTCGGGCTCTTCGTACCGCCCAATAATCGGGCAAAATGTCCGGCGACGGGCAACAACAGAGCGGAACCTGCAAATGTCAAATGAACTCCCATTGTTAGACAAGCGCGGTGACGTGACCCTCCCCACCGCCACGCAAGCCAGCCAGCCCGGAAACCCCGACGCGTTACTCGACATACGCGACCTCAGGATTGAGGCGACGGTCTACCCACCGGGCGAAAGCCCAAATAATGTGATTCTCGTGCACGACGTTTCGCTGACGCTGAAACGCGGCAGGGTTTTGGGGCTGATTGGCGAATCAGGCGCTGGCAAGTCGACCATAGGCTTGGCTAGCATGGGTTATGGTCGCGGTGGCATCAAAATCACTGGCGGCGAGGTCTTCCTCAACAAGCGTAATATACTGAAGGCCGGAGCAAGTGGCATACGCAAGCTACGAGGCCGCGAGGTCTGCTATGTTGCGCAATCGGCCGCCGCCGCATTCAACCCCGCACACCGGCTGATGGACCAAGTGGTGGAGGCGGAACTTCTGCACGGCACGGCAACGCGGACCGAAGCCGAGAAGCGGGCGATTGCTCTGTTTAAAAAGCTTGGCCTTCCCGACCCCGAGAACATCGGCAAACGTTTCCCCCACCAGGTTTCGGGCGGTCAATTGCAGAGGGTTATGACGGCGATGGCGCTCTGCTCGGAGCCAGACCTCATTGTCTTCGACGAGCCGACCACGGCGCTCGACGTGGCTACGCAAATCGATGTGCTGGCTGCTATTCGGGATGCCATCCGGGACACAGGCGTTGCGGCGCTCTACATCACCCATGACCTGGCCGTGGTGGCGCAAGTAGCGGACGAGATAATGGTGCTGCGCCATGGCAAGCTCGTAGAGCGGGGGACGACGCAGCAGATCATCAACGAGCCGCACGAGCAGTACACGCGAGCCTTGGTCTCTGTGCATCACATTGATCACGAGCAGAAGGACGACGGTTTTCTGCCGGTGTTGTCACTCAAAGGTGTAACAGCCGGTTACGGTGATGGGGCAGTCAAGGTCTTGCGTGATGTTAGCCTTGACCTTCAACCCTGGCGGTGGTTGGCGTATCGGGCTCCGGCAAATCTACACTGGCGCGCGTGATCACAGGCTTGCTGCCACCTTTCGCAGGCAGCATTCAGTTCGACGGGCGCGACCTTCCGCGCCGGCTGGCTGACCGATCGAAGGAGGATCTCCGCCATCTCCAAATGATCTATCAGTCGGCGGATGTTGCGATGAATCCCCGCCAGACTGTGGCGACGATCATAGGTCGGCCTCTCGAATTCTATTTCGGCATCAGCGGCGCGCAGCGCAATCAGCAAGTGGCCGAACTGCTCGACAAGATAGAAATGGATGAGAGCTTTGTAGGCAGATATCCGGCAGAGCTGTCGGGCGGACAAAAGCAGCGCGTTTGCATCGCCCGGGCGCTTGCGGCAAAGCCGAAGCTGATCATCTGTGACGAAGTGACTTCCGCCCTCGATCCCTTGGTCGCCAACGGCATCTTGAAGCTTTTGCTGCAGTTACAGAAGAATGAGGGGGTGGCCTATCTCTTCATTACCCACGACCTTGCAACGGTGAAGTCGATCGCCGATTCCATCTCGGTGATGTATCGGGGGCAAGTGGTCCGTTATGGGCCGAAGAGCCAGGTTCTTGCTCCACCGTTCGATCCTTATACAGATCGTCTTCTGTCCTCCGTTCCGGAGTTGGAGGTCGGCTGGTTGGACAAGGCGATCGGTTCTCGGCGCATGGAGAGCGCCGGAAATTAGCTGCGGTTGCCCTGCTATAGACTCTCTTTGCGGGTGCTTCCTGGCAAGTGACTCAAAGCGTGTTAGCTGCCAAAAGGTAAGATTGAGTCCATTCGCAATCGAGCGATTGACGACCGTGCTTTCGATCTCTAATCCGCCGTCGCAATCGTATCCCTCCGGCGAGGGACGCGTCCGACCCTATTTGTATTCGTCGCGATGCATCGCGATGAGATTGCGGAGGCTTTCGACGCCGAATGGAGAGAAGGCCATCACGCCGTCTTCGTGGTCGGGGCCGTAGATCCAGATCAAACTGTCCTCGGGTTCCATTTCGATAGCGATTTCTGCGAGCCAGTTTTCATCTTCGCCGAGTTTTCGGGCGACGAGCGCGATGGTTCGCACGGAATGGATTTTGTTGATGTGCATTGTCAGGCCGCGATTGCGGCGGGCTTAGACCGCCAGTTCCACGGCATCAACTCGGCGAGCCGGTTGGCGGGGTGCTCAGCAATGCGTACAAGCACATCGGTAAGCGAGGCTTGCGGATCGACATCGTTGAGCTTGGCGGTGCCGGATCGGGTGTAGATGACGGCAGCACTGTCCGCCGCGATCCGACCCGCAGAACAGGCAGGGCCCGTTCCACCGCATTGTTCGTAATGCAGACCCTGCCATCGCCGAGAAGGCGGGTAATCGCCGCAGCATATAGTTGCTGGCCTTGATCGTGGTTGCGCGAGAGCTTGGCGAGCTGGGCGATCAGCCCCAGGAGTGAAGGTCCTCCATCAATGGAGTGCTGCGCTCCCGGCGGGCGCAGGCACGCCCTTCGGCGTTCAAACCGTTGAACTCGCGCTCGATATCGAACAGGATATCGAGCGCTGCACTGCCGCCTCCAGCGCTATCGGGTAGATCGACCCTGCCGTTCACCGCGACTCTTCTTGCGCGCTGCGCCCTTGACATCGGCCAGATCGAAGAACTTGCGACGCGCATGACTCAAGCAGCCCGCTTCGAGCACAGGCGCCGGACGACGATCGGCTGCGTGAAGTTCGCCACAGGCGTCTGCCTGCAGATTTCGCCCACACGGTTGCGTCATCGATCAAGACCTCGCCCTGCTTGCTGCGTCGCCTCCTTCAGCGCACAAGATATTGCGCGGCTTGCGTAGTGAACTGTGACCTCAATTTCAGGGTTGCAAAATCCGCAAGGAGGTTCATCTGGCGGTCTCATGAAACCGACCGATTGTTGACACCGCTTCTCGGGTGGCGCGCGAAGGAGTCGCCGAGCTGCCAGGAATGGAGATCACCGGCTGTCGATAGAAGCAGATTCAAGCAAATCGCGAACAGAGACTTATCCATCAGCCTAGACCAGGTCCAACCCAAGCTGGCACTTCCAGACGGCATTGCTGCGGAGTTTTGCCATGGATGGACTTGAAACATTTCGAGAAATGCGAGGCAGAAATGAAACCGCACGCAATGGCAATGTCGATCAATGGCATCCGTGTGCCCTCGATTAGCCTCTTTGCGTGATCGAGTCTGATTTTCAGATAATGCTTCGCCGGCGAGAGGCTAACATGTGTGACGAAAAGCCGTTCGAGTTGACGTCGCGACACACCGGACCGCTTTGCCACCACGTCCATCGATAGCGGATTATCAAGGTTTGCTTCCATCGTTTGAACGGCGATGACCAACTTTTCGCTAACGTTTGCGTACGAAAGTCCCGATGGAGCGGTCTGGCGATTAGACCCGGAGCGCTGTCCGTCAACAATGGCATAGCGGCAGACATCTTGTGCGACCGTTGCGCCGGCTTGGCTCGCAATCAGATCGATGGCCAAGTCGAAGGCTGCAAGTTCGCCGGCACACGTGGAATACTGTCCATCCTTTACAAAAAGCGTTTCTCGGACGCGCGGCTTGCGGAACACCTCGGAAAAAGCAGCAAGTCTCGACCAATGGATGGTGCAAGGAATGTCGGTCAGCAGGCCAGTTTCGGCCAATAGCCAAGTGGCCGTGCCCAACGCTGAAATGAGAATGCCACGCCTTGCCATGCGTCGTAAAAACGTGTGCAATTGAGGCGTAAACTGCTGTCCAATCTGCTCGCCCGCGACGATTACAAGCTGGTTGAGGTGCGGATTGTAAGCGCTCAGCTCTTCAGTGGCGACGTCGACGGAAATTGCGATGCCGTTTGCACCGTAGACAGGCTTCTTGTCCAATCCTACAACCTGCCAGCGAAATAGAGGCGCCTTCGATAGTACATTTGCGATCTGAAGCGGCTCGAGGTAGGCGTGGAGCGTGAGGTGCGAGAATCCCGACAGCACCAGAACAGCGATTTTCAGCGAATGGTCGAGCGGCAGGTCGTTCGGCTGCTCGGTGGGCTCTATCGCGCTTATAGTAGCCGGAGCGTTCATCAGCGGCCGTACGTGGCTACCGGAGCGCCTAACGTTCCTGTTTCGGGCTTGACTCCGAGCCCAGGCCGCTGCGGTACAGCGATATGGCCGTTTCTTATCACGATCGGGTTCGCGGAGTCATAGTGCCCGTCGATATACTCCTGAGCTATCCAGGCGCCTTCGAATCGTCTTGGTTCGACAGTCGAGGCCAGATGTACGCAAGCCGCTGCAATAACATCGCCGCCCCATGCATCGTCACAAGTATGCGGCAGAGATCGGATGGCGCATATGTCCCGCACAGTGGTCATTTTGCTGAGCCCGCCAAGGCGCGTAACTTTCAACCCGAAGCCATCAGCAATGCTTAAGGAAATCGCGCGAAGGACAGCGTTCAAATCTTCCGTGTTTTCATCGAGATACACTGGATGCGCAAGCCTGCCTTTGAGGCTCGCGACCTCTTCGATGGTATTGCAGGGCTGCTCGAAAGCGAAGGGAACGGACTGGCAAAGTCGGTCGAGATGCATTGCGGCAGCAACAGTCAGGCCGCGGTTGCCGTCGACGGCAATTCTCGCTTTATAGCCGACGGCCTCCCAGACCTTGTGGACCGTTGCGACATCCTGTTCGAGATCGCGACCGCCAATCTTGATCTGCAAACGCGGATATCCTGCTTTGACCTTGTCGGCGGCAATGCGAGCGGTCTCGTCAGGAGAGCCTACGATAGTTGAGTAATAGGAGGGTACCCGGTCCGTGAGGGCGCCGCCGAGCAGAGTCGATACAGGCACGCCTAGATGCTGCCCAAGCAGGTCCAGGAAAGCGATGTCGAACGCGGCCTTAGCATAGCCGTGGCCGTTCAACCGTTCATCCATCGTCTTTGCAAGATGACGGATCGAGGATACCTGTTGACCAATCAGACCGGGCGCAATCTCAGCGATCGCAGCGCGGGCGCCAAGTGCATGATGCGGTTGATAGACTGGGCCGACAGGGCAGGTCTCGCCCCACCCTTTAAGGCCGCCATCAGTCAAGATCTCTACCAGCGTGCTGTCAAGCAACTGAACGTTGTCGCTTGCCATCCGGTAGCTGCCGCCCTTCACCGGAAGCAAGCATTTGTAGACGTTGATTGTCTCTATTCGCATTACTGGCCTCAATATTCGTCATTTAGCGCGTCGACTGCTGGAATCTCGCGCGAGCGGCGTTCGATGTATTCTCGCAGTTCTTCATCCTTAGCCGGGTCCAGCTTGGGCTCCTGATATTCTCCCAAAAGATGTCTGGCGTGTTCGAGGGCGCGCTGCTTTATGTCCTTCGAGCCATCGGCTTTCCACTGCTCGATCGAGTTGTTATCGAACAGCTTTGGTATGAAAAATGCGCGTTGAAAGTTGGCTTGGGTGTGCGGGTGGCCAAGGTAGTGGCCGCCAGGTCCAACGTCACGAATCGCTGCAAGCGCTTCGTCGAAATCATCCCACTGAATGCCTTTGGTCATGCGGTAGCCCATATCACAGACCTCCGCGTCGACCACGAATTTAGCGATTGAGCAATGCATCCCGGCTTCGTTCCAGCCTGCCGAATGCCAGATATAGTTGGCCCCTGACATCAGCACGGCCATCATCGTCATGGCGCTCTCGTAGCCGGACTGAGCGTCGAACACTTTCGCGCCGCCGAGTAAGTTAGAAGTGCGCCACGGAATATTGTATCGTCGGGCCATCTGCCCGATCATGAAGTTCATTAACGAGATTTCGGGGGTTCCTGCCATCGGCGCCCCGGACTGCATCGATACCGTCGAAAGATAATGTCCGTAGATCGCTGGGCAGCCTTTTCGCACAACCTGTGTATAAGCAAGGGCCGAAAGCGCTTCCGCGTTGAGCTGGGCGACCGCGGCAGCGGTGGACGCCGGCGTATTGGCTCCGCCGAGTACGAAGGGCGAGCAAAGCACCGGTTGGTTACGCCGGCAGAAGGCTCGCATGGCGCCAAGCATCACTTGGTCCCACACCAGCGGCGAATTGCCGTTGCAGTTCCCGGTAGTGACCGCATGAGTTTCCAGGAAGCCCGGTCCGAAAAGGATATCGCACATGTCGAGAGCGTCTTCTGCGTTTTTCGGCGACGTGGTCATGCCCATGAACGTCTTGTCAGAATACTTCATGGACGAATAAGTGATGTGCAAATGCCTGTGCGCCACCACAATGTCCATCGGCTCGACGATGTGATGCGCTGAGGAATGGAGTGCGGGCATCATATGCGCGAGTTTGTGGAACGTGCCGAGGTCGGCAATCGTTGGACCACGTCGAACGTCGTCAAGATCGCGCATATAGGGAGCGCCGGTCATCGGTACGAAGATAGACTTCGGGCCTCCCAACTCGACATTTTTGGCAGGATCGCGCGCAAAATACTCAATCTCTCTCGGAATGGTCTTGATAAGTTCCATTACCAAACCGCGGTCTAGATGGACCCGTTCGCCGCGAACGTCTGCGCCTGCCCGGCGCCAGTCTTCAATCGCGATCGGATCCCGGAATACGACGCCGACCTCTTCCAATATGGCCAGTGAGGCTTCGTGCATTCGCTCGACTTGCTCGGCATCCATTGGTTCAACCACGGGCAATCCGCGCTTGAGCGTTGGCAGCATTTCGACGTTGGGCGCGGTGCGAATTGTTCGCCGCGCGTCCCGGCCGCCTCGTCGCGAAGCTATTGGTTCAGCGGTCATGCCGGTCTCCAAAAAAATAAAGAAACGCAGGGGCATTGAATGAGCGCCCTCTGCGTGACTATTGCTTAATCCAAGGGATTTGGCCTAATGCAAAAGTCTCACCCCGGTGTTGACTAAAGCGCTGCCTGGTTTTCGGGCGCGGCCAGTTCGGTTGCAGTGTCCTATGGTTCGTCGCTACTATGATCTCCCGTCCCTGACCGCGCTTGCAGTGTTCGAGGCTTCTGCAAGGCATCTGTCGTTCAAGCTCGCGGCTTCTGAGCTCAATGTGACGCCGGGCGCCGTGAGCCGACAGATAAAAGCTATTGAGGACGAGATTGGCGTTCCTCTCTTCGTACGGCTTGGAACCGGTGTCGTGCTCACCAGCGCTGGCGAGGATCTCTATGCCGTGTTGGCAAGCGGTTTTTCCAGGGCATCCGAGGTTGTCAGAATGATCAAGCGCGGTGATCGCGCGAAAAACGTTACAATTGCCTGCTCTGATGGCTTCGCGTCGATGTGGCTGATACCGCGCATGCCGAGCTTTTGGAATAGCAATCCCGAGATCGCGGTCGACCACCTGATTTCCGACAATACGCGCGACTACAGACGCGCTGAAGTTGAGTTACGAATCCGATATGGATTCGGATCGTGGCCGGATGAAAACACCGAATTGCTGTTTGGTGATGTGATCTATCCCGTTTGTGGGCCCGGCTTTGCCCAGGAGCACCGGGATGCCACAGCTGAATCGCTACCCGACCTTCCCCTCCTACACGTCAACTGGGTGGATCCGGATTGGACAGGGTGGGACGAGGTGTTCCGGCGCGCAGGAATTCCGCATGGAACTCCTCGCGGCCGTAGGCTTGGCAAATTCTCTGTGGCATTGCAGGCCGCTCAGGCCGATCAGGGAATTGCTGTAGGTTGGCACCGACTGGTGCAGCCACTGATAGAAGAGGGCAAATTGGTAAAGATCACCGACCTCGAAATGCCTGCTCCAGGGGGATATTATCTAACCTGGAATGATAACAGAAACCTGTCACCTGCTGCTGAGCTGCTTCGAGAATGGTTAAGGCAGATGGCGACCAAGGAACGCGAAACTTGATTGCTAGAGCTCGCGCCCGGCACGCCTCTGCATCGCCCAAAGTCGCAGGGGTGCGCCGATAGCCATCAACGAGTTTGGATAGAGCTGGTTTGGCGACGGTTCTAGCAGAGCATCCGCGACCATTGGCTCTTCTGTCCCTACGGCCAAGTCGGCGATCAGCATACCGTAGAGCGTGCCCTTCACCGTGCCAAGTCCGTTGCAGCAGCCCGCTACATAAACTCGCTCCTCGATCTCACCGAATGCCGGCGCCGAGTTGAGCGACAGGCATAGGTGACCGCCCCAGCGATACTCCATTCTCATGCCGTTGAGCATTGGGAAGCGCGCCCTGAAAGAGCGGTCGTGCTTATGTCCGATCCTTTTCACCTGACCTTCGCTTGTCGTCATCGACGGGTTGTAGGTGAACGTGTTTCGAACGACAATGCGGTCTCCTAAACGTCTGATGGTCGATCCCATTGGATCGGCCGGAATCAGTCCCCAGCTTGGCTCGCCACCCAGTGCCCTTTGTTCTCCGTTGGAGAGCGCCCGCGTCATGCTGGCGTAAGTGAACACGTGAAGGAGACGTTGTTTGTAGAACCCAAAGCTTTCTAGATGCCCATTGACGGTCAAGATCAGCCGCGGCGCGACAATTTCGCCCTCGGGCGTCTGCACATGATGCTCCTTGCCGGTGCGAACCTCGGTCACGGGCGTGTTTTCAAAAATCTTGACGCGTTCGGCCAATCCTGTAGCCAGGCCTCGAATGAAGCCCGCGGGTTGGACCATCACGGTGCCCGGAGTAAATGTGCCACCGACGAAGAAATCGGTACCCGTGATGCGCTTCATGTCTGTCGCATCGAGGCTTCTGAAATCCTCTGCAAGCCCGACAAGATGGCCTTCGAATTCACGGAGCGATCGAAGGCCGTGATCTGTCGCCGCCCCGTGGATTTTGCCGGCTCTCGCGAAGTACGCGTCTAACCCAAATTCCTCGACCGCAGAGCCGGAAAATTCTATCGCAGCGCGATTCATTTGGATCTGCTTTAGATCGTGTTCCCGGCTGCCGCCGTAGTTTTCGCCACCCAATTCATGAGGCAGGTCGATCATAAAGCCCGAATTTCGTCCCGCTGCGCCCCAGCCGATACGCTGGGCGTCCACGATAGCAATCCGATCGTTTGGTACCAATTGTGTGAGGCGCCGCGCGGCCGCAAGGCCGGCAAAGCCTGCTCCTACAATGACCCAGTCAGCCATGTATCGGCCGAGCAGCACCTCAGCCGCCTTGGGAGACGGCAAAACACCGTACCAACCCGGCGTGGCCACGTCGGCGGGCGTACGGACAGCCAGATGGATACTCATCAGATATTGATTCCGATTAGTCTACGGAACGCGAGACCTTGGGATCGGAGATGTCCGTCCATATGGTCTTGAGTTCAGTGTATTGGTCGTGGGCATGCAGAGACTTGTCGCGACCGCCAAAGCCAGAAAGCTTAAACCCGCCGAACGGCGTCGTGATGTCTCCCTCCCCATAGCAGTTGATCGTAACGGTTCCGGCCCGAATATCCCGCGCAATTCGATGTGCCTTGCCTATGTTCGCGGTAAAGATCGAGGCGGCGAGGCCGTAGTCGGTATCGTTGGCGATCCGCACCGCCTCATCGGCACCGGCGACAGAGATGATTGAGAGGACGGGCCCGAAAATCTCCTCGCGAGCGATCGTCATTTCCGGCCTTACGTCATCGAAAATGGTGGGCTCGATGAAATAACCTTTGCCGTGCTTGTGGGCACTGCCGCCCACCACGACCTTGGCTCCTTCCGCGCGACCCTTCTTGATATAACCCATGATACGGTCGAACTGCTCTTTCGACACGATTGCGCCTAATCGGTTTGCCGGGTCGAGCGGGTCTCCCAGCGGCCATTCGCGCAGCTTGTGGAGAATGGTCTCGACCAATTTAGGCTTGATTTTCTCGTGTACTATTACTCGCGAAGTGGACGAGCAGTTCTCTCCCATGTTCCAAAACGCTGCCTGGGTCACGTGTTGCGCGACCACGTCGATGTGTTCGGCGTCCTCCAGAACTATGCAAGGATTCTTGCCGCCGCACTCCAGTACAATGCGCTTCAGGTTCGATCTTGCCGAATATTCCAGGAATTTTCGTCCGACGTCGGTGGAACCTGTAAAAGCGACCATATCGATGTCGGCATGCATACCGAGCTCGCGCCCAGTAAGTTCGCCAGGACCTGGTACCACTTGCAGGACTCCCGCCGGGATACCAGCTTCCAGAGCAAGCTCCGCAACACGCAGGGTAGACATGTTGGTCTGCTCTGCGGGTTTGATAATGACAGAGTTCCCGGTGGCGAGCGCTGGTCCGATTTTCCAGGCCAGCATCAAGATTGGGAAGTTCCATGGCAGCACGCAGGCGACCACGCCAAGCGGCTGACGAATGATCATCGAGACTACGTCCTCGCCCGACGGTGATGTCTGGCCGTAGAGCTTGTCGGTCGCTTCGGCGTGCCATTCGAGGCAATGGAGAGCTTCGGGGATGTCGATGGTCTGCGCGTCAAAAATGGGCTTGCCGCTTTCGAGTGCCTCAAGGACAGCTAGCTCGTGGACGTTACGCTCCAGCAGTTTAACCAGACGCCGCATAACACGTTTGCGCTCGGTCGGATGGGCTCTCGACCAGATGCCGCACTCGAACGCCAGGCGCGCTTTTTCTACGGCTAGGTCGACATCGGCTTTGCCGCATGAAGCGATCCTGGCGATCACCTGGCCAGTTGCAGGATTGCTGGTCTCAAAAGTCTCGCCGGATTGCGCTGCGCGCGCCTTGCCATCAATAATGGCGTTCGTCGGCAGCGGCAGGCTTTTCGCCAGGCGGTTGTATTCCTCACGTGTTAATAGCGATGACATTTTCAGAAACCTTATTCCGGGGTTTGGCCACGATCGATGCGATCACTGCTTTCAAGGTCCGGATCGTGATCTCTAGTTCACGCTTCTGGGTCTCATCGAGATCACGCATCGGTCGACGAACGGGGCCGGCGGGCAAGCCTGCCAACTCGCAGCCATACTTGATGCTTTGAACAAATTTGCCGCCCTGCTCAAGTAAGCGCATGAGAGGTAACAGCGCCGACATGATCTGTCGCCCTTTGACGAAGTCATTTTCAATGGCGCAGGCATTGTAAAGGGCAAGATGCTCCTCGGGCAGACAGTTACCTGCACCACAAACCCAACCCTTGGCTCCCCAGACGAAAAACTCCAGCGCTTGATCATCCATGCCGCAGAACAAGTCGATGTGCGGGTAGTCTCGCGCTAGAGCATGGAGCTGATTCACGCTGCCGCTAGATTCCTTGATGGCGCAGAAGTTCGCACTTCGCCCAACCCGATCGAGGAACTCGAAATCCATCATGGTCCCGGTGCGGCCGGGGTAGTTGTAAAGCATGGCGGGTAAATTTACGGCCTTGTCGATTGACAGTGCATGGTTGGCCAACTCCAGCTGTGTCGGCACGGCGTAATAGGGCGCCCCGATGAGGATCCCGTCGTACTTCAGGTCGCGGGCCACCAATCCGTATTCGATACAATCTTCAGTTCGGATTGCGCCGATGCCGGCGATCAGAGGAAGCCGACCGTTGACGATCGTTCTAGCGAGCTTGAGCAATCCCACGCGCTCATCGCGAGTTTGTGCATAGTACTCGCCCGTCGTTCCGCCCACGATGATTGCATGGACGCCGGATGAAACCAGGTGCTCGAGCATGGTGCAAAAACCGTCGCGGTCTATCGACCCGTCCGCGTGGAGGGGCGTGGTTACCGGTGGTATGACGCCTTCGAAGGACATGCGCCTGACTCCATTTCGACTTTGGCGTGGATTCTATATGCGAGGTCGCGGCATTAGGCAGTCGAAACAAAATCACTAGGCAGATTACTTTTTTGCGCGCTCCCAATTCTGAGGAGTAATGCTATCGCTGACCCTGGAACCAAGCAGCTGCGACTTTAACCGCGACATGAAGTAGGCTTGCCGGTTACACTCGGCCCTTGAAGCCGACATGGACATCTGTTTGAGAGTTAATCGCCCAAGGAGGAGCGTTATGGACCGAATTACCCCTGAGACGACCGAATATGCGCATCTCCTGTATGAGGTTGATGCTGAACACGTCTGCTGGTTGACCTTGAACCGGCCAGAGAAGATCAACGCCATGAATCATCGTCTAATCGCTGAGCTCAGGGCAGGGCTTCTTCGTGCCGACGAAGATGACAATGTGAACGTGGTGGTTATTCGCGGCGCTGGCCGCGGATTCTGCGCCGGGCACGATCTCGACGAGGACACCGCCGACGATCGCTCGTCTATCTATGATTATCGCCTAAAGTATATTCGTCAGTTTGAAGAATTCACGACTCCCTGGACCATTAGCAAGCCAGTTATAGCTTCTGTGCACAAGTATGCGATTGGAAAGGGATTTGAGCTCTCACTCTTTTGCGACATCACAATCGTCACGTCGGACACCAAGATGGGCTACAGCGAAGTTCGCTACGCCCTCTCGGGTCATTGCATGTTCATGCCGTGGATGGTGAACATGAAGTCCGCAAAGGACATTTTGCTCACAGGACGTGAAGTGTCTGCCCAAGAAGCTAAAGAGATGGGACTTGTGACGGAAGTCGTGGCGCCGGAAGACCTTCACGAAACCACTCGCCGGAAAGCCACGCTCATGGCGCGAATGCCGCGAGAAATGCAACGGATGCACAAGATGTATCTCAATCGCGTTTACGAAATGCAAGGCCTCAAGAGCGCGACTGACTTCTACCTTGAGCAGGTTGCAATCATGGGTGCCCAGCCGCTTCCTGAGTACGTCGAGCTTACCAAGATGACGATCGAAAAAGGCCTGAGAGCAGCGCTAGATCATGCTCAAGCCCGGTATAAAGGGCTTGATTGACGATTAAAGCCGGAACTCGGCCAGCCGACACCCCGACATTGCCACCAACACGTTGATCCTCCGCCGGTGCCGCGCACAACGCGCCAGGCGATGGGATTGGCAAGGATACTTGGGATTCCTGTGCGCATCGAGGATTTTCATGGCACGGGGCATCCTCTTGGCATGCCGTAACTCACATGGCCCGCACCTTGCCGTGCAATCTGGTATTTAGGCTCTACAATTGTCAGCGAAGAATTCCCGTTGGTGAAGAACCCATTGCCGGTGATCTCTTGCGAGATACGGCTCCCGCTAGATTGCGGTCACGGCTTGGGCGTTGAGATAAACGAGGCAATTCTGAACCAGCCGGTAGCGGTCATCGAAACGTCGCACAAATGACGCGCAGGCTTGACCTATTCCGGGCCCCTAACGGAAGCTTGGCGTCGCCGTTGGATCAAGGGAAGCTGCTTTCATCTCGTTACCCTTGGGAGTGCGGGTCGGCCTTGAAGTCAGAAAACTCAGAATGGTGGCGCCTCGGAAACGTGTAACCATCGCAAACTGTTTCTGCGCACCTGCCGCGCTGCGAGAAACGGCAAGGGAATTCGATGACTACGAATGCGGCCGACCATCTGGTCTTACACACAAACGATGAGAAGCATTGCAAAGTGAAGTTCCAGCCAAAGGCTAGCCATTTCATTGACGGCGAATATGTTGAGAGCATCGCGGGCAAGACCATAGAGGTTATCTATCCGGCTACGGGTGAAACGATCGCTCAACTGCAGGCCGCGACGCCAGCCATTGTGGAGAAGGCGTTGCAGTCGGCAGCGGCCGCGCAGAAGGCCTGGGCTGCCATGACAGGAACCGAGCGTGGACGCATTCTGCGTCGCGCTGCGGATATCCTGCGTACTCGCAACTATGATCTGTCAGTGATTGAAACCCACGACACCGGTAAGCCCATCCAGGAGACCCTGGTCGCTGATGCCTCGGCCGGCGCCGATGCTCTGGAGTATTTTGGTGGACTGGCAGGTAGCTTGACTGGAGAATACATTCCACTCGCGAACGGCGACTTTGCCTACACGATACGAGAGCCGCTTGGCGTTTGCGTCGGCATAGGCGCCTGGAATTACCCCATTCAGATCGCCTGCTTCAAGGCTGCACCCGCGTTAGCTTGCGGTAACGTGATGGTGTTCAAACCATCCGAAACGACGCCTCTTTCGGCTCTCAAACTCGCTGAGGTGCTGATGGAAGCCGGCGCTCCGAAGGGCATTTTCAACGTCGTACAGGGCTATGGCGAGGTGGGATCCGCGCTGGTATCTGATCGTCGTGTGGCGAAAGTGTCATTGACAGGCTCAGTGCCTACCGGCCGCAAGGTCTATGCAGCCGCGGCTCAAGGCATGAAACATGTCACGATGGAACTTGGCGGCAAGTCGCCTTTGATTATTTTCGACGACGCTGATCTCGACAACGCGATAAGTGGCGCCATTATCGGCAACTTTTACTCGTCAGGCCAGATTTGCTCAAACGGCACCCGCGTCTTCGTGCAGAAAGGGATCAAGACGGCTTTCCTCGACCGGCTTTCGGCAAGGCTTATCACCGCAAAAATCGGCGATCCAATGGAGCCGGAAGTGAACTTCGGACCTATGGTCAGCGAGCGCCAGATGGAAATCGTGAAAGCCTATATTGTCAAAGGCGTCGAGGAAGGAGCGCGGCTAGCCTTTGGGGGGCGTCAATTGGATCGACCAGGCTTCTACCTGGAGCCGACGGTCTTCGCAGATGTATCGGACGATATGGCGATAGCACGGGAGGAGATTTTCGGTCCTGTTATGTCGGTATTGGATTTTGATACGGAAGAAGAAGTACTGGTGCGAGCTAATGCAACGGAATTTGGCTTGGCTGCTGGTGTATTTACCAAGGATCTCTCGCGCGCCCACCGTGTGGCGAAAGAGTTCCAGGCCGGCACATGCTATATCAACACGTACAATCTAGCCCCGGCCGAAGCGCCGTTCGGCGGTTCAAAGCTATCTGGAGTCGGCCGCGAGAACTCTAAGTTGGCGATCAACCACTTCAGCGAAATGAAGACCGTCTACATCTCAATGAATGATCTGCGGGCCCCCTACTAAATTACTGGGGATTGCGCGATTTGTAAGGGCGGGTGAGCCGTAGTATCAGCAGCGGCATAACCGAAGCAAAGTCATCAGGCACGTTACTTTTTGCGCGCTGGCGAAGCAAAAAGTCATGCTACCGCTGACTCCAAGTTCACCCCTTGCAGCTATGATCCGACATCAGCGGTTGCCAATATGCGTGCGACAGACCTGCTAACTGAAACCCAAGACATACAACTGAACCCCAAGGGAGGAATTGATGGAGCACATCGCGCCTGAGACCTTTCGGGGCCTGCCGTGACGGCTTCTGATTTCACAGATCGCAAAGTCGCGGGGGCGGGGCAAAGTAAGACGGGCAGCCAACAGCTTAGCCTTACATAGGAGCCACTCAATACGAGCACCTTTTGTATGAAGTGGATGAGGATCGCGTCTACTGGCTGACGCTCAACCGACCTGAGAAAATCAACGCAATGAACAGACGCCTTATTGCGGAACTAAAGCATGGGCTGCTCAGGGCAGATAACTATGACGCCGTCAATGTCATAGTTATTCGCGGAAACGGAAACGGATTCTGCGCAGGACATGATCTTTACGAAGACGCTCAGGATGTCCATGCGTGGTGGTCGGCGGCTCCACTGTCTATCGCACCAAGCGCCGCTTCGTGGAAATGGGGCTGGAGGCGGCGCTCAGCGAAGAGCCACGCGCAGGCGCGCAACGCAAGCTGACGGGCAAGGAAGAAGCCCTGCTGGTGGCCACCGCCTGTTCTAGCCCGCCGCCGGGCCGCGCCCGCTGGACCCTGGAGCTGCTGGCCGGTGAGTTCGTCAAACTGACCGATCACCAGGAACTGTCGCGCGAGACGGTGCGCCGACGCTTGGCCGACAACGATCTCAAGCCCTGGCGCAAGGCCATGTGGTGCATCCCCAAGGTCGACGCCGAGTATGTCGCGCGCATGGAGGACGTGCTCAATCTCATTGCCTGCTTCACGCCGGTCCAGAGCCCGGAGTCGAACGGCATATCCGAGAGCTTCGTCAAAACCTTCAAACGCGACTATGCTCGCGTCAATCCTTTGCCAGATGCGGTCACCGCGCTCGGCAAAATCGCCGGATAGTTCGAGGATTACAACGAAAACCATCCTCATTCAGGGCTCAGAATGCGCTCCCCAAGGGAGTTCATCCGAGCACAAACTCAATAGCCGACTGTCCGGTCGAAATGGGGGCCAGTTCAGCCTCGTCGCAGAGAACCGCTGCCTGGGAGCACCTGCGAAACACCAGTGGCGCTCGCATCAACTGGATGTTCTCTACCGAAAACGCACGCCTTAAGATGGCCAAAGCCTATCCCAAGCCGACTTCCAAAGAGCCATAACCTCTGTGCAGAGCTACTAGTGGTTCTCGCCTAACATAAGTCCAGCTTGGGATTCCCTTTCGCGGGAGAGCATGCGAGTCTGGCGCATGCGCACAGGAATATCCCTCACCGTTTCGTCGATCGATCGCCAGGCCTGAATCCGCTGATCCGGGATCGCAATGCAGCACAGAAGCGCGTTTGGCGCGCCGAGATCATTCTGTTGAGCAGCGATGGCGTGGGGACCGTCGAGATCATGCGGCAAACCGGCAAGTCCAAGACCTGCGTGTGGCGCTGGCAGGAGCGCTTCGCCGCCGAAGGCTTCGAAGGACTGTTGCGCGATAAGACGCGGCCTTCGCGCATTGCGCCTCCCGGGCCTGCAGTCGCCGAGCGCCTGGTGGCGCTGACATTGCAGGACCCGCCGGGCGAGGACCGCGGACATGATGGCGCAAGCGGCTGGCATCAGCGCAAACACTGTGCGTAGCATCTGGAAGGCGCACGGGCTGCAGCCCAACCGCTGGCGCAAGTTCAAGCTCTTCAACGATCCTCAATTCGTCGACAAACTGCGCGACGTCGTCGGCCTCTATGTCGACCTGCCTGCTCACGCCACCGTGCTGTCGGTCGACGAGAAGAGCCAGATCCAGGCGCTCGACCGCACTCAGCCCGGCCAGCCCATGAAAAAGGCAAGGCTCGGCACCATGACCCACGACTACAAGCGCAATGGCACGACCACCCTGTTTGCCACCCTCAACGTGCTCGACGGCACCGTTATCGGTAAGAACATGCAGCGGCATCGCCATTAGGAGTTCATCCGCTTCCTCAACGCCATCGAAGCGCAAGCTCCGGCCAGCAAGGCCGTCCACGTCGTCCTCGACAACTACGCCGCCTACAAGCACCGCAAGGTGCGCGCTTGGCTCGGCCGCCATCAGCGCTTCACCTTCCACTTCACGCCGACCTCGTGCTCGTGGCTCTGACGGGCGGTTGACCCATGCCAAGCAAACTGTACGTCCCGCCCTACGGCTCACGTTGCAATGCGGTTTTCCGATGCCTGTCCTCGAAGAGGACCCCTCGAACCATACTCTGCCGAATGGGTTGGCGGCTGCCCGGCAACAAGGCCGTTTAACAGACGGTCCGAAAAGAAGCGATGTGCATTTCCGCGCATTAGCAGTTCTACCAGGTCGCGAGTTTCTTCGAGAGATAACCAGCCTTCTGTGACCAGTTCTGATAATGCGTGTACGATACCGCGACGTGCCAGAACAGCGTGGCCAAAGACGGGTTCGATCGCGTGATAGTCTCCGCCAAAGGTAAATATCTTATTGGCCGGAACCGCGAGTAGAAATTCCTTAAGAAAGCGCACACTCGCCGCCGGATTGACTATCCATGCCCAACACATATCGATCGTTACATTCGGATAGTGTTTCGCAAGCGCGATGAATTCCTTCTCATAAGGATAGCCTATATGCATCAAAATAAAACGGGTGTCGGGAAAATCCTGCAAGATCCGGCAGAGGTCTGCCGCATTGTCTCGAACGTGAGCGAGTTGCATCACGTTGTACCCCGCGAGGTACCCGGTATGCAACTTCACCGCCAGTCCGTAAGCGCCAGCGAGTCCGACACAGTATCGAAACAGAAAATCTTGAATTGCTTTCAGCTCTTGTGATCCTGGAGCAAGACCTTCCTTGCAATGACGCTTGAATTGGCGCTCCGCATAGGAGCGCTCCACTGGCGCAAAGTTAAGCGGCCTTGAATAGGCAATGAGGCATTTCACCGCCACAGCCCTTGGCCCAAAGGTGGAAAAATAGTCACCAATAATCCCTAACCATTCCTCCAGGGTCGTCGGCTCTTTACCCGTTTCCGCCTTAACCCGCTCGAAGTCACCATCGTTACATCGGCAAAAGTCAGAAATATTCAGGTCTTGTGCGAGAATATCCGGCTGCTCCGTTTGCATAAATATTCGCTGAGAGGAATTTACCTGGCAATACTCGATGTTCGCTCGCTTCAGGACGGTCTTGTAGAACCCCGGTTGCACAAGTTCCCGATACTTATCAGCAATCCTCGGCACCGACTCTGGTGTAAGATCATTTTCGCCGTAAAGGCCGCTAAACGTATAGCGCAACGCCTGCGCATAGCCAGTGAGCCGGATACGATGCCAAAAAGGAGCGATTAGGCTGAATTTTTTATCGCTCGAAATATCCGGGTCGAAAAACCGCTGCAGCTGGGAGCCCGGCATGCCGGCCACCACAATATCGTCGGCAGCGTAGATCTCGAAGAGATAACTCCAATCGTCACATGGGAACCAGCGGTCACTGAGTATACCCTTAATTCGAAAACTCTCTTCTATCAAATGCTCGTGAGTATCGACGAAGGGGGTTTCTTCGACCCAATCTGCAATTTGACGGATGGCTGTCATGTTCATCACTCGTTAGTTCTGGGTTGCTGGTCTAGGTCGGGAGTGCAGGCCGGCAAGATTGCGGGGACGGCCAACGCGATATGTGTCGCTGTCTCAGAATGCTTATTCTTGGGCTAGTCTTTCACGCCGCTCGCCAAGTGCAGGAACCAGTCAACGATCAAATTAACGGACACGGCCATCAACGCGATAGCGCCTGCTGGCAACAATGGCGTGATGTCCCCGTAGGTAATCAATGAAGACGTATCCCTCACCATGGACCCCCAATCCGCCATCGGCGGCTGAATACCAATGCCAAGAAATGAAAGTCCGCTGATGAGCAAGAACACGAAACAGAACCTCAACCCAAACTCCGCGACAATTGTCGGCAGAATATTCGGAAGAATTTCCCTCGCCATGATCCAGATGGCACCTTCCCCTCTTAAGCGAGCAGCCTCAACATAGTCCGACACCGCAGCGTTAATCGAAACTGCTCGGGTTAGCCGAAATACCCGTGTCGAATCAAGGACCGCAATCACAAGAATGAGGGTCGGTATGGAGGTTCCGAAGATAGAAAGCAGCAACAAAGCGAATATCAGCTGCGGGATGCTCATTAGCACATCGATTGCCCGGGAGAGGACCTGATCTGTCCAGCCGCCGAAAGTCGCCGCAGCCAATCCCCCTGAAGCGCCCACGGCAAACGCAAGTACAGTTGTAAGCAGCGCAATGCCAATGGTATTCCGGGCACCAAAGATTAGCCTGGTGAGCATGTCTCGGCCGAGATTATCAGTTCCGAGCCAGTAGCTGGAGCCCCAGGGCTCAAACTGAGTACCGACGATCTCCGCCTCACCATAGGGGGTGAGGTGTGGCGCGAAGATCGCGGCCATCGCGTAAAGCGAGACTATCACCATACCAAACTGCGCACTAAAGGGTGCTGAAGCGAACCTTTGTGCTGCCGACCGGACTAAGCCGGGAGCCTGTGGAAACGCCATTACGCCTCGCCTGAATACAGTTGTATGTCGTAACGGCTCGTCATTTTGGGTGCATGAGCCGTGGGTTCATTATGATTGATAGCAAATCCGCAGTCAGATTGAGCAGCACGTAGGCCGCAGCGAAAATAAGGCTGCAGGCCTGAACCACAGGAATGTCTCGCTTCTGAACTGAGTCCACGATCAGCTGCCCTAGCCCCGGATAAACAAACACAACTTCAACGACGACGACGCCTGTGATGAGGTAGGCTAGATTGAGAACTACGATAGTCGCGATCGGGGCTAGGGCGTTCGGCAAAGCGTGTCGGCAGAGCACGCGCCATTCCGACATTCCCTTTAATCGAGCGGTTTCGATGTACTGGTTGCCTAAAAGGCTTACAAGAGAAGTTCGAGTCATCCGCATCATGTGCGCTAGCACCACCACCGCTAGCGTCAACGCAGGCAAGGTTACTGCTGTGAGGCGATCGAGAAGACCGGTCGCAGAGTCGACATCGGAAAGGCTCGGGAACAGTCCGGCTTTTACAGCTAGGAAAAGCATCAGCACGTAAGCGACGAAAAACTCTGGAAACGAGATAGAAGCCAGGGTCACCACATTGAGCGCGCGGTCGACAAACGTATTACGATAAAGGGCTGCGACGAGCCCGCCCAGCAGCGCTAATGGTACTGATATCGCGGCTGCCATGAAGGCGAGGAATAGCGTGTTGAATAAGCGGGGCGCCACCAGGCTGGCGATGTCCCTGCCGCTGGCCAACGATGTCCCCAACTCACCATGGATGACTGAATTCAACCAGGTCAAATAGCGAAGATAGACCGGCATATCGAGCCCTAAGCCTTTGCGGAAGGCCGCAAGCGTCTCGGGGGTTGCCGAACGGCCCAGCATCTCGGTCGCAATGTCCCCGGGGAGAAGCTGGACGCCTCCAAAGATGATGAGTGACACGATCCATAAGGTCAGCGCGCCGAGAACGACACGCTGACCGATAATCTTTGCAATAGGTGTCATCTGCTGAACGGTAAGAGCTTATACATCTGTGAACCACCAACGTTCAGCACAGCGAAAGCTGTCGAGATCCCAGTTCGAGCCAAGTTTATTATGCCCGACTTTCTTAGATAGGGCGTTCACGTAGTCAACAAAAACCGGGATGACCGACGCGCCATCGTCTCTGCACAATTGTTGCATTTCTGCATACATTTCCCCACGCTTAGTCTCATCTAACTCGCTCCTAGCCGCAATGAGAAGCTCGTTGAACCTCGGGTTTTTCCAGCGAGTATCGTTCCAGACAGCGTCGGCGGCATAACCTTGCGTGAACATCCAGTCGGCCGTGGGCCGGCCGGCCCAATAAGTGGCGTAGAAGGGCTTCTTCATCCAAACGGTGTCCCAATAGCCATCGTTTGATTCGCGAATGACATCAATGGTGATCCCGGCCTTGGCTGCATCCTGCTGATATAGCACCGCCGCATCGACTGCGCCCGTAAAAGCGGCGTCCGCTGCAGACAACTGAACTTTGAGATCTGAAAGTCCAGCCTTTTTGAGATGATATTTTGCTTTGTCCAAGTCTTGCTCACGCTGCGGTAGGTTTTTTGCGAAGAAGCGGTCGGTGGAAGGGATGGAGTGATCGTTCCCGAGCCGACCGTATCCCCGCAGCAACGTGTCAACAAGCTGCTTCCGATTTAAGGCGTACTTAAAGGCCAACCTAACGTCGACGTTGTCAAATGGGGCGATCTCACTGATCATGTTAAAAGCGTAGTGCTGCGATCCTGGCACTGCTGTGACCTCTAAATCGCCGTTTCTCTTAAGGAGATGGACCGTCTTGAGATCACACTTATCCATGGCGTGGATCTGCCCGGTGTTCAGGGCGTTCGTTCGTGCAGCTACGTCATGCACCGCAAGGACTTCGAATGAGTCGAACCACGCAGCGTTAGGTTTCCAATAGTTCGCAAATCGTTTTGATGTGGCCTTTACGCCAAAGTCGATCCCATCGAGGACATAACCGCCCGCACCGACCCCAGAAAGGTCAGGTTTCCCGTCCTTGGCGGGCATGATGGGCAGCTGAAAGTGTTCGAGAAGGTATGGAAAATCAACATTGCCTTCCTTGAGAGTTATAACAATCGTTTCTGCACCATCTGAGCGCATTTCCTGCACGGCTTTGAGAATATCTTTTGCTCCAGACTTGGAGCCCTCACCTAGGTGATGATTGATCGAAGCTATCACGTCGTTAGCATCCAAGGTCTTGCCATTATGGAACTCGACGCCTTTCCGCAGCTTAAACGTCCAGGTTTTAGCGTCCTTCGAAAAATCCCATGACTCTGCAAGTTCTCCGACTAGATTACCGTTCGCATCCAGTTCGGTGAGGCCGCAATGCAAGCTGCGGGCAAATATGTACATAAAACTTTCGACGTACGTGGCTGGGTCAAGTGAATCAGAAACAGAGCCCGAGCCGACACCGATTTTGAAATGTCCGCCTTTCTTTGGGGCGGCAACTTGAGCGAGCGACGGGAGAATGCCTCCCGACGAACCTATAGCCATAGCCCCGGCGACGGCTGCGGATTTGAGAAAGCGCCTTCGATTAACTTCCGAAACCAGCGGCGAAAAACCACCCATTTTGACCATTGTCGTTCTCCTCTCTGATCGTCTTTTTTGGCGTTTCAGTCCCGGCGAAAAGCGACGGTGCGATGACGCGCCAACCATCGCCTTCATTCAGGCAACCGGTCGCTCTCGGCGAGATCTTCACGAAACTTCCCACTCTAAGCCGGTTCAAGACTCACGCTAGCACGATCGACAGGTTCGGGAGTTGCGCAAAAAAGTCATCTGGCGAATGACTTTATTTCGATTTTGCAGCCTACTTCCTGCAGACAACGAAGTCCGATACTGATTGGAGTAGGCAAACGGCAAATCCAACTCCTGACCGAGTGATGAGCGCCTTAGATGCTGAAAAGTGCATGATGCCGCAGATGAAGGTATTCGCCGCCATATGGATGAGACCGACGCGGTTTATCCGCCAGACGCTGAGTTTCACGATTGCGGAGCAACGGGCGTCTTACGAAAAGCTGTGCGTCCAATGCGCCCGGGTTTTTGTTCCTTCGCTGATTCCGCGGAAGCCTGGCGATCGGGTGAAGACGAACCGTCGCGACGCCACCATGCTTGCCCGCCTTCATCGGGCTGGAGAGTTGACCCCCGTCTGGGTGCCCGACGCCGATCATGAAGCCATGCGCGACCTGATCCGGCTGCGCAGCGTCGTGCGACAGGTGATGACGCGAGCGCGCCAACATCTTCAAGGATTCTGCTGCGTCACGGGCGCAAGCATGAGCGCGGGACGGCCTGGCGAAAGGCTTACCGGCGATGGCTTTCGACCATCCCGCTCAGCAGGTCGCATTTCGGGTCTACGTCGATGCCGTCATGGATGCGGAACGGCGCCTGCAGCAGGTCGAGGAACAGATACTCAGCCAGCTCCCGGAATGGAACCACCGCCCGGTCGTTGACGCCTTGCAGGCGATGCGCGGCATCGCGCTGATTAATGCCGTGGTGCTGGTCGCGGAGGTCGGGGACTTCACACGCTTCTCAAACCCACGCCCGCTCATGGCCTATTTCGGCCTGGTCCCCGGAGAACAATCGAGTGGTGAGACCGTCTGGCGCGGCGGCATTACCAAGACCGGCAACACTTATGCCCGGCGCGCGCTGGTCGAAGGCGCCTAGGCTTACCGGATGAGAGCGCGCATCGGCCGGCACAAGGTCGACCGGATCGAGGCGCTGCCGAAAGTCGTTCGCGATATCGGGTGGAAAGCGAAAGTTCGACTGTGCACCCGATATCGTCGGCTGAGCCAGCGCGGCAAGAATGCGAACGTCGTTAATGTCGCCATCGCACGCGAGATGGTGGGCTTCATCTGGTCGATCGCCTTGCACGGTTCAATCCGCGCCAAAGGCGGCGTGACCACTATTTGACAGACAGCCAGCAGGGGAGACCACAACACAGGATCAGCCTCGGCGCGATATGCGGCGCGACAATGCCGGGGAGCCTCGTCCCACCTATGAGCCTCAGCCCCAAACGAAACCAGGTCATGCGGCCCGACCCGCGGATGAGAGATTGTTGACCAACGTTCAAGTCCCCTCTTGTACCTCATATCCGCCGTACAAGTGCCTCGGCCGCCGGTCGGATCGGCGGGCCAACCGCATTGCAAAAAGCGTTGTGCAAAAAAATCATCTGCCGAATGACTTTAATTCAGATTTTCAGCCTAACTTCTCGCATATAACCAATGCCACATTATCAAGCTGACACCACGCTTCGACAATAGCAGGAGTTATCGTTTGGACTACCAGGCAGGGCAAAATAGCCGGAGCGAGCGTCTGAGGCGCATGTTGACCCCGCGAAGTGCGGTATTTGTAGGAGGGGCCTCAATGGTTCCAGCAATTGAGTATTGCCGTGCTCTCGGCTTTGGCGGCCGCATTCATGTCGTCAATCCGCGCCGCAGCGAACTGTCTGGCTTGCCTTGCTTCCCCACTGTAGCCAGCTTACCGGAAGCGCCCGATATGGCGTACTTGGCGGTGCCGCGAGAATACGTGATCGATCTCGTTCGTGAGCTGTCGCAATTTGGTGTGGCGGGCGCGGTTTGCAACACTTCTGGCTTCTCCGAGATGCAAGGTGGGCAACGTTCCCAGCTGGATCTCGTGGAAGCGGCGGGCAACATGCCGGTGATCGGCCCAAACTCTCCAGGGGTCGCCAACTTCGCAGACAGATCCGTCTTCATGATGGATCAATTCGGTGACCATGGAACGGATGGCGGTGTTGCAGTTGTGAGCAATGGCGGTGCCTATCTTTCTGACATGGGCTGCTCCGATAGGGCACTGCCGCTAGCGTATTCCGTCGGACTGGGCAATCAGGCCATGATCACAGTCGCCGATATCATGGATGTCGTGCTTGACGATGATCGGGTGCGTGCCATCAATCTGTATATAGAGGGCATTGCTGACGCCGCTGCGCTCGCCGCGGCAGGTCTGAAGGCCGCGCGCAAGGGCATTCCCGTCATTGTGATTAAGGGTGGTCGCACCAGCGCCGGCCGGCGCGCCACTCAATCACACACCGCATCACTTGCGGGTGACGAGGTTGTTGCGTCGGCTCTATTCCTCCGGCTTGGCTTCGTTGAAGTGCGGACGCCTACCGAAGCCCTAGAAACTTTAAAGATGCTGTTGTCTACGCCCAGGACAACGGGTCGGCGGACGGCATTTGTGACGAGTTCCGGGTCATACGCTGTTCTTGGTTCCGACGTCGCAGAGGCAAACGGACTGGATCTGCCGGCGCCTTCGCCGGGCACATCCGTAGAATTGCAAAAGCACTTGCCGCCGTTCGTTCACCCGACCAATCCGCTGGACATATCCTCGGCTCACAACGCAGAGTTTGGCCTGCAGCTCAATCTCTACAGAGCCTACCTGTCCGATGATCGTGACATGGCTGTGCAGGTTATGTGTTTCCCCCCCGTCGATGGCTCGGACCCGGAAAGCTGGATGACAACGACCAAGGCGTTTGCCCAGGCGGCGTCTGAGCGGCGCATGCCAGCTGCTTTTATTAACACGTTGCCGGAGCCCTTGCCCAAAGCTGCTCGCGATCAAATACTAGCTTTCGGCGTGGCACCGCTGAGCGGCATCGAGGACGGATTCCGTGCTGTCGCGAACGCGGCGCGTTTCTCTGAATTGGCCAACGACCTTGCTAAGCGGCCCGATGAGGAAGTTCTGTTGCCTCGCTACGGGGACGTCAGGGGGGAGGGGGCTCTTGACGAAGCAACTGCCAAAGCTGAGCTCAACAAGGCTGGAATCTCTGTGCCGCGCGGCGTCATTGTCGGGGTTGATGAGACCGCTCATCTGGATCAACTCGTATTCCCAGTTGTGGTCAAAGCACTTGGCGCCGACCTCACGCACAAGAGCGAACTTGGAGCGGTTGCACTACGCTTGGGTACACCGGATGACGCGTTGCAGACCGTGCGCGAAATGGCAGAAAAGTTAAGACGTAGTGCCCCCGAGTTGTCCATCCAAAGCTTCCTGGTGGAAGAGATGGTGAAAGATGGCGTTGGCGAGCTCCTTGTTGGCATACGCCGAGTAGACGCCGTCGGCCTCGCTCTCACAATTGGAATAGGCGGCACTGAAGCCGAACTCTTGCGCGATACTGCTACGGTTCTGCTGCCGGGTTCGCGCAGCACGATCGTTGCAGCACTAAGGAGCCTAAAACTCTTTCCCCTGCTCGACGGTTGGCGCGGTCGACCAAAGGCCGACGTTGAGGGGGCAATTGACGCCATAGAGAATTTGGCCCGGTTTGCGATTAGGCACAAGGACCGTTTCGTCGAAGTTGAAATCAACCCGCTGATCGTGCGCCAACAGGGGCAAGGCGCAGTGGCAGTGGATGCCGTCATGCGACTTACCCGGCAGCAGTGAGTCAAGCCAGTTCGTAGAGCTGGCTTGGGAATCTGGACAGAACGATAAGTGGATTTTCCGCCTGACAACGGCAACGTGGTTGCCGTTGTCAGGAGAGACCATGACGAAGCGCACGCGCCGGAACCACACACCGGCTTGGCCATCAAGGGCGAAAAGACACTGGCCGAGTTGGCTCAGCTTTTCGATGTTCACCCGAACCAAATCACAGAGTGGAAGGCGGAACTGCTTGATGGCGCCGCCGGCGTCTTCGGCTCGGGCGTTGCGAGCGCCGAGGCCATCAGTGGATTTGAAGGCGCTTCACGCCAAGATAGGGGAGCTGGCGCTGGAGAACGATTTTTTGGAGGCGCGCTCATCAAGGCCGGCATGCTGAGCGTAAAGCGATGATCGACCGCAACCAGAACATCAGCCGCGCCAGCGTCTACTACAAGCCGCGGCTGGTGTCGGCCGAGGACCTCGCGCTGATGCGAATCACTGCATCTGGAATATCCGTTCGCAGGCAGCCGGATGTTGCGCGACCTTCTCAACCGCGAGGGCGTCGAGATCGGCCGCCGCCACGTCGCCACGCTGATGAAGCGCATGGGCGTCGAGGCGATCTATCGCCAACCGAACACCTCCAAACCCGCGCCGGGCAACAAAATCTATCCCTATCTCCTGCGCGGACTAAAGGTCGATCGTCCGAACCAAGTCTGGGCGATGGATATCACTTATATCCCGATGGCGCACGGCTTTGTCTATCTGGCCGTCGTCGACTGGTTCAGCCGGCGCGTGCTCAGCTATCGCGTGTCAATCACGATGGAAGCGGACTTCTGTGTCGAGGCGCTGGAGGAAGCCCTGACAAAATATGGCGCGCCTGGCATTTTCAACACCGATCAGGGCAAGCCAGTTCACTAGCGAGCCCTTCACCGACGCTCTGATCGCCAACGAAATCGCGATCAGCATGGATGGTAAGGGCGCACGGCGCGACAACGTCTTCGTCGAGCGCATCTGGAAATCGGTCAAGTATGAAGAAGTCTATCTGCATGTCTACGACAGCGTCGGCGTGGCGCCTCGCTTGGCCGATATCTGGATTTTTATAATCGACTGCGCCCCCATTCCATCCTTGACCGGCGCACGCCGGACGAGGCCTACTTCGATCCGACGCCCTTCATGGCGGCGGCATGAATTTTCCGCCGCCGGGTGTTGGATGTTGACTACGGTCGGGCTATCGCCCTCCCTGCGTCATACCCAACACCCGGCGCAACGAATGAACGAAACCCGGCGGAACGCCACTTATCACTCGCGGGAAACTGTTCAGACAACCGGAGCCAGCGGTGTCTTGCTCGGTGGTGGGTGCGATATCAGCCGAGCAAATCTGGTTGAAGATCCCTGGCTGAGAACCGACACCGGTCTAACCTTTACGCCAGCTCGTTGACGAAGGCCGGAAAGCCGGCCACGACCGTAACCACGGATCGCGCGCGAATTATCGGGCTTCGTCTGGGCGATTGCATGCCAGGTCTCAACGCGTTGAACATCGCCAAATCCTAGGAAAAGCAAGGAAAGAGTAACGAACCCGTCAGAAAGCCATGTGCACCTAGGCAAGGCTGGGGGCATGGTCACGGCAGGCTTCCACTATCAGCCGGATATATCCGACTTGGCTTCTAGAGCACACGACCGAGCTCCAACCAGATCCGCGGGCTCATGAAGACGTTCGGGCTGATCATTCCGCGAAGTTCGAAGCCGACGTCCGGCGCCTGCTGGCCGGTCAGAAGGGCATGCCCGGATTGTCATACGCGCCCACGCTGCTGAACTTGGACCGCAGCTCGTCGCCAACGCCCGGCACAATGATGCATTCCAGCTGTTGATGGCGATCCCCGGCGTCGGCACCATCACTGCGACTTCGTTCATCGGCGCCATCGAGGATCCATCGAACTTCAAGACATCGCGCGCTGTCGGCGCGTGACTGGGTTTGACAACCCGACGCTATCTGATTGCTGTGCGCAGCCGACTTCGCCCGCGTGCGGGATGACGATCGGCTGCGATATAGCCGAGCTCTGTCACTGAGGCGATGACCGACCTCGCCCGGATACCTCTCGTCTGGCGCATCGCTCATTTGAACCTTTTTTAAAAAGACTGCAAATAAATAGGAAAAATCACTTCATATCATACAATAATGATTTGCAAATACTTAATACAAATTAGAGGTATAGGTATTTGATATTGTTGACGCGTATGATAAATAAATTTCGAAGAGTGTCTCGCTCGTTGGAGATTTTACGAATCACGCAAGGGGTGTGTTGTTCATTTGATGTAGAAATATCCGAATTTCTCAGTGAATTACGCAATTTGTCAAGGACGACCCATATTTCGCCCGGGGAGTAATAGAAAACATGAAGATAATGTCGTTCAAGCCGGGCCATGATGGGGCGATTGCGGCACTGTCTGCGGCAGCCGAACTGATCTATTCTTACGAGGCTGAAAAGGATAACTTCCCCAGATATTCGACCATCAACCCGACGACGATCCTCGACGCCGCTGGCCGACTGGACGCTGTCCCGGATGTAATTGCTATCGGCGGGTGGTCGAAGACGGGATTCTCGAGTGACAGTCCCATAGCGGCAGGCTACTTCGGGGTCGGCCAAGGTTCGGAAGTTGTCTGCGAGAAGATCATTTTCGGCAAGAAGGTCCATTTCTATTCTTCGACGCACGAGCGCTCCCATCTCTGGGGCTCATACGGCATGTCGCCATTCCCCGCTGGGATGCCCTGTTATACGCTGATCTGGGAAGGATGGTGCGGCGATTTCTATGAAATCGACGAGTACCTGCAGGTCGTGCATATGGGAAAAGTGATGGCGAATCCTGGTGACAAATATGCTTTCCTCTACGCGCTCGCCGATCCGAAATTCACCTTGCCCAAAGGAAAGCCGCGCTACGAAGACGCTGGCAAGCTAATGGCGCTTTGCGCTTATGGGCTGACAGGATCGCCCGACCGGGACGAGCAGGCGCTGATCGATTTCCTGCTTCCAAGCGATCTGTACCCGCTGAGCAAAGAGGATTTGCGGGATTCGCCCTACTACAATATTGGCGTAAGCCATCAGAAGTTCACCAGCCTCGCCAGGCGAGTTTCTGACGCCATCTTCGATTCGTTCCACACTTTCGCGAAAAAGAACCTGACAAAGGGTTACCCGCTGCTGATTTCCGGCGGGTGTGGATTGAACTGCGAGTGGAATCGCCGTTGGCTCGAAACGAGTCTTTTTTCCGACGTTTTCATTCCACCATGCACAAACGATACAGGCTCGGCGATCGGAACGGCCGTCGACGCTATGCGACATTTCACCGGCAATGCAAAAATCAAATGGAACGTCTATTCAGGCCAGCCATTCATATTTGACCCGATCGACCGAACCGGTTTCGAGGTCTATCCACTCGACTACGGCCAAGTGGCCTCGGCGTTGCTCGGCGACAAGGTGATCGGCTGGGTACAGGGGAATTGCGAAATCGGGCCACGGGCCCTTGGCAACCGGTCAATTCTCGCAGCGCCTTTCTCAAAGGCAACCCATGAGCGCTTAAATCGCATCAAGAACCGGGAGGGTTTCCGCCCGATCGCGCCGGTTTGCCTGGAGGAGGACGTCGCGCTCCACTTCGACTTGGCACGCCCGTCGCCCTACATGCTTCTTTTCCAAAAGGTTCTCGATAGCCGGTTGGAGGCGATCACGCATATTGACGGCACAGCGCGGGCCCAGACAGTTTCGCGAAAGCAGAACCCGCACCTCTTTCAACTGCTTACTACGTTCAAGGCAAAAAGCGGGGTCGGCGTTCTTTGCAACACATCGCTGAACTTCAATGGCGCCGGGTTCATCAATCGCGCAAGCGACTTGCAAACCTATGCCCGGGCCGCGGGTCTCGACGGATTCGTGATCAACGATGCCTTTTATCTCCGCAAGGAAGGCCCCCTCACGGCATCGAGTGGACAGAAAAAGATCGCGTAGCGACGGAGAAGGTATCCCTCCGGTGGTGCTTTCAATTTCCCACATCTCCGGCGCTGGTTGAATCTCGTGTGATTGCTTATTGCATGGACGGAACAATAGATGCGTGTTTTGATGAGGAACTTGCTGGTTGAACTAGCGGATGAACGCCTGGTAGAACAGAGCCAAGCCAGGCGCGGCGCCGGTGGCAGTGATGACAGCGACGGAGCAGACACTCTGATCGAGCGCTTCCCGGCAGACAGCCTCCAAGGCACCGAGGCCGTCGGTCCACACCGCCGTCAGGGTCGAAACCATCTGCTGATCGCCGTCATGCACCGCTTTCAATCTGCGTCGGATAGGCTCCATCGCCGAAGGCAGGACCCAGCCTTGAAACGGCGCGCCGTTGCGCGGTACAGCGGGCTTGCAGGCAAGGACCGACTTGTAATGCCACGGATCGTAGATCGTGTCGCCGCGCCCGAAAGAGCGGACATGTTCGGCTACGACCACGCCGTCCTCGCGGATGACGAACCTGCCCCTGTATAGGCATGGATCTCGACCGGGCGGCCGGCGACCGTCACAGCACCGAGTATTTGTTGTTGTTGGTGCGTACCGCGCAGGTCTTCGACACCGAAGCCGGCATCGGATGGAAGCCCGTCGAAAAAGCTCAGTATTCAAGTCCTCATAAGACTTGAAGCGCAGCCTGGATACAAAATGAAGTCGGCTTTGCAGGTTAGGCACGGTGAGAGAGACGACTGTCCAACAGTTAACCGCCCAGGGAAGAGAGTGATGGACCGAATTGCCCCTGAGACTACCCAGTATGAGCACCTCCTATATGAGGTGGATGCGGAACACGTCTGCTGGCTGACCCTCAATCGGCCGGAGAAAATCAACGCCATCAACGAACGCCTCGTCGCCGAACTCCGGGCCGGGCTTATTCGGGCCGACCAGGATGACAATGTGAATGTGGTGGTTATCCGCGGCGCCGGCCGGGGGTTCTGCTCTGGTCACGATCTCGATGAGGATACGGCGGATGATCGCTCGTCCATCTACGAATATCGCCTGAAGTACATCCGTCAGTTTGAGGAATTCACGACGCCGTGGACTCTTAGCAAGCCGGTTATAGCGTCCGTTCATGGGTATGCTATCGCCAAAGGGTTTGAACTTTCGCTCTTTTGCGATGTCTCCATTGTCACTTCGGATACCCGGATGGGTTACAGCCAGGTGCGGTACGGACTGTCGGGTCATTGCATGTTTATGCCGTGGCTCGTGAATATGAAGACCGCAAAAGACATTCTGCTGACTGGGCGCGAACTTTCAGCACAAGAGGCCAAGGAGATGGGGCTAGTAACCGAGGTTGTGTCGCCAGAGGAACTTCACGAAGCTACCCGCCGGAAAGCCACGCTCATGGCCCGAATGCCGCGCGAAATGCAGCGGATGCACAAGATGTATCTCAATCGGGTTTACGAAATGCAAGGGCTCAAGAGCGCGACCGACTACTATCTTGAGCAGATGGCAATCATGGGCGCACAGCCGGTTCCCGAGTATGTCGAGCTAATGATGATGACGGCCCGAAAAGGTCTGAGGACGGCTTTGGACAATGCACAGGCGCGTTATAAGGGACTTGACTGACGCATTTTACACCGGATGACGCGTTGCAGACCGTGCGCGAATGGTCAAAGATGGCTTTGGCGTGCTCCTCGTTGGCATAAGCCGAGTGGACGCCGTCGGCCTCGCTCTCACAGTCGGCCTCGATCTCACAATTGGAACAGCCAGCACTGAAGCCGAACTTTTGCACAATACTGCTACGGTCCTGCTGCCGGCTTCGCGCAGCACGATCGCTGCAGCACTAAGTAGCCTAAACTTTTTCCACTGCTCGACGGCTGGTGCAGTCGGGCAAAGGCCGACGTTGAGGGGGCAATTGACGCCATCGAGAATTTGGCCCGGTTTGCGATTAGGCACAACGACCGTTTCATCGAAGCTGAAATCAACCCGCTGCGCCAACAGGCAAGACGCAGTGGCGGTCTATGCCGTCATGCGGCTCGCCCGACCGCAAGGGGGCACTGACCTGTTGAGTGTGGACGTTCAGACGGAAAGCGTTCTGGAAGTGTGAAGGTCGTTGAAATGGCAAGAGCCGGCCTCTGGCCGCGTCCTGCGGAATGTTGCGTAGCAACCACGGCCGAGGCGATCGCGGTTGATTCAGGCAATGATGCGGGGGATCCCGGACCTTCGCGATGCGAAACCGCGGCAAACCGTTCTTTCATTCCGGACCTCAAAAACGCCAAAACGCCGGGAGCAGCCGAGAGTGTTCTGCAGCCCGCCGATGGCACAGGCGTCCTGACCGCAACCATTGATGATGTGTGGTTAAGCGGCTCGGGCGAGCCAATATCTTTTCTCGCTGCGTGCCAATCCCTCGTCCATGGCCGAATAACGGGTAAGGTCAGTCGGCCTCTAGCACAGGCTGCAGGAGCGTCTACAATCCATCCATTCTACTACCGAAAGCCAGCTACGTAAGACCGGGCATACCACCCATGCCGTCCTCACAAGACCCGGTTCCGGATACTTGGTGGGACCGCAATGGAGCATCACAGGCACATATGGCTTTCGCCGTACTTGATTGTCCTGACGACTTCGGACGCCCTGGAGAGGAGGCTTGCTAGTACAGAGTAGAGGTCTTCGCCGGCGCCGGTGAGCTTGATCCCGCTTCCAAGCCTTACAAACAGAGGAGCGCCGAGCTCGTCCTCAATGCCTTTGATCTGCCGGCCGATCTCTCTCGGTGTCACTTTCAGTTCGGAAGCCGCAAGCTTGAACGAGCGGTGGCGTGCCGAGGCCTCGAACACCGTGAGCGCGCTCAGCGATGGGAGATCATAATAGCGACGAAACATTGCCACCCCAATCAAAAATCGACGGTCGCGAAACAAGCAGCAGGGAATCAACGTTGTCCTTATGATCCAAAAGGATCACCGGCAGCTTATGCGCGTTAACGTTGAGCCGCTGTTCAATCATTGCTAGTCCCGTACTTGCGACGTCCGCCGTAACAAAATCATCGAAAGCAAATTATGTGCCTATTGGCGCACTGTTTCCGGTGCACCACTTCTCATTAGCTGCACATCCCTAGCGACCCTTTGGTTAGGCTTGCGACATTCTTGTCCAGCTTCGGACATAAGAGGTTTGCGGAGACACACGAGCGGACGGCATCGTCACGTTAGAAATAGGGGCGTCGTAGCCGGTCACTCGCGCAATGACGACCGCAGATTTGCGGGCTGGTGGTCAGCTTCGCCGCCTGTCTGCGCTTCTTGTTGTGTCTGCATGGCAGAGGAGATGATCGCCGTGAGTTCGGAATCGGTCATGCCACGAAACGGTCCGCCGTTAGCCGAAAGGTTCGGCCGGGAGTTTGCAGCAGAAATCCACCAGCGTAGCTGCTCGGCCTAGGTGACTAATGACATCTCGGTAAAATGGTGATCACTATCGCCGGAGAGAGGGCGGCGGCTCTGGCGACTGCGGACCAGTACGGCATTGTCCTTGAAGGCTGGTCCGAGTCGTCGGGTGGCAAACCGTTAAGCGCCTGTTCCGCTATTTACTAAAGAAGATCGCCAAAGTCCAGCGGGTCTCAGTTACATGCGGCGTTGCCTCCAGTGACATGGCTCTAGATATTCAGGTCCGGCTGCAAAAAAATTGATCCAGCCGCGCAGCAGATGAAGCGCTTCGACAGGTCAGCGTTTTCTGTCCATTCACGCTTGTTCAGTCCGGCGCCATCGGCTGGCGCCTCAGCTGACCACCGAAGAGCGCAACGGCAGCCTTCGTATAAGGGCCGTCGTCTCCTCTGGGCACTCGAGACCTAACGTCAATCTCTTCCCAACCCGAATTCTCTCGATTTCAAATGCAACGTCGAGGCGAAAGTCTGAGGACGGAAATTGTTACAAAGTTATATCGGCGTGTTTTCGAAAAAATGAACATATCTATGCGGTATTAAATATACCTCGCCGCATCACGTAATATAAAATTTGCAAAAATCAACTTTGTACTGCTGCCTCCCCTTGATATGATCGCCATCGAGAATACGAATTAATCTGTCTTCGGCGAGTTTTGCTCCCTCATCTTGGCGAGCGTTGACCGGCTTTTCATGGATAGCTTCGATGCGAACCCGACATCAGCCAGATCAAGAGCGCATCCCATGGAACGATTTCCAGAGACGCTTACTCGAGGTGTCCGATTTCGGACGCGGCGTCACCGTGACCTACGACGTGATTATCTGGGCGCCTTCGCACGGTCGGACCGCCCTGCCCAGCAATACGGCAACGAACAGCTCATGGAATGAGCCGCGCCATTGCCGCCGATCATGACTGTACTGCATCGGCCCCTACACGGAGGAAACTGTCATGCCCACCCTCAATCAGCAGACGGGACCGGAGCAAGCCGCGCGAAAGCGCATCAAGGATTCCCATGCCCTCGACGGTGACGTCGGTCGCTTGGCCCACTTCTATCGCGGATGGGCGAGTTCCTATGAACTGGATGTTGACCGCGAGGGATACTGCGGGCCGACGGTGGTTGCCGAACTCGCGAGCGCCATGCAGACAGCGTATTTTGCCAATGAGCGAGCAGCCATCGCAATCTTGGACGCCGGATGCGGAACAGGTCTCGTCGGCGCGCAGTTGAAGCGCCTCGGTTTCCAGTTGCTCGACGGGTTCGACCTTTCCGAAGAGATGGCCGAAAAGGCCCGGAAAACTCGCTTCTACCGCCATGTCCAAGGTGATGTCAACCTTAACGGGCCGCTCTCCGACTACTCCAGTGCGACTTACGACATTACGATCTGCTGTGGGGTCTTCACGCTCGGGCACGTCCGGCCGGATGCACTGCGCGAATTGGCTCGCGTCACGCGCCCCAACGGGTTCATCATTGCAAGCACCCGCAAGAGCTATGCGGAGGCCACATCCTTTGAAGATGAGGTGCGGCGTCTGGAGGATGCAGGAATGCTTGTGACGGCGCAGTGTCTAAAAAACGGCAAGTATATGGCGGAAGAGGGCGCGCACTATTGGGTTTTCGAAGTGCCCGCTAGGACCAGCGCACCAGCAGGATAGTGCAATTCAGTTGGGGAAATGACGCAGGCGCCGTAGGGGGCCGGTGCCTGCAAACGGAATATTGATTGGCATAGGCGGCCTGAAATGAAACACTCTCTTCCTGAGACCAAAACCTTACTGAACGTCGTAAAGATTTCGTTCGAGCCGTCGTATCGGATATTTTGCTTCCCGCATGGGGGTGGCAGCGTCCAGTCGTTCCGCAATTGGTCGGGCTATCTTCCCGAAGACGTCGAGCTTATTTGTCTCGATCTTCCCGGACGCGGTAAACGGTCAGCTGAGGCCGCCATTCGCAGCATGGACGTACTGGTATCGATGGTTACTGAGGCACTTCGCGCGTACAGCGACCGGCCGTTTATATTCTTCGGTCACAGCACGGGTGCTCTCGCAGCCTACGAAATAGCGCGTTTCCTGGAGAACGCCGGGAGGCCGTCTCCATTCCATGTGGTCGTGTCTGCTCACAAATCTGCGGACGTGCCGGCGGATGAGCCGCCCATGTATATGTACGCGGATAATGAGCTAACCAGTCTGATACGAAACCTCGGGATGGTCCATTCAGAGGCGTTGGAAAACGAGGAACTCCTGAAGGACTTCATCTTGCCGCCCCTGCGGGCCGACTTCGAACTTGCGGAAACCTATGACCGGAATCTTGCAACGCCTCTTAACGCGGCAATCACCGCAATAGGAGGAGTTCAGGACGAACTGCTCAACGCCAATGACCTGGACGAATGGCGTCGGCTTACCACGTCGCGCTTCGCGCGTATTATGTTTGATGGCGATCACTTTTTCACCCATTCCATGACTGGGGAAGTGGTATCTGCCCTCCTGCGCGAGGTACAGGAGGTGAAGGCACAACTCCCGGCGTCTATTCGAATTGCCGAGGCCCTGCCTTATTCCGATCTGCCACTGCATGACCGGCTCCGCAAACAAGCAGCCCTCAACCCTGAGGCCCCGGCCGTTGTCTCTGAGGCTGCCACCCTCACGTTCCGTGAGCTGGACGGTCTGAGCGAGACCCTATCCAGACACCTCCTCGGATGTGGTCAGAGGCTAGGTTCGCACGTGGGTATTCTTATGGATACTTCACCCGAATATGCCATTGCGCTGTTCGGTATTCTTAAGTCAGGCGCGGCCTATGTCGTGCTTGACAAAGCTCAACCCGTTGCGGCGCTCGGGCGGATACTCGAGAAGGCAGGTGTCGAAATCGTTGTCACCAACAACCGTTTCGCTACTTGTCTTCCGCCTGACTGGTCAGGTCTTACGCTGTCGCTCGACGACGGTTGGGAAACGCAACTCGGCGAGGCCGGTCCGACCGATTCCCAAGCGGTGGATCTCGACGCCCCAGCCCACATTGTATTCTCGTCCGGCACGACTGGTGAACCGAAGGGGATCGTCTGCCCCCACCGAAGCGCCGTATGCTCTTACCAGTGGCGCTATCACGCGCTGCCATACGCGCCCCATGAACGCGAGGCGGTTAATATCTTCTTGGTCTGGGAGATAATGCGGCCGATCCTCGCCGGGGTTCCGGCCTACCTAGTTCCCGACGACGTCATCTATGATCCGCACCGGCTGGTCGAATACCTGGAGCGCAACCGAATTTCCAGAACACTTCTCACCCCTTCACTACTGGATGTGCTTGTCGGAAGCGGCGTCCTCGACGTTCCCTCTCGTCTTCCGGATCTCCGGTTGATTTACCTGTCAGGCGAGGTGGTGACGGCAGCGTTGGTTTCGCGTGTGAAGGATGCGCTGCCTCATGTTAAAATCGTCAATCATTACAGCGTGGCGGAAACCTATGACGTCACGCATATTGATCTGAGCGAGATCGATCCTGCGACAACACAAAAGGTCGTACCGGTCGGTCCACCTCAGCACAATGTCAGCGTCTATGTCCTGGGAGAGCAGCGCGACCCCGTCCCACTCGGCTTCGTGGGCGAGATCTTCGTCGGCGGCGATGCACTGAGTCAGGGATACCTCGACAGCCCGGAGATGACACGGGAACGGTTCCTTCCCGACCCGTTCCGCGCTGATGGCACGATGTTCCGCACGGGCGATCTTGGCCGCATGCTGCCCGGCGGCCAATTAGAGATCATCGGGCGTTGTGCTTTCATGGTGAAGATCCGAGGTTATAGTGTGGTCCCGGGGTCTGTTGAAGCTGCTTTGCTGCGGCACTCCGCCGTCTCCTCCGCCGCCGTCGTACCGGAGCTCGATCCGGAGACAGGGCAGCCTGATCGACTTATCGCCTATGTGGTCCTGCGAAACCGGGGCAAGGAATGGCAGTCTTCTTTGCGTGCCCATCTGAAGTCCGAAGTGCCGCACTATGCAATGCCGTCGGAGTTCGTCGCAGTGACGGAATTGCCCATCGCGGCGAACGGGAAACTTGATCGGTCGCGCCTCCGCGACGTCGCGCAAGAGGCGTGCACTCCCAGGCAAGGGGCCGATGAGGTAGAATCCGCTCTTCGTGCTGCCTGGCGCGACCTTCTCCTGGCAGACGCTGCCGATCCAGACGACAGCTTTTTCGATTGCGGCGGACACTCGCTTCTGGCTGCGCGTCTCTGCACGCAGCTTCGCGAAAGCCTGAAGGTGGATCTTCGCGTTGTGGAGGTCTTCCTCAACCCGACCTTCAAAGAGCTTGCGACCCTACTCCACAAGCGCTGCGAGCAAGGCCGTCCCGAATACGAGAGGCTCCCCAAAGAGACGTCGGTCCTGCCGGGCAAAGCGCCGGCCAGGACAATTGACACGCGACGCGGCACCGAGATGGACGTTGCGGTGATCGGCATGGCCGCGCGTTTCCCCGGCGCGGAGAGCATCGATGCGCTTTGGGAGAATCTCTGCCAGGGAGTCTGCTCGATCAAACCTATCTCGGCGCAGGACCTCAAAGCTCGCGGGATTCCGGACGATGTTTTGAAGCGGCCCGATTATGTGCGCGTGGGCGCCCATCTCGATAATGTCGAAGTCTTCGATCCGGGTTTTTGGGGCCTTTCGCCGTATGAGGCAATCTTAATGGACCCGCAGCATCGGCTGTTTCTCGAATGCTGCTGGAAGGCACTTGAGTCCGCCGGATACACGCCAACCCAGCACGAGGGCCGGACGGGGGTCTTCGCTGGAGCCTTCATGCCACTTTATCTGCTGCATCATTTGCAAGGCGGATGCCTCATCGATCCCATCGACGCCCCGCTCGCCTGGCTGACGGAACTCGGCAACGACAAGGACTATCTCGCCTCGCGCGCGTCCTATATGCTGAACCTCAACGGGCCAAGCATGGTAGTCCAAACCTCATGTTCGACAGGGCTGGTCGCGATCGCTACCGCCGCTCAGTCGCTCGCGGCCGGCCACTGCGACATGGCACTGGCAGGCGCGGCCAGCATCATCTTCCCTCAAGCGGGATATCAGTACTTAGAAGGTTTCATCAATTCCTCGGATGGCGTCTGTCGTGCCTTTGATGCTGATGCCAATGGCACAGTCGTCGGAGATGGGGTAGGGGCCGTTGTTCTCAAGCGCCTCGAAGACGCGCTCGCGGCGGGCGACCCGATTCTCGCGGTGGTGAAAGGATGTGCCATAAACAACGACGGCCACGCCAAATCATCCTTCTCGGCGCCAAGCGTGCAGGGTCAGGTCGCTGTTGTGCGCCAAGCACTTGCGTCCGCAGCACTTGTTCCTGCGGACGTCGAATACATCGAAACTCACGGGACCGGCACCAGGGTCGGTGATCCAATCGAGGTCCGCGCTTTGGCAGAGGCTTTCGCGGGGCAAGAGGAACATGGCAAAACATGTGCACTCGGGTCAATCAAACCGAATATCGGCCATGCCAATATCGCGGCTGGCGTGGCGAGCTTCATCAAGACGGTACTCAGCATTCAGCGCGGGGTAATCCCCCCGACTATCAACATACAGCGGCTGAACGAAGACCTGAATCTGGAAGAGACGCCCTTTTTCGTCAATGAGCAGCTTAGACCTTGGCCCCGCAAGCCGGGTCGCCCCCGAACCGCCGGAGTCACCTGCCTGGGTATCGGCGGAACCAACTGCCACGTTGTGCTGCAGGAATGGATTGACGAGAATGTAAGGGCCTGGCCCGGATCTGTCGCGCGAGGATCCCACGCCCTTTGCCTATCTGCAAAGACGCCGTCGGCGCTAAGCCGGGCCTGCCGCAATCTAGCTGGGTTCCTGCGGCGCAACCGAGATGTCGATCTCGGTGACGTCGCTCATACGCTACGGGTGGCCAGATGCCATTTCGATCACCGGACGGTCGTAGTCGCGCGAAACTTAGACAATGCGATCAAGAGGCTGGAAGAAGAGTCGGATCGCGCGGCTGATCAAACCCTTTCATCCCCCTCGATAGCATTCATGCTGCCGGGCGGCGGAGTGCAGCACCCGGGGATGTTCAAGGACCTTTTTGATCACGTGCCGGATTTTCGTGAGGCTTTCCTGAGTTGTGCCGCCGCTAGCCGCCCGGTGCTGCACAGTGATCTGGAGTCGCTCGTGTTCGGGGAAGACCGGGTCTACGCGGCCGCTTCCTTCGAAGAAATCAACGTCATGATCTTCTCCGTGCAGTACGCGATGGCACATTTGTTGGAAGCGTGTGGCGTGCGTCCCGACTACCTTGTCGGACACAGCATGAGCGAATACGTCGTGGCCACTCTAGCAGGCATTCTGAAACTGGAAGACGCTATACCTCTGATGGTTGCCCGTGGTCGCGCGATGGCTAACCTTGGTGTTGACGGTGCTATGCTCGCGGTCAAATGCAGTCCCTCGGAGGCTGAACGCATCCTCGCGGAAGACGTTTGGCATGACAGAGCTGAAGCTGGCGAGATCGGCATCGGCGTCGTGAACTCCAAAACCAGTGTCGTGTTCACCGGGAAACGGGAACTGATTGAAAGGCTTCATGAGGAGCTGGAAAAATCAGAGGTTCCCAACCAGATCCTTAATACGGCTGGCGTCCCCAGTCATTCTCCGCTGATGAGGCCGGCGGCTGATACTATTGACGCACATGTCCGAACGCTTGAGATGCAAGCACCGAATTTGGCGATAGCTCTCAATTCAGGGGGATATCTGCACCGGGCGAAAGTGCCCCTGCCGGAGACCTATTGGAGTAGGCAAGCAAGCGGAACGATCCGTTTCGATCGCTCCCTATCGGCCATTGTAGCGGCCGGGGCAACTGCACTTATTGACCTTGGCCCGTCGTGCAATCTGGCGCGTTTCGCACATCAAACGATCAATCCAGAGGATGGAGAAATCAGAATTCCAGCAATCGTCTCAGCCGCGCGCGGGAAGGACGACCGGGAGTTCACTGACCGTCATGTCCTTCTGGAATGTATTGGGGACCTCTGGTCCTTGGGTGTTGCGGTGGATTGGAAACGAGCCAGTGATCAATTGGAACCGTTCGGTTCTTATAGGCGGATCTCCCTCCCGACGTACTCGTTTGATCGTCACCGTTGCTGGCCGGACGGTCAGCCAGCTGGCTTGGCGGTTCTGGCGCAGACCGGGGAGCAAGAGCGGCGCAGGGGAGAGGCGTTCATCTATGGGCAGAGTTGGACAGAGAAAATGCTTCCCCGCATGATTCTCGGCGACGAAACTACGAAGTCGCTGCGTTGGTTGGTACTCGCCGACCGGCCGTCCGGAGACGTGGAATGCGCAGGAGACGCGCTGGCAAACAGAATCACGCAGCAGTTGGAGGATGCGGGTCATGAGGTTGCTCGTGTTTGCCGACGAACGAAACCCTCGAATCCGCCGATGAAGATCAAAGGGTCTCTCATTATGATTGACCCAACCCGAGAAGGCCTGAAGGCGCTTTTCGAGGCCGAGATCGCCTCGGGCCGTCCTGCTGACCGCATTCTCTGCCTGTGGCACCTGAGCGGCAGCGCCGACGCCTCCGGGGACCCGGGTATGGCGCAAGCCGATCTTTTGCGGAGCTACCACGCCATACTCGATCTGGCGCGAGTTCTCTCAACGCTGACATTCCAGTCTCCGGTGGATGTTTGGATTGTTGGTGACCGAATGGTCCAGGTCGGTGAGGAGCCTGTAGATCCCGAAAAAGCGTGCGTTTTCGGTCCTGCCATCGTGCTGCCGCAGGAGAACCCGATCGTCGATTGTCGAGTTGTCGACCTGAACATCGAGGACCCGGGGGTCACCGATCGGCTCGTTTCTGAAATCGGGCGGGATGTGCCAAGTTCTGACGGGGTAGTCGCCCTCCGCGGGAATCGGCGGTGGGTGCTGCATTTTCCCGAAGTGGCCCTCTCCGAACAAACTCCTGGAGGGGGGGAGGCCCTCCGACCGGAAGGGGTCTATCTGATCACAGGCGCTCTCGGAAAGATCGGTCTTTCGTTGACCGAACATCTCGTAACCCTTGGAGCTACGGTCATCGCGATAACCCGCCGTGCGGTGCCCGAGAGGTTGGATCGGAAGTCCGCGGATAGCTGGGTGCGCCGATTGGCCGCTCTGGATAGCGCAAAGGGTCAGGTGATTCTTCACCAGGCCGACGTATCCGATTTCAACAGCCTGTTGCAGGCGCTCGACACCACGGTTCGGGCATTCGGGCGGATCGACGGTATCTTTCACGCAGCTGGACTGGCCGATCTGAGGTTCCTTTCAGAGATGGAGGACGCGACCTTCGTCAGTGAGTTCGCCTCCAAAGTCGTAGGGACCCGCAACCTTTACAGTGCGATCAAACGGATCCAGTCCACCCACTCCCAAATACCTGAGTTCGTCTTCCTTTTCTCATCTCTTGCGTCCATTCTCGGCGGGCTAGCGATGGCAGATTTTGCGGCGGCGAACAGGTTCATGGATGCATTTGCACGCCAAATGCCAGGCAAACTCGGCGTCCGGTGGATCAATTCCAACTGGGATGACTGGGATTACTTCTACGGGGGGCAGGTGACTTCAGCGTACGAGACATCTAAGGCGAGGGAACTGGCACTCAGTCCCGACGAGGGTATCGACATCATCAAGCGAATACTGGCAACCGTCGACAACAGCCAAGTGATCATAGCGACGCGACCACTGCCTGCTCGTATAAGGCAATGGGTCGACCAGATTCGGATAATCATGACAGACGATTCGGACAGAGAGAATACAGCTCCGCCAAAAGAAGCCGGAAAAGACAAGGAGGTAATAAGCGACGACGATCAGAAGGATGTCTTCCTCAATGACGTTAAGTCTCTCCTGAAAGCCGAAGAAATAGGATTGAACGATAACTTCTTCGAAATAGGGGGAGACAGCCTTCTCGCTATCGCACTCCAAGTCCGCTTGACGAAAAACGGCCGCTGGAGGCCGCCCCGGCTGGATCAGATCTTTAAGGCAGCAACCCTCGGCGATCTCTACCAGCAGATCTGCCAGATGTGAGTCCCACTAGTCGCAATAGCTGCAGCAGACAAAGAGGGAGCATCATTCCCCCCTCCAATGCTATCCGTTACATCTGGCAGGCATGCGGACAACTGTTCGATCCACATCGATTGGACAGCGACCCTCGGCCTGCGGTGGCAGCGGTCAAAGCAATCACAACCCGTTCAGCGTCGAAGCCGAAAGGGATCAGCCACCTCCCGGCTGTCATGCCTGCACAAGCACTTAGCCTGGCGATCATGATCCTGACCTATAATGTCGGGCTGGCGTCAAAACGGGATGTATGCTCCTGCCTTGGATCATCAGTCAATGAAAATTGGGCAAATCGCTGGGGCCTGCTGCTATGGGTCTGGGCTGGGCCCCGCCGCAGCGAGCGCGTCCCCCGGCACGCGCGCCTCAACCGCTAGGCCCCTCATTGCTTTATCTGCCCGTTCGCGTGGATTTCTTAAAGATTTGACCTTGCATGATACTGGATACGTCGATGCGGTTTTAGTGGATGGCGGGTTCGATTTCGAGAGCTACACAGAAGACCTCTTTCAGAAGCTCGACATAGCATGCCCTCCCAGCTTGTCCACAGCGCTACCGATACGCCGTGCCGAATTTCTGGCCGGCCGCGCGATGGCGTACGCGGCGTTGCAGGCGCTGGGCCAACCTACAGCCGAGATTCCCATTGGTTCCGACCGCGCCCCAGTCTGGCCAAAAGCCTCTGCTGGTTCAATAACCCACGCACGGGGGCTTTGTGCCTGTTTCGCCATTGCCGATTTAGGCTGGCAAGTCGGTGTGGACGTCGAGGCGATGGCGAGCGGCCATGCTCTGGAATCCATCCTGAGCATGGCGGCTAACGAGCAGGAACGTGCCTTGATTGCTCGACAGACGGTGCTCCCTCGAGATCGGCTGGCAACGCTGCTTTTTTCGGCCAAGGAAACCCTTTTCAAAGGACTTTACCCGGTGGCGCGGCGCTTTTTTGGGTTCGACTGTGCTGAACTGCAGACGCCCCCTGCAAACGGACACCTCAGACTGCATCTAACACAAACCCTTTGCCGGGAATTATCCGAAGGCGAACCCTATGACATCCGCTATCGTATCACGGCAGACTATGTATTGACGTGGCTGGCAGTCCACCGGCTATGAAGGAAAATATGGGAACCCGAAGAGGAGTTCTGATTGACCCTTTGTCAAAATGAACGCGAGAAGCCGAAGACCGAACAGCACCTTTTGACCTGACGACAATCGGATTAGGGCCACGAAGCCCGACTGACGATCCCGAGCGGTCATCATCGTAACGCGCAAACGCAATCCGATGTGAGAGACACATCTGTGGAGCGAGCAGAAAAATACCGCATCTCGGGATGAAGACGAACGTCCCGACAGCGCCAGATGTGCGCCATCATGGTCAGTTGACATGAACGCATCGCCCGATTGAGATTATCCTGCCGGGAGCGCAGTGCATTCTTCATGCCAGTCGGACGATCATGGGCAAATATAAAGACCATCGTGAGCCACGTCGTCATCGCCATGACGATGACGCGGTTTCTTTTTCGGAACGGCCTTCCGAGCCAAGCTACTTTCAGCGTTCGTCGACCGTAGCCGCACCCGCTGTCGACGCCGAAGTGATGTGGTTCAACACCAGCAAGGGTTTTGGCTTTGTCAAATTGCCGGAGGGCATCGAGGCCTATCTGCACATCCGGGTGCTGGAGGCGGCTGGGAGCCGCGGTGTTTCCGAGGGAACGCGTCTGAAGGTCACAACGGAAGAAAGTCCAAGAGGTCATCAGGTCGCGCAAGTGCTGGAGGTCAGCGATCAGACCGCGAGAACTCAGCTACATACGCGTCGCACTGGAGAGTCCACCGCCGGGACGAGTGCCCAGCTGGAGAGCGAGGCCACGGTCAAGTGGTACAATCCCCAAAAGGGCTTCGGCTTCATTGCTCCTGAAAACAGTGAGAAGGACATCTTCGTTCATGCCACCGCGCTGACCTGCTCGGGACTGAGCATGCTGATGGAGGGTCAGAAGGTGTTTGTCCAATGCGGGCAGGGCAAGAAAGGCTTGGAAGTTCGGAGCATTCGCCTCCCTTAGGCCAGATGCGTTGGCCCTACCGAAATCGCGGCTCAACAAAGAAAAAGCCCGCTGCCGGGAGGAGGTTGGCAGCGGGCTCGATTTCGAAAGAGACGCGGGAGGAGGTGCGCCCCATTCAGCGTCGACACCACATCTGGGAGGAGTAGATGGCCGACACCATGATCATACCTATTGCTGCGAATATTGCAACGCACAAATTTTATCTCGCGACTGCGAAATGATGCCGGGCCTGCTTCGTCGATCCTGAAAAATTGCGGTCAGGCTGCGGCTTTCTTGCGGGCACGCTTGGCAGGTGCCGGCGCTCCCGGTTCCTTCGGCTTGCGGCCCAGACCCATGGTCTTGGCCAATGCCGAGCGCGCCGCAGCGTAGTTCGGCGCCACCATGGGATAGTCCGCCGGCAGCTCCCATTTTGCGCGATATTCGTCGGGCGTAAGGCCATAGTGGGTAGCCAGGTGACGCTTGAGCGACTTGAACTTCTTACCGTCCTCAAGGCTGACAATATAATCGGGTGTAACCGATTTTCTGATCGGTACGGCAGGCTTGAGAGCTTCCGACTTTTCTGGTGCGGCACTACCTGCAGTGGCTTTCAATGCGATATGGATCTGGCCGATAAGCCCAGGCAGTTCACCGACGGGAACCGGATTATTCGAAACATAGGCTGAGACGACATGGGCGGTGAGTTCGATGAGGCTGTCGGCTTTGCTCTCGGTTTCTTCGGTCATAAAAACGCTCCTGCGGGCTTAGACTAGGCGGTAAGAATCACTTCGTAGCTTAATAGTGACGACGGCGTTTGATGGCAACCAAAGCCATTGCAGGATGTGGCGGATCGATACGCACCCGGCCGCGGTCGCGGATGTTCCGCTTGAACCGTCATCGCCCTGACAACACAATGTGTCAGGGTCACCGTGCCGATGCGGCGCCTCTTCACCGCAGATTGGCTATTTAGAAAGTTGGGAGAAACCAATGAACGCTGAGGCTTTCAGCAGCCCGCTTTTTGTGAAGCGCGCAACCCACATCATCCAGGAGATTGCCGGCCTTGCGGATGCAATCGATTTTCTCAATGAATGGCCGGAAGATCGCAGAGACCTGATCCACGAAGCCGCCCTGAGGGCATGCTACGATGCATACGATGGGCGCAAGCCGGTAAGCACGGCGCGCATTGCGTTTTTCGGCTTTGCGAAGCGCGTCGCCATATTGGAAGATCCAACCTCCGCCATGCAGTGGATCGCCGCCTGCAGATCGGGCAGTGGAAAAGTGCAGGTGTAGACTTCGACGACGAGTTTGAGACTGGCGAGGCGCGTCAAACAGTGCACTATGTCCAGGTTTCACAGCTAGACCACGCGAATGAGAAGCAGTTCCTCACCACCGACTGCAAAACCGCAGATCCCAAGCAAGCTGACCATGGCCAGACGCAGCTCATGGCGATCGCTTGCTCGCCAATGGCCAGGCTCAGTGGCGCAGATGCAGCGGTCGCGTTCGGCTGAATAAAAAAATGCGATCCGGGCTGTTTGCCGCATAGTGGCTGTGGGGGAGGGGGGATGACCGGGTTGACCAGATTTGAGAGACCAGTCGTTGTTCAGCTTAGCCGCCGCGGCTCGGAGCGTATCGTGTTCGACGTCAACGACGCGGCCGCTATCTTGCTCCGGGATCTGCATCATGAGACCGATAAACGCAGAATAGCGATGGACGCCTGTCTGCAGGTTTTACGCGGTAAGACCCATCCACCAACCGCTCGACGGGCTTTTGTCGCAGCCGCGCTCGAAGCACGCGTTCTGCGCAGCGATTGATATTCAGGATGCCGCTGATGAATTTCGGCCATCTGCGCATCGCTATTGGGCGCGGTCCGAACACCCCTGCCGGCTCCGCCAGGAGCAAGCCAACACCGCACTTTCCGCGGCGGCTTTCCTGGTCCGGCGCCTGATCTTCCACCATCAAAACACAAGGGTCCGCCAGCCAGCTGCGGCCGCTCGGCTTCGCCGTCGCGGTGATCGTGATTGCAGCCAGAGGCAGACGGAGCCATCGAGCGGGAATTGGCCCGGTGCAGATGGCAGAGCGTCGATGCCGCTTCAGCAGTCTCCGGAAGTGCCGTTTGAACCTTCCCCCAGCCCTGCATCCGGTCTTCCGGAACGCGCTCCGGGACCGGGGTGCGTGATCGCCGATGTTTCTCCCCATGGTCGGGACCGGGGTTTCGGCGATCAAGGTTGGGAGACGATAGTGATTTCGATTATCCCAATACGGAATAATCCGAAACGGGCTGGCGGAGAGCCTTCTCGTTTCTGGCCGGCTCATTTGAGGCCCAAGCCTCCTTCAATCGCCCGCCAACGGCCGCCTCTGGAACAGCTGACTTCGACGCGCCATGACAAGGGCCGCGGCCAGGCCAAGCTTGCCGAGGCGCTTCGTCACCGGCAGCGCGATTGCCTTGGGCGCGCCGGATGGACTCCCCCAGATTGCCCGGTGTGTGGCGTTGCCGCTCACCCCGGCGAGTGGCACCGAGTCCTACGCCGTCTGCGCTTTTTGCCGAATTGCGCGTGCCGCAGCCACCATGTTCACCAGGGCAGGGCGGACCTCCTCCCACCTGCGCGTTTTGAGACCGCAGTCGGGATTCACCCACAGTTGGCCATCCGACAATCGCTCGCGCGCAAGCATGATGAGGTTGGAAATCTCGCCCACTTCCGGGACCCTCGGCGAGTGAATGTCATAGACGCCAGGACCGATCTCGTTCGGATACTTGAAGGTTCGAAGCGTATCGAGCAGTTCCATCTGCGAGCGCGAGGTTTCAATGGAGATCACATCGGCATCCATTGCGGCAATCGCGTCCACGATGTCGCCGAACTCGGAGTAGCACATATGGGTGTGGATCTGGGTCGCATCGCCGACGGCCGTTGAAGCCAGCCGGAAGCATTCGACGGCCCAGTCGAGATAGGCCTGCCACTCGGCCTCGCGCAGCGGCAAGCCCTCGCGCAGTGCGGCTTCGTCGATCTGGATCATCCTGGCGCCGGCCTTTTCGAGGTCGCTCACTTCATCGCGAATGGCGAGCGCGACCTGGCGGCAGACGGCTGAGCGCGGAAGGTCGTCTCGGACGAAGGACCAGTTGAGGATCGTCACCGGGCCGGTAAGCATGCCCTTCACCGGCTTTGGCGTCAGCGACTGGGCGTATCGCCACCAGTGTAGTGTCATCGGATTTTGTCGCGACACATCGCCAATGATGATCGGGGGTCGCACAAAGCGCGAGCCATAGCTCTGCACCCACCCATGCTGCGTGAAGGCAAAGCCGCGGAGCTGCTCGGCGAAATACTGCACCATATCGTTGCGCTCGAATTCGCCGTGGACCAGCACGTCGAGTCCGATCTCTTCTTGCCAGCGAACGGCGGCTTCTATCTCTTTCTTCAGGAACGCCTCATAGTCGACGTAACTCAGCTCGCCGTTGGCATGGGCTGCCCGCGCCTTGCGAACCTCGGCTGTTTGCGGGAAGGAGCCGATCGTCGTGGTGGGAAAGGAAGGCAAGCCAAACGTGTCGGCCTGAAGCTTGGAGCGCACGGCGAATGCGCTCTTCCGGCGCGTCATGCCGACCTTGATGCTGGCGACCCGGCCTTCGACGAGCGGATCATGCACCTTCGCGGATGTCGCGCGAACGGCGGCAGCCTCAGCCGACGCCTCCAGTTCGGCGGCGACCGCGTCCCGGCCTTCGGCCAGGGCACGGGCGAGCACGACCAGCTCGCCGGTCTTTTGCGCCGCGAAGGCGAGCCACGACTTCACATCCGCATCGAGTGCCGTCTCCATGTCCAGGTCGATCGGCACATGCAGCATCGAGCAGGACGGGGCAATCTCCACGCGGTCCAGCGGCCAGCCGGCGACGATCGGCTTGGTGCGGTCAAGTATGGCAGGCAAGTTCGCACGCCAGACGTTGCGGCCGTCGATCAGTCCGAGCGAGAGCACAAGTTCCTTCTGCGCGAGCCGGCCGACGGTCTCCAACTGCTCTGGAGCGCGCACGAGATCGACGTGCAGTCCCGCCACGGGCAGAGAAATTGCGGTCTCGAGATTGTCTCCCAGCGATCCGAAATAGGTAGCGACCATGATCTTCAACTCCGGTGCTGCTTTTGACAGCCGGCAGTAGGCGAATTGGAGCGCATCCCGTTCGTTGGGAACCAGATCGACCACGAGCGCCGGCTCATCGATCTGCACCCAATCGGCTCCCGCGAGCTTCAGCCTCCGCAGGAGCTCCTCGTAGACGGGCAGCAGCCGTGGCAGGAGCGCGACAGGGTTGAAACCTTCCTCAGGTGACTTCGCCAACTTGAGAAAGGTAACCGGTCCAAGCAGGACCGGGCGCGTGTGGATGCCGAGCGCCTTGGCCTCGAGGAAATGATCGACCGGTTTCGCCGACGAGAGGGCAAAGCTCTGATCGTCGGTAAGTTCCGGCACAATGTAGTGATAGTTGGTGTCGAACCATTTGGTCATTTCCATCGCGGCAAGGCCATGCCCGTTGGCCGCATGCTCGTCACCGGCATGTCCGCAATCAGCGGCCTGATCTTGGTTGCCGCGCGCCATTGCGAAATAGGTATCGAGTGGGACCTCGCCGTCAGTCCAGGTGTATCGTGCCGGCACGGCGCCGACCATGGCGACGGTGTCGAGCACATGGTCATAAAGCGAGAAATCGTTGGACGGGATTTTCGACACGCCGCGATCGTGCTGCTCCCTCCAGCTGGCGGCGCGTAGCGCCTTCCCCGTCGCGAGCAGGTCGGCAGCGGGAGATTTTCCGGACCAGTAGCTTTCAAGCGCGAATTTGAGTTCCCGCCGTCGACCGATACGCGGCACGCCGAGCGTTGCCACTGGAATTTGTTGAGAGACAGTCATGCCATACCCCGATGGTTGGGGCGTGGGGACAAGGAACGCGCGAGCAGGCGGCACGAAGCCAGGCTACCGCGGCCACCGAGACACCCCGCCCGTGGACGTTGTTCGTCGTGGCAGGTCTCCTGGCTCGCGGGTCAAAGCCTCTGCCCGTCTTCCCGAGGCCGTTCGCCTCAGTGACACCAATGGGCTTGGCTCGCCGCTAACAGTTGCGGGGGCAGCGCCGGCATCGCACCGGCTTCCCTCTTAGCTCCGCTACAGCAGTGCCGCGCGGAGAACCACGACATGCGCACAATCACAGCAGCTTCGCTCCTTGTCAATACATATAACGAGATGTTTATGTGATGATGCGAATAATGCCCTTGCGCTGATCGGTCTCTTTCGCCCAAAGCCGCTTACGATGCCGCCTCTTATCAGTGCAGGCTCGGAGAGATCCTTGTCTCCATCGGCGACGCCGGATCAGATCGAGGTCGCCGGGCTCAAAGGGCGTAAAGTCGGGCCAGGTCGTCACGGTCAGCCGGGAATCCCGGTACTTGTTTCCGCTCGGCTTCGCTCAGCGTCCTTGCGCACTCGCCCATCAGCACGCTGATAGCCATGTCCGGAAGCGGAAAGGAGAGGTGGCGCCTCAGGTCGGCGGACTGGGGCTGGGCCGCCAGCGTCTCGAACAACTGCGCGGCGATCGCCTCGACCTGCTGCGCGAGCAGCTTCACCCTGCGATTGCTGAAGGCCGGCGCCACGATCGTGCGTAACCGGGCATGCTCGCCCCCCTCGTGCGAGACCAGCCACCCCGGCGAACCGAGAATCACCGAATCCGGGGTGAATGCCGCACTCTCTAAGCGACGGAAGGGCGGAAGCTGACCGGCAGGCGCTGCGGGCAGCGAATGACGTAAGACGGCATGTAGACGACGTCCTCCGCAGCGATGGTCAGCGCCAGATCCTCCAGCCGCCCGAACAGCGCGGGGAAGGCGCAGCGCAATTCCAGGCGCGCCAGCGCAGCGCCCAGGCAGGCATGCGGCCCCTCGCCGAATGACAAATGCGGGTTGTGCCGCCGGGTGACATCGAACCTGTTGGCGCCGGGGCCGAAGGCCTTTTCGTCCCGGTTCGCCGCATGGAACGCCATCAGGACGGCATCGCCGCGGCGGACCAGGCATCCGTCGATCTCCACGTCCTGGGTGGCATAGCGGAACGGCAGATTGGCCGCTGAGCTGCCCCAGCGCAGGATCTCCTCGATCGCCTGTGACCACGGAACTTGGCCGCTGCGCACCAAGTGCAGTTGCTGCGGATGCGTCAGCAATGCCAGCACGCCGTTGCCGATGACGCCGGCGGTGGTCACGAAGCCCGCAGACAGCACCATGAACAGCATGTCGATGAGCTCGGTGTCGGAAACGAGCTCGCCTTTGTCACGCGCGACGATCAGGGCCGAAGCCAGATCATCGCCGAGCTGGCCCCGCTTGAGCGCGATCAGGCGACGGAAGAACTCCGGGATGCGCTGCCGCGTCTGTCGCACCTCTTCGCCTGTGGCGGAGGTGTTGGCCAGGCTGTAGGTGAGCGCGACGATCTCTTCGCGCTGTTCGTCCGGCAAACCGAACAGTTCGGCGATCACGTTGGTGGGCAGCGGAGCGGCGAACTCGCTCATCAGATCGGCACTGCCGCCGCGCTGCGCCATCTCGGCCAGGAGTCGATCGACGCATTGTTCGACCCGTGGCGCCAGCAAGGCGATACGACTGGGCGCGAAGCTGCTGGACAGCAGGCCGCGCAAGCGCCGGTGATCGGCGCCGTGCGCCGTGGTCATGTTGTCCACTTTGCATATCCCGATCAGCGGATGATCCTCGGGAATCTCGCCGTCCTGCAGCGCCCGCCACTGTCGCCAGTCCTTGTTGAAACGCTGGTCGGAAAGCATCTGCCTGAGCGTCTGGTGACGGGCTGCCGCCCAGGTCGCCACATCGCCTGGCAGCGACACTCGCGCCATCCCCGCCTGCCGCAGAATCGCAGAAGAAAGACGATCAAGTTGCGTGGGAGCGGCCGGCACACCGATCACGTCGCAATGATCGTTTTCTACGCGCATGCCAACAACTCCTTTAAGAACCATCGCGGGTCCACTTCTCGGCACGGAAGATTCCGCGCGCGGACTTCGAAAAGTGCCCCGTGCTTCGTCCTCAGAAGCGGTAGGTCAGACCTGCGCCTATCACCCAGGGATCGAGCTTGGCCTTGCCCGTGAGCTTGGCGCCGGCGACAGTGACGTCGAAGTCGGGCTTGAGGAAAAGCTTCTTCACGTCGAAGTTGACGCCCCAGTGCTGGTCCACCATGTAGTCGAATCCGACCTGCAGCGCGGCGCCGAATGTGTTCTTGACCTTGAGATCATCGGCGCTGCCGACTTGCTGATGATAGAAGATCGTATAGTTCACGCCGGCGCCGATATAGGGCTCGAAGGCGCCGAAATCGGTAAAATGATACTGCAATGTGAGCGTGGGCGGCAGCAGCCAAACCTTGCCGACCTCGCCCAGCCCGCCGATCGCACCTTGGCCATCGATGTTGGCATAGGTGGTGCCGAGTATGAGTTCGGCGGCGATGTTGTCCGTGAAGAAATATGAGATATCGAGTTCCGGCGTCACGGTGTCCGAATACGAAAGACCGGAGCCGGGCACCGCATTGACATAGCCCGAATCCTCGGTGATCACCCCCAACGCACGCAGACGGATCTGCCAGGGGCTTGGCGCTTCCGCGACGCAGGCTTCTGCCTGCGGGACGCTCGGGGCTTGCCCAACATCTGCCGCGCCGGCCTGTCCCGCAACGATGAGGACGACAGCCGCTGTCATTGCCCGCGCCACGCCAATTCGCGCTCTCGCCATACTTTTCTCTCCTTGATCTTCAGAAGCGACGCACTGCGCCTTGATTGAATCCTGCTCGCATCAATCGAGATTGACGGAGCGCTCATGCGGGAGAGCCCCCGCATCTGTCGTGCCAAATGAGAAAATCATTGCGAAAACAGTGCGATCAGTGTGAAAGCGCTGTGTCTGATGTCCGACTTCGTCGAAGATCCGACAATGAGTGCAGCCGTAGCCGCCCCTGGGAGCCGTTCGTCAACATCGGCCGCCAGTTCGTTGGCACGCTCGTCCTCGGCTTCGAGTTGTGGCGTATTCTGCGTTCAGCGCCTTGATCGGCGCCTGCTGCTTCGCCGTCAGGCCGGCGAACGTTCCAGCCAGTTGGCGCAGTCCGTGGGCATGTCCGTAAGGCGTCTCGACCGCGACCGATATGGGCGGGAAATCCTTTGGCAGCATGCCAGCCGCCATCTGATCGGGCCATGTAGCGGATCGCGTTCAAGACCTCGCGCAGGTCCGTCACCACGCGCCGCCCGGTCTTGGCCGCGCCCGGCAGGAACGGTTGTATCCGCGACCATTCCTCATGCGTCAGATCGGAGGGAATAGCGCTTGGTCTTCTTCTTGATATCGGCCACACGGCCACGCGTCGCTCGGGTCCACATCCCAAGCTTGAAACACGATTAATCCCGCCAATCCGCTGCCCGCCCTGCAGCAGGCCCCTCTTCGGGCGGCAATTAATCCTGCTTCGGTTTGAAATTCGCGACGTGTGCACGATATCGTTGTGATGACCGACCTGGATTGATCATCAAGTGGCCGATACAGCCATCGAATGCGGCGAAAAGGCGCGTAGTCGTTCTGAACCCCCGGGCCGGCCGCCGCGCAATCGTGCGGTGATGAAGCACTCCGATGTCCTTGGCGGGCTCGATTACCTGGCGGCGGACTATCACCGGCAGGATTTCTCCAAGCATGTCCACAACGAGTATCTAATCGGGCTGATCGAGCGAGGCGTCCATGATGTTTGGTGCCGAGGTGAGGTTTGGCACGCCGGTAGCGGCACCGTCGCGACCTTCGCGCCCGGCGAACCGCATTTCGGGGGGGCTGGTGACGATCTTGGCTGGAGCCAGAAGATCTTCTACATGCCCGAAGGCCTTATCCGGCAAGTCCTTGAGGACAGCGGCCAAAACGAACCCGGAACGATCGACTTCAAAAGCCCGTTCCAGGAGAATGCCCCAGTTGCGCACGGCCTCAGCGCGTTTTGGCGTCTGCTTGAACATGGGCACAGCTCGGCACTGGAGATCGAGGAGTATCTGTTCCGTTTCCTGCCCCACGTCTTCGCACAGGCCGGCACGTCGCGCGTTGCTGAGCGAAAATTCGTGCCGCCGAGGTTCCGCGACGTATGTGACTTCATCCATGCCCACTTTGACGAAGTTCTGCAGGTCCCCGCCCTGGCCGCCCTCGCCGGATGCTCCAAGGCGACGTTGATCGATGGCTTCAAGACGCATTTCGGGTTACCCCCCACCCGCTACCTGATCCAGGTCCGCATCGACGAGGCGCGACGGCTGCTGAGGCGAGGTCAGCAGGTCGCCGAGGTCGCCGTCGCGGTCGGCTTCGCGGACCAGAGCCACCTGACCCGGCACTTCAAGGCGGTGTTGGGGGTGACGCCGGCGCGTTACCTCTCGGTTTGAATATCGTTCAATAAAGCGCGCGGCGAACCGTCTAGCTTGGACGCTCAATGGATGAAAAGAGCGTCAGACCATGAACGAAAGCAAGCAGACCCGCCCCCGCGGCTTTACCAGCGACAACATCGCCGGCGTCTCCCCCGAGGTGATCGCAGCCATCACGGCATGCGCGCCGGGTCAGGCGCTTCCCTACGGCAAGGATGAGCTGACGCATACCGTCGAGCGCCAGCTCGCCGAGCTGTTCGAGCATGCGGTCGACGTGTTCCTCGTTTCGACGGGGTCGGCGGCGAACGCGCTGGCGCTCGCGGCGATTACGCCGCCATGGGGCAGCATCCTCTCGCACGCCGACGCGCACATCAACCGCGACGAGTGCGGCGCGCCGGAGTTCTACACCGCCGGTGCGAAGTTGGTGCAGCTTCCAGGCGAGGCTGGCAAAATCGACATCGACGCCTTGGCGGCCAATGCAACGCGCATGGTGGGCGATATCCACTCGGTCCAGCCCTCCAGCGTCAGCATCACGCAGGCGACCGAGATGGGATCGGTCTACGCGCTCGACGAGATCAAGGCGATCGGACATATCTGCCGGTCAGCGAACCTGGCGCTCCACATGGACGGTGCTCGCTTCGCCAACGCCCTCGTCACTCTGCGCTGCTCGCCAGCCGAGATGACGTGGAAGGCCGGCGTCGACCTAGTGTCATTTGGCGCCACCAAGAACGGAACGTTTGGGGTCGATGCGGTCGTCTCGTTCCGCGGAGATCTCGCGAGCACGATCGCCTTTCGCCGCAAGCGGGCCGGCCAGTTGAGTTCCAAGATGCGCTTCATGGCGGCGCAAATGGACGGTTATCTGAGGGACGGTGTCTGGCTTCGCAACGCGACCCATGCCAATTCGATGGCATCGGCGCTCGCGCGGGGGTTGGCCCTGGTGCCAGACGTGAAAATCCAGCAGCGTCCCGAGGCCAACATCCTGTTCTGCAGACTTCCCATGTCCCTGATCCGGGGGCTGCTCGACATGGGATTCCGCTTCTACCATGATCGCTGGCAGACCGGGATCGTGAGGTTCGTCACCTCTTTCGCGACGACCGAGGCTGACGTGTCCGACTTGATCGGCGCGGCGACCAGCCTCTGCGCACCGGTCGGCTCGGCTGTTCCGGCTGGCGCCGAATGAGTGTGGCGACCGTCGAGCGCTCTCGCCGCCCGTCACGGATGTCCTCTTTGCTCGACTGCATTGTCCTAGCGTACTGGCCGCACGGGCATCTCAGGCTGTATCGTTTGTCTCAGGCCCTTTTAGACTTGCAGCTTCATCTTACCTCGGCAAGGCGGCTTCACCGTGCGGTCACGAAGTAACCAGGTTGATTTGCAGGCCCCCTATCCGCGCAATTCACCTCAAGTCATCGGTATCCTGTTGCTTGTAATATTTATTTTGCAATTTTTTATCATATTTTTGATGAAAAATGCTGTTCACTCGTCCGAGTTACTTAAAAGAGTGAGTCGGATCTGCGCTGATGACAGCATGCATCGGGATTTCGACCACTAGCAGGAGAAAATATGCCTTCCATATCTACGCGCCGCGCCAACGCAACGGACGCAGGGACGGTCGTCCGTTTTATTCACGCGCTACTCGATGAACTCACTGGCGGGAAAGCGCCCGCGCCCGACGACGTGAGACAAAGCGCGGAGATAATGCTTGCCGACGCTGGCGTGGTCGCAGTGATCGCAAGTGCAGATGACGAGCCGGTCGGCATCATGGTGCTGAATGAATGCACGGCGATTTATGCAGGAGGTAAGTTCGGCTATATTTCGGAGCTGTATGTTCGACCCGAAAAGCGCTCCAAAGGGATTGCCCCTCAACTGCTTGAGGTCGCCTCGCGGGAAGGCCATGCGCGTGGTTGGAAGCGACTTGAGCTTGCAGCGCCCAGGCAACCAAAATGGAAGCGCACGCTCGATTTCTACCTGCGCAACGGGTTCGAGGAACTCGGCCCTCGGCTCTTTCGGATTATCTAGACTAGAGAGTTTGCTATGGGCTGCTCAAAGCAACCTGCACGATCTCAGCGGATTGAGGTCCGGCGTGGTCGCTGCCTGCCGCTGCAATCGAACCAGCATCGTGATCGTAAATGTGTGCCTCGGATAATGCAGGGTTCCCGTCACGCCGGCCGCCCGGAACGCATCGGCAAAAACCGCCGTTAATCGGGTCACGCTAACGGCGTTTCCTTGAGTGTTGAGGAACAGAGCCGAGGGCGGCAATTTTGCCAACCTACAGGGGCGCTGCATAGACGACCGCACGTGACGTGCACCCGGCACGCTGCGTATAGCCGAATGGCGGATGATTCCCATGAGGGTAGTCCTATGAAGTTGTACGCGAAAGTCTTTGGTGGAGCGGCAGCGTTGCTCGCTGCCTGGCCGGCGATGGCCAGCGACGCGGTGGCGAGCGAACCGGCGCCCTACAATCCCAATTTCTCTTTCGTTGGCGGCGTCGGCGTCATCGACATCCAGGCCAACGAGCTGGTCTATCAGGCTCCCGGCAGCGGCTCGAAGCTGAGCCACCTTATCTGGGAAAGCACCTCTGCGGTCATTTCAGCCGAGATGACGGCGCGCAGCGAGGCCGGCTGGACCGCCAAGCTTTCCAGCCAGATCGCCTTCAGCGGCGACAGCTACATGGAAGACTATGACTGGAACCCGTCATTCTCGACCAATGATGGCTGGAACGACTGGAGCAACCGTTCGCGCCATTGCGACACCGATCTTGATTACTTCTATTCGGCAACCGTCGCGCTCGGCCACGATTTCCAGTTCAGCGACCAGCTGCTGATCAACGTCAACGGTGGTTTCAAGTACACCTCGGTCAAGTGGACTGCCTATGGCGGCTCCTATGTCTACAGCGTTGCCGGCTTCCGGGATTCGGTTGGCGACTTCCCAGGAGACGCAAAGGCCATCAGCTACCAGCAGAAATTGCCGGTCGCCTTCGCCGGCATCGATGCGACCTATGTCCAGGATCGCTGGAACTTCGGCTTTGCGCTGAAGGGCGGCACGACCTTCTCGGCCGGCGCTACCGATCATCACTGGATGCGTGACCTGCGTTTCGAGGATGATTTCGAATCGGCGCCGGTTCTGATGGTCGGCGGCAGCGTCGGCTACCAGTACAACGAGCGGACCAGCTTCTTCGTCTCCGGTTCCTACGTAAAGGTGTTCACCGCTCGCGGCGACTACAACACCTATGACATTGCGACCGGCGCAGAGACTGGCGGCGAAGACGACTGGATCGGCGGCGATTTTGCCGCGGCGACAGTGATGGTCGGCATCAAGACCTCGTTCTGATTGAACGAGTGCGACCGGAACGCCAAACCGATGTCCGCACGGCGCAGAAATCTGATGCGCCCGCGCGCCTGACGGCGCGTGCCGGGTGCTCGTGAACCGAGCCCGCTTTTTCTTCGCCAGGCTCAGGCGGTCTCGGCCATCCGGCTTCGCCCCCTGGCGCGGGCAGCCTGTCGGCTGCTGACGGTCGCCGCCCTGCCGGCCGGCGCGGTTTGTCTGTTGGCCTTTCCCGGCGGCGCGGGGTGGGCGGCACTCCCTTCTAGGCCCGCCGCGGCGTCCCGCAACCCTTCGCTTGCGCTTCGGGTCCTCCTCTTCGTTCCGGTCCTTCGGATGCGGTCCGCCTCCGACGGCGGGCCTTTCCGGTCGCGTCTCGCCGCCCACCCCACTTGCGGGGAAAGGCGCGGGATTGAAGAGCGGAGGACCAGACGATGCGTGCAAAACACCAGCGTTCCGACAGCCGAGAGGCTGGCGCGGGCAGGGGCGGGCGCCCGGGCGCCAGCCTTTATCAGGAGATCACGGACCGCATCATTGCCGAACTGGAGCGCGGCACCGTGCCATGGGTCAAGCCATGGGGCAGCGCAAAGGCCGACCTCGGCCTGCCCAGCAACGCGGCCACCGGGCGCCGCTATTCCGGCATCAACATCCTCATCCTGTGGGGCGCCGTCATCGAGCGCAGCTATCCCGGCCAGAACTGGCTGACCTTCCGGCAGGCGCTTGCCCTTGGCGCCAATGTCAGGAAGGGCGAGCGCGGCACAACAATCGTGCATGCCGACCGCTTTGTCCCAAAGGGCGAGCAGGAGCGCGCCAAGACAGACGGCGACGAGCCGCAGGCGGTGCCGTACTTGAAGCGCTTCACCGTCTTCAACGTCGCGCAGTGCGACGGCCTGCCCGAGCACCTTTATGGCAACGCCGAACCGCTGCCCGAACGCGAGATCATCCCGCAGGCCGAGGCGCTTATTCGAGGAAGCGGCGCGGATTTCCGCATCGGCGGCGATCGCGCTTTCTACATGCCGGGCAGTGACTCCATTCAGGTGCCGCCGCAGCCGGCATTCTTTCAGCAGATCGACTATTACCGCACCTGCTTCCACGAACTTGGCCACTGGACCGGCCACCCGGCACGGCTGGCGCGCGACCTCTCCGGCGCCTTCGGTTCCAAGACCTATGCGCGCGAGGAATTGGTCGCCTTATCTTGACAGTCTGCACCGACTCCAAGTGTCTTGATGGCGTCGATGCAACAGGACTGACGGAGGCGTTGTCCAGGCCGGCCGCAGCGCTCCCACATAGCTGGCGGAGGCCGGCCTGGATAGCGCCGGGCAAGTTGAACTCCTTCGTTGATGCTGGCTCCCCGGATGGGGGTCCGGGGGAAGGTTGAACAACTTGTGGACAGCATAACTCCAGCTTCAAGCATCACCATTCAGGAGCGCAGATCAGCGGAGGGCCTTGACGCCCATGTCCCAATGATCCTCCGGGACGGGGCGCTCTACGATCCTGATCTGGATCGTTTCTTCCGCGACCTGCCTCTCAACGGTGTTCGCTCGCACCATTCCCTTCGTGCCTACGGCTATGATGTCCTCGTCTGGGTCCGCTTTCTTTCGGAAGCCTGCGCCAAGACGGTATGGCAGGCTGGTCGGCAAGACGTCCTTGCCTATCACCGGGTTCGGCGCCGTGCGGAGGTCGGACAACGCATCTCTGCTGCTTCCTGGAATCGTGCCGTCGCCTGCCTCGACCGTGTGTATCGGTGGGGCGCCCAGGAGGGTCTCATCGCGGAAGCGCCGTTCACGCATCGATCGGTGTGGAGGCAAGGCCACGCTGGCCGGCGAGCGCGGATTGCGGCTCGCAACGATGCTTATGAACCTGTCGCACGCCGCTCGGATGTCAGCTTCGTCACACTCGACGACTACCGGAGATTTCGAGATGTTGGCCTGAGAGGGCTACTGCCTGATGGCGGAATGCGCCCCGGCGCCCGAGATCGCAACGGCATTCGCAATGCGCTGTTTTCAGATCTCTTGGTTACGACGGGCCTCCGGCTGGAGGAAGCTTCATTTCTCTTCGCATCCGATCTTGCTGTCGTTGGTCAGCCACCAGGCCGTCAGGTCTGGCTCGAACTGCCCGATGCTTTGACCAAGGGCGATCGCGGTCGCCAGATACTTGTTCCCGCTCGACTGCTCGAGCAGGTGCGCGCTTATATCGCCGTCGAGCGTTCCCATGCGATTGCAAAGTTTCAGCGCCGTTCGGGGTGGCAATCGTTCGACCGCCCGATCCTCGTACACCGGGAGCCGCGCAATTCCCGGCTACGACTGCGTGATGGCGGCGACATCGCGCTTGACCTACTCAGCCCCGACGAACGCGGCCGGATCATTGTCTGCAACGACGACGGCACACCGAGCGAACCGGCGGTATTATGGCTCTCGGAGGTCGGCTTGCCGATACAGCCGAACTCCTGGGAAGTCATCTTCGCCCGTGCTTCCGAGCGATGCAAATCCTTCGGCTTCGACGTCAACATCAGTCCGCATCAGCTCCGCCATTCCTTTGCCGTTCATATGCTGGCGATGCTCATTCAGCATCGCCTCCGTGACGCGGCGTTGCCTGCCGGGCCGATGGAGGGATACCGACAAGTCCTCGGCGATCCTCTTCAGCAAGTCCAACGGCTCCTTGGTCATGCCAGTCTAGCAACGACCTACATCTACCTCGACCACATCGCGACACGCGCTGATACCGTCGATGCGGCGGTCGAGGAACTGCTCGCACTGCTTCCATCGGAGACTTCATTGTGACGGAGCGGCCGCGCAAGGGAGCTCCAGTCCGTTTTGCACCAGCCGATGCCATTGTTGCCGCTCACGCCCGCGATCCGGTCCTCGGTCTGCGCTTCAACATCGAGGCGCGCTACGGCGGGACGTTTGAGGTTGACCTCACCGGCGTGCATCCGCGACCCTTCGCCATTGCTTTTGCAGGGGCTCTGCGCCGGCAGTCCGAGCTTGGTGCTCCGCTAGGTGCGCGGAGCACCATTAAACAGCACTTTCAGGCTTACCTCCGGTTTTTCGCATATCTGCGCGAGCACTCCACGGCAAAGACGCCCGCCGACCTGCGCACTAACGATATCGATGGGTATGAGGATTTCCTCGAAGCCCGCGGGATGACCCCGATCCACCGGCACACTGTTCTCGCCAAAGCCATCCTCGCATTGCGCTCGATCGACGCCAACCAGCCTGGCCTTCTGCATGAGGGCGTCCGTCGACGCCTCAGCTACACCAGCAGACAATCCGTCGGCCGATCCCGAGCGCGTGACGCGTATAGCTCGTTTGTCGCACGGCAGCTTCGGGACGCTGCCCGCGGAGATATCGCCAGTATATTCCGGCGGATCGGGAAGCCGCTCGGGAGTGACGATGGCGATGCCAATCTCCGCAGAGTGACCGACGAAGCCAATGCCCGGATCGTTGTCTCGGGCAGACTCAGCAGTGGGGACCACGCCTTCAAGAGCCTCTATTTCATGAGGCTGCGGCGCAATCTGCCCGTTTCAACCCTGGCTGAAGATCTACACGCACGGTTCCATCTACGTGCAATGGATATTCCACCACTTCTGACCTTCCTGTCTCTGGAGACCGGCCTGGAGCTCGAATGCTGCAAGGCGTTGACAATCGACTGCCTTCAGAATCCCGGACCCGGCACGATCGAGATCGCCTATGTCAAGCGGCGTGCCCGCGGCGCTGAGCACAAGCATATTCGCGTCCGTGACGGCGGGATCGGAACACCGGGCGGTCTGATCCGCAAGCTGATCGAGGTAACGGCATTCACACGGCAGTTCGTCCCAAGCAAGATCCTTTGGCTCTATTATTACACGGGGCGGAAGCAGCTTCGTGCAGGTCTGGAGCATCAGCAGGAGCTCGTAGCCAGATGGATAAAGGGGCATCATCTCGTCGATGATGATGGTGAGCCGCTCCGCCTCGTTCTTTCCCGCTTGCGCAAGACCCACAAGGCGCTTTGGTATCTGAAGACCGAGGGTCATATGGCCCGCTTTGCGGTCGGGCATACGCCCGAGATTGCCGCACGCCACTACGCGGATATCCCCTCGCTGCGACTGCTGCACGAAGCCACCATTGCCGAGGCACTTTCCGAAGTCGCGGCCGCCGCCGGTCCGATCGTCCTGGCGCCTGCAGATGAAGATTCCTGGCGGCAAAGCGATCCCCCGCCCGAAGGCCGCGAGGACCGCGATGGTCTCCTGCGTGGTGAACAGGACGTTTGGCTGGCGGCATGCTCTGGTTTTGATCGCAGCCCCTTCGCAGAGCCCGGAGCGCCTTGCCCGCAACCATTCTGGGGCTGTCTCGAATGCCGCAATGCGGTCATCACCGCGCGCAAACTGCCGGCGATCATCGCGTTCCAGCAGTTTATCGAGGAGCAACGGGCCAGTCTCTCCGCCTCAGACTGGGCGATGAAGTTTGGCCGCGCCCATGCTCGCATCGCCGGGCAGGTTCTGCCCTCATTTCCCGAGAGTATGGTTGCCGCAGCCCGCCGTGAGGCGGGAGTGCATACCCTTTATCTGCCGCCGGAGGCCCGGCAATGAGGGGATTGTCGCCAGCAGCTTCCACCTCCCGGCAACTCGATCTGCGCCCAGTTCTTGCGTCCGCCCCGTTAAAGCCGGGCTTCGCGCGGGAAGCACTTTCGCGCTACAGCGATCCGAGCTGGGATCTCGGACCGGCCGTGTTTCGCGAAAGCGCCCGTCGCTGTCATGTCACTGTGCATTTCGGGGCCGTCGAGGATGTGAGCGTCCGCGAGGCGTTGCGCGAACTTCTCTATGCCCGGCTGAACGTCGACCTGCCGGGTCACCGCAAGATTCTTTCTCCCGGTAGTGTCCGACAGGTCTTCAACCGCGCACGACGCTTCTTCGAGTTCGTGCGTGATGAACTCGGTGTGGTCGATTTCCGCCGTGTCGACCAGCCACTTCTTGACCGATATGCCCGCCACCTCAAGGCCGACCGTGCTCGTCGGCCGGTCGTTGTCACCCACCTGCTGGAGGTCCCGTTCGATCTCTATGCCTATCGCGATGATCTTCCTTCCGGAGGGGTATCATTCCAGCCGTGGGCCGGAAGACCGCCTGCGCGCGTCGCGGGCTATCGTCAGGTTCGCGAGAACCGGACACCGCGCATCCCCGAGGCGATCATATCGCCGCTGCTGGCCTGGTCGATCCGGTATGTCACCGAGTTTGCCGCCGATATCTTCGCAGCCCGCAAGGAGATGGATTGTCTCGAAGCTCATTGCGCCATGCTCATCGAGCAGGACAGCGTCCTCGAACGTCAAGACCGCCGGCGCCAGCAGCGTAACCGGCTTGAGGACTATTTCGGGCGGCTTCGCAGTGAAGGTCGCGGGGTGCCGATCTGGGGCACCGCCCATAACGGCATATTTCTCCGACACCCCGAGACAGGGGACCTGTCGCCACCCGTCAACTCCCACTTGCTTCATCTGCACATCGGCATCGACGCCCGCGCCGAGAAGCGAATGCACGTTCAACTCGCAAGCGGTGCGCCCGATCTCATCGATGCCGCCCTACGCGAACTCGGTGTGGAAGCCGGCGGGATGGATACGCCGATCTCCATTCTACCCGAGACCGGCAAGCCCTGGCGCCCCCGCTTCGACGCCAAGACCCTCGCGGCGGAAGAGCGCATGCTGCAATCGGCGGCCTATATCCTGTGCGCCTATCTGACCGGCATGCGGGACTGCGAAGTCCAGGCGATGCAGCGTGGGTGTCTCTCCCTGACGCGCAGCGAAGACGGCATGATCATGCGCCATCGCGTGCGATCCGTCGCCTATAAGGGCAAGTCCGCCCAGGGTGAGCCCGCCGAGTGGGTCACCATCGAGCCCGCCGCCAGAGCTGTCGAGGTTCTGGAACGCCTGTCGTTCCGGGTGGCTTCCGCCCGAGGCCTCACGACGCTCTGGCCCGTTCTGATCGCTCGGTCTGTTTGCAAGGATCACCTCTCGGCCGAGATCGTCCGTCAGCTCAATCATTTCCGTGACCATCTCAACGACCTGTTCGGCACACCGGACACGCCGGCGGTCCCGAACGGGCCAGCTGGCCAGCCTTGGCGCATCACGACGCGGCAGTTCAGGCGCACGATCGCATGGCACATTGCCAACCGTCCCTTCGGCACCATCGCCGGCATGATTCAGTACAAGCATGCCTCCGTCGCCGCGTTCGAAGGCTATGCCGGCTCAAGCCGTTCGGGCTTCCGGGCGGAAGTCGAGAACCAGCGCAGCCTCGGCCAGATCGATGATCTCTTGACCTATTTCGATGGGCGGCAGGCCGGGGCGACGTTGTCCGGGCCAGCCGCAGCGCGTGTCACAAAGACACTCGACGGCATATCGACAGAACTCGGTCCGCTTCCGGCCATGATCGCTGATCGTGGGCGCCTCCGCACAATGCTAGCGAGCCTCGCGCGGACATTGCATGTCGGGGTGCTGGCCGACTGCTTCTTTGATCCCGGCACGGCCGCCTGCCTGAAGCAGGCGACGAACATCGACGGCAAGATGCCGCTGACCACGCTTTGCCAGCCAACCCGCTGCCCCAATGCCTGCATCACCGCACGCCATCGGCCAGCCTGGTCACGCTCTGCCGAGGACGCCAAGACCTTGCTGAAGGAGAAGCGTCTGTCGCCTTTGCAACGGACCATCGTGAAGCAGGATCTCCAGCGGATCGAGGCGGTTCTTGATGGCATAGATCGTCGGACCTGAGAGCGACGTAGCGGCTTTGCGTGCGGCCCACTGATCGGATGTCCCGTCGGACCAACCCCGGCGTTCGGCGGAGCGCGCGATGTCAGGTCCGCCCGCGCAACGGCTGATCGCCGTCCTTCGCTCACGCTGCGGCTCTTCGAGTGCGCGGTCGGCCCTTAGCCATCGCAGATGGCTGCTCCGCCGCCGGGGATTGGCCCCGGCGGGACAGGAGTTCCGACCATGGACACGCAAAACCGCACCGACGTGTATACCCGCATCACTTCCGAGATAATTGCCGCCATCGAGGCCGGCGCCGGCGAATGGCGGATGCCCTGGCACCACGATGGAAGCTCGATTGCTCGCCCGACCAACATCTCTTCCGGAAAGGCTTATCGCGGCGTCAATACGCTCGCTCTTTGGATCGCAGCCCAGGCTCACGGCTTTGGAAGCGGCCTCTGGGGCACATACCGGCAATGGCAGGCCCTTGGCGCCCAGGTCAGCAAGGGCGAACGCGCAACGACCGTCGTGCTCTGGAAGGAGTTTGCCGCACACTCTGACGATGATGCAGTCGGCGACGATGAGCACCCCCAGCGACGCCTCTTCGCCCGCGCCTTCTCGGTCTTCAACAGCTCTCAGGTCGAGGGCTTCACGCCTTCCGCCGCTCCAATCCTGCCTGACTCCGAACGAGTCCCGCATGCCGATGCCTTCATCAGTGCGCTCGGCATTCCCGTTACGTTTGGCGCCAACGCTGCATACTACCGCATCGATCTCGACCGAATCTTTATGCCGGACTTCAATCGCTTCCACGATGCTGTCGCTCACGTCGGGACTTATGTCCATGAGGCCGCGCATGCCACGGGCTCTAAGCATCGGCTCGATCGAGACTTCACCAAACGCTTCACCCGCCAGGCCTTGGCAGTCGAAGAACTGACCGCCGAACTTGCTGCAGCCTATATCCTGGCCGATCTGGGCCTGGCGCATCATCCGCGTCCTGACCACGCAGCCTATGTCGCATCCTGGCTCAAGGTGCTGAAGGACGACGCGCGGGCGATCTTCACCGCCGCAAGCAAAGCGCAGGCTGCCGCTGACTGGATGCACGCGCAACAGCCGCCGAGCTGAGCGCCACGTCGCCTTAGGGCCGCCACCGACGCGCGCAGCCATGGCCTTTTCACCTTGGCTGCCGCCCAGCCCGCGAGGATCAAAAAACCGCTGAGGCCTGACACTTCGCTCCGCGATAACCACGATCGTCAGGCTTGACTGTCAGGATATGTGGCAGAAATCACCGCAGCCTTTGTCTGCTCGACCCTCGGCATCGAGCCGACCGTGCGCCATGCCGACTATATCGGCACATGGCTGAAGGTGCTGCGCGAGGACAATCGCGCCATCTTCCGCGCCGCCAGCCTTGCCTCCAAGGCCGCCGATTTTCTTCTGGGCTTCAACGCCGAGGCCGAAGGCGCGCAACAAGACGAGATCGCGGCATGAGCGCGCGCGATCCCGACACCCTGCGGACCGAGCCAACGCCGCAAGGCGAGCAGACGCTCGTTCCCGGTGTCCAGCCACCACGCGCGACCGCCTCGCCCTTTTGGCCGACGCGCCGATGCGCCCGCGCGCGGCGCAAAAGTCGCTTGATATCGGGCTGTTCGATGACGCCAGAAATCAACGCGACCTGTTTTGAGAGGAGTTTTCCCATGATCCTGATCACCGACGAGCTTTGCGCCCGGCTGCTCGCCAATGGCGCAACCGACACCGAAACCGACCATGTCCCGGTGGTCAAACTGTTCGATCCGACCGGCCCAGCGACCTGGCTTCTCACCGAACTCGACGCCGACGGCGACACCCTTTTCGGCCTTTGCGACCTCGGCTTCGGCTTCCCCGAACTCGGCAGCGTCAGTCTTGCCGAGCTTGCAAGCGTCAAGGGGCGGCTTGGCCTCGGCATCGAGCGCGACCTTGGATTCAAGCCGCGCTTTCCGCTCTCCGTCTACGCCCAGGCAGCGTACAGCGCCGGCCACATCACCGAAGCCGACCGGCTGCTGCGACAGGCGGCAGAAGCCCTTGGCAACGCCGATTCCAAGCTTCCGCCCGACACGGCGGAACAGACGCGCCGCTAGGGCGCGAAAACCGTCCCGCCGCGCCGGCTTGCAGCCTCTGCGGCGGGGCAATCCCACCCCGCAACGAAGGAGACAAACCATGCAACTTGCCCACATTCCGCTTGATAAGCTCAACATTTCGGCGCTCAACATGCGCCATTCCAAACGCGCGCCCGACGTGTCGGACATCCTGCCATCGGTTCGCGCGCGCGGCGTCCTGGTGCCGCTTCTGGTGCGGCCCAACGGCACGCCGGAAAGCTTCGAGATCGTCGCCGGCCGGCGCCGCTATTTCGCCGCCAAATCGCTCGCCGACGAGCGAGGCGAGGGCAATGCCTTGCCCTGCGCCATCATGGAAGACGGCGACGACGCCGACGCGCTCGAGGCCTCGCTGATCGAAAACTTCGCCCGGCTCGATCCCGACGAGGTGTCGCAGTGGGAGACGTTTTCGCGGCTGATGAGGGAAGGCCGCACCATTCCAGATATCGCCGCAACCTTCGGCGTCACCGAGCTTCTGGTCAAACGCATTCTGGCGCTCGGCGATCTTCTGCCCAAGATCCGCGAGGCCTATCGGCGCGCCGACATCGACGCCGAGACGGCGCGCCATCTGACCATGGCCTCCAAGGCGCAGCAGAAGGATTGGCTGGCGCTTTATGCCGACCCCGAGCAATACGCTCCGCGCGGCCACCAATTGAAACAATGGCTGTTCGGCGGCCAGTCGATTTCTACCAAGGTGGCGCTGTTCCCCATCGAGGACTATCCGGGCCTGATCGTCTGCGACCTGTTCGGCGAGGACAGCTATTTCGCCGATGCCGACCTGTTCTGGCAAAAGCAGAACGAGGCGATTGCCGCCAAACGCGATGCCTACCTGGAAGCCGGCTGGCCCGAGGTCGCCGTGCTCGAACCGGGGCAGCATTTCAAGTCATGGGACTGCGAAAAGACGCCAAAAAAGAAGGGCGGCAAGGTCTTCATCTCAGTCTCGCATCGCGGCGCGGTCGAATGCCACGAGGGCTGGCTGTCGCGCAAGGATGCCCGCCGCGCCCGCGCGCAAGGCGAGGGCGGCGCGCACGACGAAACGCCCGCCAAGCCGTCGCGACCGGAACTCACCGGGCCGATGCAGAACTATGTCGATCTGCACCGCCACGGTGCCGTGCGTACCGCCATGCTCGACCATCCGGGCGTCGCGCTGCGCCTGATGGTGGCGCATGCCATCGCAGGCTCGGGCCTGTGGCAGGTTCGCCGCGAGCCGCAGCGCACCGCCAATGAAGCGGTGGCGGCAAGCATTGCCGCGTCCAGGGCCGAAGCCGCATTCGCCGAAAAACGGCGCGCGGTGCTGGCGCTGCTTGGGCAGGCCGACGAGGAGGGCGCGATAGCCGGCGGCAATGGCGACGCCTTTGCGCTTGCCGCCGTCTTTGCCCGTTTGCTGGCACTTTGCGACGACGACGTCATGCGCGTTCTCAGCCTTGTCATGGCCGAGACGCTCGAAGCCGGCAGCGCCGTCGTCGAGGCCCTCGGCAACCATCTGGGCATCGACATGGGTGCGTGGTGGCAACCGGACGACGCCTTCTTCGATCTGCTGCGCGACAGGGAGATCGCCAATGCGATGCTGGCCGACCTCGCCGGCAAGCCTGTCGCCGACGGCAATGTCGCCGAGAAGGTCAAGACGCAAAAGATAATCATCCGCGATTGCCTCGCGGGCGAGAACGGCAGGCAGAAGGTTGACGGCTGGCTGCCCAACTGGATGAAATTCCCGGTCGAAAGCTACACGAAACGCGGCGGCTTCCGCACCGCCGATCAATGGGCGAGCGTGCAGCCGCTGTTCGTCCGCCAATAGGTGCCAAGCCGGGCGGCGGCTCTTTTCAAGTGCCGCCGCCCCGTTTGCCTGCCGCTGGAATATTGGCTGATGCGCACGGCGATCCGAACAGATTTGCCACGCGCAAGGCTATTGTGCATTGCACAAAAACCGACGCGCGCCTACACGTCCTTCCGTTGCGGGAATCGGGCTTGGACCAGCGGCGAGGCAGTGAGAACCGATGCTTCGTCGATATCATATTGCATTCATAGCTGAGGACCCTTCATGACCCTTTCGAGCCCTGACAAATCCGGCGCCGCCAGTCTCGAGGCCATCGCGCGAAACGGCGGCGTGCTGCGCCGCATCGCCGTGCGCATTCCGACCTATCTGTCGGACATTCGCGAGAACCCGGCATGGCTGCCGATGTTCGTGCTCGCCCGCACCATGCCGGCCCGCCGGATGCACTGGCGTGGGGCTAAGCCGGTTCGCGTGTCGCAAAAAGCCCACGACACCATGTTTGCCGGCGTCGATCGCCAGGAAATTGTCGAGGCGCTGCGGTCGGACGGGCTGTTTTGCGGGCTCGTCCTGCCGACTTCCATCCATAAGGAGATCGCCGCCTTCGCCCGGTACACGCCTTGTTTCGGCAATTTCCATCGCCGTCTCGAATTCATGGCTGAGGACCATGCCGAGGCCGAGAAGCGTTTCGGCCGCTCCTTGCTCAGCGGCCACTTTTTCGAACACATCCTTGGCTGCAAGGCAGCGGTCGCCATCCAGAACGACCCGCTGCTGCTCGACATCGCCGCGCATTATCTGGGCGCTCAGGCGAAATTGATCACCACACGCGTGTGGTGGAGCTTCCCGACCAGCGAGGCTTCCGACGCCGACAAGAACCGTGCCTCGCTCGGCAAGTATCATTTCGACCTCGATGACTGGCGGATGCTGAAATTCTTCTTCTATCTGACGCCGGTCGACGAGGGCACCGGCCCGCATGTTTATGTCCGTGGCAGTCATAACCGCCGCGCCATCAAGCATCAGCTCACGCTGCTTGTCGGCCATCCGGCGCAGGAGGTTCTCAAGGTCTATGGCGATGACAGTCCCGTCACGCTGACCGGCGAAGCCGGTCTCGGTTTCGTCGAGGATCCGTTCGGCTTCCATATGGGCACCGTGCCTTCGCGCACGCCACGGCTGATGATGGAAGTCGGCTTCGGCGTCTCGCCGCCCTCGCGCCGGCGCTTCCATGGCGAGCCGGTTATTCGCTGATCTCGCAAAAAGTCCTTAAAACAGCCTTCCCCAGATCAGACGCCTGGTTCTCCCTTGGGCTGGCTGGTGCCATGGCGTCGTCATGGGATCAGCTGGCGCATGACTGGATTGGATCGACGTCATCTGACGCCGGTTCCGCCTCGACTGACCCAGATCAAGGCCACGCCCTTGTCGGCGTGGTTTGATCGCCCAGTCCTTCACGGGAAAACGCATGGGCTGACCGACAGCCTGGTCGTCGCTCCCATCATCTTGACAATCCAGATCATACAGCAGGCAAATGACGCTTCACCAGCCAGGAACCGACGTGAGAACCGCGCTTGAGGCGATGCGGGCAATAGATCACAGCGCAATCGATGCACGACCTGCGGCTCGACTCCCCCAACATCTCACGAAGAGAACCGACGCGCTGGCGGCACGCTGATGGCCGGCTGTGACGACAGCTTCGACATTATTGTCGTGGGCGCCGGGCCGGTCGGACTTTCCTTCGCCGCATCGCTTGCCTATAGCCAGCTCAAACTGGCGGTTGTGGAAGGGCAGGCCCTGGAAAGACTGGCAAGTCCGGCTTTCGACGGCCGCGAGATCGCGCTCACCCACGCCTCGATTGGAATCCTTCGCGAGCTCGGCGCCTGGGATGTTATCTCCGCTTCGGACAAGTCACCGCTTCAAGGCGCACGCGTCCTCAACGGATCGAGCCCGTTTGCGTTGTGTTTCGATGCCCCCGGCGGATCCGCGGAACCACTGGGCGTTCTGGTCCCGAATTGCCAGATCCGCGATGCCCTGTTCAAGATCATCCGCTTGCGGGGCCATGCCCGGCTGCTGTGCGGCCACTCGGTCGTGCGTGCAACAAACAGCCGTCAAGGAGCAGTGATAACGCTCTCCAATGGCAGGCAGCTGAGCGCTCGCCTTCTCGTTGCAGCCGATTCGCGTTTTTCCGCCACCCGCAATCTGCTCGGCATTGGCGCCGATATCAATCGGCTTGGCAACTCGATGCTGATTTGCCGGGTGAGGCACGAGCGCCCCCACCACCAGATCGCGATCGAATGGTTCGATCACCATCAGACGGTGGCGATGTTGCCCCTCGCGCCAGGCGTGTCGTCGCTGCTTTTGACTTTGCCCTCAAACGAGGCCGACGGACTGCTTGCCCTCGACGACGAGTTGTTCCTGAGGGAGTTGACAAAGCGCTGTCGAGGGCGCCTCGGCAACATGAGCCTGGCAAGCCAACGCTATATCTATCCGTTGGCCACGACCTGGGCGCACAGGTTCCGGGCGCCGAGCTTCGCATTGATCGGCGACGCTGCCATCGGCATGCACCCGGTGACCGCGCATGGCTTCAACATCGGCCTTGGCGGCCAGAAGCAGCTCGCCCGGGGTATAGAGACCGCATGGCGCGACCGTCGCGACATTGCCGACCCCGACATGCTCCACAGATATGAAAGCCGACTGCGCCTGTCGGCGGCGCCGCTCTACCATGCTACGAATATCCTCGTCGGACTCTACTCAAGCGAGCATCCGGCGGCACGGCTTGCAAGGCATGTGGGGCTGCGCCTCGGCCAACATCTTCCCTTTGTCCGTCATGGCATTGCGGCCATGCTGAGGCGGTAAACTCCAGTCACCATAGTGTCAGCATCAGCGTGCGGCGTCGTAGCAGGCGGGCGCGTGTGGTTCGATGGGAGCGGTCGCGGCTGCGCGGGATCAGCTTGATGAAGACGGGGCTGCTGAATGCCGCGAGCCTCTTCCATCGCGGATCGTCAACGTGTCAATCGCCGTGTGTGTGCGAATCCACGCCCAATTCCGCCTTCGATGTGTTCACTGCGTGGATGGTTGTCATCCAAACAATCAATTTTGCCAATCCTGCGGACCCAATTAGGAGCGTGACCGAAATCAACTGCCTCGGCCCGCAGTACGGTCCCGACCCTACCGACATCTGACGGCATTTGCAGCGCCGGTGATTGCTGCCTTAGCTAGGTGCGAATTTGACCCAAATCGATCATGAACTGCTGAATCGAGAAATGGCCGCAGACGATCCATGGCGGCTCGATGGCAACCCGTTCGAGCGGGAGCGCCACACCCAAATTCTCCGGTTGTCACTTGCGCAAGGTCGAGTCGCGAATGCGCTCGAAGTCGGGTGCGCTGCCGGCGCTTTTACGGAGCGGCTAGCCCCCATTTGCCAGCGGCTCACTGTGATCGATGTCGTGGAGCCAGCGATTACCCGAGCACGTTTACGCATGAAGGAGACGCCGCACATCAGCTGGATAATTTCCGATGTTCAACAGTTTTCGAGTGATGAGCTGTTTGACCTGATCGTCGTTGCGGAGGTTCTTTACTACGTCGGAGACCTCGTTCAGATCCGCGCGGCAGTCCGCAACCTGGTAGGTCTGCTTGCGCCAGGCGGGCAGCTGGTTTTCGGGTCGGCACGTGACGCCAATTGCCAACGCTGGGGGCACGCTGCTGGTGCAGAGACCACCATCGCCATGCTGAACGAATCGTTGACCGAGATCGAGTGCATCGAGTGCCGGGGCGCGTCGATCAATGAAGACTGCCTGCTGGCTCTCTTCCGAAAGCCGATTTCCGCTGCCTGATAAAACACTGGGAGACACTGTGCGCTTCTGCGGTGTCAAGCTGACCCAATATGCGGACGTATAAGAGCGCCCGATGCAACAAGTAGCTGGATCCGGTTGATGGTAACAACCGCTGACTACATCCGGCTTCTTCATGCGGCTCGATGTTCAGCGCCGCGAGCCTCGAGGGGTTTTCGCCCGCTTCCACCTCAACGGCCCCAGACGTCGGCCGAAGCCTTTCCGGTCCAGACATCAGGTTCGGAAGCGGCGGGGTGAGCGTTCCCCACCTCTGCCATTTTGCGTAACGGCTTTACCCAATAAATGACCCATAGATGCCCACATGAAGCGAAGTCCTTATTTTGCATGGCTCCCTATGCGGGACGGGCTCTACGGCTGCCGCCACCGAACCTCAAAGGTGTTTCGGCCCAGGTAGGTGACGATCCCTAGCCGGGAAAGCGGCACTCCTCGTCGGGGGCCGTCGGTCCCGTGTCCCGCCTTATGCGGCGCTATGCTGACACTCCTACGGCTGCCCTTTTAACCGATCTCGTCGTTGCAGTCAGTCCCGCGTCCCGGCCCTTCGGCCGGCGCAAGTGCTGACGCTCCTTAGGCTGCCTTTCTGTGTGCGGCGATTTTTGATCCCTCGCACGGAATGAAGACTTCGGGGCCAGCTCCTTCGCGCACTTCAGGCCTCAGGTGCTCAAGCTGTGTGTTCCAGTCGGCCAAAACCTCAAACAATTCGTTCGAAGTAGCGCCATCCGGGCGCGCCCTCCTTCCCGCTCTCCAGGTGCTTTCACCGACAGTCCGGTTGACTGGCAACACTCGAAAGCATTGACCAGACGATTCCTGTTGGCGAGCGCGATAGAGCTTCGCGGAACCTGTTTGCCGCCGGCGATCCAGAGCTGCGCGATCGCCATGCATCATCGCGTGCGCCAACGGTCGCCGCGTTTGCTGACGCCTAACAGTCGGGCCGTCCTCCACTTGATCGCTGCTTCGGCACGGGCGCAGCCACGCGCTGGCGGCCGCTCTTGAATCAGGTTGTGTCACCGACAGCTGCCATCGGTGCCGCCGCTTATCGGGCCAATCGAGCACGACCAGAAGGTTCAGATCAGGCTTTGAAAGGCATGGTTTTAACATCCATAGCGTGGATGCTCGCGATCTAAACAATCAATTTTACCAATCCGGGAGGGCCGTTCATAGACCCATGACATGCACCGCCATTGCTCTACCGCGTGAGGTGCACAAAAGAACCCGAAAAAGAGGAAGTCTTCGCATGCGCCCTGACGTGCAGTGGAGGTTATGCTGGGAAAATGAGTTGCAGCTTCCCGATCACCTCGAACTCTCTGAGTTCTTCCGGAAGACCTATGAGCCGACCGGAGCCTTTAATGGGAAGCAATTCGCAGGCGGTCGAAGTTGGGCCGGTGCAAGGCCGGAGCTCCGCGTAATCGGCCGTGATGTGCACGGGGTAGCGGCTCACTTGGGCCTGCTGCGCCGATACATCAAAGTTGGCGACGATGATCTGCTTGTCGCTGAACTCGGTCTATACGGGGTGCGTCCGGATCTTGAGGGGCTAGGAATCGCCCATTCGATCAGCGTGATGTATCCGGTGCTGCAGCAGCTTGGCGTTCCATTCGCGTTCGGCTCGGTGCGGCCCGCGCTCCGGAACCATGTTTCGAGGTTCTGCCGCAAAGGCTTGGCGAACATTTTGTCGGGCGTTCGCGTGCGTTCAACCCACCCGGACGTGTACCTCGATCTGCCTCCCACGCGAGTCGACGACAACGTACTCGTCCTAGTGCTCCCAATTGGACGCTCAATGAGCGAGTGGCCGGCCGGCACTTTGATCGATCGGAACGGTCCAGAGCTATGAAGGACACCCGCTACGACGTCAGTCAGCGCGACCCGCCCCCATGGCGTTGATCGAGCTGATTCCAGCATTGGCCGCGGTTTTACTATCCGCCCGCTTCCCTCAAATTCACTGAAAAATCTGACATCTCATGAACCTATTTGCCTCAGCCAGTACTGTTGCCATCTGCTCTTACGCGCTGCTGTCGACCGTCTATAAAACCGCGCAGGTCTTTTATACCCTGCCTACAAACGTACCGCCGACCTCGGGCGACCCGCCCAGCGGTGAGCCTTGGCCGGGCGTCGATGTCATTATCCCGTGCTACAACGAGGCGCCTCGCACCCTCTCGGACTGCCTGGCTTCCATTGCAAGTCAGGACTACGCCGGCAAACTGCAGGTCTATGTTGTTGATGACGGTTCTGCAAACCGCGATGCCCTCGTGGGTGTACACGAGGAATACGCGGGCGACCCGAGGTTCAACTTCGTTGCGCTCCCAAAGAATGTCGGAAAGCGCAAGGCGCAGATTGCCGCCATTCGCCGCTCGTGCGGAGATTTGGTGCTGAATGTAGATTCGGACACGATACTCGCCCCGGACGTCATCACCAGGCTTGCGCTAAAGATGCAAGATCAAGCGGTCGGCGCCGCCATGGGCCAGTTGGCGGCTAGCAATCGCAGTGAAACTTGGCTGACGCGGTTGATCGACATGGAATACTGGCTCGCCTGCAACGAAGAGCGCGCAGCGCAGGCTCGGTTCGGTGCCGTCATGTGTTGCTGCGGTCCGTGTGCCATGTACCGGCGATCCGCGCTTGTTTCGCTGCTGGATCAGTACGAGACGCAGCGCTTTCGAGGGAAGCCGAGCGACTTCGGCGAGGACCGCCACCTTACGATCCTGATGCTGAAAGCAGGCTTTCGAACAGAGTATGTCCCGGAGGCCGTCGCGGCAACAGTCGTTCCCAACAGCATGGGTCCCTATCTGCGCCAACAGCTTCGCTGGGCCCGGAGCACTTTCCGTGACACGTTGCTGGCGTTCCAACTGCTGCGCGGCCTTAATATTTATCTCACATTGGACGTGATTGGCCAGAATATTGGCCCATTATTGCTCTCTTTGTCGATTCTGGCGGGGCTCGCGCAATTCGTAACGACAGGTACTGTGCCTTGGACGGCATGCCTGATGATTGCAGCCATGACTATAGTTCGCTGCAGCGTGGCAGCGTTTCGTGCGCGCCAACTTCGATTTCTCGGGTTCTCGCTCCACACACTCATCAACATCTTTCTCTTGCTACCTTTGAAAGCATACGCGCTGTGTACATTAAGCAACAGCGATTGGTTGTCGCGAAGCTCTGCGGCCAATGTGCAAGACACCGGCGACGCCCTTCCAAAGCAAAACCTGGTGGGATCTGACGCCGCTTACAGCGAACAGCAATAGTTACTTGATCGCAGGTAGAAGAGTTTTGAGCCAGGACCAGAAACATCAAGTGTTGAAGCGTAAGTTGGGCCCAGAGGATTTGCGGCGGCTCGAGACTCCTGCGATCGAACGGGAGTCTCACGGGCAAACAAGCGCGAAAAGCTCCGTGCCTGACTCTGCGTCAACCGTGGCAGTCGATTTTGCCGGCGTAACCAAGTCGTATGGGAACAAGATCGTTGTCGACGAACTGTCGTTCTCCGTTGCGTCGGGAGAGTGTTTCGGCCTCCTCGGACCAAACGGGGCGGGCAAAAGCACGATTGCGCGTATGCTCCTCGGCATGACATGCCCTGACGCGGGCACGATCACGGTGCTTGGCGTCCCGGTGCCGGCGCGCGCTCGGCTGGCACGCAGGGGCATTGGCGTGGTCCCGCAATTCGACAATCTTGACCAGGAATTCACCGTACGCGAGAACCTGCTGGTGTTCGGACGCTACTTCGGCATGAGCACACGTCAGAGCGAAGCGGTCATCCCGTCGCTTCTCGAGTTCGCTCGCCTCGAGCGCAAGGTGGATGCGCGCGTCTCGGAACTGTCCGGCGGCATGAAGCGATGCCTGACAATGGCGCGGGCGTTGATCAACGACCCCCAGCTCATTGTGATGGACGAGCCGACCACCGGCCTCGATCCGCACGCGCGCCACCTGATCTGGGAGCGGCTGCGCGCCCTGTTGGCACGCGGCAAGACGATTATCCTGACGACGCATTTCATGGAAGAGGCTGAGCGATTATGCGATCGGCTGTGCGTGCTCGAAAAGGGCCGCAACATCGCCGAAGGCGGCCCGCAGGCGCTGATCGACGAGCATATCGGATGCCAGGTCATGGAGATTTATGGCGGCGATCCGCACGAGTTGCTTTCGCTGGTCAAGCCACATTCCCAGCGCATCGAGGTCAGCGGCGAAACCCTTTATTGCTATGCGCCAGACCCTGACCAGGTGCGCACGCAACTGCAGGGGCGAGCAGGTCTGCGTCTTCTTCTGCGTCCAGCCAATCTCGAGGATGTTTTCTTGCGGCTGACCGGGCGCGAGATGGAGGAGTGAGCGATGATTGAAGGTTTTGCGGCGGCGCTGCCGGCCAATGCGTGGAACTGGGTTGCGGTATGGCGACGCAACTATCTGGCATGGAAGAAAGTCGCACTCGTGTCGCTTCTCGGTAACCTCGCCGATCCTATGATCTACCTTTTCGGCCTAGGCACCGGCCTCGGCATAATGGTCGGCCGCGTCGACGGTGCGTCGTATATCGCCTTTTTGGCGGCCGGCATGGTCGCGGTAAGTGCGATGACCGCCTCTACCCTGGAAACATTGTACGCGGCTTTCGCTCGCATGCATTCTCAACGCACATGGGAAGCCATGCTGTATACGCACGTTACCCTCGGCGACATCGTTCTGGGTGAACTGGCGTGGGCAGCCACCAAGGCCTTCATGGCCGGTACGGCTATTACCATCGTCACCGCAACCTTGGGCTATGCCGCCTGGCCGTCCGTCCTCTATGCGCTGCCAATCATTGCTCTGACAGGGTGCGTATTTGCGAGCCTCGCGATGATCGTCACCGCACTTTCGCCCAGCTACGATTACTTCGTGTTTTACCAGACGCTTGTCCTCACACCTATGCTGTTCCTGTCGGGCGCCGTTTTCCCATTGAACCAGCTGCCTGGCGCCTTTCAGCAGATAGCGCGATGCATGCCGCTGTCACATGCGATCGACCTCATTCGTCCGGTTATGCTTGATCGCCCGATCAGCGGCATCGCCCTGCACGTCGGTGTGCTCGGCCTGTACGCGCTGTTGCCATTCTTCCTCTCGATGGCGCTGTTGCGCCGCCGACTAATGCGCTGACGAAAGAGAGTGAGATAAACAATGCGCTACGGACTTCGTGCTGCAAATAAAAACGACATCGCCAACGCAAATCGGCATCCAACCCAGGGTCTTCGTGGCATCCACTCAATCTCTCAACGTTATGGAACGCCCGGGACCTCGATCACAGGATCTCATGTTGATCCAGGCGTAAGAGAATTTCTTTGAGGTTGGTGATGTCTGACTGGCGTTCGCGGCGGCGAACGACAACGCAGCCTGTGTTTTTGATCAAACGGCCTTGAGACAGGCCAATTCAGTCTTCCTGTACGATAAACGGAGAGCGAGATGCTGTGTCTAGGATTGAGCGGCGGATTAGACAAAGTCTATGAAAACCGATTCCAGATTGCGAATACATTCATGCACGATGGCGCTGCGGTGCTCGTCCGAGACGGACAGGTCATCGCGGCCGTAGAAGAGGAGCGCCTCAATCGGATCAAACACTCCAACAAGCTCCCAATCAGTTCGGTTCAATACTGCCTTTCAGCCGCTGGGGTTCAGCTCAGCGAAATCGATCATGTGGCGTACTACGCTACCGAAGCCTATTGCAACGCCATGCTCGAAAACATGCTTGCTTCCGAGCCGGACGCCTCCATTCCGTTGGATGCCAAATTTTTGGTGCAGCAGCTGTTGGCGCAGGAGTTCGGTAGCGAGCTCGACCCTTCGCGTATCTCATTCGTAAGTCATCATCAGGCGCACGCCGTGAGTGCTTTTGCAATGTCGGGCTTCGAGCAAAGTCTGATTTTCGCGATTGATGGCTCTGGTGATTTCCAGTCGGGTCTTGTGGCGGTAGGATCTGGTGCTGAAATTTCGCAACTCGCGACTTTCCCAGAGAACAATTCCCTTGGGCTATTTTATCTCGAGGTGATCCGGTATCTCGGCTACGGCTTGTTCGATGAATATAAGGTAATGGGGCTTGCCCCCTACGGCGATCCCGTTCCCTATCGCGAGCTTTTCGAGCAGTTCTATGAACTGTCTGCAAACGGCGAGTATCGCGTCCACCTGGACCGCATCGGTCCGACTTTGCTTCGCACCATTCAGGTCCGGCAAAAGGGAATGCCATTCACTCAGCAGCACAAAGATGTGAGTGCGTCGCTACAGGAAGCACTCGAACGCATCGTGTTTCACATTCTTCGGCATCATCGTGAGGCCACGGGGATGACGCGGCTGTGCCTGGCCGGTGGCGTTGCGCACAATTGCTCCATGAACGGCAAGCTGCTCTATTCAGGCCTTTTCGAAGACATCTTCGTGCAGCCCGCGTCGCATGACGCTGGCTGCGCATTGGGCGCTGCATTAATCGTGTCTGGTGAGTTGGGCCGCCCCGCGCCGCGTGCGCGATTGCAGGAGGTTTATTGGGGGCCGGATCTCGCGAGCGATCATGCTGTGGAAGAGGAACTAAAGGCATGGGCGGGGCACCTGGAGTTTGAACGCACTGAGGAGGTGGCGGATAGGGCAGCCGAGTGGATGGCCGGTGGCGCCGTGATCGGCTGGGTGCAAGGTCGTTCGGAGTTCGGGCCGCGCGCGCTCGGAAATCGCAGCATTCTTGCCGACCCCAGGCCCGCCACAAACAAGGACCGGATCAACGCCATGGTCAAGAAGCGGGAAGGGTATCGCCCGTTCGCCCCATCAGTGCTGGAGGAGGATGCGCGCGAATTTTTCGACCTCCCAGGCAGTGCGTGCGAATTTCCCTTCATGAATTTCGTGGTCCGTGTGCGCGACTCCAAGCGTGGTTTGCTCGGCGCCATCACGCACGTCGACGGTACGGCTCGGCTGCAAACAGTATCGCGCAAGGCCAGTCCGGCCTACTGGGACGTCATCAATGCCTTCAAGCAGCGCACTGGCATCCCAATTCTGCTCAACACGTCCTTTAACAACAATGCCGAGCCGATCGTGGATTCAGTTGCAGACTCGATTGCCACGTTCCTGACGACAGGGTTGGATGGACTTGTGGTCGGGCCGTTCCTCGTCAAAAAACGGGCCGCAACGCTGGAGGATTGGACTGCGCTAGCGGTTTCATTGCCGCCTTATGTATCCCTGTATAAGGTCCGCGCTCACACGGCGCTGGATCGCCAGGAGACCATCTGCGAAATCCGAACGGATCACTCCAGCCGTGACGGTGTGCGTATTTCACCTGAATTGTTCGATCTGCTGACGCGAATCGAGGGCGAAGCCGTGCTCGCGGATCTCCTCGATACAATTACGCTGGATCAGGCCCAGCGCGAGGCTCTCACAGGAGAACTGCGACGGTTGTGGGAGCAGCGCCGCGTTCGGATGCGTCCCTCGCAAGCTGCTCGCGTCCATCAAAACTGATGCCAAAAGCTGGACGACAGATAACAGTTGCCGAAACACCGTTCTGTCCAAACATCTTCATATGACTGTGCCCAGGCTGCGAGCAGCATAACGCCTATGGCAGTCGAGGATCAGTAATGGATTTGCTTGCCGGTGGCTCAAGACAGCACCAATTCGTCGTTTCTCGACGGCGGACCCGGTTCGGTGACTGCCTATGTCTCCGGCATCAGCCTGGTGTTACGCATAGCGGACGGGACGTGCGAGCGGGCTGCGCCGCTCGCGGGATAAGGCGGCGGCCCTACGGCGCGCCAAGCCGGCATATTCGTCGTTGAGATGCTTTTGGCAAAATGCGTTGGTGAGGCGACGATCATGTCTTAGCGCGCCTTGACCCTTCGGCCCCCTCGTTGGCGATGCCCGACATCTCCTTTCGGGCAATCGCCTGATCGGGATGCGAGTCGAGGAAGGGGAGCTCACCTAACCCACGGCCGAATGCCCGTCGCGCACCTACGCGATCGCAAGCGCCGTGGTGCTGTGCCATTCCATGCGAAGCGTGAGAGTCCTTTTCAGCCCGCGCAGAACCAGGAAGGAGGACATGGTCGAGAGCGCCGCGCCGGTGATGTAGCGCAAGCCCGTTTCGTACAGCGTGTGGAGGCTTCCGCGTCGCCGAGGATTGCGCCGCCAAGGCGGCGGCCTCATTCGCCGCAACACTTTCGATCGTAGGTCGAGCTCAGGAAGACGCGTGGTTGACCGGCATTGGGAAAACCAGCCGGATCGTAGCCGTGATGGATCGCGAGGGTAGCGAAGCCGAATTTGGCATCGTTCGCAGATGTGCCACTTTCCGGTCTTGGATTGCGGTCTCGGGCATCGGCTTCAGACGTGCCTTGGCTTTCGGAAGGAGTGGCTGCAAACTGGTTGATATGGAATGTCCAGTTGGCAGGAAAAGAAATGGTCCAGTCTCCAGGTCCCGGTGCTTCAACCCGCTCGCATGGCATGGGCGCGCGCCAGATCTACGAAGCGCTTCGCGAGCAGATCCTCAGAGGCGTTTACGGCACCGGAAGCCAGCTGCCGTCCTCCCGTGGTCTCGCCGAGGAACTTGGCGTCTCGCGAACGACCGTCACCGTCGCCTACGAGCAGCTGGCCGCGGAAGGTTTCATCGACATCCGTCAAGGCGCGCGCCCTCGTGTCGCATCCTCACTGCTGGGACATGAGCTGACCGCCAATCCCCCAAAACGGTTCGGCCCGGTTCACTTGTCAAGCTATGGCGAACGGCTGCGTGGTACTCCGCGCTGGCCGGATTACCTGCCGAACACGCTGAAGGTTGATTTCCGCTATGGCGTCCTGGCGCCCTCAGATTTCCCCGCATCGGTTTGGAAGCGCGCGATGAACGCGGCGATGGCGCAGCGGCCGGCACGGCTCGCCTATGACGATCCGTGCGGTTCGAGCCGGCTCCGCCAAGCGCTTCAGGGCTATCTCTGGCGCGCCCGTACTGTGCGCTGCGACCCCGAGCAGATCGTCATCGTCAATGGTTCGCAGCAGGGCCTCGATCTCTGCGCGCGCCTGCTGCTCGACCCCGGGGACAGCTTCGTCATCGAGGACCCCTGCTACAGGATGGCGCGCCAGGTCTTTGCCAGTACAGGTGCCACGCCCGTTCCCGTCGAGGTTGACGATCACGGCATGCAAACGGAGCAACTGGCGGGGGTCGCGGCCCGGCTGGCCTATGTGACGCCCTCGCATCAGTTTCCGCTCGGCGGCGTCATGCCGATCCCGCGGCGGCATCAGCTTCTGGAATGGGCGCGGGAGCAGGGCGCCTATGTCATCGAGGACGACTACGACAGCGAATATCGCTACGATATCAGCCCCGTTCCCCCGCTGCATAGCCTCGAGGATCATGGGGCCGTCATCTACCTCGGCACCATCTCCAAGACGCTCTCGCCGATGCTGCGGATCGGTTATCTCGTCGTCCCGGCGGAATTCCTGCAGGTTTTCGAAACCGCCAAGCAGCTTGCCGACCGGCATTCTCCGATGGCGGGGCAGGAGTCATTGGCCTCTCTGATCGAGAGCGGTGGCTATGAAAGCCATGTGCGCCGCGTGCGCCGCATCAACGGCGAGCGCCGGGAGGCATTGCTGACCGCCCTGAAGCGGAGTTTTCAAGGTCGGATCGCCGTCCAGGGGGCAGAGGCTGGACTGCACGTCGTCATATGGTTCAACGACCTGCCGCGATCGCGTGAAACGGCGTTGGTCGAAGCTGCCCAATACGCGGGTCTGGGTCTGCACCCGATTTCGCCGCTTTATCATCGGCAGTCGGGAGCAGGCGAAGCCGACCGCATCGGGCTTGTCATGGGCTATTCCGCCCTGAGCATCCGGCAGATCGAAAAAGGCGTCGAGATGCTGCGGGACGTCGTCGCTCGACTCTGAGACGCTGACGGTTCCGCACGCGGGTTAGAACGCATTCGCGGCCGCTCATCATAAACAGTTCATCGTTGAAATAGTCGCGTGGCCGGGCGACGGCCGCGCTCATGGCCGGCTGACTAAGGTTGATGCTGCTGCCGCCGTGAGGTTGCGCGCGATCCAAGCCTTTGTCTCATCTATCCGCAACGTGGATGCGTGTCATCGAAACAATCGATTTTGCCGATTCGACAGAACGTCCCATAGGAAGAATTCAAGGATGCAGCCCTAAGGAGATTGTCGATGCATGCGTTGGCTCCGAGGAGCATTTTCTGGTGTGTCCCTCCTGGTCTGCGCCGAACATCAAGCGAGCCGATCCCCTTTTCGACCAGGTACATCGGTGATCGGCGCAAGCTGCATCGCGTCGGCTCTTCGCGACAAGCTCCCCCCGATAGCGTAGGCCCCTACCTCAAGGATCGGGGTTATGCCGATTGCGAATGGCCGACCGGTACAACAATTGACCGCAAGGGTTCGCAGCTATGAGACGTCTCGATGACAGACGGGAGGTGCAGAGTGAATGCGCTGACGGCACCGGGCGTCGAAGCGTTTATCTGACGTTTGACGACGGTCCCAATCCATGTTTCACACCACAGATACTCGATGTGCTGGCGCAAAATCGGGTGCCAGCGACATTCTTCGTCATTGGTGCTTACGCCGCAGAGCATCCGGAACTCATCCAGCGAATGATCGCAGAAGGGCATGAGGTAGGCAACCACACGATGTCTCATCCGGACCTGTCCAAATGCGGTTTGGGCGAAGTGCAACGTGAAGTATTTGAGGCGAACCAGGCCATCATGCTGGCATGCCCGCAGGCCTCGATCCGCTACATTCGCGCGCCATACGGCGCCTGGAGCGAAGAAGTGTTCACTGCCTCAGAGATCGCGGGGCTGGCGGCCCTTCATTGGTCGATCGACCCAAGAGACTGGTCGCGCCCCGGCACCGACGCGATCGTCGATGCAGTGCTCGCCTCGGTACGCCCCGGCGCAATCGTGCTCTTGCACGACGGATGCCCTCCCGACGAGTCGACACGGAGCACTCAAGCCAGTCTGCGCAACCAGACCGTTATGGCGCTGTCCAATCTGATTCCTGCATTAGATGCCTGCGGATATGAAATTCGCTCGCTTCCAGAACATCACTGAAATGCGAGATCCCACGGACCTGCTTTCCCAGCCAGTACCTGTGTGGTCTCACTTATGAAGGCTTACAGGCCGTTTGCGCCCTGCGAACAAGCACTTCGTCGACATCGGACAAACTGGTCGGCTCCGACCCGTTGGCTAAGGGTAGTGTTGTCACCTGCTACAGTGAAAACCCGCGCAGGCTCTCGGCATGCCTAGCATCGCCGGTAGGTTCACTTTTCGACGATTGTTTGCATGTATGGTTCACTTTGCGTTGGATCAATTTCATTGGGCTTGCCGCAGGCTCACATAGCGACCAAGCGGGATCGCTGGCTGCGTCCAAAAGGTTTGGCAAGCAATTCGCATACCGTGACCGGCACCGGGGGATTCCGGTGCTCCGATGCGGCGCGCGATGCCAACTTTCCCCAACTGGACCGCCTCAAAAGCTTCTGACTGGCTGTTTCCAATATGCCAGCTTGCCAGTATCTGAACTGGTAACGCAAGGAGTTTCGCGATGTACATCCCTCCCGCTTTCCGCGACGACGACAAGGAATGCCTGCGCGCGACCATTCGCGCGGCGCTGCTGGCGAACTTCGTTACCGTCACGGCGGAAGGGCCGCTCGCAACGCCACTGCCCCTCTTCCTTGACGAGAGCGAGGGCGAGCACGGCGTGATCTACGGGCACCTGGCGAAGGCCAATCCCCAGTGCCGTGTTCCGCCGCTGGGCGACGGCTTGGCCATCTTCATGGGGCCGGACGCTTACGTGACGCCGGCATGGTATGCGACCAAGCGGGAAACCGGGAAGGTCGTCCCGACCTGGAATTACGTCGCCGTCCACGCCTATGGCCCGGTCGAGTTCTTCGAGGATGCGGGAAGACTGCTGGACGTCGTGAATCGGCTGACCGACCACCACGAGGGCGAGCGCGCCTCGCCTTGGGCCGTGTCGGACGCGCCGCCGGATTTTGTACAGGCGCAACTCCGCGGAATCGTCGGCCTGCGCATGCCAATCACGAGGCTGGAGGGCAAGCGCAAAATGAGCCAGAACCGGAACGCGGCCGACCGCGCTGGCGTGGCGGCGGGCCTTGCGGCGAGCGAGCGGGCATCTGACCGCGACGTCGCCGCTCTCATCCCAAAATAATCTTCGTCGGAATCGACCATCATGCCAGAACTGACCCCATTCGCCCTGTACCTCGCCGCGGCCTCCGTGCTCGCCATCACCCCCGGTCCGGGCATCTTCTACGTTGCCGCGCGCACGCTCGCCGGTGGTCGTCGGGAAGGTATCGCTTCCAGCTTCGGCACGGGGTTGGGGGGCATGATCCACGTCCTCGCCGCAAGCTTAGGTATTTCCGCGATCGTGCTCGAGAGCTCGGAACTGTTCTCCGCATTAAAGCTGTTCGGCGCGGTCTACCTCGTCTGGCTCGGCTTTCGCACCTTTCAAGCCGCCCGCCTCAAGGGAGCGACTGGCGGCGATGAGGGCGCCGCAGTGGGTCCAGTCGGACCCCGGCGGGCGTTTCGTGAAGGGGTACTGGTCGAGGCGCTCAACCCGAAGACGGCAGTCTTTTTCCTCGCCTTCATTCCGCAGTTCGTGAATCCGAGCGCAGGGCTCGTGGCTCTGCAATTCGTGGTGCTTGGCTCCGTGTCCATTGCGCTCAACACGCTCGCCGACATCGTGGTTGCCGTCGTGGCCAGCGGCATTCAAGACGGCGCTGCAGCGCGTCCCGGGTTGATCCGCCGCCTGAGGGAGGCGTCAGGTGGCGCGATGATCGCGCTGGGCGTCGGCCTCGCTCTGGCGAAACACCCTGCTGCCTGACTTTGAATCTGATCGATTGGGCATCTTTCAGGGTTGGCGGGTACCTTGCGGAAGCAGTTGGATGGCTGCGAGTCAGTTCTCTCAGGAGGCGCGGCACCGCCGTTTGGGTGAACGTCGGCTCATAAATGAGAGAAAAACATAGCGTGAGAGAAACGTGAGTACGACTGCCTCGCCTCGCTCATGCCCATCATTTCGGCCCTCGCGAATCAACGCACGGTAGAAGCCAGTCAGCCGAGAATGACGCCCGTTTCATGGAAGGAAAGCCAAGCCATGCGCCAAGCATCGCCCCGCTTTGCACTCGATTATTTGGCGACGCCCGGACTTGACGTCAGGGCACTTTTCGCTTTTGCCCGCGACCAGGGCCTAACCGATGTCCAGATCCGCAGCCAACCGGGCAGCAATGCTATTGCACGCGGCATGCCGGCGGCGGACGTCCGGTCTGCGGCCGCCGACACAGGCGTTGGGATTATTTCCGTCAATGCCCTCCAGCGCTTCAATGAGTGGACCCCCGCCCGCAGGGCCGAGGCCAGCAAGCTCGCCGATTATGCAGCGGCCTGCGGAGCCAAGACGCTCATGCTGGTGCCGGTCAACGACGGCTCCTGGCCCGCCAATGTCGAGCGCCGGGGCGATCTCCGCGTCGCCTTGAAGGCGCTCAAGCCGATCCTCCAGTCGCGCGGTCTGATCGGTCTCATCGAGCCGCTGGGCTTCCGGACCTGCTCGCTTCGATCGAAGAACGAAGCGGCTAAGGCCATTGCCGCCATTGATGGCCAATCCGTCTTCCGCCTCGTGCACGACACGTTCCACCACACGCTTGCCGGGGAGACGTTCTTCTCCTCCGAGCTGACCGGTCTCGTCCACATTTCAAGCGTGAACGATCCGATCCACTGGATTTACCCGGATCGCGTCCTAGTCGGTTCCGACAATGGCAGCCAGATCCGGGCGCTGCTTGATGGCGGCTATGGGGGGCCCTTCTCATTCGCACCGTTTGTCGACGCAGCCCACCCGCTGGACGACCTCGCAGGCGCACTTGCCGCGAGCGTCGCTCTCTTCCGACACGGGCTATTGACGCGAGTGCCGGCGTGAGACGCGGGAGTAAATTAGGGCTGCCTGGGGCGCCTTTTGGCGTCCCCCGGAGAAGTCATTCGAGACGCCTCCTGTAGCAATATCTCTCGCAGCCAGATGCTTGCCGGATCACTGTTGTGAAGGGCGGGCCATTGAACGGCCTCGGTGAACGTGGGTAGTGGCAGCGGAAGTTCGATGATCCGCAGGGGGAAGGTTTTTTTGAAATGCTGAACCAGCCGGAAGGGCATGGTCGCTATACGAGCTGTGCCTGAGACCATCGGCGGGATCATGCTAAAGGCCTGCACAACGATCTCGACACGTCTCTTGAGACCATGCTCAAGAAAAAACTGTTCCTCGATGGAGGGCTTCAGCGTCCGCCCGAACTTGACCGCAACGTGCCTCATCGACATGTATCTCTCGAATGTAAGCTGCCGTGGCAGCTGCTTGTTCGTGGAGCAGCCCACGCACACGAGCGTCTCGTCGAACAGCGCCGCTCTTGGATGGGCACTTGACATGAACAATTCTGGAAAAATCAGAAAATCGACGTCACCGCGCCGGAGAAGCTCATCGGGGTCGTCGTCGATAGGCAACAATTCGAAGCTGACGGCGGGTGCTTCGCGTGCAACCCGCTCCACGACCTTTTCAAAAAACACGAGTGTGGCGAAATCGGAAAGAATGATCCTGAAACGGCGATCGGATTGAGCCGGATTAAACGGATCCCAAGAGATAATCGAGCACTGGATTTGCAAGAGTGCGCTGCGAACTGCGGGGGCGAGTGTTTCCGCACGCGGGGTTAGAACACGTTCGCGGCCGCTCGTCGTAAACAGTTCATCGTTGAAATAGTCGCGCAGCCGGGCGACGGCCGCGCTCATGGCCGGCTGACTAAGGTTGATGCTGCTTGCCGCCGCCGTGAGGGTCCGCTCGGTCAGCAGTGCGTCGAGCACGACGAGAAGGTTCAGATCAAGGCCCTTGAAGCGCATGGCTTTCACTTATCCATAGCGTGGATGCTCGCGATCTAAACAATCGATTTTACCAAACTTCCAGGGCGCTGCATAGATGACCGCACTTGACATGCGCCCGATCACGCCACTGCTTCTGCAGCGTGTGCTGGGAAATGACTTGTAAGTAGCCGATCATGTCGAACTCTCCGCCTTCTTCCAAAAGGCCTATGGGCGACAGGGGCTTTCAGGCGGTTGTAGCTGGGCCGGTGCAGGGCCGAGGGTTCGCGCAATCGGCTCTGATGTGCACGGCGTAGCAGCTCACTAGGACCTGCTGCGCCATTTCTTCACGGTTGGCGAGGTTGATTGCTTGGTAGGCGAACTCGGATCGTACAGGATGCATCCGGATCTTGAGAGACTCGGAATGAGTCGTTCTATCCGCGTCATGCGTCCGGTGCTGCAGCAGCGTGGCATTCCATTCGCTTTTGGCATGGTTCGGCACCCGCTGCGAAACCATCTTGAGAGGTTTTGCAGAGACGGCCAGACGACCATAGTGCCGGGCGTTCGCATCGCCACACATGATCGCGACCGCCAATGCGCTCGAGGTTTGCGATCAGGCACTGGGATTTTGTCCGCTCGGTTGCAGCCAATCGGCCCTCCATACCACGCCGCGATCGGCGTGATTTTCGATCCTTTGCACCGCGCTCGCCGTGCCCAGAAACGGCAAGTAGCAACTGCAACAGATAGGCTGGAGTCTGATGCTTGATAACATAAGAGCCGGAGCGAAGGGACGCGGCTCGTGCCCAGCAGGGACAAACAACCGAGACCTAAGCTTTGATTTCGCCAAAGGCATACTCATTACTTTGGTGATAATTGGGCACTTGTTACAATATTTAATCTACCAGGGCACCGACGCTTTCTGGCTGTCGCCGTATTTCAAGTCGATCTACATGTTTCATATGCCTCTCTTTATGGCGATAAGCGGATATCTTTCTTCTGGGGCAATTTTGCGAAAATCGTTCACCCAAGGTGTCGGTGAGCGGGCAATGCAGCTACTACTGCCAATGCTTTTTTGGTGTACGTTGATTTGGACGTTAAAGTCCGCAGTTATTTTTCCCATGAAGAGTTTAACTGATACATTGTTGGATTTGCCGACGGAAGTTATTGGAACCTATTGGTTCATATGGGCGGCATTTATTTCGTTCATTCTGATTAGAGTTCTTACAACTTTCAACCGTCTATCGATATGGATCATAAGCGCATCTGCAATTGCGGTCGCATTCGCACCCATCACGTTATCAATAACCCCGTTGTTAAAGTACACTTACCCATTTTATTGTTTAGGGTTCCTGTTTGCCCAGCCGATCGGATGGCAGAATGGCGTCATCTGGCGTCACAAATCCATTTTTGTTGTCTTATTTTCGATAGCGGCTTTCATATGCTTCCTCGTGTGGGGCAAGGAGACTTACGCCTACAACAATCTCGTTTTAGTTCATGATGAACAGTCAGCTAAACAAGTTTTTCTGATGTTCTCTGGCTCTTTGGCGGCTTCTGCGGTAGCAATGCAGTCTATGTTCCAATGCTGGAGACTTGTCTATTCGACTAGAGTAGCTCGCTTTGTCGCGGTGCAGCTTGGTCAGAGCACGCTGCTGCTTTACCTGGTCCAGGGTGCCGTGTTTCGCCTCATGGATTTGATACAGTTTGGAGAAGTCTGGAATCTCACGACCAGAATCACCTTCGCAACTGTGCTTGGAGTGGCGATTGTCGTCATAGCGATGGCAATTCGCAGTATTGCGCGCAACCTCGGATATGTGTCGCGGATCGTTGTCGGAGCGCCGCCACGCCCAAGTCTGCTCAAATCTCAATCTGTAATCAATTAGCCACGTGAAAAATTCGCATCTGTAATCGACATGTTTCATAGCTCCGGACCTATCCGATCGACTGTTGTACCGGTCGGCCATTCGCTCGTCGGCCGCGCTATCCCCATAACTACGACGAGCACGTCCTCCACGCGCGCGGGCGGCAGGTCGGGACACAACACCTCTGAGTGGGACCGTAAACGAGCGCCCATAATGGTCACGATGACAAACAACCACGTTACGGACAGATGAGGCATGCGTTTCAAAGGCCTTGATCTGAACCTTCTCGTCGTGCTCGACGCACTGCTGACCGCGCGCAACCTCACGGCCGCGGCAAGCAGCATCAACCTTAGTCAGCCGGCCATGAGCGCGGCCGTCGCCCGGCTGCGCGACTATTTCAACGATGAACTGTTTACGATGAGCGGCCGCGAACGCGTTCTAACCCCGCGTGCGGAAACACTCGCCCCCGCAGTTCGTGGCGCACTCTTGCACATCCAATGCTCGATTATTTCTTGGGATCCGTTTAACCCGGCTCAATCCAATCGCCGCTTCAGGATCATTCTTTCCGATTTCGCCACACTCGTGTTTTTTGAAAAGGTCGTGGAGCGGGTTGCACGCGAAGCACCCGCCGTCAGCTTCGAATTGCGGCCGCTCGACGACGACCCCGATGAGCTTCTCCGGCGCGGTGACGTCGATTTTGTGATTCTTCCGGAATTTTTCATGTCGAGCGCCCATCCAAGAGCGGCGCTGTTCGACGAGACATTCGTGTGCGTGGGCTGCCCCACGAACAAGCAGTTGCCACGTCAGCTTACATTCGAGAGATACATGTCGATGAAACACATTGCGTTCAGGGTCGGCGGTGCCCAGATGCCATCCATCGAGGAACAGTTTTTGCTTGAGCATGGTCTCAAGAGACGTGTCGAGATCGTCGTACAGGCCTTTAGCATGATCCCGCCGATGGTCTCAGGCACAGGTCGGATAGCGACCATGCCCTTCCGGCTGGTTCAGCATTTCAAAAAAACCTTCCCCTTGCGGATCATCGAACTTCCGCGGCCACTACCCACGTTCACCGAGGCCGTCCAATGGCCCACCCTCCACAACAGTGATCCGGCAAGCATCTGGATGCGGCAGATAATGTTGCAGGAGGCATCCCGCATGTGACGTCGCGGGCACTCCTGGTCTCAGTCTAGATTTACTCAGCGCCTCATACGGGTGCGAACCGGCGTGTAGAATTGGGTCTGACTCAAATTCGATGATTTTGCATAACGCGTGCCACGTGTTTCCCCACCCTGGCAGCCGGCAACACCAAAAACATGAAGTGGAAGAAGTACTTTTACCGCAAGCTATGCGAGGCTGAAGGTTTTCGCAATGCACCGCACCGAATTGCGGGGATCCTGAGCGTGAGATAACTCGTCTCGTCATCCTGCCGACTTCCGGTAAGCCGCCGGGCAGGCGGCGCTTGGGATTCCGCCGCTGGAAATCCGCCTCGCGGGTCTGTCGACGTTCATTCGCGGCTGGATCACAGTTGGTAAATACAACTACGACATCGCCGAACGATCCTCTATTTCGGGCCGAATCGGAAGCTGCGGGGCATGTTCGGCCCCGAGCCTCGGTGGCCACGTAGCGTGTTCTCGCCTGTTGGAGGATCTTTCAAAATTCAGGTGGTTATAACCACACTGCAGCGACATTGTCGCCATGCCAGAGCGGTCGACGGCGAGGCGGTCCGGTTCGGTCCGGCACTCTTAGCTTCTCTCGTCGGCACCATCATTCGAAACGCCCCCGCCGGTCGAAATCGCCGGACAACAGCGTCCGATCACCCGGAGACGAGGCCTGCAACCGCCAAAAATCGGGCGTAGGATCGCACCGCGCGGCTGATGATTGCATCTTTCCCGCGCTGCACTGATGGCCTCTCTGTCAGGTGGTCTGAGGTTCGCGCTTCGGGCCGAGCAAGAACACTGTCAGGGCGCCGAGGAACGAGGCAACGGCGCTGTAGGCAAGGGCACTGGCGACGCCGGCATTGTCCATCAGTAGTCCGCCGAAAATCGCGCCCGCTGCGATGGCCACCTGGAACGTTGCGGCCATCAGCCCACCGGCGCTTTCGGCCTGCTCGGGAGCAGCCTGCAGCACCATCCATGTCTGCAGTCCCACCGGCACCGCGCCGAAGGCAAAGCCCCATACGGTAACCGCAATCGCCGTGGCCCAAGCCGATGCTCCCAGCGTCAGCAGCGAGACAGTGGCCATCGCTATGAGCAGGGGCGGCAGCGCCGCGGCTGCCTTGAGGCTGTGCTCGGCCAGGAATCCGCCGGCCAAATTGCCGAAGAAGCCGCCGATGCCAAAGACGAGCAACACGAGCGAGATCGTCTCGATATCAAGCGCGGGAAACTTCTCAAGGAAGGCGCGGATATAGGTGAAGCCGGCGAAGTGCCCGGAAGCGACCAGCAGGACGACCAACATAGCGACTTTGATCATCGGATTCTTGGCCACATCCAGCAGGCTGCGGAAGCTGGCCACTCCAATCGGAGGCAGCCTCGGAATGGTTATGAGTTGCACTACCAGCGTAACGGCGCCGACGACCGCAGCGATCATGAAGGCGGTTCGCCATCCCCAGATATCGCCGACATAGGCGCCGATTGGAGCCGCGCAAACGGTAGCGCAGGTAACGCCGGTGAGGATGATCGACATGGCGCGCCGCAGGAGGTGACTTGGAACGAGCCGCATCGCCAGCGCTGCCGAAATCGACCAGAACCCTCCGAGTGCTATGCCAAGCACGACGCGGGCGGCTAGGAGAACCGGCAGCGACCCCGCGACGGCCGATAGAACGTTCGACAGGATCAGCAGCAGCGTCATCGCCCATATGACGATCCTGCGGTCCAGGGGCCTTGTGATGACGGCCATCGTCGGCGCCGAGATCGCCCCCACGATGGCGGTCGTTGTCAGCGCCTGTCCAACTGCACCCTCGGTGATAGAGAGATCATGCGCGAGCGGCGTCAGCACGCTGGCAGGCAGAAACTCTGCCGTCACAAGCCCAAAGGTGCCTAAGGCAAGCGAAATGACTGCACCCCATGCGGGACCAGACCGTTGATCTGGCTGTTCTGGGTCATGCAGAACTCCGTCCATGAAGCCCGTAGCGGATTCGGTCATCAACAGGGTCTCCAGTTTGGATGTGCTGCAAACTCGGGTTGCTGCGTTGACCCGCATTAACGCCAGAAGCGCCATTCCCTGCGGCATTGCACGGACGAGGGGATGTTCATCGCTTCGCGATATTTTGTGACGGTGCGGCGCGCAAATCGATGGCCCTTTCCTTGGGCCGGACGACGATGTCGTCGTCGGAAAGCACGTCATCTTGCGATTCGTCGGCGATTGTCGCCTTGATCCGATGGCGGCCAGCTTCGGGGGGCACCGCGCGTCGCCACCTTGGGAGGACGCGCTCGCGACGGTGAAAAAATACTTCAGTTCGAACACTTCGCGCGGGGTCTGCATGTATGTGTTCGACGTCACCCGGCTTACCGTCGCCTGATGCACGTTGATCGCGTCGACGACAGTCCTGGGCCCGAGAGGCCGCACTTGGTCGATGCCGTGTTCCAAAAAAGGCATCCTCCTGGCGGAGGCGGGTAAGCGACAATTGGGCGAGCGCCACGGCTCCGTCAGTCTCGAACCAGCTATCGCAAATCAGATACCGGAGGAGGGACGTCTGGAGGGGACGTTCGGCGCCAATGTGCACGGTCTCCTTGGGCGCTTGTATGGAACTTCGCGTTTTTGCCATGGTTCTGTTCATAGCTTTCTACGTGCTTTGGTGGGCTCTAACGGATAACAGCAAGCGCTATGCCATTTCACTTGGGGGCACCGAATCGGACTATCTTTTGCCGAAGCCCTGTCGGCTTGAGCAGGGCGCGGTGCCTTGACCGAGACCGCGCGCGCCGCACAATCGCTTGGTCATCCGGACCGAGCAAAGGTGCTGTACTGTCGGAGTAGTCAGAACTACCGCACCGGCTAGGGAAGACGAAAACCGTTCCCGACGGGCCTAGCCGATGCATTGCCGCACGCCGGCGGGCACTGCATCGACCGCGTAAGGCTTTGTCTCTAGCGTGTAATTGCGTGCGCAGGCTGGCAACTTGCGAAGACGCGGCCGTCGCGCCTCTACCATCGCGCTATTGCTGTTCCCCCTGTCGAGGAAGGTCTTTGACACCCTTGAGCTCTTCATCACGGCGCGCCGGTCTCCACGCGGAGAGGATCGATTCCGGCTGGGCTGCTCCCTCGTGCGCGCCTATCCGAAAACATTGTTGTGTCCCGAAGGCGGACAAGAATGTCGCAAGCGCGACCAAAAGATCGCCACGGCCCGCAGGGGCAATTGCGACCCGTGGCCTTCTTCGGAAATCGGTGGAGCAATACCCTTTCCTCGTCGACTTCGGATGCGGGCTCAGCTGTGCCCGCCGCGCCGCTACGAACAACGCTAACCATGGCGCATGGCGGCTGGGCTTGGCCGAGGAGGTCGACCCGGTCCGCTGGCGCCTGGATGATGAGCTGGAAGCCACGCTACGCCGCACCGGCGAACGCGGCGACATCATCAAGACCATGCACCGCGAGCTGACTGGCAAGGGGCTCGCTCGCAGTGCCGCCGATTACCTTGTCCACGATCGACGTGAAGAGCCCTCCCCACCGGTCGTCGGCCGCCTCGTCGCGCGCGGGCTCGCCGACGAAATCAACGATCGGCATTACCTCATCGTCGACGGCGTTGACGGCAAAAGCCATTGGATAGACATCGGCAAAGGCGAGTTGACGGAACCGACGCCCGACGGCTGCATCGTGCGTGTCACGTCGAGGGATACCAAGCCCAGGCAAGTCGACCGTACAATCGCCGACATCGCTACCGCACACGGCGGCCGTTACAGCGTCGATATGCACCTCAAGCATGATGCGTTCGCCACCGAAAGCTTTGCCGAGACGCATATCCGCCGGCTGGAGGCGATCCGGCGCTCCACCGGCGGCGTGGAGCGCGAGCCGAATGGCACCTGGATCATCGCGCCGGATCATCTCGATCGTGTCGCGGAATACGAGCGCCTGCGGGCCAGGGTCGAGCCTGTGATAGTCGAGAAGCTCTCATCAATGCCGCTGGAACGCCAAGTCAGCTTCGAAGGCGCCACCTGGCTCGACCGGAACCTGGTTGCCGAGAGACCGGAGCCGTTGCGCAACTCAGGCTTCGGGCATGAGGTGCGGGAGGCGCATGCCCGTCGGCGGCAGTGGCTGATCGCGCAAGGCCTCGCGCACGAAGAACAGGACCGGGTCGTCTATAGTGCCAACATGATTTCGATCCTGCGCCAGCGCGATCTGAACCGTGTCGCCGGCCAGCTGTCGGATCAGCTCGGTCTCTCGTATGCCGAAGCGCAGCCTGGAGAACGAATAGAAGGCACGCTGCGCCGATCGGTCGAGCTTGCCAGCGGCAAATATGCCGTGATCGAGAAGTCGCGCGAGTTCACGCTCGTGCCGTGGAGGCCGGTGCTTGATCGGTACATCGGAAAGGAGGTTTCCGGTGTGGCGCGTGGGGAGGCTATCTCATGGACCCTCGGACGGCAGAGGAGCGGACATAGCGTTTCGTAGTGGCGCGCACATCGCCGCCCGGCGGCAACGGAGACATTCGCGCGTCTGCTTAGGCGGCGGAGACATCGCTTAGCTGTACGACGCTCTTGCCGTATTTGCGCCTGTAAGCTGCAATGAAATCGTCATCGCTACAGATGCAGCGGCCGCTGGAATCCTTGGCCTTCGGATCGTGCAAGTGGGAGCCAAGTGGGCGCAGAAGATTCACCCGAGTGCTCGTCGTCGGGCCCACGGGAAAACCCGCGCTATGTTTGACGAGCTCGGCGGCAAGCATAATCCCGGCAAGCGCTGACTGGAAGGCCATCGGAACCACGGTTCGACCGCGGCGACTTCCATCACTGAGCTGGAACACCAGACCGCCGCAGATAGCCTGCTGATAAAAGGAACGCAGGGGCTGGCCAACAAACGGGGCTAGCGGTTCAAACGGCACAGCCATCGCTGTAGCCACCCGAACTACAAAGTCGTTGGGAACTCCGGCATTGGTCTGCAGGAGCGTTTTCACCTGCTCGTGTGCTTCCGGTATTCCGAGTTCCTCGGCAATCAGCTGGTGCTCGTCCTTGGATTTCCCGGACGGCAGGTACATGCAACAAAGGCAAGCTTGGCCATCATCGAACCCGTGCCGCGAGATGCCGAGGTCGTGCTCCTGCGTCCAGGCATTCGCGATCCATCGGGGCAGAGCACCTTGGACCGCCAGACGGTCGGCGGCGGTGTCAAGCGCCACACCCACTCGGTCGAAGACCCAGTCGCCCTGGCGCGCAACATATTCTGCCCACGTCAGCGGGTGCGCCTCGACCCCAAGGGCCGTCGATCTAAGGGCGGTGGCTGCAAGAACCGCCTTGGACATGCCAATCTCCGCCTGGCCGGCCAAGGCGTAGCGCTGCAGGTTTGAGAGTTCGATTGCTTCGTGATCGATTACATGCAGACGACCCGTGAGACCGGGTTGTCTCGCTAGCGCCCAAAGCGAGCCATGGCCTATCGCACCGAGCCCAACGAGGTGCGTTTCGCCAAGGTCGACAGGTATGTCGATCGGGCCTGCCTCGCCGGCTTTGGTCTTGTCGTAACTGTATAACGAGAGGTCGATGGTTTCGTCTAACTCGGCGCCGGTCAGCTGAGCGGCGAAGATGGTTCGAAAGACGTTGGCGGCGCCGAAGCAACTGGCGGCGCCAGCTCCATAGGGCAGCAAACTCGAGCCGGAGCTCACCGGGTCCGTACGCGACAGCTTTGCCGCCCAACCTTCCGATCCCATGAAAAAGGTCGGGCACCGGAGTGGTGGGCGCGTCAGCCCTGCAGCTACGCAGATGGTGGCAGACTTGCCGGAACGCCGGATGCCAACTTTTGGATTTATCGACTTTGCCAAGCGCTCCAGCGCTTGGGCTTGAGAGCTTGCCGCGCTGCCCAGCGGGAGTATCGCCAGAACTGGATAGAGCCTGGCGAGCAACCTCACCGCAAGATCTAGTGTCGCCTGGCCTTCGGCGCAGGAAGCGGCTTGATCGTCAAAGGCGACGGCCACGACCTGCTTTTCAAGAGCTGCTTTAAAGTCCTCCAGATGAAAATCGGCTAGGACCTGAGATGCCGCCGTGGCGGCGCGGTCGATGAAGTTAGCGAGTGCCATTGTTCAACTCGTTATTGTGATCATTCGCGACAGTGCCGCGGAAGGGAGCGCATTCCAGTTGGCTTTTCCGTCGAGCCGATAGGCGGCGACTCGAGCAAAATCGAAAGGCTCGCGGGCGAAATTCGGCACTACCAGCGACAGACACCCAACCGTGGTAGCAACCGCATAAGCATCGTCGGTCGTCGAATGGTAGGCTCGGCCCGGATGGCTATGGATCTGGGCCAAGAGTTTCAGGCCGCTATTGTAGAGCCAGACATTAAGCCGGTGCAGTTCCTCGGCCGGAACCATCACGCAAACACCATCGCCCGTCCGAATGTGACGCTGCGCCGGGATAACGGTCTCTGTTACGGCAAAATGCTGGTCTTGCTGAACGCCGACCCAGAGCGCCATCCCCTCATTGCCTTCGCGACCAACCGAGCGCAGATGCGCATGCACAGTCGAGATACAGTGGCGCGGGAGCGTCACGGCCGTTACATCCATCAAAACGCTCATTCCGGAATGGCGGATGGGGGTACTACCATCGCTCCCACTGAGATTTGGAACTGATACTGTATCTGCTCCACGGGGCCGGTCCCGTACTTGATGATCTTGTCCAGGATAAAGGCCAAACAGCCTTCGCCAGAACCCCGGTGGAGAAGCCATGAGTCACCTGAATGGGCTGGATTGTCGTGGTATTCCCGGACGCCTGCCATGCACAGGAATGGCGTATGTTCCGCACTGTTGGCCTGGAGGAAGTCCGATAGCGACAGAGCTTTCTGCTGCATGAGGACCGAAATCATATCCGGTGGGGTTCCGGGTAGATGCGGTCGTCTGAGCATACTTAGCAGTAAATCCTTGCGGGCAACCGGCCGGCGGGTAAAGGGGTCGACGAAGACTACCGACGGAGGTCGGAGGTCGTAATTGGAGAAGTCGATCTCGACAGCTGCACCGATTATCTGTGGCCTTATCTTGGGCGGTGCGAAGATGAAGAAGGCAGTAGGGAATCTCGCCTCGATCAGGAAACCACCCTGAGCCCGGTAAGCGCCCGCTTGTGTTTGGAACCAGCCGATCTGCCGATCGAATTTCGCTCGCGAGACCGCAGGGTCCACAGTCTGGATTTCAGGCACCTGCTACACCCGCCTTCAGGCTGAGGAACAGGGTCACAAAGTTCGCGAAACCGAAATCGCCAACTTTTTTGTCCACGTCGAGCAGGTTGCCGGCCTCATCCTTGAATTCCCAATTCTCGGCCGGCTGGGCGACGTTCTGCGTGTTCTCAAGGGCTTTGGCACGAACGACGTGAAGCGGCTGGTTGGGATTGGCTTCGACCTGCGTGGGCTGGCCGTTCACCACCACCGTGATCTCAATCTTGCCTGGCCCGCCGCCGTGATCGCCCTTACCCGAATCCTTCGACATTTGTCCTACTCCTGTGGCTTGCCAACCGGCCCCAGGCGCTTGTGCCCACCTGCTAGTGAGACCGGCGATCTTCAATCGTCCACTCGGCGCCACGGGCCGCGAGTACGCAAAAGACAGGGGATAAGCTACCGAATCGGTGCTACCTTCTTTTATGCGTGACTTGAGCGGCAAGTAAACAGGCTGAAATTGCGCTTCACAACTATAATCGATTAGAGCAATACGAAAATATTGGCGATACACCTATTTCATGTGCTCTTTCACGCGCCTGCTCCACTGACAGCCCCCGTGCAAGTCCGCCGGCCGGTATGATTTCAGGTTCGATTGGGCGGACGCTGTGACGGTTCGGCTGCGGCGGCTTCTAGCCGCTGCAATCTTGACGGAGGGTTTATCGAATAGGCAATCACGCGGAGCTTTAGAGTTGGTGATCCGAGCTCGGCCTATTCGAAAGGTGGCTCGGAAGCAGGTCGCCGTGACCAACTCCGGGTACCGGGATAGTCGCGACGAGAAGACGGGACTGTCCGGATTGACGTGAGTGGCGCTCGCGCCCGGCCGCGATACCAGCGACGCCGACGCCGCCTTCCAGGCCGGCGCCGCCCTGAGCGCGCTCGACACGCTGGCCCGCGCGCAAGCCAGCTGGGCCGGCGCCTGGCGCCAGCGGCTGGCGCTGAGATGCGCCGCCGCCAGCATGCGGCTCGCCGGCCGCTCAGAGGACGAGGCCGCCCTGCGCGATGCCTGGCACCTGCGCCCGCCCGGCGCCGATCCCGGCCCCGCCGGCGCCATCCTTGGCGCCTGGCGGCAGTTGGCCGGGCAGCCGCCCGTTGCCAGCGCCGATCAGCTCGAAAAGATCGTCGACCAGCTGGGTCTCCATTGGGATGTCGAGGCGCTGGCCGCGCTTTGTGAACACATTGACGACCTGCCGCGCTCGGGGCGGCCGGCGCCGTTCGCCGCGGCGGCGATCGCCGCCCACGTCGTTGCCATGCGGCCCGATGCCGAGCTTTTTGCCTGGTGGCTGGCCGACCTGGTGCTGGCGCAAAGCCTGCGCTGGCCGCGGCCGCTACCGCTCCTGATGGCGCAGGCCTTTGGTCCGGCCTTTCGCGAGGCCGGCGGCAAGCGCATCCGGCCCGGCGAAAAAGGGTTTGAGCGCGCGGTTTGCCTGGCGCTGGTTCACGCCGCGGCGGAGTCCTGCCGGCTGGCCGCCGAGTTGTCGCCCCGCGCGGAGCGGCTCATCGCCGTCGCACCGAAGCTCAGGGCAAAGGGGGCGGGCGAGGTGATCCAAAGACTGCTCGACGAAGAAGCCGTTTCAGGCTCGCTGACGACCAAAAACTTCCTGTCGCATTTCGGGCTCGACACGCTGCGCCAGCTGCCGGATTTCGAGATGCTCGAGGACGCCGGGCTGCTGTCGAAGGAGAAGCTGCTGGCTGGCGACATCATGCCCGACTTTTCCGATGGGGATGAGGGACAGGTTGGGCAAGAAGGGCGGTGAGGACCTCCGGGGGTGCCGACGCCTCGGAGCTACTTCAGCGCGCTATGGAGGGGAGCCAATCCTCGACGGTCTGAATGAGATTTGCAGGTAGGATCGAACACGCGGATCGTCTTGGCTTCCATCGCTTCGAGGTAGGCCGCTTGAAGCGTTGGCGGGGCCTCCAGGAAGGTTTTGCGCTGGACATGAAGAGGTCGGCGCTTTCAAGGCCGCCCGCCCCGCAGTCCGAGCTGACGTTTATTGCCTTGCTCCCATCGGGTCGATGGCCTCGAGCAGGGCCTTATCCAAGGCAGGCGTTCTTTGAGGACCGAGTAGGCAGATCCAGGCTTGATTCTTCGTCAGAGAAAATTGGCCCGATATCGTGCGCAGGAGCGAAGGCGCCTTCGGGCTTGCGTTGTAGAGGACGACTACGTCCTCCAGCGGGCCGCGAAGGAGGGCCTTGTTCAAGTCTGTGACCGCATAAGTCGCGCTGTCGCTTTCCTGGCTGGCTCCGCTTCCCGACTGGCTGTCAGCGGCCTTGCCTGTATCCAGTTCATCCGCCAGCGCCTGCCTGGCGATCATGGCGCGCACGGCTTCTCGTGCATCGGCCAGCGTGTCCAGGTCATTCGTGTCGGTGATCTCGTCGAGCGCCTTCACCTCCTGAACGACCTCGGGAAGCTTTGCCGATGTCAGATGGCTGCTCATCCAATGCTTGAGCGCCTGACGTTCGGCCTGTAGCTCGGCGAAGATTTCGGCCTTCCGCTTTTCAATTTCCCGGGCGCGCTCCTTGTCCCTCGACGCCGAAAACTCGGAATATCCCGGCACGGCCATGAGCAGGTTGCTCAGCCGCAACGCCGAACTGTCCAGCGCATCGGTGGAATCTGTCTGGACCTGCGTGTTCAGCGCGGCGGCCTGACCGGCGATCTCGACGAGGTTCGAGGTCTGAGGGTTCAGCTTCAGGAATGTCTCGGCATCAGAGAGCAGTGCCGTCGCGGAGGTTCTCGCCGCCTTCAGTTTGCGGGCCTCCGCCTTGTCGTAAGAGGCCTTGTCGCCAAAGCCCTTCTGTTTGGCATCGCGGAACGCGGCAGGATCGGAAAATCCCGATGCGCGATAACCGACCAGTTCCGCGTTTGTCTGTATGCCAAGCTGGACGGCCGCTCGATACTCGTTGGCTGCCGTGAATCCACCTGTCTGGGCACTTTGGTATTCATCGCGGTTGCGAAAGCCGCCTGACACGGCGGCATCGTAGTCACTCTGCGTCGTGAAACCCATGTTCTTCGCCTGCGCGAATGCGCTAGCCGAGGTAAAGCCGCCGGACCTTGCATCGTTGAAGCTCTGCGCGTCCGTATAGCCGAGCGCGCGGGCGGCGTTTCGCTCCTCGTCGCTGTGGAAGCCGTCGCCGGCGTTACGTTCGATCTCGGCCAGGCTGTAGTCGGTGAGAATTGCACCCGGCTGCAGGTCGAAACGCGCAAGGTATGACCTGAAGGCCTTAACGGTCGTTGGCCCAATCAGGCCGTCCACAGGGCCGGAATATAGGCCAAGCTTGGACATCGCCGCCTGGAGCCTTTGGACGAGCCTCAGATAGTTGGGCTGGGTCGCGAAGTCGAAAGAGGCTCCCCTCTGGTAGGACATCCAGATCAATCCATCCAGACCGTCCCCGCGCGAGAGAAACGAATCCTGAGGGATGATGTGCAGTTCCTTGAGCGCGGTCAGGTTCGCCTTCGCCTTGTCCTGGTAAAGCGTCCCGGCCACGACAGCAAACACGCCGTTCCGGCTGTGAAGGACAAGTGTCGGCCCCAATGTCGGCGCATAGGATTGCGCAAGAGCGATGGCCTCGGCTGATAGGTGTTTTGGACTTTAGGCTCCCGTGGGGACGGTGCCAATTGTAGCGATGCAGCCAGACCGGCAACTCTGCGGCACGATGATCTGAAGTCGGATAGGCGATGGCATAGGCCCATTCGCGCAGTGCTGTCTGGATGAAGCGCTCGGCTTTGCCATTGGTCTTGGGCGTGTAAGGCCTTGTCCTGACATGCTTGAGGCCGAGATCGCGGCAGGCCTTAGCGAAGGCCTTCGATCTGTAGCAGGAGCCGTAGCACCTACGGAATGAAGGAGCGGCGGCAGCCGAGACAGCGGTGCGCGCAGCTTTCAGGCGCGCACCGGTCGAGGCGGCCATGGCCAGTCAAAGTTTCTCTAGAATGTGAATGTTCACAACCCATTCCGGAGAGACCGACCATGACCACTTCAGATTCTACACCCGCCGCCGCGGTGCTGGTAGCGATCGACATTGCCAAGGTGCGCAATGAAGTTCTGATCGAAGCACCTGGCCACAAGCGCCGGCGTCGCCGTTTGGTCCTCAATACCCGCGTTGAACACGACCATCTGATCGAAGTGCTGCAGGCGTACGGCCGCCCTGTGGTCTGCGCCTTTGAGGCGACCGGGAACTATCACCGGCCCATCGCATGGCGCCTGGCTGAAGCGGGTTTTGAGGTGCGGCTGGTGTCGTCGCTGGCGCTGGCCCGAACACGAGAAGCGTTGCACAACAGCTGGGACAAGAACGATCCAAAGGATGCCCAGGTGATGCTGCACATGCTCAGGATCCAGGCGACACAGGTCTACCATGATCCGCTGCGGGCCGGCATCAACGACGTGCAGGAACTGTCGAAGACACATGAAGCGATCGCCCGGGCCAAGACCGAGATCCAGCACCGTATCCTGACGCACTACCTGCCGCTGTATTTTCCCGAGATCGATCGCTTCCGGGGAAACAGCCGCAGCGATTGGTTCTTCGCCTTCCTCCATGCCTTTCCGACCCCAGCAAGCATCACGGGGCTGACGAAGGAGGAGTTTGTGACAGCAGCATGGGATGTCGTCGGCCGCAAGGTCAGCAAGACACAGATTCTGATGGATATTTACGAGACGGCGCGCTCATCGATCGGACTGCCGCTGCCGCTTGATGCGCCTGCCATTCGCATGTTCCGGATGGTCATTGACGAAGCACGCAGCCTGATCCGGCAGCGCAATGAGATCGAAGCCCAGGCCGACGAGCTGTTGCGGCACAGCCAGGATTATCAACTCCTGCGACAAATCCCGGGCATCGGACCGATCAACGCATTGACCATCATTGCCGAAGCCGGCGATCTTCGCCGTTTCGGTCATCATCGCCAGTTTCTAAAGTTCTGCGGGCTGGACCTCTCGACACAGCAGTCAGGCCAATATCGGGGCCAGACCCGCCTTTCCAAATTCGGCAATGCTCGGCTGCGCCGCACCCTGTGGATCGCCGGACAAGTCGCCATCCGCCAGCGGGAGAATGGCTTCCGTCATAAGTTCGAACGCTACATCGCGAGGGATCGCGACAATCCCGATCTGCGCCGCAAGGCAATGACCGCTATTACCGCCAAGATGGCGCGTGTCGTGCACGCCGTCGTCAAAGGTGGTTCCGACTACCGGCCCTTCGTTGAGGGGCGGGTGCCAGGTGGAAGAACCTCTGTCAGCTAGGGCCGTGAGGGCATCGCTTCGATGACCCTGTAGATAATGTTCGGGTCTTCCGCCTGGATCAGAAGCTCGTGTTGAGGACGGTGAGGGCCGCCTTCGTGCGTACCCTGTGTTTGCTATGGACGAGACCTTTTCCCTTGCCGGTGGAAGCCGCCTGGTTCGACGACTTGACCAACGTCACGCAGCAAGAGCATGCTGACGAACAGGGAGACCTTGACTGCAGGCTCCCTTTCCTTCCGCGCTTAGGACGTTGTCAGTCATGACGCGGGCTATCGCGACGCCGAGGCTGGCGTAGTAGGCGACCGCCGCCTTGAGGAAGGCGATGGCGCTTTCTTTTTTCTCATCGGGCAGTATCTGCGAGAAGGCGATGCGGGAGGCGTCGTCGATGCAGACATGGACGAACTCCCAACTGCTGCCGCGCGAGCTGGCATTGCCGGTGCGCTTGCCGGTAATGCGATGACCGATGCGCTCGAAACGACCGAGCTTCTTGATGTCGATATGGATCATCTCGCCGGGATGCTCGCGCTCGTAGTGTCGGATCGGCTCGGCCGGTTCGATATCCCGCAACCGCGACAGTCCGGCACGCTTGAGAACGCGGCTAACGGTGGCGGGCGAGACGCCGACCTCATGGGCGATGTGCTTGCCGGTCCAACGTTGCCGCCGCAGCGCCATGATGCGCTCGGCGATCAACGCAACGGTGGCCTGTGGCATATGGGTGGGCCGCGACGAGCGGTCGACCATGCCTTTGCTACCCTCGGCCCTGTAGCGCTCGACCCAACGAGCCACGATCTTGGCCGACACGCCATACGTCCGCGCCGCATCGGCTTTGGAAAAGGCGCCTTCTATCACCGAAAGCGCCATCTCCTCTCGACGCAGCGGCGTGAGACGGGCATTCTTGTGGATGTTCATTCGGACCCTCCGATGAGTGCTGAAGCTTGGTAACTCCAGTCTCCTCGGTTCGGTCCGAATGGACAACCTCCTGAAAGCTCACAGCTAGCTCCCCACGCGTGGCAGGGCAGTCTGTAGGATTTAGGGCCGGGAGCCGCGTGGGGCAGAGGCATTGTTCCAGCATCCTCCAAAACGAGCGCGCGGTCCGAACGGTCACACAACCCTAAAGAAGACTAGATCGATTCTTACGAACTTGACGAACTTGACGAAAGACGCCATATGGCATCCAAGAGGTACGATATGGTTCAAGCCAAAAACAAACAGAGCCGCAGCACCAAGAGGCCCAAACGAGCTTCTTCGCAAGAAACGCTCACGACCGCCTTCATGACAAGTGCGGGCGCGGCTCTGCCTAAGGGCACTGCCGGAGTTACCTTCCGTGCTCCACGTAACATTGTCGATGTGATCTCCAAGAAACCTGCTAAGATAAAGGCCCTTTTGGCTGGTTACGGCAGGGCGATGGCCGAAAGTCAGGCGGCGGGCCGAGCTGTCAGTTTCCGTGTCAACGTCGATCCGACGGGCGATACTACTGTCACCCGACTGACCAATATGCCGGCGGATGCCGCCCAAGATTTGACAGTAGCGCTCGATCAGGCGCGCGCGCGCGGCAAGATTCACGCAGCAGCAATCTTGGCTCAAGCGGACATGCTGAGCGCGGACAGGTTCGCGTCGCTGTTAGGTATCAGCCGAATGACCGTCAACACCAAACGTCAAAACGGTCGGGTGTTGGGTCTCGACGGCGCTAAGCGCGGCTTTCGCTTTCCTTCGTGGCAGCTCGGTGAGGACGGAAAGCCGTTTGAAGCGCTTCCAGGTCTCTTCGAGCGATTGGGTGGAGGGCCGTGGTCAGTATATCGTTTTCTCGTACAGTCGCATCCAGAACTCGATGGGCTGACGGGTCGTGAGGCATTGCGACGCGGCAAAACGGAGGAGGCGTTAGCCCTCGCCGACAGCATTGCCCATGGTACCTTCGCCTGAGTGCCGCGGCTCCATCCACCATCTGGGTTCGCGGCCGTTTCGCTCGATAGCGCGACAGTCGACGTCGGTCTGCAATTCGGGCGCATTCTGCTCACACGCTTCCGGGACCCGCTTGGATTTGGTAAAGGCCCAAGCCGATTTAGCGATCCTCGCCGTCGATCGCCCGATCGTCGCTTCGGTGTCGTCTATCTAGGCAGCAGCATAAAGGTCTGCTTCGTCGAGGCGGTGCTGCGCGACCAAGGCGATGGCCGGATCGGCGATCTCCTGTTGGACGAGTACGATCTTGCAGCACGCAGCTACGCGTTGGTCGAGGTCACCGCAGCGCTGTCACTCGTAGACTTCCGGGGCGACGGACCATTGAGAATGGGCATTCCCAGCGATGTAGCCCGAGGCTCGAGACAGAGTTTGGCACGCCGATGGTCGCTCGCCATATATGAGCACCCAGCTCGACCGGACGGAATAATTTATCCCTCACGTTTGAATGGTGAAACAAATCTGGCGATCTACGACCGCGCAATCCCGAAGCTTCATTCGATTAAGCATGGTCCACTTCTCCAGGAAACCGGGATCGCGACAATCCTGAGCGACCTGAAGGTCGGACTACAATGAGAACTCGAGATTAGATGCCGCGCCTACTTTTCAACGCGTATCTCTCCATTGTCGGCGGACTGGCTACGAACGTGGCCGAGTTCCATGTCGGGGGGGCTGCGCAATGCCACTGTCTCGAGCCCAAACGATACGACCGGCTCGAACAAAGAAATGTGCTCGACAGTCTTTCACTCGCCAAATCGACGGCTTGAGTGTAACCACACCAGCGCATCCCACTTCCGCCTTCCAGCTTGGCTTGTCGCGAGGGACCAAGCTCAGTTGGATGCGTGCGCGACATCCACATGGGCAAATCATAGCCGCCTGCCACGAATCTCGATCTTCACCCACAAGGTATATCCGGCGTTCCTTCAGTCGATCCGGCAAATCGTCTACGAATACCGCGCGGTAGCGCGGTAATAACCGATCGCCAAGGGACCGAAAAAGGCGTCGAATCCAGTTCAAGCAGCCTCCCTCTGTTCACTCAATTCGGCCCAATCGAGCAATGGCGTCACGTCGCCCCGACCGATGTGGCGTTCAAGGGCCAAACATGGGCTGCCGTCCTCAAGGTGCTCGAAGATACCGTGGCTCAAGGAAATCCGGTGGATCGCGTAGTCACTGTTCGGGTCGATGCGATAGGGGTGCAGTCGGGCGAGCAGCTCGTTAACGGCTAGGCTCGCAATCAACATATTCAGCTGGATAACCGCCGGCCGGTCTTCAGCCACACCTCGTATGTAGCCTTGTGCAAGTTGAGCCTGATACGCAGCACGGTCGGTGCGAAACAACCCAGCAGCGCGGACCTGCTCCATCGTATAGACGTTTCGGCTCAGCAAGCTGGATCCGCCAGGTTGCAGATAATGAACCGTGCCACAGACTTGATCGACGCTTCCTTGCCCATCGGCCTCAAGCTTTACGCCGAGATCGAAGTAGGGGAGGAGATAAAAAGTCGCCAGTTTGTTGAGCAGGTGCCGCCCATCAATGCTGTCCATACATCCAAACACAATGTCGCAACCTGCAATCGCGCGAACGACGTCCGGGTGGAACAAATCGGCGCAGTATGTCTCGACTTCGGTGCCAAGGCCGATTGAGCGGATTGCTTCCGCAAGAACATCCACTTTCGGTCGCGCCGCTGCGGCATCGGCCATAGTTGAGTTAAGAATGCGATTTAGGTTTTTGTCTTCGACGTGATCGGGGTCGACGAGAACGAGCCCTCCGACACAGTTTCGCGCAAGCTGCTCGACAACAGGGCTGCCGGTTCCAGAACATCCCACCACAGCAATCCGGAGTCGACGCAGTCGCGAGTAGGTGCCGGCGCCGAAGGCCTGGGCGACCCGCTTGCCAAAGGTCTCAACACAAGTTTCGCCATCAGAATACCAAAAGGAGAGGTCGTCTCCGACGACGTTCACATGAGAAAACGGTTCGAAATGACCTGCATCATCCACCACGCGACCGAAAATGCGGCCGTCATCCATCAATATCGCGCTGCCGTGCGGACCGCCATCGGTCCAGCTGTAGATGCTCGGGAATAGTTCCTTATCCGAAGCGTCATCGACGCTGGAAAATTGATCGTAGCCAAAATGGCCGTGTATCTTGACGACCGCCAAGTCGCGTTGCGCTGCTTCGTTGAGGAGCGGCTCAAGTTTGGCTGTTGACCAGGTTACGCGATCAGGTAGTCGAACACTGCATTGATCATATGGGATAGTAACGACCTTCTGGACCATCAGCCGATGACGGGATTGGCCCGCTCGGCGACCGCACAGCAACAGCGCGACGGCTTCACACCGGTCACTGGGAAAGAGATGCTGCACAAGTGCGTCCCTTTGAGCAGATGTAAGGGTAAGCGAAACAGCCATCGTTTAAGCTTTCGCAAGTTCACGTGACAGCCAGCTGTCGACGAGGCCAAAATGGGTGGAAAGATTGTCGACTCCCGGACGCCAGGGGTTAGCGGGCGTTCGATGGCGACTCCACCTCTGCCATACCTTTCCATCGAACGATTCTGCAGCGAGTGCGCCAATTGAGCGGCCGTCGCTCCGTTGCAGTTCTGGGTAAAAGTAGGCCATATCGATTTGCGCTTCGGGGTAGCCCGTGTCGATGCGCACGTTCACGTCCACTGCGCTTACATTGTAGCCAGGCGGCAATGGGTAACCGTAAATAACAACCCTAAGCACGCCCCCTTCTCTTACCAGTTCATAGCGAAGACCGGTTGCCACAAGCCACTCAACGTCCTCCGCCGGGAGGTCAAACTCCCGGCGGTCGGTACCCAGTCCTTCAGTTTGATCGAGCGGCAAGGTTACGAACCGTTCGACGCCAGGCTCGCGCAAGTCGACTTCCTTGTCGATCTCGATCCGCTCGGGCGCCCCGCGCTTGGGTTTGAAGTAGAGCGCGAAATGCTCCGGAGGCGACTTTCCGGCGAGAACCAACAGCTCACGGGCTGTTGGCTGCGCCTTATTGCTCTCGTAGTGTTCCTTGTCGATCTGGACCTTATAGGACTTCTTGTCCTTCACGTCCTTCTCATCATCATCGCTCATCGCGCAGCTCCTTGCTATTTTCTCTGCATCAGATGATGCTGACGGCGCTTCGTGTTGCAGACAGCAAAACGCCGCCAAATTTTTTTCAGGGCGGCTGTCCGAGACCCGCGGCTTCGTCAGCATAGGGAAACATGCGCACGCAAGCTAAGGTAGTATCTGAGGGCGACGAGGTCGCAACAAGCGATGAAGTCGCGCAAGCTTTGGCAGCGCTTGACATCACTGAAATCGCTCGCCTCAACCTGATTGCCAAGCTTCGGGCCCGTTATGCTCCCGGGTTCGAGTGGCGGGATTTGCTACATGACGCGATCGACAAGGCTCTGGATGGCACACGCAAATGGCCGCGTAGATTGCCCTTTCTTCTGTTTATGCGGGAGGTGATGAGAAGCCTCGCAAGCGAACACCGCCGCAAATGGCAGTTTGGACCGATTACCATTGAGGCCGATCTCCTGACACGCTCGGGTCAGGAATCGGTCCTCACGACAACTGCAAGTGACTGTCCTGGACCTGAACGGGATATCCACGCGCGTCAGATGATCAGCCAAATCTTGTCGCTTTTCGATGGGGACGCTGCGGCACTCGCAATCCTTGATGGCCTAGCCAAGGGACTTGAGCCGCATGAAATCCAGGCGCAAGCCGATCTAACGGCAAAGCAATATGCGTCGGCGCAGCGTCGAATCCGACGCTGTCTTGTCCGCGCATATCCGGAAGGAGTTGAGCATGAGTAATTTTGATCCTGCAGATCGCCTCGACGCGCTGTTGCGAGGCTGTGAGGACATTGTTGCTGGCACTGTCAATGGCGACATGACGGCGACTGCGCGAGGCGAGGCTGATGAAACCTCTTCTTTCATCGCAATGAGGCTAGCGCAGTTCAGATCCACCGTTTCACACGCATCGGTCGGGCACGCCCCAGCCTACCCCAAAGTAGCTGCGAGGCGCGCGGTTCCCCGTGACGCGGCTGGACGACGTCGGCTTCTCGGTCGCCTTATCGCTTCGCGACCTGAACTGCCGACGCGGATCAGCATGGCATTCAAGAGTCGAGAGCCGGAGGATGCCGAAATTGCAGAAATGCTGGATGAGTTGTTGCGCACGGACGACGGGTCAGCAATGGGATGAGCGAGCTGTTTAGGCGTTATTATTTCCAAGCCCGCGCTTTGCCGCGGGCTGTGGCGTTTGGGTATCGGTGGTTTGACGAGCCCACCCGATGACATCCGAGGTCGTCGTAATGAACAGCCTTGGCGTCGCGCTTGCCAGCGATAGTGCTGCGACAGTCAACAATGGCGAGGGTGACAAAGTCTTCAACTCTGCCGACAAGCTGTTCATGCTATCTAAGCGCCACCCTGTCGGAGTGATGGTTTATGACAACGCAGCCCTGCTTGGAGTGCCGTGGGAAACGATCATCAAGGTGTTTCGGCGGCAGCTCGGCAACTCCAGGTTTGCGACGTTAGAAGAATATGGCAGCGCGCTGATCGGCTTCCTTGATAGGAACGAAAGACTGTTTCCTGCGGCGTTGCAGGATCGTTTTTATCTTCGCTCAATTGAGACGCTTTTCGCATTACTTGAGAACCGCATCGAAGACGCAATCTACGCATCGTTCGTTGATGGCACCGATCCGCCGCCGGCCTCGAGTGACATCGCGCGACAGATCATCAATAAAGAGCGAAACAGCTGGAAGAGCGAGGCGGAGGCATCGTGTCTCGCTGAAGGTGTTGGAGCGCGCCTTACCGGTCGCTTCTCGGGCGAAATAAGCAAACGTATTGCGGCTGCGTTCGGTCCATTTCGGATCGATTCGGAGACCATGCAGGCGCTTTACGAACTGGCGAGGCTGATCGTCTCCAAGGAGAGAATTCCCAGCTTTTCGCTGAGCGGCATCGTGGTTGCAGGCTTCGGAGAAGATGAGCATTTCCCTGTGATGCAGTCTATGGAGATCGGCGACGTTTTCGAAGGTCGGCTCAAATATCGCTGCTGTGAGGTTCGAAGGATCGATTGCGATACGCCATCGGTTATTGTCCCTTTCGCTGATGGCGACATGGTCAACACCTTTCTCCATGGGATGAATCCCGGCTTTGAACTTCGTATGACGAAGGAGATTGCAGACCTCGTGACCAATCTGCCGGACGCCATCGTCGATGCGATCGCGGACTTGACTGATGAACAGCGCGCCAAGTGGAAAAGTCAGTTTCGTCCCGAAAGCAAAAAAGCCATCAAAAGCTTGATCCAAAAGTTGAATGAGCAGCGAGAAGAAAAACACCTCGGCCCTATCAAACAGGCGATTGCGAATATGCCGAAGGATGAGCTGGGTTTTGCAGCCGCGCGGCTAGTCAGCTTGAACTGGTTTCAAAAGCGCATGTCATTAAGCACCGAGACGGTCGGCGGACCGGTTGATGTTGCTGTTATCTCCAAGGGAGATGGCTTCATTTGGATCGACCGCAAGCACTATTTCCGACCGGAGCTGAACCAACATTTCTTCGACAACTATCACTTCGACCAGGAAACGAATGGAGCCTCACATGATCAAGGAGAAAAAGCCCGTAAGCACAAAAATGCCCGGACGCGAGAAAAATCTGACGGACGAAGTGCTGGACGAACTGATCGAGCGATATCCTCACCTCAAAGCCGCCCGCGACGCGATGCGGACTGAGGGAGTATCATGCAATGAATTCTCACAGGACGCGTTGGGTGTGTTCCGTCAGCGTTTCCGTGTTTGACAGGACGTCGTGAGCCGTAGGAGATACGGTTTCAACGACCACAATTAGGTGGTCTTGGAGACGGAATTCGCATGCCTTGGCGTCGGCGAGGGGAGACGTCAACACAGGAGGATCTGTGCTGGTGCAAACCTCTTAATGTTCGCGTTCTGTGCTTCTAAAGTCGCATAAAAGGGCATTATCGAATTGGGAGTGATGTCCCGAATAATTGGCATCGTCCAGTTGCCGCCCGGATAATCATTGGCGACGAACACCTCGACATGGTCGACACCCTAAGCTTCATCGGTGAATCATATTTAAGCGGCAAGGGATCCTTCCCGAAATCGAGCGGCAGCGCGGGTTTTGGCCGGCCGCATCGACTCGCCACGCCTCCGCTAGATCGAGCGGCGTAGCGCCTCCAACATTGAGTTCGCAGTGCCGCTGTCCTAGCCGGCGAAGGTCGTGTTCGTCATCCCCGCGGTTCCGGCGGCGATGCACCCACCGCTGGCCCTCATCTGATGCGCGCTTCGGCCTGCGGACAGCAGACAGCGAAGCCGCCACGGCCGCGAAAATCTCGCAATGTCGGCTCGATTCCAGGTCCCGTCCGCCACTTTTGCGGGGTGATCCGTGCAGGTGCCTGGCGTGGATCGTGCCAACCATCCCCTGACCGCATCATTGCCAGCGTCCTCCTTCAGCCGGCCGAGCCTCGCGACGCCGGATCGATCATAACGATACTCTTCGAAGAACATTCTCTTTGTAGCAAGCGTGACGGTCTGCGCTGTCTTACCGAGTTTCAGCCTTTGCCATCGCCTCCTGTCCTCCCTGCCGCGCGTCACTCTAACCTGCTCTCATCACCTCACCTCACGCGGGAAAGAGTGTCATTAACGTCATCCTGTGCGGGAAATGTCACAGCGATAAGACAGAACGCAGAAAAGCCATAGTGGCGTCCTGCCAAGCAACCCTATTGCAGAGTCCACCGGGCCCGCCGGCGACATAATCAAGGAGCTCTCGGATAGGACAAGCCGGTGTTTGGTTCTCCCGGGTCATCTGCGATTTAAATCAAATCCGTCTGTGGATATTGACGATTGCGTGACCCTCACCTCGTAGACGGCTAACGCGGGCGGCAACTGAGAGGGTCATATGACAAGCGATTTTTCCGCCGCGCGAGTGCATCTAGATCGAGCATATCATTACCTGCGAGGCGATGACCCGATCAGCCAGAGAGGGCGCGAAGCCTTGGATCTGCTAATTGAGGCAGTTGCCGTCGAGGAGTTCAAGCAGCCGAGCCAAAACGCGGAGGTGCTAATGTTTCCGATTGGGCGCCGCTTCTGAGGCCGAATATTGCCCGTCAAGGCATGAGCCGAGTCGGCAATCGAATGGGAGTCCGAAGCCTGTCGCCCACAACCTTCTGAATTTCGCTGCGCCTATTGTCATCGGCGGCAGCTATTCCGAAATGGCCGCCGCCCGGCAGTTCCGCCGCGCCCGCGCCAGGTGCCGGGTTGTGGCGGAACGCTTTTTTTTCAGCCATTCGCCTGCCTTCCTGTCCCAGGACGGCGTCGATCCGGCCGAGATCACGGAACGGTCGCCTGAGTAGCTTTCGCGCTACGCGACGCCCTGGTACGACGGAACGGCCGAACGGGTGAGAGGAGCCGCGACGGTTTCGGGTCCTACTCGCTGACGGCCCTCCGCGGAGGGCCGTCGAGTCTTTTTCGCTGCCGGCGTTTGATATGCGCTGCCAAGGGTCAATGAGCTGGCGGAGATATTGGAGAACAGCATTCCACCGACCCTGATGTATGGCTGTGAACTCTAACGGGACGGCTCGGCGTGATTGGTGCCGATCCTGCTCGGCTCACCAGGCACCTCGCGTGTCCGAATGAGGAGGTCTTTGCCCTGCGGAGCGAATGCTCATTTTTCCATAATCATTGCATATATCAGTGCTAGGAAGGTCCGAATTGGAAACGAAAACAATGGGGCGAGGCTTATGATGTTGAGCTGTAGCCGAGGCAAATCGCCTGCACAGCTTTTCCGCTATCTATCGGCCAAGTGGCCTGCGGCGTTCAATCCGAAAGCGCCCAGGCCGCTCAAGATCGGCATCCATCATGACATTCGGGTGCTCGACGGCGAACTGTCCGATGATGAATTGAGGAGAGCCCTGCTGGCGTATACCAAGATGGCCAAATACTTGGCGAGACTGGATGCCGGCGCCGCACGGGTCAATCTCGATGGCAAGCCGGCCGGCGTGGTCTCGGATGCGGACGCCGCGACCGCCAAGGCTTTGCTTTGCTCCCGCAAGGACAAACAAAAGGGCAAGCAAACGCCGGAGCCAAGGGTTGAGCCTCAAGCGCCACCCAAACCAAAACCGAAGCGAACCGCCGTGTTCAAGGCGAAGAATACGGCCGACAGCCCGACCGGCATAATCGTTGAGACGAAGCGTCGCCGGTCATTCCGAAAGCCGATGACTTGATCGCCGCTGAGCGATAGCTCGCGCCGACCGGGACAGCCCTCAGGGTCGGAGCACATGGCGCCCCGCGCCAATCCGAATTGCCGCGATCGCAATGGAGTTGCCGCATTCGCGCTGGCGAAACGGAGTGGTCGGTCAACCCTTCTTCGGGATGAACGAAGGCCGGAGGCTATTCCGATGGTCGTTCTGGCTACCGCTGCGACCGTGATATTTCGGGATGGCAGTCAGATCGATGCCGGCCCAGATTGACTGTGGCCATACTGCTGCTCAACCTCCTCTCAGTTGATAACGTTGGAAAGAATGGGAAGCAGATTGGGAAATTCAGCGCGCAGGCATGGCGGCGCCAGCTTCTGCTGGGCGATCGCCTTCAGGCGTGGCGGCAGGTGAACCCGAGCAGGCGGCAAAAAGCCACGCCGACGGCGGTCGAATATTGGCCCTGAATCTCGACGTTGGTGCAGTGTCGCAGAACGCCCTTGATCATCGCGGCGACCTCCGAAGACGAACAGCGCTTGAGCTGCGAGAAAATGCAGGTCGAGCCCTTTTCGACATGCCATTAGATCATCACGCCACGACCGCCATAGCGGACATGCCATTCCGTCATCAGGTTGCCGTCCCAAGCGCCGAACTTCTTGGAGTCCGACGCGCAGGCCGTCCCGGCTTCGCCCCAGATGGCGGTGTTGCGGATAGCCAGTGTTGTATTGGCAACGCGCCCGCAAGCCGCCTCGAGCGCGCCCCTTAGCAAGCACGTGAACCCTGAGCCAACCTCCTATGGGTCAATATAGGGTCAGGTGGCCTGCCATCATTCCAGGACAGGACAACTGACAAAGAAGGTGTCGCCTATCCGACACTCTTCTGTCGTCTTTGTTGGGTCCGCGACACCGGCCTATTTCGCCGAGCTCTTGTCTAGCCTCAGGCTAATCCGCTGAAAAGCAATCACAATGTTTTTCTTCTGCTGGGTCGCCAAATTGGCACGAGTTTTGAAACTCCTTCGTTGGGAGCCGGGAGCCGCGGACCGACCTTCATTTCGTGGATGACACCGCGATTGATGAAACGGAGAAAGAAAAGCAAAATGTCAAATCCGCATCAGATAACATTCTATGCAAGGGGGCCTCGGCGAAACCGCCCCGTACCCAAACAGGCTGCCGCCCTTGTCGACCCTTGCGCAGGAAATCTTGATGGCCGGCTGCGACTCAAAGGCCCACCACACTCGTCTTATCCTGAACTCGAAGGCGCAGGATAAAGTTCTGCATCTCGCCGCGCGGTATGCCTAGGCAGTTACACGTTGGCCGATCTTGATAATCGAGTCGGGCTACGCCGCGGAGGACGTCTACATGCCATCGTCATTCGCTGCCTGCAGCGCCTTCCGCCCTTCCATCGCTAGAGAAGTGCCACCATGTCCGAACAACCCTTGCCGACGCTGCCGATGTGGCGCGTCGACCACATCGAGCCCTCGCCTGAGATGTTGGCGCTACGCGCCAACGGTCCGATCCACCGCGTGCGCTTCCCCTCCGGGCACGAAGGCTGGTGGGTGACAGGCTACGACGAGGCCAAGGCGGCGCTGTCCGACGCGGCGTTCCGGCCGGCGGGAATGCCGCCGGCGGCATTCACCCCGGATTCGGTGATTCTCGGTTCGGCGGGGTGGCTGGTCTCGCACGAGGGGGGCGAGCATGCCCGGTTACGCACGATCGTGGCGCCGGCCTTCAGCAACCGCAGGGTGAAGGTGCTCGCGCAGCAGGTCGAGGCGATCGCCGCGCAGTTGTTCGAGACGCTGGCGGTCCAGCCCCAGCCCGCCGACCTGAGGCGCCACCTCTCCTTTCCGCTGCCGGCCATGGTCATCAGCGCGCTGATGGGCGTGCTCTACGAGGATCACGCCTTTTTCGCCGGGCTGTCCGACGAAGTGATGACGCACCAGCATGAAAGCGGCCCGCGCAGCGCGTCGCGCCTGGCCTGGGAAGAACTGCGCGCCTACATTCGCGGCAAGATGTGGGACAAGCGCCAGGATCCGGGCGACAACCTGCTGACGGATCTGCTCGCGGCGGTCGAGCAGGGCAATGCGACCGAGGAAGAGGCGATCGGCCTGGCGGCGGGCATGCTGGTGGCGGGGCACGAGAGCACCGTCGCGCAGATCGAATTCGGCCTGCTGGCCATGTTCCGCCATCCACAACAGCGCGAACGCCTAGTCGGCGATCCATCCCTGGTGGACAATGCGGTGGAGGAAATCCTGCGCATGTACCCGCCGGGCGCGGGCTGGGACGGCATCATGCGCTATCCGAGGACCGACGTGACTATCGCGGGCGTGCATATTCCCGCGGAGAGCAAGGTGCTGGTCGGCCTGCCGGCGACGTCGTTCGATCCGCGCCATTTCGACGACCCGGAAATCTTCGACATCGGACGCGACGAAAATCCGCACCTGACGTTCTCGCACGGGCCGCACTACTGCATCGGCATGGCGCTGGCCAGGCTGGAACTCAAGGTGGTGGTCGGCTCGATCTTCCAGCGCTTTCCCGCGCTGCGCCTGGCCGTGGCGCCCGAAGAACTGAAGTTGCGCAAGGAGATCATCACTGGCGGGTTCGAGGAGTTCCCGGTGCTCTGGTGACGCGCGGACGCCGCCCGGAATCGCGATCTTATCCGCAATTTGCCGGCGCGCCTAGCACGCGCCGGTCAGATCAGCCAGCCAACGGGTAACCAAGATGGACGTGCAAGAAACCAAGGCAGCATGCCGGGACGCCTTCGCCGAACTGGCGTCGCCAGCGTGCATCCACGACCCGTATCCGTTCATGCGGTGGTTGCGCGAGCACGATCCGGTGCATCGCGCGGCGTCGGGCCTCTTTCTGTTGAGCCGCCACGCCGACATCTACTGGGCACTCAAGGCCACGGGCGATGTGTTTCGGGGACCGGCGCCGGGCGAACTGGCGCGCTATTTCCCGCGCGCGGAGACCAGCCTGTCACTCAATCTCCTCGCGTCCACGCTAGCGATGAAGGATCCACCGACGCATACGCGTCTGCGCCGGCTGATCTCGCGCGATTTCACCATGCGCCAGATCGACAACCTGCGGCCGAGCATCGCGCGCATCGTCGCGGCGCGCCTGGACGGCATGGCGCCCGCGCTTGAGCGCGGGGAGGCGGTGGACCTGCATTGGGAATTCGCGCTGGCCTTGCCAATGCTGGTCTTCGCCGAACTGTTCGGCATGCCCCAGGATGACATGTACGGGCTCGCTGCCGGCATCGGCGCCATTCTGGAAGGCCTGAGCCCACACGCCAGCGATCCCCAGCTCGCCGCGGCGGACGCGGCCAGCGCCAGGGTGCAGGCCTACTTCGGCGATCTCATACAGCGCAAGCGCACCGATCCCCGCAACGACATCGTGTCGATGGTGGTCGGCGTACACGACGACGATGCCGACACGCTGTCGGATGCGGAGTTGATCAGCATGCTGTGGGGCATGCTGCTAGGCGGCTTCGCCACCACTGCTTCGACCATCGACCATGCGGTCCTGGCGATGCTCGCGTATCCCGAACAGCGGCACTTGCTGCAGGGAGACGCCGTAGGGGTGAAGGCATTCGTCGAAGAAGTCCTGCGCTGCGACGCGCCTGCCATGTTCAGCTCCATTCCGCGTATCGCCCAGCGCGACATCGAACTGGGCGGCGTGGTGATCCCGAAGAACGCGGACGTGCGCGTGCTCATCGCGGCCGGCAATCGCGACCCGGACGCCTTCGCCGATCCCGACCGCTTCAATCCCGCGCGGTTCTACGGCACCACTCCTGGCATGTCGACCGACGGGAAGATCATGCTGAGCTTCGGCCACGGCATCCACTTCTGCCTCGGTGCGCAACTGGCCCGGGTGCAGTTGGCCGAGAGCCTGCCGCGCATCCAAGCGCGCTTCCCCACACTGGCATTGGCCGAGCAGCCGACCCGGGAACCGTCCGCGTTCCTTAGGACGTTCCGCGCGCTGCCGGTGCGGCTGCATAAGGGGGGCTGAGATGCGCGTCGTGATCGACCAGGATCTATGCGGAACCACCGGGCAGTGTGTGCTGACGCTGCCGGGCATCTTTCGCCAGCGCGAACCGGACGGCGTGGCGGAAGTGTGCGTGGCGAAGGTCCCGCAGGCGCTGCACGCCGCCGCGCGGCTCGCGGCCAGCCAGTGTCCGGTCGCCGCCATTCGGGTCATCGAAAGCGACGCTGGCGAGCGCGCCAGCGCCGACCCTGCGCCTTCTCCGGCGCAGGCTGAGCGGCATGCCGCGAAAGACCAACGCAACCCAGGAGGACGGTTTGAAGGCAAGGTGGCCGTGGTGACCGGCGCCGGCGCCGGCATCGGCAAGGCATGCGCCCTCGCCATCGCGCGCGAGGGCGGCAGAGTGGTGGTGGCCGACATTGATGGCTCGGCGGCCATCGCCTGCACCGCGAAGATCGCGGCCGAAGCGGGCCACGCGCTGGCCCTGGCCATGGACATCGCCGATGCGCAGGCGGTGGCAGCGCTGTTCGAGACGGCGGAGCGGCACTTCGGTGGGGTCGACCTGCTGGTGAACAACGCGAGCGCCATGCATCTGACACCGCGCGACCGCACGATCCTCGACCTGGACCTGGCGGTCTGGGATCAGACCATGGCGACCAATCTGCGCGGCACGCTGCTCTGCTGCCGGCAGGCCATCCCACGAATGATCGCCCGCGGCGGTGGCGCGATCGTCAACATGTCGTCGTGCCAGGGGCTCAGCGGTGACACCGCGCAGACGTCCTACGCGGCGTCGAAGGCGGCGATGAACATGCTGTCGGCCTCGCTCGCCACCCAGTACGGTCATGCGCAGATCCGCTGCAACGCGGTTGCGCCGGGTCTCATCATGACCGAGCGTCTCCTCGCCAAGCTGGACGAGTGCATGCAACGGCATCTGAGCCGGCACCAACTCCTGCAGCGCGTCGGCCGCCCCGAGGACGTGGCCGCGCTGGTGGCGTTCCTGCTCTCCGACGATGCCGCGTTCATCACCGGCCAGGTCCTGTGCATCGACGGCGGCATGCTGGCGCATGTGCCGACGTACGCCGACGGTGGCAACAGCCGCGCCGCGCGGCCTGCCGGCGACACCGCCGAAGCGGCCGCGGCGCCGCGCTGCTGATGGACATGCTGCTCAACCCGCTGGACCGTCGGCACCGGCTGCGGGACGACATCCCGGTCGTGCCCGGCGCTTTCCCCCTGGTCGGACATCTTCCCGCCATCGTCTGCGACCTGCCGCGCCTGCTGCGGCGCGCGGAACGGACGTTGGGCAGCCACTTCTGGCTGGATTTCGGCCCTGCCGGACACCTGATGACCTGCGTGGATCCGGATGCGTTTGCACTGCTCCGGCACAAGGACGTGTCCTCGGCGCTGATCGAAGAGATCGCCCCCGAATTGCTTGGCGGAACGTTGGTCGCCCAGGACGGCGGCGCGCACCGGCAGGCGCGCGACGCGATCAAGGCGGCGTTCCTGCCCAAGGGGCTGACCCAGGCCGGCATCGGCAACTTGTTCGCGCCCGTCATCCAGGCGCGGGTGCAGGCGTGGCGCGACCGCGGCGACGTAACCATCCTGCGCGAGACCGGCGACCTGATGCTCAAGCTCATCTTCAGCCTCATGGGAATCCCAGCGCAGGACCTGCCGGGATGGCATCGCAAATACCGGCAACTGCTGCAGTTGATCGTCGCGCCCCCGGTCGACCTGCCCGGACTGCCCTTGCGGCGCGGCCGCGCCGCCCGCGACTGGATCGACGCGCAGTTGCGCCAGTTCGTCCGCGACGCGCGCGCCCATGCCGCGCGCACTGGGTTGATCAATGACATGGTGAGCGCCTTCGATCGCGGCGACGATGTGCTCTCCGACGACGTCCTGGTCGCCAATATCCGCCTGCTGCTGCTTGCCGGTCACGACACCACCGCCTCGACGATGGCCTGGATGGTGATCGAGCTGGCGCGGCAGCCTGGGCTGTGGGACGCCCTGGTCGAGGAGGCGCAACGCGTGGGCGCGGTGCCGACCCGGCACGCGGACCTGGCGCAGTGTCCGGTCGCCGAGGCGCTGTTCCGCGAGACGCTGCGCGTGCATCCGGCGACCACGCTCCTGCCGCGTCGCGCGCTGCAGGAATTGCAACTCGGCCAACGGCGCATTCCTGCGGGCACCCCTCTGTGCATCCCGCTGCTGCATTTCTCGACCTCTGCGCTGCTGCACGAGGCGCCTGATCAGTTCCGCCTGGCACGGTGGCTGCAACGCACGGAGCCGATCCGGCCGGTGGACATGCTGCAGTTCGGTACCGGCCCACACGTCTGCATCGGTTACCACCTGGTATGGCTGGAAATGGTGCAGTTCTGCATCGCCTTGGCACTGACCATGCACAAGGCCGGGGTGCGGCCGCGGTTGCTGAGCGCCGTCGAAAAAGGTCGGCGCTATTTCCCGACCGCACATCCGTCCATGAAAATCCGCATCGGATTCTCATGAGCTGGCATCGCATGCCCCGTGTGGCGAGGCAGCGGCGCCGGCGACCCGCAGCATTGCTCCACTCGGCGCGCGCGCTCGGTGCGACGCCGGCAACGCCGCGGCGGCTCGCCGCTCGCCGTGGCCGTCTCCTGTCAGGTACAAGGACATGAAAAACATCCAGACCGGTTCCACGCGACACGACGACCGAACTGGCGTTTCCGCGCTCGGCGGATTGGGCGCGCAGGCGCGCGGCGCATCCGGCAGGCTGCCGCCGGAGATCTGGACGCAGGACGGCGCAAAGCGGGTCGAACAGGCGCTGGCGCGTCTTCTCTGCGCCGAAGACGACGGTGAGACCGAGCTGATGGCGGCGATGCGCTACGCCAGCTTGCATGGCGGAAAGCGCACCCGCGCCTTGCTCTGTCTGGCTACCGGCGCACTGGCCGACACGCCGACGCACATGCTCGACGATGTCGGCGCCGCCATCGAGATGATGCACGCCTGTACCCTGGTCCACGACGACCTGCCCGCAATGGACGATGACGTGCTTCGCCGCGGCCTTCCGACCGTGCACGTCAAGTTCGGCGAAGCCACTGCGATCCTGGTCGGCGATGCGCTGCAGGCGCACGCCTTCCTGACCCTGGCGAACCTGGATGCGCCGGGCGACAACCGTATCGCGCTCGTGCGCGAACTGGCGCAGGCGGTGTCCGCCGAGGGTGCCGCAGGCGGGCAGGCCATGGATCTGTCGCTGGTCGGAAAGCACGTCGATCTGGACAGGATCGTGGCGATGCACCGGATGAAGAGCGGAGCGCTAGTGCGCGCGTCCGTTCGCATGGGCGCGCTATGCGCCATCGCGGAGGATGCCGCCCACGCTGCGCTGTACTGTGCGCTCGATCGCTACTCCGCCTGCTTCGGCCTGGCGTTGCAGGTGGTCGACGACATTCTCGACGCGACAGCGGATACCGCGACGTTGGGCAAGACCCCCGGCAAGGACGCGGCGGCGCAGAAGCCGACCTGTGCGTCCATCATGGGGCTGCAGGCAGCGCGCCAGTTCGCGCTGGATCTGTTGCGCGACGCCGGGGAGGCCATCGTCCCGCTAGGGCCGCGTGCGGAACGGTTGGCGCAGATGCTGCGGCGGGCCAACGCGTATCTGTTAAAGCACGCGCCATGCGCATGAGCGCGCCCGTCCGCATGGAGTCGCCCCTGTGCCGCTGCGATCGGCCGGCGGTAGCGGTGCATGCTGCACTGTGTCCGAATCCGCGGCACCGCTCGCAGCGGTTGCCCAGCACGGCCGCGGCGCACGCGGCGCGCTACGCGCAAGCCTATGCAGCGGACCGGCGCCAGCATCGGGGTGCGTCGCCGCGCCGGAGCAGGGCGGCCGTCCGGCGCTGCCCATGCGCCGGGCCGCGACGGGCCTGCGGCGACGTGCGCGGAGTCTGCCCGATCCTGGTTCCCGTCAACTGTCTGCAGAAGGAACATACCGCGTGAACGCGCTGTCCGAACAGATCCTTTCCGAATTGCGCCACCTGCTGATCGAGATGAGCGACGGCGGCAGCGTCGGTCCGTCCGTCTACGACACGGCGCGAGCTCTGCAGTTCCACGGCAACGTCGCCGGTCGGCAGGACGCATACGCGTGGCTCATCGCGCAACAACAGGCCGATGGCGGATGGGGAAGCGCGGACTTCCCGCTGTTCCGCCATGCGCCCACCTGGGCGGCGTTGCTGACATTGCAGCGTGCCGATCCTCTTCCCGGCGCTGCCGACGCAGTCCAGGCTGCAACCCGGTTCCTCGAGCGCCAGCCCGATCCCTACGCGCATTCGGTGCCGGAAGACGCGCCGATCGGCGCGGAGCTGATCCTGCCGCAGTTGTGCGGCGAGGCCGCATCCTTGCTGGGCGGCGTGGGGTTTCCGCGCCACAGGGCGCTGTTGCCGTTGCGGCAGGCGTGCCTTGTCAAGTTGGGGGCGGTGGCGACGTTGCCGAGCGGCCATCCGTTGCTGCACTCCTGGGAAGCCTGGGGAACGTCGCCGACCACCGCATGCCCGGACGACGACGGCAGCATTGGCATCAGTCCGGCGGCCACCGCCGCGTGGCGTGCGCACGCCGTAACACATGGGAGCACGCCGCAGGTCGGGCGCACCGACGCGTATCTGCAGGCGGCATCGCGGGCGACGCGCAGCGGCATCGAAGGTGTCGTTCCCAACGTCTGGCCGATCAATGTGTTCGAGCCATGCTGGTCGCTGTACACCCTGCATCTGGCCGGGCTGTTCGCGCATCCCGCGTTCGCCGATGCCGTGCGCGTGATCGTCGCGCAGCTCGACGCCCGCATGGGCGTGCGCGGTCTGGGCCCGGCCTTGCACTTCGCAGCCGATGCCGACGACACCTCAGTTGCGTTGTGCGTCCTGCGCCTTGCAGGTCGCGACCCGCCGGTCGATGCGTTGCGCGATTTCGAAATCGGCGAGCTATTCGTCACCTTCCCCGGCGAGCGCAATGCCTCGGTGTCGACCAACATCCATGCCCTGCATGCGTTGCGACTGTTGGGAAAGCCCGCCGCCGGCACCAGCGCCTACGTCGAGGCCAATCGCAACCCGCACGGTCTATGGGACAACGAAAAATGGCACGTTTCGTGGCTGTATCCCACCGCGCATGCGGTCGCTGCACTGGCGCAAGGCAAGCCCCATTGGCGCGACGAGCGCGCGCTGGCGGCGCTGCTGCAGGCGCAGCGCGATGACGGCGGCTGGGGCGCCGGTTGCGCGTCCTCATTTGAGGAAACCGCCTATGCGCTGTTCGCGTTGCACGTGATGGACGGGAGCGAAGAGCCGACAGGGCGCCGGCGCATCGCGCAGGCGGTGGCGCGTGCGCTGGAGTGGATGCTCGCTCGCCATGTGGCGCATGCATTGCCGCAGACGCCGCTGTGGATCGGCAAGGAACTGTATTGCCCCACCCGGGTCGTGCGCGTGGCCGAACTCGCCGCGTTGTGGCTGGCGCTTCGTTGGGGGCGGCGCGTCCTGGCCGAGGAAGCAGGAGCGGCGCTATGATCCAGACCGAAAGCGCGCTGCAGCAGGTGCTGGAGTGGGGGCGTTCCCTGACAGGGTTCGCCGACGAGCATGCCGTGGAAGCGGTCAGGGGCGGCCAGTACATCCTGCAGCGCATCCACCCGAGCCTGCACGACACCAGCGCCCGCACTGGCCGCGATCCGCAGGACGAAACGCTGATCGTGGCGTTCTATCGCGAACTGGCGCTGCTTTTCTGGCTCGACGATTGCAACGATCTTGGCCTGATCGCGCCGGAGGAACTCGCTGCGGTGGAGCAGGCGCTGGGGCAGGGCGTGCCGTGCGCGCTCCCCGGATTCGAGGGCTGCGCTGTGCTGCGCGCTTCGCTGGCCGCGCTCGCCTACGATCGTCGCGACTATGCTCAGCTTCTCGACGATACCCGGTGCTACTGCGGGGCGCTGCGCGCCGGACACGCGCAGGCGGCAGGGGCAGAACGCTGGTCCTACGCCGAGTACCTGCACAATGGCATCGATTCGATCGCCTACACGAACGTGTTCTGTTGCCTTTCGTTGCTGTGGGGGTTGGACATGGCGACCTTGCGTGCGCGTCCGGCGTTTCGCCGGGCCCTGCGGCTCATCTCCGCGATAGGGCGCCTCCAGAACGATCTGCATGGACGCGACAAGGACAGGTCGGCCGGCGAGGCCGACAACGCGGCGATCCTGCTGCGGCAGCGCTATCCGGCTATGCCTGTGGTGGAGTTCCTCAACGACGAGCTGGCCGGCCATACGCGCATGCTGCACCGGGTGATGGCGGAAGAACGCTTTCCCGCGCCGTGGGGACCGTTGATCGAGGCCATGGCGGCCATCCGCGCGCAGTACTACCAGACCTCGACCAGCCGCTACCGCAGCGACGCTGCGGGGGGAGGCCAGCGTGCGCCCGCCTGAACGGCGTGATGTGGCTGCGTGCGCACCGCTGCCGTCGGTCCGATCCGACGCAACGCCGTCCCCCGATGCGACGGATGGAGCGAGCATGAGCGATAGCGACAACGTCCCGAGCCGGCGCAAGGACGACCATCTGGACATCGTGCTGGATCGGCGAACGGCGCCGGCCACGGTCGCCGCCGGCTGGAAATACATCCGTTTCGAACACTGCGCATTGCCCGAGTTGGACCTGACGCAGATCGACCTGCGCGCCTCGCTGCTGGGCAAGACCATGCGCGCGCCGCTGCTGATCAGCTCCATGACCGGCGGCGTGCCACGCGCCGAGGCCATCAACCGGCATCTGAGCGAGGCAGCACAAGCCTTGGGGATCGCCATGTGCGTCGGTTCGCAGCGCGTGAGCCTGCAATCCCGCAACTCCCAGGGGCTGACGCGCGCGCTGCGCCGCATGGCCCCAGACATTCCCTTGCTGGCCAATATCGGCGCCGCGCAACTGCGCGAGGCCGACGGCCTGGACCTGGCGCGCCGGGCGGTGGATGCGCTGGAGGCCGATGGACTCATCGTCCATCTCAATGCGCTGCAGGAAGCGGTACAGCCGGAGGGCGACCGCGACTGGCGCGGCGTCCTGGCGCAGATCGCTCGCGCCGCGCGAAGCGTGGACGTGCCGATTGTGGCCAAGGAAGTGGGGTCGGGCCTGTCCGCCTCGGTGGCCTGCGCGCTCGTCAAGGCGGGCGTGGCGGTCATCGATGTCGCCGGCGCCGGCGGCACCAGTTGGGCCGCGGTGGAGGGCGAGCGCGCCCGCGATGCCGCCGACCGTGCAGTGGCGATGGCGTTCGCCGACTGGGGGATTCCGACCCCCGCCAGCGTGCAGGCGGTACGTCGGGCGCTGCCAACTGTGAAGCTGATCGCGTCGGGCGGGATCCGCGACGGCGTCGACGTGGCCAAGGCCATCCGCCTGGGCGCGGACATCGCCGGGCAGGCGGCCGGCGTGCTGCGCGCGGCGACGGTGTCCACCGAGGCGGTTGTCGCGCATTTCGAGATCGTCATCCGCCAGTTGGCCGTCGCGTGCTTCTGCACCGGCTCGGCTGATCTGGCGGCGTTGCGTCAGGCGCGCTTGCTGCCCTCGGCGCATCTGCCCCCCGGTTGATACCGGCGTCTCCCGCACGTGGCGGCGGGCGCCTAGCAAGCTGCTGAATACCTACGCCAAAGATAGACTACTGATCCACCTTGGCGAGGCGGTTCAATGCGCGAGAGCTCGTGGTCACCAGAAGGGAAGTCGATGCCCAGGACGTGGCTTGGTTGGAGACGCCAAGGATCGTCAAACTGACGATCCTTGTAACGTGGTCGGGGATCGACAACGACAGGATCGAACCGGTCTCGTCACGCATAGCGGAACGATCGCGCCAGAGGAAGCATTCGGTTCTGTCGCAGCATCGGCCAGGCAAAAATAACTTGCGTTGCGCAGATAAAATGCCCTGATCCTGCCATTCCTCCAGAGCAAGTGGGCGGGGAGAAATCTCATACAACTGGCAGCGAAGGGAGGCTCGGCCCAATGAGCGGGGTGGCGCGTGAAGAAGTTAATCCGGTGTCATCGGCAACGTTTGCGCCGCTCGAGAATTCAACTGTCCGTCCGATCTGGATTGCCACGCAGGTATCCAGTCTAGGGTGGCTGATTCAAATGGTTGCCATCAGTTGGCTGATGGCGACCATTTCGACATCGGATGTGATGGTCGCCTTGGTGCAGGCTTCGACAACCTTGCCCACATTCCTCCTGTCAATTATCGCCGGCGCCCTAGCCGACAATTACAGCCGCCGCAATCTCATGTTCGCTGGCTGGTGCGTGATAGCATTGTCCTCGACGATGCTGACTGTTCTTGCAGGTCTCGGAATTTTCAATCCATGGATGGTTCTTGCATTCAGCTGTTTGGCCGGAGTAGGCGCCGCTTTCACCGACCCCGCCTGGCACGCGTCGGTTGGCGATATCCTGCGAAAGCGCGATGTTCCGGCCGCCGTCACGCTTATCTCGGTCGGATATAACGCCGTCCGAAGCATCGGTCCCGCTCTCGGTGGCGTCGTCGTTGCTTCCTTTGGCCCTTTGACGGCTTTCGCAGTGGCGACGCTTACATATCTGATGCTGCTGTGGACCATAGGGCGCTGCAAATGGCATGTTCGCTCGTCACCGCTGCCGAGTGAACCATTAACCACGGCGATCCATGACGGAGCGCGCTTCACTGCCCTGTCATCCGAAATCAAGGCAGCAATTGCCCGCGGTGCCCTTTTTGGGCTGACGAGCATCTCTATACTAGCGCTCTTGCCTCTCGTCGCCCGCGATCAGCTGGGGGGAGGGCCAGTCGTTTACGGCATCCTGATGGCCGGCTTCGGGACCGGCGCCTTGTTCGCCGGCATCTGCAACAACATTCTGAGACGGAGGCTGTCCCAGGAACGTTTGACGACACTGTCGTGCATCGCCTGTGCGGCTTGTTGTCTATCGCTTGCTTTCACCCCCTCGGTGGCGGTGGCGGCTATCGCGCTGGCGCTCGGCGGCGCGGGCTGGGTCGTGACCTGGACCGGGCTGGACGTAAGCGTCCAGTTGGCGAGTCCAAGGTGGGTCGTTGGTCGCACGCTCTCGATCTATTATGCCCTTTCATCCGGCGGCATCGCGGCTGGCAGCTGGCTGTGGGGTACGGTGGCCGAGAGCTATTCGCTGAGCGCGGCTCTGGAGCTTTCAGGTGGCGCGCTGGTGCTGGTCGCTGGCACCGGCTTCCTGCTGCCCATCCGTCAATGGAAAGATTCCGATCAGGCTCCTCTTGGCTTCGAAACGCCTCAGGTTGCCCTGGATTTGAAGCCCCGAAGCGGGCCGATCGTCGCCAAGATCGAATATTCAATACCCGAAGCAAATGTCGAAGCGTTCCTGGAGCAGATGCGGGAACGGCGGCGAGTACAAAGCGGCGTTGGTGCGCGACACTGGAATCTCCAGCGCGACCTCCAGCAGCCTTCGCGTTGGACAGAAACCTTCCGCACCCCGACCTGGATGGACTACCTTCGCCTGAACCACCGCCTTACGGCAGCCGACAAGGAGTTGGACCAGCGTCTCCTCGCATTGCACCTGGGAGAGCTTCCTCCTCGAATCACGCTTGCGATCGAGCGGCCGACTGGAGCTGGCCGCAAGCGGGACCAATCGATGCGGTTCTTTTTCCGGCGTTGACATCCGTCCAGGCGTCCGCGCTGGTGAGACAGGATGGGTTGGAAACGAGCCAACGCTCTCACCATCCGTTTTGCAGATCGGCTTCGATCCATTCGGGTGGTTGCCGAGCCGGCATACTGGGCGGCTCAGACGTATCCTTGTCGGAGAGATTCCTCGGCACTCGAGCACTCTCTTATACGAGACGATCCTGATGCGTCACGCAAACGGTGAATCACGAACGCTCTCGCCGCAAACCCTTCCGCCCGGAAATCTGCCCCGGTTACGGCTCTCGGCGTATCCCAGAGTTGGGAGAAGCTTCTGACAGACTACAACTGTAACCTCATATCGGTTTAGCAGGTCAAGCGTCGGTGGTACCCTGATTGGGTAACTTAACGACTTTGGAGGCCGAGCAATGGATCGCGATAACAAACGGGCACGCGCAGCTGCAAGTTCATCCCAAGACGTGGGGAATCGCAGTACCCTCCGTGACCTTCCATACGGACCATTGACCGATGTTGCAGAACGGCTGGTAAGCGCTAACCCGCGCGATACAGCGCGAAATCTTGGGAACTTCAAAGAACTCGGGAGGCGAGAGCGCATAGCCGTTCGGGGCACTCAAACCGAGCCAGAAACTGACCTCGCGAGATTTGAAACGCGGACCAATCAGCTTGGACGATCAGCCGTCGATCTGGGGGACAGATTGACTGCCGGGTTGGGGCACACCCCGGATGAAGTAGCATTGGAGCAATTCAGAGCAGTCAGTAATGTGTCCCATTACCTTCGGCCAGAGACACAAGATAGTATTGTTAATCGCATTGGCAACATGGACCCACCTTCGCAAGCTATCGGAGCGCTTTACGCTGCGCAAAACTTCAGCAAGTTTAACGCTGAAAATAAAGCTCGCATTTTTGATCAGGCCGCTGAATTGGCTACCGATCCGGATGGCCACGTCAGGTCGACAGCATCCAATGCTATGTACGCCATGTATCACCAGTTAGATCCAAATCAACAGGCCCAAGCTCACTCAATTCCCGGCATGCATGACATCTTGCCGCAGATGCCTCCTCCGCGGCATGCAGCAGAGGAACGCAGTGCGGATCTGGACGCCCACATAGCAGGTATTGGGGCTGCAGTCCGTGATACAGTTGGCCCGCAAACCTCCCACGAACAGCTGCAGCGGGGTGGTCAAGTCGGCCGGGACATAAGCCACTCCTACAATCACGCCCGAGAGGATCTAATGGAGGCCAGGAGAAGCAGGGATCGCACCGGCCGTTGAGGTCTTGGCCATGGCAGTAACGCTTCCTCTCCCGAATTCCGTTCACGGCCTTGCCGTTTCCAATTCGCTGGCCGTCGACGTACCTGCTTCGTGAAACTTTCAAAATCCACGTCTGCCGGGTGGCGCGATGCAAGCATCGCACCACCCGCTGCGGCATCGATCTGTCGAGCGTCGGCATCGCGCGACCTCGGTTCGGTGTCTAAAGCAAGCGCAGCATCAGCACGGCTAATTCGGCCATGGAACAATGTCTTCTACAAAAACGACGTCCCCCAACATAGCCATTAGCATCGCGTGCTCACTCGCCTTGGGGTTCTGTGCGGCAAGTCTGTACGCAACCTTCCGCCACGGGGGTAGCGGCGAGGCTCTGATGGCGTTTGATGTCCGTGCCTTTTGGTTTGAGACGCCCTTCTATTTGGGTTTCGCAACCCCCGTTTTCTATCAGGGCGCGGCTATCGTGCTCTCGACATCCGCGGTTGTCTTGCTGATTCAGCAGTTCGTATTGCGCCGCAAGCTCGAACACCACGGGACCGCTCGTTGGGCTCGAGTGGATGAAATGCGACGCACGGGATATCTGCGACGATACCGTGGCGTGACAGGACCGGTCTTTGGGAAGACGAGTGGCCCTTCATGGCCTGGCTATTACCTGACCAATGGCGAGCAGCCTCACAGCCTCATCGTTGCGCCGACCCGCGCTGGCAAGGGTGTCGGCATAGTCATTCCAACGCTACTTACATTTAAAGGCTCTGTGATAGCTCTGGACGTCAAGGGGGAGCTCTTTGAGCTCACATCGAGGGCGCGTAAAGCCGCAGGCCACGAAGTGTTCAAATTCGCGCCACTGGATTCAGAGCGGCGCACAAACTGCTACAATCCACTGTTGGATCTCATAGCACTGCATCCACAGCAGCAATTCACCGAAGCCCGCCGCTTGGCCGCGAACCTGATTACGGCCAAGGGGGAGGGGGCGGAAGGTTTCGTCGCGGGCGCCCGAGATATCTTTGTCGCGGGGATCCTTGCCTGCATCGAGCGGGGCACGCCAACAATCGGCGCCGTCTATGATCTGTTCGCTCAGCCGGGGGAGAAGTTTAAGCTCTTCGCGCAGCTCGCCATGGAGACCCGGAACAAAGAGGCACAACGCATCTTCGACGACATGGCGGGGAACGACACGAAAATCCTAACCTCCTACACGTCCGTGCTCGGCGATGGCGGGCTCAACTTGTGGGCGGATCCGGCTGTCAAGGCGGCTACAAGTCGCTCGGACTTTTCGGTCTATGATCTTCGCCGTCGCAGAACGTGCATCTATCTTTGCGTTGGTCCGAACGACCTTGAGGTGATCGCGCCTTTGATACGCTTATTTTTTCAGCAAATCGTTTCAATTCTACAGCGGTCGCTGCCCCGCCAGGACGAAAAGCACGAGGTTCTCTTTCTGCTCGATGAGTTCAAGCACTTGGGGAAGCTGGAGGCGATCGAGACCGCAATTACGACTATCGCGGGCTACAAGGGGCGTTTCATGCTCATCATCCAAAGCCTTTCGGCACTAACGGGGGCTTATGGAGAGGCTGGTAAGCAGAATTTTCTCAGCAATACCGGACTGCAAGTGTTCATGGCCACGGCCGATGACGAGACTCCGAACTACATTTCCAAAGCCATCGGTGAATACACGTTTGAAGCCAAATCGATTTCCTACAGCCAGTCGCGAGCGTTCGACCGGAACATTCAGAATTCGTTTCAAGGTGCGCCGCTGCTGCGTCCCGAACAGGTTCGGCTGCTCAATGACGAGTACGAGATTGTTCTCATCAAAGGTCTGCCGCCATTGCAACTGAGGAAGGTGCGATATTTTTCGGACCGCATTCTGAAACGCATCTTTGAAAGCCAGACAGGCGCCCTCCCGGAGCCGGCGCCCTTGACGGAAGCAGAGGAGGGATTCTCCGCAGAATCTCGACTCGATGAGCCGCTGCGCGGATTGGCGCAAGACTTTGACGATACAGTTTGATGCGAGGCTAATGTGGACCAGCGAAAAAATCCATCCCGTGTAACAGCTTTGCCGCAGGTGGTGCAGGACGCCGGCTTGGAAGAGGATCAAGCGGTCCAGGCCAGGCAAGTGGGCGTTGAGCAGCACCTTGCCGAGGCCCGGAGGCTGTTCGATCAAGCTGACGAGTCGCCAACCAATCCAGAGGAGCTTCAGCGACTGGACCAGGGGTTCCGCGAAGTGCTTCAGCAATGGCAGGATGAGCAAGCCGCCTCGTCTTCTTTCAGCGCTGAGGTTCCCGAGGCGCTCCGGCCGCTGTTCGATGATCGAGCTCACCAGCCGCCAACCAATGCAGAGGAGCTTCTGCGACTGGAACAGGGGTTCCGCGAAGTGCTTCAGCAGCGGCAGGATGATCAAGCCGCCTCGTCTTCGCTCAGCAACCCAGGGATGCGTGCTGGACCGGAGGACCCCAATAGAAGCGTGTCGGACTCTTTCGCAACATCTGGGCACGCCGGAGTTCAGGCCCCCGCTCCGCCAGTCTTGGCTGCCAGCCAACAGCAGATCCGGCCCTCGCCGGATGCGCTTGACCAGGGCAACCACCTGCCACCCCAGGGGGGCATCATCAACAATGAACATTCCACACCGCTGTTGCGGCCAGCGAAGAGGCAGAGGGCCGTGGATAGGCCGCAAGCCGTCGCCATTCAGCAGCAGCCGAGCGAAATCGGCAATTCAGACGGCCGCATGCCGATGCAGCCCCCCATGCAGCAATTGGGTGAATTGCCATTGCAAGGGGTACCGGTTCAAGGGACAGGGTCCGAACACATCGGAAGGCTGCATGCGGGAGCCGCGCCCTCAGCAAGGTCCGAGGCGCCCCCGGCTGCGATCGAGGACTCCATAAACGTTTCGTTCGCCGTCCCCCAAGGGTTCTCCCATGGGACCCAACGCGTCCCAGACGCGATGCTCTCTTCCTTGGACCGCCCTGGCCCCTTGCCGGATGCTGGCCAAGCGCGGCAAGCGGGCTTTGAGCAGCACGTGGCCGAGCCGCGCCGAGCCGATCCTGTCGCGAGTGGCGCCCGTGCTTCCCGCTATCACCATCTGTCCGGCGAACACCGGGACCTTATTGATAGAGCGATCGCCCACTCCCAGGAAGAATATAGCGAGACCACGGCCCGAAAATACACGTTTGCACTTCGCCGGTTGGCGAATGATCTCAGCGCTCGTGGCCAAGCGACCGATCTAAGAGATCACAAATCCCTGGTCGATCACGTCGGTGCTTTCTTTCCGAAAGACGTTGATATGAAGAGCGCGTTGAAGGCCCTGCGTGCGTATCATGAGCCGGGCTATTCAGCGACTGCTGGCGGCCCTGCTGCCAGCTATCCCCATCTGTCCGCCGAACACCGGGACGTTATTGACAAGGCGATCGACCGCGCTGCGGCTCAGCAAAACCAGAGCGCGGACACGCTGCGAATATACTCGAATGCGCTTCGCCGATTGGCGAATGATCTCGGCGCTCGTGGCCAAGCGACTGATCTAAAAAATCACCAATCCCTGGTCGATCACCTCGATACTTTCTTTCCGAATGACCAGAACATTAAAACGGCGTTGAACGTCCTACGTGCGTATCATGATCCGGGCAATGCAGCGACTGGCTGGTGGCCAGCGGCGGTGCCGTCAAAGGCAGATGCGCGTATCCTGGAAAAATTAAGCAGTGACAGCGGGTTGGCCTTAAGCACCCGTGTCGTCTATGGTCGTCTTCTTCGCAGATTTTCTGAGGAGCTTGAGAGTCGGGGCCAGACGATCTCTGGGCTGGATCACAATTCGCGGACCGAACTCGCCGAGGCGTTGTTTCCAGGCAACAAGAAACTCCGCTTGGCGCTGCAGCGGGTTCACAATGCGGAGGTTCCCGAGGCCTTGCGGCCGCTGTTCGATAATCGAGCTCACAAGCCGCCAACCAATCCAGAGGAGCTTCTGCGACTGGAACAGGGGTTCCGCGAAGTGCTTCAGCAGCGGCAGGGTGATCAAGCCGCCTCATCTTTGTTCAGCAATCCAGGGATGCGTGCTGGACCGGAGGACCCCAACAGAAGCGTGTCGGACGCTTTCGCAACATCTGGGCACGCCGGAGTTCAGGCCGCCGCTCCGCCAGTCTTGGCTGCCAGCCAACAGCAGATCCGGCCCTGGCCGGATGCGTTTGACCAAGGCAACCACCTGCCACCCGAGCGGGTGATCATCAACAATGAACATGACACAGCGCTGTTGCGGCCAGCGGAGAGGCAGAGGGCCCTGAATACGCCGCAAGCCGCCGCCATTCAGCAGCCGCTGAGCGAAATCGGCAATTCAGGCGGCCGCGTGCCGATGCAGCCCCCCACGCAGCAGTTGGGTGAATTGCCATTGGAAGGGGTACCGGTTCAAGGGACAGGGTCCGAACACATCGGAAGGCTGCATGCGGAGGCCGCGCCCTCCGCAAGGGCTGAGGCACCCCCCGCTGCCATCGAGAACTCCATAAACGTCTCATTCGCCGTCCCCAAAGGCTTCTCCCATGGGACTCAACGCGTCCCAGACGCGATGCTCTCTTTCTTGGACCGCCCTGGTCCCTTGCCGGATGCTGGCCAAGCGCGGCAAGCGGGTTTTGAGCAGCACGTGGCCGAGCCGCGCCGAGCCGAACCTGTCGCGAGTGGCGCCCGTGCCACCGGCTATCGCCATTTGTCCGACGAACACCGCGACCTTATCGATAAGGCGATCGCCCACGCTGCGGCTCAGCAAAAATATAGCGAGAGCACGGTCCTAAAATACAGGTATGCACTTCGCCGATTGGCAAATGATCTCGGCGCTCGTGGCCAAGCGACTGATCTAAAAAATCACCAATCCCTGGTCGATCACCTCGATGCTTTCTTTCCGAAAAACGATGATATGAAGAGGGCGTTGAACGTCCTGCGTGCCTATCATGAGCCGGGCTATTCAGCGACTGTTGGTGCCCCGGCTAACCGCTATCCCCACTTGTCCGACGAACACCGGGACGTGATTGATAAGGCGATCGCCCATGCTGAGGCTCAGCAACACCATAGCGCGCCGACGCTCCGAATATACTCGAATGCGCTTCGCCGATTGGCGAATGATCTCGGTGCTCGTGGCCAAGCGACTGATCTAAAAAATCACCAATCCCTGGTCGATCACCTCAATACCTTCTTTCCGAAAGACACTGACATAAGGGATATAAGGCCGGCGTTGAACGTCCTGCGTGCGTATCATGAGCCGGGCTATTCAGCGACTGGCCGGTGGCCAGTGACGGTGCCTTCAAAGGCAGATGCGCATGTCTTGGAACAAGTGACCAGTGACAGCAGCTTGGCCCCAAGCACCCGTGTTGTCTATGGTCATAGTCTTCGCAGATTTTCTGAGGCGCTTGACAGGCGGGGCCGGACGATCTCTGGGCTGGATCATGATTCGCGGATCGAATTCGCCGAGGTGTTGTTTCCAGGCAACGATTATCTCCGCTGGGCGCTTGAACGGGTTCGCGATGCGAAGCCTGCGTCAGACAGGATCGTGGCGGACGCTTTGGCAGCGGCCGGCTCTGGGCACGCCGGAGTTGAGGCCGCCGCCCCGCCAGTCTTGGCTGCCAGCCAACAGCAGATCCGGCCCTGGCCGGATGCGCTCGACCAGGGCAACCTCCTGCCACCCGAGCGGTTCATCATCAACAATGAACATTCGACGGCGCCGTTGCGGCCGGCGGAGAGGCAGAGGGCCCTGAATACGCCGCAAGCCGCCGCCATTCAGCAGCAGCCGAGCGAAATCGGCAATTCAGGCGGCCGCGTACCGATGCAGCCCCCCATGCGGCAATTGGGTGAATTGCCATTGCAAGGGGTACCGGTTCAAGGGACAGGGTCCGAACACATCGGAAGGCTGCATGCGGGGGCCGCGCCCTCAGCAAGGTCCGAGGCGCCCCCGGCTGCGATCGAGGACTCCATAAATGTTTCGTTCGCCGTGCCCAAAGGCTTCTCCCATGGGACTCAACGCGTCCCAGAGGCGATGCTCTCTTCCTTGTACCATTATGGCCTCTTGCCGGACGCAGACAAGCCGGAATGGAACTACGAGATTAAAGGCCACGGCTACACCGCCCGGAGGCCAGAGGAGGGCAACGACGTTTGGCTCCTCCATCGCGGAGCGATAAGGGAAGCTGGAGCGGCAGCAGTACCGGCAAGGGCTCCGGGACCCGCCTTGCCAGCGACCGCCAGGCTCTCAGACACCCATCTCGGGGTTCCGTTGGTCGATCTGACCACCTCCTCCGATGCACACATCGAAGCCCTTCCGTCAGGCTCGTCCAATCTCCCCCGGGGGGCGGTGCTCGGGGCCACCGAACTGCTGGGCGACGAACATATCCAGAGGGATTACGAATTCCTCGAGCAGCTGCTGCAGCAGGCCGATCCAGCGCTCGCCGCCCGGACGCGGCTGGTCGATCCGTCGGTCTCCCATCTGCTGCGCCACATGGAGCAGCAAGACGCGCGAGGCACATTGCAGTCGATTTATAATCGAAACGCCGGCCCATCCGACTTCCTGTTCGTGCCAGTGAACGATGGGGTGGGTATTGACCGCGGCACCCATTGGTCGCTGCTCCTCGTAGATCGCCGCGATCCGGAAAGAGCGGTCGCCTATCACTACGACTCCATCCAGCAAAATGAACAGCGATACAACGACGCGCCTGCACGAAAGCTCGCTACAAGACTGGACGCGACCCTGGTAACACCCGACATGGCGCAGCAGAAAAACGCTGTTGACTGCGGCGTCTTCGTGGTGGACGGCACGCGCGAGCTGGTTCGTCGATTGGCGAACGAAGAGCGGCCAGACCAGCAGCTGCCGCTGCACCTCAACTACCTCGTCGCCGATCGGCAGGCGCTGCAAAACCGACTGAGAGAGGGGCGCTTGCCGCACGAGCTTGCCGCAAGCCCTGCCGAAGCTTTGGCAGCAGCCGGGTCGCAGGTGCAACACGCCGCCTTGCAAGAGCAGCAAGCCAGACAGGTCGCGCCAGCGCCGTTGGAACGGCACTTGGGCCAGACGCGCGAGGCCGAGGACAAGCTGACGAGTACACTGCACAGGAGCAACCGCGTGAACAGCGAGGGCGTCATCATCAACACTGAACGTTACACAGCGCCGTTGAGACCAGCGAAAAGGCAAAGGACTGACAATTCGCAAAGCCTCGCCATCGGGCGGCAGCCGAGCGAGGCAAACACAACGTCCATCGGCCAAGCCTCCGATCAAGCCCGAGCGGACCTCATGGCTTCCTTCAGAAGCAGAGAGCGCTCCGACGCTGGGCGTTGAGCTCGACGGCTAAGCAGAACAGCTCTTTTGGCGACGGAGAGGCTGATGCGTGTGAATCGGCGTGCAAAATTGACCCCATAAGCCGGGGAATCGGCGTCCAATTTTGACCCCCCTGATGCTTTGATTTGCGACCATCAGCTCGTCGTGGCGAGCGGATGGTGTGGGGATGAAGTCGGTGGATACGATTGCCCGGGTTCGGCGCGCCTTCCATGTGCAGGGATGGTCTCTCAAGCGGATTTGTCGCGAGCTGCATGTGTCGCGGAACACCGTCCGCAAGATTCTTAGATCCAATGAGACATCGTTCTCCTACGAACGCGAGCGGCAGCCCAAGCCGAAGATCGGTCCGTGGCAGGATCAGCTTGACGGGTTCTTGAATGGCAACCGTGGCAAGGCGGCGCGCGAGCAACTGACACTGATCCGGATTTACGAAGAGCTTTGCAGTCTCGGCTACGAGGGTGGCTATGACGCCGTCCGCCGCTACGCGAAGAGCTGGGCGAAGGCGCAGGGGTCGGCGACGGCGGACGCCTATGTGCCGCTGTTCTTCGCGCCGGGCGAGGCCTACCAGTTCGACTGGAGCCACGAGATCGTCCTGATCAACGGCGTGACGGTGACCGTGAAGGTCGCCCATGTCCGGCTCTGCCACAGCCGCATGATGTTCGTCAGAGCCTATCCGCGGGAGACGCAGGAGATGGTGTTCGACGCCCACGACAGGGCCTTTGCCTTCTTCGGCGGCGCCTGCACGCGCGGCATCTACGACAACATGAAGACGGCGGTGGAAACGATCTTTGTTGGCAAGGACCGCCAATACAATCGCCGCCTCCTGCAGATGTGCAGCCATTATCTGGTGCAGCCGGTCGCCTGCACGCCGGCGTCAGGCTGGGAGAAGGGTCAGGTCGAGAACCAGGTCGGGCTGGTGCGCGAGCGCTTCTTCACGCCCAGGCTGCGCTTCAAGACCTATGAGGAGCTGAACGCCTGGCTGCAGGACAAGTGCGTCGCCTACGCCAAGGCGCATCGTCACGTCGAGCAACCGGAACGAACGATCTGGAACGTGTTCGAGGAAGAGCGCGGCAAACTGGTCGAGTATCGCGGCCCCTTCGACGGATTCCACACGGTGCCGGCTTCGGTGTCGAAGACCTGCACGGTTCGCTTCGACACCAACAAATACTCGGTCCTGTCGACGGCCGTCGGCCGCCCGGTCGAGATCCATGCCTATGCCGACAGGATCGTCATCCGCCAGGACGGCGTGGTCGTCGCCGAACATGCCCGCTCCTTCGGGCGGAACGAGACGGTCTACGATCCCTGGCATTACGTCCCTGTACTTGCCCGCAAGCCCGGCGCGCTGCGCAATGGCGCGCCATTCCGGGACTGGGCTCTGCCACCAGCGATGGAGCGTATCCGACGCCGATTAAAAGCGGCGCATGACGGCGATCGGCAGATGGTGTCAATCCTGGCCACGGTGTTGACCGACGGCATTGATGCCGTGGAGGCTGCCTGCCAGGACGCGCTCGATCAGAATGTCTGCTCATCCGCCGTCATCATCAACATCCTGGCGCGGCAGCGCGATCCGGCGCCGGCAGTCACCATTCTCACCCCGGACGCTCTTCGCCTGCAGCACGAACCGCAAGCCGACTGCGCCCGCTACGACAGCCTCAGGAGGGCAAGCTGATGGAACGCACCCAGGTTCTGGAACTGATGGGCACGCTGAAGCTCTACGGGATGCGGGGCGCCTATGACGAGGTCATGGCGACAGGCATCAAGCGTCAGCATGAGCCGCCGAGGATCATCGGCGATCTGCTGTCGGCCGAGATCGCCGAGAAGCAGGCCCGCTCCATCAAATACCAGCTCACCGTCGCCAAGCTGCCGATCGCCAAGGACATCGATGAGTTCGACTTCGACGGCACGCCGGTCAATGAGGTGCTGGTCCGGGACCTTGCTAACGGCACCTTCGTCGCCGACCAGCGCAACGCCGTGCTCATCGGCGGCACCGGAACCGGCAAGTCGCATCTGGCAATCGCCATTGCCCGCTCCCTGATCCGCAACGGCTCACGTGGCCGCTTCTTCAACGTCGTCGATCTCGTCAACCGGCTCGAGACCGAGCACCGCGGCGGCAAGCAGGGCCGTATCGCCGACTACCTCACCCGGCTCGACTTCGTCGTGCTCGATGAACTCGGCTATCTGCCCTTTGCCCAGGCCGGCGGACAATTGCTCTTCCACTTGATCAGCAGGCTCTATGAACGGACCTCGATCATCGTCACCACCAACCTGGCGTTCGGAGAATGGCCCGCCGTCTTCGGCGACGCCAAGATGACGACAGCGCTGCTCGACCGTCTCACCCATCATTGCGAGATCATCGAGACCGGAAACGAATCCTGGCGCTTCAAGAACCGCGCCTGATCACCCCATCAAGCTGCCAGCGCCATCCGCGTTCGCCCGGGCTGCGCAACCCTGACCAGCTCCGCCCGGGCGAATGCTGACCGCCGCGCACTGCATAGGGGGTCAAAATTGGACGCCGATCGAGGGTCAGTTTTGGAAGCCGTTTGACATGATGCGATCTCCGGACCGGTAGCTCTCGCCGTAATTGATCAGACTGGCACTGTTGGAAGGCGATGTAGGCCTGGAACTCGCCGATCGCCAGCGAGGCGCTGAGACGATCGCCCACCTCAATAAGATCGAGGACGATATCCGCGGCCGATCGGCCGATGAAGGCCGTGCGACGCGTCGGGAAAATAGCCGCGCTATTGTCGCCATCTTGAACCTTGGCTGCGTGAAAGCTCGGCCTGATCGGTCAGAAGACCAAGGTTGCCGAGGCAATCCGCTACACGCTCTCACGCTGCGAAGGCCTCTCGCGCTTCGTTGACGACGGTCGCACCGAGATCGACAACAACACCGTCGAGCGCTCAATCCGTCCGCAAGAACGCGCTCTTCGCCCGCTCGAACCGCGGTGCCGAACACTGGGCAGTCATTGCGTCGCTGATCGAAAGCTGCAGGCTCAATGGTGTCGAGTCACTCGGTTATCTCGCCGACGTCCTCACCACCAGGATCGTCAACAGCCATCCCAGCCAGATCGACGAGATGCTGCCTTGGGTCCGACATCCAGGCGCCGAGCTAAAGGCCGCCAGAAAACACCGCCACGCTTCATCAGCCTCGTCAGCCAATCTCCAGAATAGCTCCTGTCACGCGGCCAAGGTGCCTCCGTAGCTAACGTCTACGTCAGCGTTGAAGAAATACCCTGCACCACGGCATGTCTTGACTAGCCTTGGATTGGCCGCATCAGCCTCCAGCTTTCGGCGCAAGCGCAAGATTAGGACATCGATACTTCGATCGTAGACCTCTTCTCCACGCACACGGCTCGCGAGCAAAAGCCGTTCTCTGGATAGGACATTGCGGGGGTTCTCCAGGAACGCGATCAGCAGGTTGAACTCACATGCGGTAAGCTTGACTTCGCCACGCTCCGCACAGATCAGTCGCCGCTGCTTGACGCTGAGCTTCCAGGCTCCGAACCGAAATGAGCGATGATCTTTCGTTCGCGGACTGGAAATGCGCTGGCGTAGCCCTACTCGAATGCGGGCCAAGAACTCGCGCAGCCCGAAAGGCTTGGGGATGAAATCGGTTGCGCCGAGCTCCAGCGCAACGACTTTTTCCGCCTCATCAAGCCGGTCGCCGCTGATCACTATGATGGGTAAATCCGATTTTGTCGCCAGGTTGCGGACGATGGCAAGCCCATCCTCCCGGCCTAGGTTGAGGTCAACAACCACGAGATCGACTGGCTCATGCGATAGAACGTAGTTAAACTGCTTGCTATCGTTGACTGCGGTCACCTTCAAGGCATGCATCATGAGATACTGGGAGATGAGGCGTCGCATTGCGGCATCATCGTCAATGACAAGAACATGTTTCAACGGCTCACCTTCAATCTTGAATCCCCTTGTCTAAAGCTGTTGCCGAGCAACCCTTGGGGCACCGACGCAGAACAGCTGCCCCTTGCTACCACTCGCGGGTGCGTGCGGCCAATGTGAGGCCGTTGCTCGGCCTGGTCTTTTCATCCACAGCGAATTGACCGCATCCAGGCAGCCGGTGGCCACCACACATCTGCAAGCGCCGGTGTGACCCTGCCGTGTGGTCCTTCGCTTATTCGCGAGCTCCGCCGTTGGTGCAGGCCTGCCAACACCACTTGATTACGACGGCACGGACGCTCGGTCGCTTGCCATGTCCTTGCATCTTCTTCGCGTTTCTGGCGCTTGCGGACCTGGATCACCTCGAAATCCTCCCGCTCGTGCGTGCGGCTCGGACGCGGTGGAGCAGCGCGGCGTTTGACTGATCGCAGAGGCGGTTGGCCGAAGAACGGCCGTGATTCGGTATAGTGACCTTGTGCCAACGGTATGTCTCCTGCCCAAGGCAGGTCATTGGGAGGTGGCCGGCGGCGCCAATCCTGTTCCGAGCGATCGGCAGGTCCGGTTGCGGTTACCTTGCGAGCTAACATTTCTCGGTTGAATGCAATACCTTTCCTTTTGAGCCTGTCACTGTACTTGTCGAGAGCGCTGTCGGACTGCGTCAATCCGCCTGCGGTTTCTGCCGATGGGACTGTGCGTGACCCACCAGTTCGCGGCGCGGCCGAACAGCTGAACCAGGTCTCGCACCAGGCCGGCTGCGCCGCCACGTCTTCCCAGTTGACCCTCGTCCCGCGTATTTGCGCCTCCGACGAGCTTCGCGGACGAACTCGCGGTTTCAACCAATGCCTGAGTATGCAGGGCGCATGGCTGTCTCTTGCAACAACGGCAGCATGTCGCAACATTGGGCATCTCGGCGCCCTAGTCGGTTCTCGCGTTCGATCGACCCAAGCTTCCGCAGCCTGAGATGAACCCGCCAAGCTCCCCATTTTGTCCTTCGGCCAGGCGCTGACACAAGATTCCATCACCGCCCATGCCAAGTCGCGGTTGACGCTGCAAGAGCAACGGACAGCCGGGACGGGCAATCCCGCGCTGGAATGATCCACCGCGATGGTCGAGATGTGCCGGCTGATCGCGCCCGCGCAACCCGCGCATGCGCAAGGTGCCCATGCACCCGGACACGAACAAGCTCTTTGCTTCAGTTGAAACCGAAAAAGCTGAACTTGAACATCACGCAGTAACAAACCTGCCCGATAAGCGCGTGCCGGACAGGGCCAGAACCGGTCCGGACGCTTCGAAAGGTAGGGGATAGGAATGTTTATTGCAGCTTGGCCGCTGGCCATCGCCCTGTTGACATCCATGTCATTCCCAGCCGAGCCCGCGCCACTTTCGCCCCGTGAATTCCACGGCCTGTCGCGCAAATGCGCTCCCTGGGTTGCGCCGTCCACGCTCGCCGCGATTGCCAAAATTGAAAGTGGCTTTGAAACGCTGGTGGCTCATGACAACACCACAGGTGAGCAGCTTCGCTGGATAGACCGCCTGGAAGCGACGCGGGGCATCAAGAACCGCCTCGAAGCACAACATTCTGTCGATGTCGGATTGATGCAGATAAACAGCAAGAACTTTTCCTTCCTCAATCTCACGCCGGAAAAGGCTTTCGAGCCCTGCGCCTCGCTATCGGCCGCCGCCCACTTGCTTGAAAGCCGGTATGCCGGCGGCACGACTGCTCCGGCGCAGCAACTGGCGCTTCGCCGTGCCATCTCGGCCTACAACACGGGCGACGTCACGCGTGGCTTCACCAACGGTTATGTACGCAAGGTCGAGTCGGCCGCAAAGGACATCGCGAGTCATCTCGAGCGAACGCTGGAGCCGACCGCTCCAGATGCGCCACACCTTGAGGCATCCGGTCGGAAAGCCGTGCCGGCTCTGCTCCAACAGAGCCAACAGGCCAATGGAAAGCAGCCCAAACAAAATTCTTGGGACATCTGGGGCTCGTATGAGTCAAACCGCTCCGGGGCCGATCCCTCCGGTCCGACAGGCAGCCAGGCTGCGGAAGAGCGGGAACCCTCGAACCCGAACAAACTCGTATTCGATTGAACCATGGAGATACAATGATGAAGCCATTCAAAATAATTCGTGCGCTTAAAACGCGTGTTCCTTCGCCTTTTTCCATGCTGCGCACGACGGCTGAATATGTACCGGCGGCTGCTGCAGGCGCCGCGTGGACGGTCTTCTCCATCGGGCCAGCCTCGGCTCAGGTGACCGGAGGGACGGATCCCGCCAAGATGGTCCAGAATATCTGCACCTTCATACTTGGCCCCTTCGGACAATCACTGGCCGTGCTCGGACTCGTGGCCATCGGCATCTCTTGGATGTTCGGTCGTGCTTCACTTGGCTTGGTTGCGGGTGTCGTTGGAGGGATCGTCATCATGTTCGGCGCAAGCTTCCTGGGCAAGGCGCTCATAGGCGGTGGCTGATGAGCGACCGGTTGGAAGTGAGCACCCTCTATGTGGCGGCGACACGTCCCGCACTGTTTCTGGGGGTGCCGCTGACGCTGGCCGGATTGCTGATGATGTTGGCTGGTCTCGTCATCATTGTCCTTCAAAACCCACTTTATGAAATCGTGCTCGTGCCACTCTGGTTCGGGGCACGGCTGGTGGTTGAGCGTGACTATAACGCCGCAAGCGTCGCGCTCCTCTATTTGCAGACGGCCGGCAGAAGCGTGGACGGGCCGGTCTGGGGTGGCGCGAGCGTCAGCGTCAATCCGATCAGAGTGCCGAAACGCGGAAGAGGAATGGTGTAATGTTTGGCGCCAGTGGCCGGACCGAGAGATCTGGCGAGATCTATCTTCCGTATGTCGGTCATCTCAGCGATCAGGTTGTCCTGCTGGAAGACGGATCGATCATGGCCATGGCACACGTGAACGGCCTGCCCTTTGATTTGGAAGACGCAGAGATGCGCAATTCGCGCTGCCGCGCGTTCAACACTCTTTTGCGCAACATCGCGGATGACAATGTCACGCTATACGCTCATCTTGTGCGAAACAACGATGTGCCGGAGCCGGCATCGCGCCAGTTTCAAAGTGCATTTGCTGGCAGTCTGAGCGAGGCCTATGAGCGCCATGTGCTGTCGGGCAAGCTCTTTCGCAACGATCACTTCCTCACTATCGTCGTGTCCCCCCGCACCGCAATCGGTAAGATCGGCTGGCGCATTGCCAAATCCCCCAGCCGGAATGACAACGATCTGGCCACACAACTGCGAAGCCTGGAGGACCTCTGGCAGATCATTGCTGGCTCACTCGGCGGTTACGGTCTGCGCCGGTTGGGTATTCGCGAGAAAGGCAACGTGCTCTTCACGGAAATTGGTGAGGCGCTTCGGCTGATAATGACTTGCCGGTTTCTTCCGGTTCCGATGGTTACCGGCTCGCTTGGCGCCTCGATCTACACTGATCGGGTCATCTGCGGGAAGCGGGCGCTTGAGATTCGAAGACCCGGGGATAGCTCCGTGGGATCATTGTTTTCGTTCCGTGAATATCCGGCGACGACGCGGCCAGGCATGCTAAATCCCTTACTGTCCGCCAACTTCCCGCTTGTCCTGAGCCAGAGCTTTTCCTTCCTCACTCGGCCACAAGCTCATGCGAAGCTTAGCCTTAAATCCAGCCAGATGACGAGCGCCGGCGACAAGGCTCTCACCCAGATCAATGAACTTGCCGAGGCAGAGGACGCACTGGCAAGCAACGAGTTCGTCATGGGTTCGCATCATCTGAGCCTGTGCGTCTATGGCGACAGCCTCAATAGCCTTGCCGATCGCGCAGCAAATGCGCGCGCAAGGCTGGCCGACACAGGCGCCGTTATCGTCCAAGAGGGTATCGGCATGGAGGCCGCGTACTGGTCCCAACTCCCGGGGAACAACAGGTGGCGCACGCGCCCCGGGGCGATCACCTCGTACAATTTTGCCGGGCTTGTCTCATTTGAGAACTTCCCCAGCGGTTCCAGCTCCGGCCACTGGGGCAAAGCTGTTGCGCGCTTTCGCACAAACGGTGGAACGTCTTTCGACTACATCCCCCATGAGAATGACGTCGGCATGACGGCGATATTCGGACCCGTCGGCAAAGGCAAGACGACGCTGATGACCTTTATCCTCGCGATGCTTGAGCAAAGCGTGGTCGATCGCAATGGCGCCATCGTCTTTTTCGATAAAGACCGGGGTGGTGAACTGCTGGTGCGAGCCACGGGAGGGACATACCTTGCGTTGCGCAGAGGCGCTCCGAGCGGCTTGGCCCCTCTGCGCGGACTGGACAACACCTCCGCCTCGTTGGATTTTCTGCGCGAATGGCTGATGGCCCTCATCGAGAGTGACGGCCGTGGTCCGATCTCGCCGGAGGAAAGCCGTCGACTGGAACGTGGCATTCTTCGTCAACTTTCGTTCGAACCCGCCATGCGCTCACTTGCGGGCCTGCGCGAATTCCTGCTGCACAGCCCCTCGGAGGGCGCGGGAGCACGGCTGCAGCGGTGGTGTAGAGGGAATGCGCTTGGATGGGCCTTTGACGGCGATGAGGACGAAGTCAGGCTGGATGCCTCCATTACCGGCTTCGACATGACGCAGCTCCTGGAATTTGAGGAGGTCTGTGCGCCGGCCGCCGCATATCTTCTGCACCGCGTGGGCGCTGTTGTCGATGGCCGTCGGTTCGTCATGAGCTGCGACGAATTTCGCTTCTATCTGCTCAACCCGCAGTTCTCGGCTGTTATCGACAAGTTCCTGCTCACCGTCCGCAAGAACAACGGCATGTTGATACTCGCAACGCAGCAGCCTGAACACGTGCTTGAATCGCCCCTTGGAGCCAGTCTCGTTGCACAATGCATGACCAAGATCTTCTACCCATCACCGACGGCCGACCGGGCCGCGTATGTCGATGGCTTGAAGTGCACCACGCAGGAGTTCGAGGCAATCCGCCAGGGAATGGCAATTGGCAGCCGCAAGTTTTTGCTCAAGCGCGAGAGCGGGAGTGTTGTTTGCGAATTCGATCTTGGCCAGATGCGCGAGTATGTAGCCGTACTCTCGGGGCGGGCCAACACCGTGCGCTTTGTCGACCAGCTTCGTGACCAGCACGGAGATGCCCCAAGCGGGTGGCTCGACAAGTTCATGACTCGTTACCACGAAATTCAAGACTGACGGAGGAATATTCATGAGATTTCCCACGCTTGCAGCAACGACGCTTGCCGCTTCCTTTCTGCTTAGCGGACAGGCCCGGGCGCAATTTGTCGTCATCGACCCGGCGGTAGTAACACAAGCGGGCTTAACAGCGGTTTCCACTGCGCAGATCCTGATAAAGTCAGCCCAGACGGTCGCTACGACGATGGAAATGGTGGAGATACTAAGGTCGTCATTCGGTGTCACGGGGCTGCTAAGTTCACTGAACCAAGGAAATCACTACCCGTCGGGCAATCAGCTTGAGAGGCAGATGTTTGAGGGTCAGGCGCCAACTTCGATTAAAGCGCGTGCAATTGCGGACAACCCAAACCGGAAAGTCGACGGCACGGATTCAGAAGCGAAACTGTTACAGGGACAAATCGCTGGTGCCATCAATGCCGCAGCTCTTGCGGCCGACACTCTGGGCGTAATGGACAAGCGCCTTAAGGCCAACGACAACACGCTTGGTCAGCTTTCCCGCTCGGGAAATATTGTGCAGGCCACCGTCACCAACGGTCTGGTCCTCAAGCAGATTCATGATGCGATTATCCAAAATGTCCAGGCCACGAGTCTGCTGACGATGGCCACTGCACAAGCGAGCCTTCACGCCGCAGAGGAGGCCGCGATGCAGCGTCGCGAACGCCAGGACACCGCCAGAATGTTTGAGTAGCGACGCTTAGTTCATCCGGCTCATCTGCGCTGATCAGGGGCAAATAAGGTTCACGCAATGGTTTTCAGAATTCCTGCGCCATTCACGGCCATACACGCGATCTTTCATGGGGCCTTTACGGTGGGGCTGCACAAAGTGATTGGAAACGTCCAAGAGGCGGTCAGTGCGCCTCTGGTTGCGTGCGTCACGCTCTGGATCATAATCCAAGGCTTTCTGGTCATGCGCGGTCAAGTCGACGCGCGCGGAGGTATCTCGCGCGTAGTCACGGTATCGATTGTCGTCGCCCTCATCCTAGGGCAGGCCAACTATCAGCTGTACATTGAATCGGTCTTCGACGACACGATTCCAAAGCTTGCCCACCAGATCAGCGGAAGCACCTTGCCCTTCATCGGTATCCCCCAGAAGCTCGACGTAATGTTCGCTGCAAGTCAGAGTGCCTTTCAGCGGATTGCTTCCGAAATTGGGCCAATGAATCAGCAGGACATACTTGCCTTCCAGGGAGCGCAATGGATTTTGTACGGCTCGCTCTGGACAGCGTTCGAGATCTATGATGCCGTTGGAATTCTGACGAAGGTGCTCCTGGCGATCGGCCCCCTCGTTCTTGTAGGCTATCTTTTTGATCACACTCGAGACATGGCTACCAGATGGATCGGGCAACTGCTCTCATACGGGCTGCTGCTTGTCCTCCTCAACATCGTTGCAACGATAGTTATCGCGGCCGAATCAGTCGCGCTGGGAGTCATGCTTGCGGTGATCAAATACAAGGGTACGACAGCAGCCAAGATCATCGGGCTTTACGAGCTCGATATGCTTTTCCTAGCTGGTGACGCCTTGATCGTCGCGCTTCCGACGATCGCCAGCAGCATAGCCGGCGGTTCTTGGGCAGGTGCGAACCAATCTCTTAGCAGCCTCAATCGCCGCATTGCCAAAACGGCAGGTGGTTAATCAATCGACAAGCGCGGTACCTCAACATGAAATACTATCTACTTTTGTCAATACTGGCTTTGGCGGCCTGCAAGACAACCGATAAGCTTGCCACCTGCTCGGGTTCGCCTTTCCAACTGAACGTGGGACAATGGGAAACCTCCCCTGAAGATCTTGAAGTCGAATGTGCGAAAGAGCCCAAGTGAAATTTCCTGAACATGCCCTTCTGGTGGAGAGAGAAACGCTAGCCGCCCACTATAAGAAGGTGGAAGCGTTTCAAACTTCACGAGCGAAGTCTGCGCGGCGCCTGTCAAAGGCCCTCATAGCCTTTGCGGCAGCGGCGGTCCTAGGAAATGTTGCGCAGGCATTTACCATCGCTGCCATGGTCCCGTTGGCCAAGCTCGTACCTGTGTTCCTCTGGGTACGCCCGGATGGAACAGTTGACAGCGAAGTGTCAGTCTCTCGACTGCCGGCAACCCAAGAGCGAGCCGTCATAAATGCTTCGCTGTGGGAATATGTACGCCTGCGCGAGAGCTACACAGCCGATTCCGCCCAATACGGCTATGACCTCGTATCCAGTTTCAGCGCACCGGCTGTGCGGCAGCAATATCAAGAGTTCTTCAATTATCCGAATCCCACCTCGCCGCAAGTCACAGTCGGCAAGCTCGGCAAGCTCGAAGTCGGGCATATTTCCTCAAACGACATCAGTCCGGACGTTCAACAGATCCGATACAAACGCACCCTTTCCATCGATGGGCAGATGCCGTTGGTGACCACCTGGACAGCAACCATCCGCTACGAGCGCCTGACAGATCTGCCTGCCCAATCAAGGCTCACCAATCCGGGAGGTCTACTCGTCACTTCCTATCAAACCTCGGAAGATAGCGTGTCGAACCTGGGTGACGTGCAGCCATGACAAAAAGAGCGTTTCTCGCACTGGCCTGTTCACTACTCTTAACGCTGGAGGCTTCCGCGGAAGACACCCCGCTTGCCGGCAAGCATGATGCGCGGATGCGCTACTTGGCTTACCGTCCCGACGAAGTGGTGCGCCTGTCGACCGCGGTGGGGGCAACGCTGGTCGTCACATTCGCGGCCAACGAGACCGTTGCAGCCGTGGCCGTTTCCAATAGCAAAGACCTGGCTGCGCTCCCACGCGCCAACTACCTGTTCTTCAAGGCCAGCCGGATCCTGCCGCCGCAGCCGGTCGTCGTTCTGGCCGACAGTGAGTCCGGTACCCGCAGATATGTCTTCAGCATTTCAACGAGAGCGATGCCAAAATTAGATGAGCAGCAACCTGACTTATACTACAGTGTGCAGTTCACCTATCCCGGTGATGAGGCCGCTGCTTTGAGACAGGCAGCAGAAAAGCGCTCGATTCTTGGTCAGGCCCGGGCAAAGGTGCTGCAGGAACAGAGGGTTCAGGATTTGTTGAATCGGCCCGGTACAACTGCCAGTTCCGACGAAAGCAATTTTCACTACGTCGCAAAGGGCGATCGATCGCTGGCGCCGCTGCAGGTTTTCGACAATGGCTTTACCACCGTATTTGGCTTCGCAAGCAATTCCCGTATACCCTCCCTCTACATTATCAATCCCGACGGCAAGGAAGCCGCTGCCAACTTCACAGTCAAAGGCGACTATGTTGAAGTATCCGCAGTCGCCCGGGAATGGCGTCTGAGAGATGGCAATACGGTATTGTCGATTTTCAACAGGGCATATGATCCTGTTGGACGAGCGCCGGGGACCGGTACAGTGAGACCCGACGTGTGGCGCGTTTTGAAAGGCTCGGGCCGATGAATGAAACCGGCCCACAGTCGGGACACGATGTAAATGCATCCGCATCGTTGGTCTCGGAGCCGGCCCGCCGGCATGTTTCGGGACCACAGAAATTGGCCGTCGCCGGTCTTGTTCTCATCTCATCTCTGTCGCTCATCTGGCTCGGAAGTCGTCCCAGCACACAAGACGAACCCTCTCAGCCAAACCCGCCAATTTCCCCCAACGCCGAGCCGTTCCGCCCCGTGCCTATTGAGCTTGCTCCCGAACCTCCAGCACCTGCAAAGGCGGCGCAGGCGGCAGATCCTGCGCCATCCACACCGCAACCCGCGGCAGCTGAACCGCCGCCCGAGGAATCACCAATTTTCGCCTACAGCAGCGGCAGTCAAAAGCCCGGCGTGGCTCAGCGGAGCGAAGACGACCACAAGGATGCTCCCGCGACCGCGGATGAGATCTCGATCGGTGGCGATCTGTCAGGCCGATTGAAGCCAGATATACAGGAGCCGAGCCGGGCCACACTTTTGCCGCACCCTGATCTCGTGATTACTCAGGGAACGATCATTCCTTGCCTTTTGCAAACGGCGGTCGACACAAATTTACCCGGCTATGTGAAGTGCGTCTTACCTAAAGACGTCCGCGGCGCCACCAACAATGTCGTGCTCTTGGATCGTGGGACGACCGTGATTGGCGAGATCCAGCACGGTCTCGAACAGGGGGATGCGCGTGTCTTCGTGCTGTGGACGCGCATCGAAACACCTGACCATGCCCTCGTTTCGATAGCATCGCCGGGTGCTGACGAGCTCGGCCGCTCCGGAGTGCCTGGCACGGTGGATAATCACTTCCGGGAACGCTTTGGCGGAGCAATGCTGATGAGCGTCCTTCAAGGCGCGTTCCAGGCGGCCGGTCAATACGCGGCGAGCTCTGGCGGAGGAAGCGGCATCAACAGCTTCCAGAGCAATGGCGGACAAGCCGTCGAGACGACACTGAGAGCGACGGTCAACATTCCGCCAACCCTGAAGAAAAACCAGGGAGATGCTGTATCCATCTTTGTGGCTCGCGACCTCGATTTCTCGGATGTATACGGTCTCACGGCAACTGTCGTGGCGCCAGCCCCCCAACATCGCCAACGCCGGAGAGACAACAATGCGATCGGAGGCTGACCCTCAATTGCGTTTGCTTCTCGACCCCGTTCTGAAATGGCTTGAGGAGCCGAGGACCGAAGAGGTCGCTATCAACCGGCCTGGGGAAGCGTTTGTGCGACAAGCCGGCGTCTTCACGAAACATCCGCTACCGCTAGGTTATAACGATCTGGAGGACATCGCGATTCTCGCTGGAGCGCTGCGCAAGCAAGATGTCGGACCGCAAAGCCCCCTCTGTGCGACTGAGCTGCCGAACGGAGAGCGGCTGCAGATCTGTTTGCCGCCCGCTGTTCCCTCAGGAACAGTAAGCCTGACGATACGGCGTCCTTCAAGTCGTGTGACCGAACTGAAGGAAGTTTCTTCTCGCTACGAATACTCACGTTGGAATCAATGGCGGTCACGAAAACAGCGCCAAGAGCGGCAGGACGAAACTATTCTTCAGCAATACGACGATGGTGACTTGGAGAAGTTTTTGCAAGCGTGTGTTTCGGGACGGCTCACGATGCTGCTTTGCGGACCTACTGGAAGCGGCAAAACGACAATGAGCAAGACTTTGATCAACGCTATACCCCCGCAAGAGAGACTGATAAGTATCGAGGACACGCTGGAGCTTGTAATCCCGCACGAGAACCATGTCCGGTTACTCTATCCAAAGGACCGAGCCGGCGTAGGTGCGGTGACAGCCGAGCAACTGCTGCAAGCGAGCTTGCGCATGCGCCCTGATCGAATATTGCTCGGCGAGATGCGCGATGATGCTGCATGGGCCTACCTTAGCGAAGTCGTCTCCGGCCATGCGGGATCAATATCAACGATCCATGGGGCTGATCCGGTCCAGGGCTTCAAAAAGCTCTTTTCCCTCGTCAAGAGCAGCCCGCAAGGAGCCGCTGTGGAAGATCGAACGCTTCTTGACATGCTGTCGGCTGCCGTTGACGTCATTGTGCCGTTCCACACCCAAGGTGACCTGTACGAGGTGGGAGAGGTATGGCTTGCCGCCGATGCCCGGCGACGGGGAGAGACAGTAACCGACCTCCTTAACAAGCACTAAGGCTAGAACAACGTCTCTGCATCGATAAGTCCATTGTGATGCGACGCGTCGTTTTGTTCTGCTTCGATGTCTTTTGCCAGGCCTTCTCACATTACTTGCATAGAATGAGCGCGTCGGCGGCATCACGCCATCATCATTATACGAATCGCATGCTCTATTGTCCTGGACGAGACCGGTCTCGCTAGCCGAAGGACGAAGGCCTGATTGTCAGATGTGACCGGCATGGGGTCGATGTCACCGATGACTATGAAAGGCACCGCCATGATGGTGGGGCATACGGGCTCGGCCCGTCCTCGCTCGAGGAAAGGCGTCTTCGCCAAAATCAGCAGGTCAGCTGCCTTCCCGCTCTCGATCCAGCCGCAAAGACTTTCGAAGGTCGCGAAGCCGATCGGCTCATAACCCAGCGCGGCGATATTGTCCTTGTGAATCTCCAACTCTGCTGGATCGGGCTCCACGACTGCAATGATTCCGCCGTTGGCCGGTGATCCGTTGTATGGGCCGAAAGTGACGTCAGCGCTGACTGGCTCCTCCTCGGAGGCTGGCAAGTAAATATCAAAGCGCGTACCTCGGCCAACAACCGAGCTGACGTCTAGGCATCCTGCGAGCGCGCACACCTGCCTGTCCACTGCAGCAAGACCCAGCCCGGTCCCGCCGACGCGAGAGCGTGTGGTAAAAAAAGGCTCAAAGACATGCGGAAGTACCGAACCTGCGATTCCTGGGCCATCGTCGCTGATGGAGAGCAGAACGTAATCTCCAGGTCTCAAGGTGCCCTGAGCCAACCGCTTTGTTTCGCAGATGCGGGTCCGAGAAACGCCAACCTCGACACGGCCGTCGTTCAAGACAGCCTCCGATGCGTTCTTGCACAGATTCATAAGGATCTGCTGTATCTCAGTTGGGCTGCCCTCGACAACCGTTTGCCACTCGTTGATCTTGAAATGCAACTGAACATCTGCACGAACTGTAATGCGCAGCAGTGGCGCAAAGTCCATTACAATTTCGGAGATATTGAAAGGCACTGCCACGCGCTTGCGTTTTTGGCTGAGTGCCAAAATCTGGTCAACGATCAGCTTGGCTCGGTGTCCAGCTAAGATGATTTGGTTGATGGAGTTTTGAATTCTCGAGGGCCGACGCACAAGACCTAGTGCGATCTCTGAAAATCCAATTATTGATCCTAAAATATTATTGAATTCATGTGTAGCGCCGCTTGCGATTGTGCCGACAGTCCTCAGCCTTTCCACATGCTCCCATCGATTCACCAGAAGGTCGCGTTCCGCATTTATACGCTGCATTTCAAGATGGTTGCTTAGACGCGCAATAGAACTGGCAAGAACCCGGAGGTCGTCGGCTGAAGGGAGTGAGCGATCTCCTTCAAAGACGAGGATGCAAACGGCAACCTGCTGACCGGAGGCGCTGCAACCAACAATTTGACAAACACCGGAAGAGCCTCTGGCGGTCCGAACCATTTCCGCCGCCGGGATGACGCGAAACACTGGCCGTCCGGCGCGGACAAGTGAAACGAGTTCATCAATAAGCGCGACGTTCCAGACGCGCATGCACGTGTTCGCCACAAAGTACTCGGTATGCCTGATGAGACTCGGATCCACCAGAGTAAGCGCGCATTGGTCCGCATCGAAAACGCGTTGAATGAGTCTAAGGGCTGCTTCGGTGGAACAGCGCGCCGAGGCATTCTTTGCTATACTATCGTTGAAGCGAGCTTCGATCGCGCTCAATTCCTCTTCAAGCTCCAACCTTTTTTCTAACCGGTTGGTCCGCAGATGCTGCCTGAACGCCCTAATGATCGCTGCCAAGCAAAGGCATATGGACACAGAGCCAAAGAAAAGCCACGTACGCTGCGCCTGCGCGCCGGCCAAACTGTAGCCTTTCAGATGCTCTCGCTCCAGTTCGGCAGCCTTGGAGAACGTGTCGAGGGATGCGATCTGATCGGCAGCTTGCTCCAAGCTCCATAAAGAAGACAGGACAGGGCGGAACCTGGCCACGACATCCGCGACAGCTCGGGCCTGGCCCGGAGTAAATCTTTCGAGAAGCTCCATCTGTGAGGCGAGGGTAAGCCCCGGTTCGACTGAAAACACGATCAGTTCGGAGAGTTCAAGCTTGCCGCCCTCAAGGCGGTCAATTGAACGAGCAAGATCTGCGAGAGAGCTTTGCATACGCTGATTATGCTTGACCAAGGCTGAGATGGCAGCCTGCGTGTTTTCGATCGAGTTTACGAGCTGCGCGAGCAATCTGGATTGCCCGGAGGCCTCATCGGGCGAAATCTCGAAATCGCGCTGCAAGTCTGCAAGATTCCTTTGCAATGCCTGTCCGGTAGAAGCAACCGAGTGGTCCACTTCCATGTCGGTCCGAGCACGGGCGACGTCGCGCTGGAGCAATGCATCGTTGATCTGAATCGTTCGCAGCTCGCTTATGACCGCGTCGTTGATCTTGGGGGCCTGCCTCTGCGTCCCGACCAAGAGCGCAATCGAGGCGGCTAAGGCGAGGACAAATGCTTTGTCGCCACTGAGCCATGTTTCCCAAGGAAACGGCGTTCGACCCGCAGCGCATGGGTTGCGAAAGTCTGACCTGAATTCTAGCTCCGCATCGGTTCGGTATGCGGCCGGATGCTGCTGGAACAGGAAAGCCATGTGTACCTCTCCCCTCATAAAGACGGCTTAGACACCGTCGCACTTTGCCCCCTTGGCCCCGCTGACCCTCCGTTGAATTTCGCGGCGATTAGACTTCGACCGTTCTGTTCCGAACTCTGGCCACTCGCGAGCTCGACGCGAACGTGGAAACTGAAGGCACGGCGTTACGGCACGTGAGAACGATCACTGGGCTATCGTGAATGCTGATTTGATAGTTGTTGAGAAGGGAAGGCACCAATGCCAGGCTGACACCGCGTGACGGATTCAATCGAGATTTGCCTGTTTTCGCGCGGCGAGTCGAACCACGCCGATGTTGAAGGTACCGTTGGGTCTCGTCATAATGACCGCAGGAACCGAATACTCGTGAGCCTTCGTTGCGTCAGTCCGCTCAAGCCATCACGCACGCGGCAGAGCTAACTTCCGGCAAGAGTTTCATAGCTGGGCCAACAAATTGCGCCCTATGCCTGACCAGAGTAAGCAGGACGTACGTACGATCGGCATGATCCCCGAGAGCGTTCGCACTGCATCTCTTATCCGGCGAAGGATAGCCCATTGAGCAGCTCACCATCGGTTATGAGATCGAGGCGACACACAAGGCGGGCAACCGGTCGCAGTATTCGGAACTGTCTTCCGAGAGATCATGGAGGGACAGACAAGCCGCACGCTGCAGCAGCCTGGGGATGACACCGGTCGGCCAGCCATTATGCCGCTAACCCGCTTGCGATCTCTGTGCATTGTATCTCCTGCGTGCAGCCCCTGCATTAAGCCAGCGTCGACGACCAGAGCCCACGTTCCACCAAACAAGGGTTAGCTTTCAAGAAGCTGATTGAACAAATTGATTGTTTGGATCGCACGCATCCGAACAATGGATGCAGCTAAATGCAGCGGCGGTTTTCGTTAGATGCGAGCGAGCGTCTCTTGGCAAGAACCACCGCGGGGCGCGGGCGAGGTGAGGGGCTGCACGCCAAGCGCGTCGGGACGGTCATCGAGGATCTGCGTGCGGGTTTGCAGCAGAAGATGTGCGCCGATCCTGCTCCACTGCATCTGCCATTTGTTGGCGACCCGCTTGGAACGGCGTTGACGGTGGCCTTGACGAGGGCCGAAGAGATGCGATCTCCGGACCGCTAACGCTCGCCGTAATTAATCAGGCTGGCACTGTTGGAGGCGATGTAGGCCTGGTGAACTCGCCGATGGCGGTCAGGAACTTGCGCATGTTCGGCTAGCCGTTTCGAGACCTTCCGCGTCGAATTGCAGGTCGGCGATTTCGTGACGGGCCCGATAGACGACAACATGCCAGAGATGCCATTTGATCCTGAGCAGAGTGTCGAGCAGGTCCTGTCCGGTCTGCTCGTCCTGGTTTTCGAGCCCTTGCACGAACTACCGAAGGACCCTGATGCGCACGGTGATATGGAGCCAGTCGGCGATTCTTCCCCACCGTCGGTGATGAAGGTGATATCCTGATTGGCTTGGACGGGCTGCTTCTTGAGATGGTCGAGAATGCGCCGTTGCGGCTCGCGATCATAGCCATAGACGAAACCGATGTAGCGCGGAGCACCCTCTTCAGGCAGCGAGCGGCCTACGATCAGCTCGAAATTCTACTTCTCGTTTGGTCGCGGATGAAAGTTCGATGCGGCTGCAGAACGCGTTTGCGACGGCCGCCCATCTTCCCGGCGCTACCGGAGCACAATAACGTTGCCAAAGCGCGACCAACCCGATCCAATTCTGCGCCGCCCAACTTCCATCTCGAACGGTGCGCGGAACGCCCGCGCGCCGGGGGCCTAACTAGCAGTTGCACTGGGCATGCCCTGTGCTCGGCTATTCGAGCTTCTCCAATGCCTGCCTAATGTCATCTCCGGCGTCCTCCGGCAACGGCAAAATAGGGCGCGGTGGCTGGACGTGCGCCAGACCGAGGTAGTCGGCGATGACGAACATAACGCGGAAGCTGCCGTAGCGTTTGAACAAGGTCCAGAGCGGCCCGAAAGCGCGGTTCAACCGAGTGGACTCCACCGCGTCGCCGGACTGCGCTGCACGCGTCAGCGCAAGCGCCGGGACCGCCAGCAGACCTGCTGCAACGCTGTACCAGGTGTCACATCCGGCAAGCAGGGCATCCGCCGCGCCCCAATCGCCGCTGTATCCGATTGTGAACGTGTCAGGCGTCATCGACCGCAAACGTGCCAGTTCCCCCGCGTAATCGTCATTCGCCGCCAGAGGCATTTTCACCGCGACGATGTTGGACACCTCTGACAGCCGGGCGATCAATGCGTCGCTGAATGTGAAGCGCGTGGTGCTTGGATTGTTATATATGCACAAAGGCAATTCCCCCGCCTCGGCCACCGCGACGAAGTGCTGGAAGACTTCGTCCTCGTTCAGGGGAACGTAGGACATCGGTGCCAGGAGCAGGCCGTCAGCGCCAGCGGATTTGGCATCGCGCGCCAGAGCCTGAGCTTCGTCGGTACGCAATGCACCCACACCCACGACAAGAGGCGTTTTGCCGCCGATGCATTCCACGGCAGCCTGAACGGCACGCTTGCGTTCTTCCCTGGTGAGGTAAGCATAACCGCCCGTGCTCCCCAGAAGGCCGATGGAGTCCGCTCCGGCGCGTTGAATACGCTCGAGAAAACGAGCCAGACCCTCGGTGTCGACATGCCCTTCCGCATCGGTTGGCGTAAGGGGGAACGCCGACAGGCCGCGAAACAAAGTCATCATCCATTCCTTTCGAAACTACATACGGGAAAGCAGCATACGCAGCCCGGCGAACGCGAAGAACATCGCCAACAGACTTTCGATCCAGCGGCGGCAACGGCGATACAGAGCCACCATAGGCGGTGTGGAGAAGACAATGGCGTAGCCGCAGAATATCGTGACACTTAGGATGGCGCAGCCACCCAATATCGCCGCGATGCTCTGCCACGATGAATTCGGGCCGATCCCCAGCGTGACGAGGGCGATCCACGCTAGCACGGATTTTGGGTTCGCCAAATGCATCAAGAGGCCCTTCCTATAGAGCTCACCCCGCGAAAGAGCGACTTGGTCGGTCGATGCGCGCACCGCCAGCTTCTCGTTCGACGTAAGCGCCGACCGTCCCGCCCTGAAGGCGAGGAATAGCAGGTAAAGCCCCCCGAAAACCTGCAGAACGAGCAGTGCCTGGGCGTACCTGGCCAACAGGGCGGAGATGCCGGTGGAGGCCATAAAACCCCAAAAGATCGAGCCGCTGACGACGCCGGAGGCGAGCATGAGCGCAGCACCTCTGCCGCGCGCCATCGCAACCCCCATAATGCGCATGTTGCTCGGGCCGGGGCTCCCTGCGGCAATGACATATGCAGCAAAGACGATGAGCAACTGATGGAGATCGACATTCATTCTCTCAGCCCTTGATAATCTCGATCGGATCGATCGCGCCGGATGCCCCGGGCGGCCATGGATCCGCTCGCTCGACCGGAAACCTCATCGGGCGATGGCAATTTCTTGGCTCGCGATTTTGCAGCCAGGCATCAAGGCATTCAGCCCTCCGACCATGGCATCCGTCGCCTCTGCCAATGCATCGTCCGGCATGGTCTCCAACGCCTCCAGTACGAACCACATCCGGCCTGTTAGGGTCTTCAGGCGGGTTCGAGTGCCCTGTCGCCAGTTCCAGCGTCGGCAGGTGACGCCAATGTCGTCGCGCCAGATGACCTCACCGGGCAAGGGAGGATCGTTGACCGCCTCTCCATTCATCATGGTGTCGAACGTCTCACTCCCGTCAGCGATCGTCAGGTGGGGTCTTCCGACATAGGCGTCAAAATTCTCTCCACCCACCGGGACTGCGTATTTCAGGCTGATGGCGTTGTAGAGATCGACGATCGGGTTGATCGTCGAAAGAGTGCCGTCTTTCAGAACCCGCTTTCTGAGGGCCTGGGCTGAGCACGGCGTACGGTTAGGCTTCGCGCCAAAGACGACGTAGGCGTCGGACCAACTCGCCAGATGAGCTTCTGCCCAAGCCGGGCCATCCGCCAACGCGCAATCGCAGGCTTCACCAAGCAATCGGGGATCGAAACATCCTTCTCCAGCTGAAGTGGCATCGACGTAGACGCTCACGGCTCTAAATCCCGATGCAATATTCTTAATTCGACCGTCGATGATGGGACCCTCAAACATCCAGGCAACTCCATCAGTTCGCGCGCAAGCAATCCATGACCGGCGCGACCAGTCACGATCGCTTCCCTGACTGCAAGCCAATATTGCAGTTTACTGGTCCAAACTAAACTGCCACTTTTGGAGATTTTAATTGGTCCAGTATAAGGAAGGTTCTCGCAGCACGGGAGCGACCCGTCGAATTTATCAATCCCTGATCAAGCAGATCCAGGCCGGAGTGTACGGGTGTCGGTGACGCCACCCAGTTCTCCGCAGCAAGCGGCCCACAAGTTCCCCATGATCCGGTCATGCTGTTGTGAACCCTAGGGCATTATGGTCGATGCCAGCGCCACCAGGGTGGCGTCGTACTGTTCGAAACCCCCCGATTGTTACCGCGGTTTTGCTTGACGCGCGCGATGACCTTAGCTGAGGCCTAGGATGAAGCGCCGATTGGAGGGACGGATCGACCGCGCGTTAGATGCGTAAAGCGTCGTAAACCGCTTGATGTCTGCGGTGTCGACCTCGACCGGTTCCATTGCAACCATCCACTCCACGTTTTCGGTGCAGGGCGGAGTCGTTAATGATCCCTCATAGGTCCAGTAGCCGAGCGAGGCCGGCAAAAGCCCGTTGGGATCGAACTCGTCAACTGCCATCTCCTCGCCGGGCCGGGCCGGAAAGACCTTGGCGAGACCGGCAAAGCTGATATTTGTCGCGCCAGGCGTAAGAAGGGCGCTCAGCACACCCAGAGTATCGCTCTTTGTGTCTTTATGGACAAAATGCGCTTCCATCGGGAAGCTCATGCCCGCCACGTGATGCTCGCTCGGCGCGTGGAAATGCAACTGTGCCAGTTGGTAGACGCGATCCCCGCGGGTCAAGGTGCTGCCTTCCGGCATGTTGATTTGAATGGTGTGGCCGTTGTTCACCATCCTGCCGCCGCCCTTGAGCCAACTGATGTCGATGCGCGGTATATCCGCCTTTACCGTGCCGGCGATGTCGATGGGTGACTGCTGCCTGCCCGCCGAACAGGCGAAATTTCTCGTGTCCAGATCGGCCCAATGCTCCGGCCCGACCGAGCCGCCATATCCCCAATGGGCGCTGGCCGCACGCGCGGTCTGGGCGCAGATCGGGCACACGCCCAGCGCGATGAATCCTCTAATCAGGGTACGACGATGCATATTGCCTCGCTCCTTGATGCGAACCTTATGTCCTTGCTTCCAATTGGTGCAGTCAAGGCACAGCCGCAAGGGCGGGCGTAGGTTGAGCCGCGCCACCAGCGTACACGCCAGCCAGTCCTCGTCGAACTGGTAAACTGGAAGAAGCGTCGCCGCCGGCGATCGTTGGAGGCTACGCTCGCCGGTCCTTGGAAATGGCTGGCGACGTGGCTCAGATTCACCGTGCTGCCGCTGATCAGGCCAACAACCAGCACAGCCGGCGTCGCCGGTCCGGCTGTTACTCGGCGGTATGTGGCGCGTAACGTTGAAGCGGGAGTGTCGGGCAGGCAGTGCATTGCAAAGGATCCCCTCTTTGGCGAGACGAATTCCTCCATTCCAACTGATTCCCGACCTCTCGGCCACCCACTGTGTAGCCTGCCCGCCACGCTCTCCAAGACCATAAAGGCATGGATAAAACTCGCGAATACGCCTTGGAAAGCAGGTCTCAAAGGCCAAGGGGACCTTCCATCTGGAAAATGCCAAGCAAAGCTCGCGTTCGGACGATCCATGCGGTTGCCAGGCTGGCTGCCTCCGGTCAGGCGAGATCCGGATCCTTCCGCGAGGATAGCTGTAAACGTCGACAGGCTGCATCGCTGTGCGCTTTGCCCTTCGATGGCGGGAACACAACCCGCACGGAGGCGACGAATGATTCAGCTGATCACACCTGGCCTCTACAGCGAATTCGCAGGCGAGCTCAAAGAGATGCACGGGCTCAGATATCGGGTTTTCAAGGAGAGGCTCGATTGGGAAGTTCAGACCGGAGGCGAAATGGAAACAGACACCTTTGACGACTTGAAGCCTGTCTATCTGCTGCTCAAGGGATCCGATTGGCGAATTCGTGGCTGCGTGCGCCTCTTGCCAACCACTGGGCCGACCATGTTGCGCGACACATTGCCGGCGCTGCTGGGTGAGGCTGTGGCGCCCGCGAGTCCCGACATATGGGAAAGCAGCCGTTTCGCGCTCGATTTGCCCCCATCAACGCCCAAGGCGGCAGGCGGCCTTGCCCAAGCAACCTACGAGCTCTTCGCCGGCATGATCGAATTCGGCTTGGCCAACAATCTCACCCGGATCGTGACGGTGACCGATACGCGTATGGAACGGATCCTTCGCCTCGCAACGTGGCCATTGTCGCGCATCGGAAAGCCGCAGCCCGTCGGCAAAACGGAGGCGGTGGCCGGGTTTCTCGAGATCTCTCACGCCAGCCTGTTGCGCATCCGCTGGAGGGGACGTCTGAATGGGCCGGTACTGTGGCAACCGATTCTCGGCCTGCCGCACGGCCCATGCGGATAGCCAAGACGTGATGCGTGGCCCCAGGGATCGGAAGAGGGTTTGCTTCTCGTCGCCGAAAGGCGTCATTGCGTCCGGCCTGGAGAAGCAAACCGAGGAATGATGCATGAAGCAGCGTCCGCACAATTGAACGGCGAGATCAAAGAGTGCGCTGGGGCTACCCATTAGCACTCGGCCCAAGTATTCCCCGTCTCCTCCGGCCGGCTTGCATGTTATTAACGCAGGTGAGGGCGCCGGCCATGATATGCGCAGCCCGTTGAAGGCGGAAGCGTACGCCCCGGTTCACATCACCCGCATTGGACTGAGGTTTAGTTCATCCATGGCGTGGATGATGGCTATCCCAACAATCAATTTTACCGAACTGACTGGATTCCATTAGAAGACTCTAACTGAGCGCATGCCGGGCGGTGTCCATCGTCTGCGTCGGCTAAGGCTGCCGGGAAGAATTCGGAGAAGAACATGTGCGGAATTGTTGGCATCGTTGGGCAACAGCCGGTGTCGGAACGCCTGGTCGACGCATTGAAGCGTCTGGAATACCGCGGCTATGATTCGGCCGGCATTGCGACGATCACCGAGGGCACCTTGCACCGCCGGCGCGCGGAGGGCAAACTCGTCAATCTCGAGAGGAGACTCAAGGAAGAGCCGCTGGGTGGTACCATCGGCATCGCCCACACCCGCTGGGCAACCCATGGGCCACCGACGGAACGCAATGCACACCCGCACTTCACGGATGGTGTGGCCGTTGTCCATAACGGCATCATCGAGAATTTCGCCGAACTGAAGGACGAATTGGCGGCGACGGGAGCCGAGTTCCAGACCGACACCGACACTGAGGTCCTTGCGCATCTCTTGGCACGGCACCGCCGGGAGGGCAGGAAGCGTGGTGAGGCGGTGCATGCCATGCTGAAAAGCGTCAGGGGTGCCTACGCGCTTGCCATCCTCTTTGAGGATGATCCGTCGACCATCATTGCGGCGCGCAATGGACCACCGCTGGCGATCGGTCACGGCGACGGCGAGATGTTCCTGGGCTCCGACGCGATCGCGCTTGCTCCATTCACGAATGAAATCACCTATCTCATCGACGGTGACTGGGCCGTTGTCGGCAGGACGGGCGCTGATATCTTTGATTACGACGGCCACCCCGTCGCGCGTCCGCGCCAGACCTCCGTGGCCGTGGCCACTCTGGCCAACAAGGGCAACCATCGCCACTTCATGGAGAAGGAAATCCTCGAGCAGCCCGAGGTCATCGCCGATGCGCTCGGTCATTATATCAATTTCATCGAAAATGGTGCCGATGCGGTTTTTGGCATCGACTTCGCCAAGATCCCGAGCTTGGCGATCTCTGCCTGCGGCACCGCATATCTCGCCGGGCTGATCGGAAAATACTGGTTCGAGCGCTATGCGCGCCTGCCGGTCGAAATAGATGTTGCATCCGAATTCCGGTATCGCGAGATTCCGTTGTCGCCGCAGTCTGCGGCTCTGTTCATTTCACAGTCGGGCGAAACCGCCGATACGCTGGCATCGCTGAGGTACTGCAAGCAGCTTGGGCTGAAAATTGGCGCTGTCGTCAATGCGCGCGAATCGACCATCGCTCGGGAGGCCGATGTGGTCTTCCCGATCCTTGCCGGCCCAGAGATCGGCGTCGCCTCCACCAAGGCCTTCACCTGCCAGCTAGCCGCTCTTGCCGCACTCGCCATCCACGCAGCCAAGGCCCGCGGAACCGTGACCGAAGATGAGGTGCAGGCGCTCGTCGAGAGCCTCACCGAAATGCCGCGCCTCATGAGGCAGGTACTGGACAGCATCCAGCCGGAGATTGAGCTTCTGTCGCGCGAACTGTCAAAGTGTCATCATGTCCTTTATCTCGGCCGTGGCACAAATTTCCCACTGGCGATGGAGGGTGCGCTGAAGCTCAAGGAGATTTCCTACATCCACGCCGAAGGCTATGCGGCGGGTGAATTGAAGCACGGTCCTATCGCATTGATAGACGAGAACATGCCAGTGATCGTCATCGCGCCACATGATCGCTTTTTCGACAAGACCCTCTCCAACATGCAGGAAGTGGCCGCCCGCGGAGGGCGCATTATCCTCATCACCGATGGAAAAGGGGCAGCCGCATCGAAACTCGATACGATGCACACGATCGTGCTGCCGGCCACCGACGAGATTATCGCGCCGATGATCTTCTCCCTGCCGATACAGCTTCTTGCGTACCACACGGCGCTCCTCATGGGCACAGATCTCGACCAGCCACGCAACCTGGCAAAATCAGTCACCGTCGAATGATGTGACGCCTTCATTAGTCGCAACGCTCGCCCATTCGGAAAAACTCCAAGCACTTCAACCGGCGCTCGAGCGCGCCGCTACCGTCTTGCCGTTATTTGCTGGAGCATGCCGTTTAGCGACGATTGGTTATCCCTTTGGCCTCCCCTCACGCTGCTTGGCTGTGCCTACGGGCAAACCCGGTCGAGAAAAGCATCGAATACGCAGCAATAGCGCTAACCACAAAGCGATCCTCCTGCCGCATGCGGATAAAACCCTTCGCTGTCCACTATTTCGTCCTCGCTCGATGATTGCGGCTCGCCGCGGTCTTCGTCGGTGAGACGGTTGCCCTTTGACTTTGCCAGGCGGCCAGCTGCGATGTGCGGGCTGTAGGAATCCCGTGTAACCTCGTTCTGGATCTAACGCTCACCGATAGGCCCGGCCAGTCGCAAGAGGACCTGGCGATGATCGGACACTTCCAGGAACCGCTCGATGGTTCGGTCGAGCGCGAGAATCATGAAATCGTGGCCGCACGGCACGAGATTGGGCGAGACAAAGACATGGTCGATCAGCGACTTGAAGGGCGCCTTGACGCAGGTGATTTGCTTGTCCAAAGCATCCTGCGCGGCGAGCGCGGTCAGGCCGGCGGCGGTCAGCGCGGTCTCCGGAAGTCAAGGTTGCATTGAGTCGCCGCCGATTCAGTCGTTATCGAAGCTGGGATACTGGGCGAGTTCGGCGATTGCTTCGGCGATCACGCGCCCACCCATCTGCCGGCGGCCTCCACCGTGTCGCCGGACTGCGCCGCACGCGTCAGCGCAAGCGCCGGGACCGCCAGCAAACCTGCCGCAACGCTTTACCAGCTGTCACATCCCGGCAAGCGGGGCATCGGCCGCGCCCTAATCGCAGCTGTATCCGATTGCAAACGTGTCAGGGCTTATCTGCCGCAGGCGTGGCAGGTCCCCCGCATAATCGTCATTCGCCGCCTGAGGCCACCGAGATGAAGCTCTTCCTCCCGTTAGAATGAACGTTCGAAACGGAGGATGCCGCCGACACTGCTCTTTTTGTTGGCATTAGCCCAGCTAATGGAAGGGTCGACCTTGCCGACGGCGAAGTCGCCGTAGCGGTCATAGTCGAGTTCGGCTGTAATTGTGAAATCTGCAAGAAACGCATAGGCAACGTTTGCAGCGACACCATAGTTCCTGAGCTGATCACCCGAGAGCTGAAGATTCAACGAAGTTGTCTCATTGAGCTTGTAAGTGGCGCCGGCCCAGAAAGCCCAGTTACCGCCCCAACTTTTGTAGAACCCGCGACCATGAGCGTCGATTGCGTTAGTGACGTCATCGTTGAGCTTGCCGCTGAAGCCGTAGCCGAACATTCCGAATAGCGAGAGTTGGTCGGTAACATAGACGTCGATGCGGACCTTGCCGGCGACCGATTCGTAGTTGCTATCATAAGCGACAACGCCGGTGATCGCGCCCCAGTGTTGTGTGTATTTCACTCCGCCGACTAGGTGCGGAACGTAGCTGTCGATGGTGCCGACCAGGCCCGAGCCTTCTTCGAGTGAAACCACAGCCGAAAAGCCGTTACCGGCGTCAAAGTAGTACTGAACCACATTAGTATCGAAGGCGCCGTGCGGGATAAGCATCTGATTGAGCACGTCGCCCGCGTAGCCAATAAACATGTCGAAGGCGGACCAGTCCTTGCCAACTCGGAGGCCACCAAGCTGAACCCAGGCAAAAGTCAACGTGATGCCTTGGCTGAAGGCATAGTATCGAGGACTGTCCGAACCGGAATAGGCGGTGTGCTTGCCGTATTTCATGCGGGTCTCGATGTAGGTCTGCAATGTACCGAGTTCGGTCTCTTGCCCGGTCCAAGTTTTGAATGTGAAGCGCGTGTTGTTTTGCCATATGCCCTGGGCCTCGCCAGTCTTCACATCCGTGGTTCTAGCTTGGTCATACGATACGACATCGCCGAGGCCGATGTCGTAACGGACATAGCCGCCGATGCGCAGGCAGGTCTCGGTGCCGGGGATGTAGTAGTAACCAGCGCCGTAAACGTCGCAGATCTTGACGTATTCAACGGGCTCAGGCTCGGCCAGGACGATGGCGTCGGCGGCTCGGGCACAGGAAACGGCGATCAGGGCCGCAGCTGAGCCGAGCAGGAGGCTCCTGATGTTCATTCTTGATCTCCGTTCAAATATTGAAGAAGGGGACGTCAACGAACGAGCCAGCCCTTCCTGTCCCCACAATCGAAAACGATGCACATCGCGCTGCGCCTATCGCAGTGTGACACACGGATCATAATAATTATTCAACAACAGGGGCGATGAAGCTGAATCATACTTTCACACGATAAGTTGTTGTTCTCATATCACCTGCTTGAAATGCCCGGGGAGGAATCAAACACTTCCGAGTCGATCGCCATGATTATCTCCGATAGCTGCGGGCGTACCGTCACAACGGCTTCGAAAATCACCCCGCAAGTGACGTGCCAACCTCACGACCAAGCTACGATTGACACTCAAGTTGCCGTCGGACCTTGGTTTGCGTTTCCTTTTTTGCTCTGAGGGTCAAGCTGAGCACGAAAAGCAAATGTTTCGGACATGGTTCGTCTGTTCGCTTCGCGACAGTATCGTTCAATGGCGATAGCTTTTGTTTGTTTTGAGCCTCGACATTGTTGACATCATGCGAGTGCACCGCTCGGTACGTCAGCCGAGATGCCCCACTGATGCCGACATGCCTAGGCGTAGGCGTCCTCGTTAGGCGAAGGGCCACACCTCGGCGGTGGCGAGGTGCACCAGCTTTCCAGTTAGTCCGGACAAAGTGGTTCCGAAAGGCGGGAAGGTCGAGACGAGCCGTTGTAAGCCCCTCTCTGAATCGGAAGCCGTGCATGGGCCATTTTTGTTTTTACGGAAGCACATGCGAATTCGCTCGATTGTCAGTTGCCAGCGATGCTTGAGTTGCGCTTCACTCCGGCGCTTTGCCGGGCCACAGGAGCGCGATTTGTCGGTGATCATGCGCCTGGCGTAGCGCTACTTTCTAAATTGGTTCATCAGGCTTGCAGCCTTGGCAGGGGCGGACCGGGACGGTCTCCTCGAGCACAATTCCCGCTCTGACAGACGGTGCGCCACAGTGCCGGCAATTAATACGACGAACTCATCGAGATGCCAGGTATCGCTACGTGACGCCGTCTTACGCACCAGCCGGCGAGCAAAAGTCTGGTCCCAACGCCGAATCGACTGGTCGGATGGGGCATGCTGCGTTCCATCGGACGCTGAAGGGAGGGGATAGGATAGGATAGTAGCACCAAACGGTGTGCGGGAAAGTCTCGACGGGAAACCCATGGCGCTTGTCGCTGACCAGCGCGTGCTCATACCATCGCTGTCCAGCCAAGGCTGAATGGGGCTATCGCTGCGAAATAATCGGGCCCAAAGCGGACCGGACTGATATAGCGCAAAGACACAGGAGAGCGCAGTGGTAAGGATGGAAGGCAACAACATGGGACGGTAACTGTTGCAGATCACAAAACATCGCGAAGCCCGCCTGCCTTGGTACACCATCTATCCGACTGTCGCGGAGTTCTCTGGGGCGGTCGGCGCCGACGCTTATGAGGAATGGCTCAGGAACCTACCGGCTAACGATCCGGCGTCACTCTACTTGCACGTTCCGTTCTGCCGATCAAAGTGCTGGTATTGCGGCTTCCCCACCACCATCACCCGCCATGATGCGCCGATCGTTAATTATCTGGCGGCGCTGCGTGACGAGATACTTTTGGTCTCGGAGCACGCGCCGCAGGCGCTGCCCGTGAGCGATGTGCATTTCGGCGGCGGAACGCCAACTCTCATGGGGCCAGTTGAGTTCCTCGCCCTGACGGAATTCCTGCGCCGCCACTTTGCGCTTGCGGAAACAGCTACGATCGCCGTCGAGATCGATCCACGCACGTTCACGGCCGATATGGCCGAAGCCTTGCAAGCAGCCGGCGTGAACCGCGCGAGCCTCGGCGTGCAGAGCTTCGATCCCATTGTTCAAAAAGCGATCAACCGGGTCCAGAGTGAGGCGCAGACGGCGGCTGCCGTCGAAATGCTGCGTCGGCATGGAGTGACAAGCATCAACTTCGACCTCATCTTTGGTCTCCCGCATCAAACGGTGCAGTCTTGCGTCGAGACCACGAGGGCGGCGGTCGCCATGCGCCCCAACCGGCTTGCGGTGTTCGGCTACTCGCACATTCCGTCCTTTATTAAGAATCAGCGCCTCATCGAGGAGGCATCGCTTCCGGGCAGCGCTGCCCGCGCCGAACAGGATGCGGCCATTGCCGTGACGCTGATTGCCGCCGGCTACCGAGAGATCGGGCTCGACCATTTCGCCTTGCCGGACGACGATCTCGCGCTGGCACAGAAAACCGGTCGCCTGCGGCGCAACTCGCTGGGCTACTCGGCCGACACCTGCAAAACCCTGATCGGTTTCGGCGCGTCGGCTATCGGGCGTGTCGGCGAGGGCTACGTCCAGAACGAGGTTACACGGGATTCCTACTGCCGGCACATCGCAGCTGGCCGTCTGGCGACGTCAAAGGGCTACCGTCTCACCGACGAAGACCGCGCGCGAGCCGCAATCATCGAGCGACTAATGTGCGATCTCGAGGCCGATGTGCCGGCAATCTGTGCCGCCCACGGATCTGATCCGATCCATTTTCTCGATTCAGCTGAACGCTTGGCGATGCTTGCCAAGGACGGGATTGTGGACATCGAAAAGGGTTTTGTCCGCGTACGGCGGCAGCATCGCTTTGCGATGCGCGTTGTCGCTGCCGCATTCGACGCTTTTCTCGACCGGGTTGCCCGCTGAGTCAGCCAACCAAGTGTGAGGAGGCCAAGGCGACGCCCATGCGGTTTCCTTTCTTCGAGGTCAGGATTTCACAGCCGTCGCCGGCGTAGCAGGCCTCAAGCGGCTTCCCGCCCTCGAAGAAAGCCACGGTGTCGCCATCGATCGTGATCCGCTGGAATTGGTGCGATAGCCGATCTCGTAGTAGGCGCGTACTCATCTGCGCTCTGGTCGCCGCTCTCCGCCTTATAAGCCATGACTGGATCGAGGGTTCCATCGTCAGGAAGGGATAGACCAACCGCCAATCCCGGATCCAAATTCGACAGGGCGTCGTCCTCAAATGTAGATCGGCTGGACCGCGGGATCGTGGCTATATGCGTGATCTTTCTCAGCTGCTTGATCGTGGATCTTGCCGCTCCCGCCGACGGCCACGATGTGGAAGGGCTTGCCCTCCACGGCGATCTCGCCGTTCCTGGTGAACGATCCCGCCGACACGATATAGGGCTTGAGGGTCGGTCACGACGATGTTGTCCCCTGCCGCGGCGATGCACGGCCGTGCCCGTCCATCGAATAGAGGTCGTGAGCTTGAGCGAGTTGGCGATCTTGCCAGCCACGAAGCTTGGCGTTCTGGCGACGCTCAACAAGGCTACCGCAGCAATGGAACGTGCTGCCAGAGAAGCCGAATCCGTTGAGGCGGGCGGCAAGCTGCGGCCGCGCGTGCAAATCTGTAGGGTCAGGGAACTATTGAAGGGCAGAAAGCCCACGCTTCCACCTGTCTATGACATTATCTCTGCCGCTGCCGCCCGGCAGGTGGCCGCCGGGGTTGCCAACGCGACAGGAAATACGGGACCCGCCGTCCTTCAAATATTCTTTCGCCGGCAGCGGACAGAAAGCCACGAACGATCAGTCGCCGACACCTGTGAACAAGCCGTGTGCGACATTGCAATCATCCATCTATTGGCTCAACTGCCCACATGGCCGTGAATGAACTGGATTTGTTGGTTTTCCAGATGGCAGTGGAAAGCGTCCGCTCACTCTGCTTGAGCTTCAATGACAAAGCGGCGGAGATAGCCGCGAGGAGCCGCGGAACCCTGCTTTTCGATGTGCGGATCGATGATGACGCCGAGGTCCAACGGCTCGCAGCCATCCGATATCGAGGCGGGCAGATTGGTGTGCTGGCGTTGGACAGACAAGGCCTTATTAGCCGCTACTGCGTCGTCGACGGTACCTTCTCCCGCTTCATTGCACCGTTGGAGAATTGGACCAGCATGCCGGTGTCAATGCAGGCCAAAATCGATGTCACTCACCATGCCGGCCTCTTCCTAGGCGCGTTGCGAAATGCCGGTCATATGCTTGGCAACTAGCGCTGGCGGAACGCGTCTGTGGATCTTTGCATCCGCCTGGGCGTTTGAGCCGGCGGCTCATCGAGGTTCTGCAGCGCGCGGATGTGCCACGGCCGGGGTGATAGCCGCCTCTGCCCAACAGATTGCCGGCGAGGGCTTGTCGGACAATGAATGTCGTCAATTCACCGTCCGAGAAATGGTGTCTGGCTCACAAGAAGCACAGCGAATTGAGACTGAAACGCAGTCCAGCTGGGAAACCCAGCGCGAAGGCCGGAAGGTAACTTATCTGCGATAGAGGCAACGGGAAGGCGCCTTCCACTTATAAGGCAGCGCCCAATATGTCGGTACTCGCCTGAGGAATTCCCATGGCAGGCAGGGCTACCTCGCGATCCGATCTCGATAGGCTTGTTGTACCTCAGACCGGGCTCGATGTTCAGAATTTCCTCAGCGGCTTGCCCGCACGCCCCCGCCAGCTCCCCGACCACGTGCTTTTGGGCAGAGGCGCGCATTGCTGGTCTGGCAGCGAATAATCCTGCCCGACGGTTGCTCGATCGAAATCGACAATCTGCCAGCGACGGATACTGCCGGCTATGCCGGGCTTGAGGACAAGGTCGATTTTCACACCTGGCAGCTGATCAAGGGAGTTGCTCTAGCGACGCTACTGGGCGTTGGTACCGAGTTGAGCTTTGGGAAAAACGAAAGCGACCTAGTTAAGGCGATCCGGGAATCCACTCAGCAAAACATCAGTCAAGCCGGCCAGCGCATCACCGAAAAGAACCTGAATTTTCAACCCACCATTATCGTCCGCCCCGGTTGGCCCCTACGCGTGATTGTACACAAGGATCTTGTGCTGCGCCCATACCCGACTTGAACAGGAGTAATCATGGCAGATCTGAAACTTGGAAATCTTCCAGACCGGACACCTTCGAAGATGACCATCACCGTTAGCGCGGACCTGAACCAAGCACAAGGACTATGCGGCGCTTTACCGCCAGACCTATGGCGAGTCTGAAACGGTAGCGGAACTCATACCTTTCATGCTGGCAGGGTTTCTGGAAGGTGACAGAGCGTTTGCCAAGGCCAGAAAGGAAAGCTTGCCTGCCGCCGGCATGTCAGAGAAATCGCGACGCGTGTCAGATTCAGATTCCGAGTAATCGAAGCATAAAGTTGGTCAATTGGCGCAGCCGCCCGGGTGCCTAATTTCCCGGCGGTCGCGGCCTACCGATCCGTCATGTAAGGCCTATGCGCGAACTTCGAGCAGCTGGAGGTCAAGTAATTGCCTGGGCGGCCCGGAAACCGCGAACAAGGCGCAGGGCGTGCTAGCCGCACTGATGCATGGTTTCAGACACGTGGGAACGCCGTGCGGTTGTTACTCAGAATGAGCTCATCTCAAAGGGGCATTCAAGAGCCGCAGCGCTGAGTAGCGGAAGCCGCAATGGGGTGCGTCGCTGACATTCAGTGAAAGACTGGGCCGAACAATCCAACCTGCTTGGGCGGATACGAAGTGGAGCCCTGCCTGCAGGGTTCCGGCCGGTCCCAGCCCTCTGCCATGCGACCCCCTTTGGGAAATACCCGCGTCGTCACAGCATCGTAAAGTGGCGCCATATGCACTATCGAATTGTTAGCTGCTGGTTTCGGCGATTTTGAGGAGGTTCGCGATCGACTGAAGACGGTGACGTTCGTCTGTGGCACTCAGACTGCCACTGAGTGCCTGGCCGTTCCACTTTCGAAATATTTGTCGAACTTCGCTGCAATGCTCCTTACAAAGGGACGACTTTCCGCCGATACGACATAACTGTCACCTTGGAGTTCAAGCGGTCGAGCAGGGTCGCCAATGGCGATGGAGCTTGCTTGGAAAAGAAGCTTTTGTCCGGCTTCCCCGAAGCGTTCCACCAGATCGGCTGCTGAAAAGCCGAAATCGCACATCAAGCGCTCGATGATCCAGCCGCGAACACGGTCATCTTCGGAAAACGCGATGCCGCGGACCGTGGCCAGATGTCCCCCCTCGACCATGCGTCCATATTCGGCTGTCGACGGCATGTTCTGCGAATAGCCCTGTCGAAACCGGCTGATCGATGACGGCCCGAGCCCGATCAGTGTTTCGCAGCGATCCTCGGTGTAGCCCTGGAAATTGCGGCGGATTGTTCCCGCGCGAGCCGAGACTGCAAGCGCATCATCCGGCTTGGCGAAATGGTCTATTCCAATCGCCTCGTATCCGGCGCCCATGATCAGACGGGCGGCAATTTGCCACTGAGCGAACCGTTCGGCCGGACCCGGCAACCATGCCTCGTCGATCATAGTCTGATGCTTCTTGAACCAGGGCACATGCGCGTAGCCGAACAGCGCCATCCGGTCCGGCTCCAGAGTCAGCGCCTGCGCCACGGTGGAACAGACGCTCTCCCTGGTCTGATGCGGCAGGCCGTAAAGCAAATCGAGGTTCACGGACCCTACGCCGCGAGAGCGAATGCCGTCGACAACCGCCTTGGTCTGCAAAAAGCTCTGCTCGCGGTTGATCGCCTTCTGCACCTTCGGATCGAAATCCTGAACGCCGAGGCTTGCCCGCGCCATGCCGATCTCGGCAAGTGTATCAAGGCGGGCTTCGTCCATGTCGTTGGGTTCGATTTCGACGCTGATCTTCGCATCGGCAAGAAAATCGAAGCTATCCCGCAGGACAGTTCCCAAGGCTATCATATCCTCGGGCTTCAGCATGGTCGGGGAGCCGCCGCCGAAATGCACGGCGCGGACATGGGCCTTGCCGCCGACAAGACCGGCGACAGTCGCGATCTCCGCGTGAAGCGAGCGGAGATACGAAGCCACCGGCTCGTAGCGGCGGGTCTGCTTTGTATGGCACGCACAGAACCAGCACAGCCGGTCGCAATAAGGGATGTGCAGGTAGAGCGAGACCTCGTCACCGCTTTCGAGCGCCTTCAACCAGCTTCGATAGACATCGACGTCGACGCCAGGATGGAAATGCGGCGCGGTCGGGTAACTGGTATAACGCGGGACGTTCTCGCCAAGCCTGGCAGCTAATTCCGGTCTCATTTGGTGGTCCGCCGTTTTTGCCTCGCCGGAAGTCTGGACGCGTCGAAGAGCCAAAGCCCTGATTTCGGTCAGCCTCCAGCACGGACAAACTGCCGCAAGGATTTCTCTGCCATCGCTTGCTATCCTGCCGAAACTTGGGATCGGTAGCGCGAGCGTAATGACAGTACGGCAAGACATTCACAGTTCCGGCATTCCCGTTCTTTGCCTGTCTTGCGCAGCACGACATCGCGGCGTCTGCGGTGCGCTCGATCCAAACCATTTGGTTGGGCTCGCCAAAACTTCGTCGCGGCACAAGCTCGAGCCGGGGGTCGAACTGATCGCCGACGCCGAGGCCGTCGACAGCTATTCAAACTTGCTTTCAGGCGTTGTGAAGCTGACGAAGTGCCTTTCGGACGGCCGCCAGCAGATTGTCGGTCTTCGGTTCGCACCGGATTTTCTGGGACGGCCCTTCAAGGTGAAAAGCACGATCAATGTGGAAGCGGCAACCTCCGTCTCGCTGTGCTCGTTTCCGAAGGCGGCCGTTGAACGGATAATGAAGGAATCACCGGGACTCGAGCATCGCCTGCTCAAGCAGACGCTGGACGAACTCGACGAGGCACTTGAATGGATGGTGACTCTCGGGCGCAAGACCGCACCGGAGAAGGTGGCGAGCTTTCTCCTCATGATCGCCCGGAATATGGATTCCAGTATCGACCCGGCGGCTGGGTCGGCATGCTTCGATCTGCCGCTGACACGTGCCGACATCTCTGATTTCCTTGGACTGACGAACGAGACCGTGAGCCGCCAGCTTACGCGATTGCGGGCTGACGGCGTGATCCGGATCGAGAACAAACGCCATGTAACGGTCGACAGCATGAGCCGGCTGGAGCAGCGCTGCGGCGGCCGAGGCGCGCGGCAACCGGCCTTTGAATGAGACCTAAGCGTCGGGGCCTTCGTCGCTTATTACGATCCGCGGCAGGACATGCTCGCGTTCGAAAGCGATGTGTCGCCGCAAGCCTTCGAAGAAGCCGCGTAGCATGAATCCGACAGCTTCCGCGCTCTCTATCGGATCACCATGACCGATCGCTAGGAGCGTTTCGGCCACCTCGCCAGCGAAGCATTGATCCTCAAGGTGCTCGATGCGCAACCGGCTGGTAGAGGCAAGTTTGGCCTCGGCCGGAGTCAAGTGCGCCTCATACGCAGGGAAAATCACCCTCTCCTCAAACCCATGAATGTCACGGAGCAGCGGAACGATCTTCTTGGCCGTTCCAAGACATTTGAGGCGGTCGACGTTCGGCAGTGCATCGGCAATGCTTTCCAGCGAGAAGCAGAGCTCCAGCTTTTCCCGATGGGCAAGCTTCATGACCTCGCCCGGAATCGCCTCTGTGCCGGCCTGGCGCGAGAAAGCCGCACTTGTCCATGAGCGGGTTGGCCCGTGCTGCGTTTCCTTGTTCAAATCGCCACCTTCTGATTGCCCCGAACTCGATGCTGCCCGAAGCAAAATCGTGCGGCTCTGACATGGATCAGGGCGAGCAGGCGGCAACTACGGAATTAATGCACCGCGGATTTGGCGTCCGCGCATTGGAATCCTGGTCGGGGACATGTCATGAAATTCGGCACGGAGATCGTCGTTCTAAGCCTGTTTGCTTTTGCGGCCCTGGTGGCTGCCGGCTTCGGCGTAGAAGGACCTTTTCGCCAGCATATGGGGGTTTTGTTCTTCGCCGTGGCTGGCTTTACCGCGATCCTGCTGCGCAACACAGATTTCAAGCCGGCGGCTCCGATCGACACCTCCGCCTACATGGATGGCCCGATCCGCTACGGAGCCATTGCAACGGTATTCTGGGGCGTCGTCGGCATGCTCGTCGGTGTGATCATTGCCCTGCAGCTGGCATACCCTCACCTCAATATCCAACCCTGGTTCAATTTCGGCCGTTTGCGGCCGCTGCACACATCCGGCGTCGTCTTCGCCTTCGGCGGCAACGCTTTGCTTTGCACGTCTCTCTATGTCGTGCAGCGCACGTGCCGCGCCCGGCTGTTTGGCGGCAAACTGGCCTGGTTTGTGTTCTGGGGTTACCAGCTGTTCATCGTCATGGCCGCGACCGGCTACCTGCTCGGCATCACCGAAGCCCGCGAATACGCCGAACCCGAATGGTATGTGGATCTCTGGCTGACCATCGTCTGGGTCGCCTATCTCATCCTGTTCCTCGGCACGATCCTGAAGCGCAAGGAACCGCATATCTACGTCGCCAACTGGTTCTACCTGTCCTTCATCGTGACAATCGCGATGCTGCATGTGGTCAACAATCTGTCGATGCCGGCCTCCTTCCTCGGCTCGAAGAGCTACTCCGCCTTCTCCGGCGTCCAGGACGCCTTGACGCAATGGTGGTATGGCCACAACGCCGTCGGTTTCTTCCTCACCGCCGGGTTCCTCGGCATGATGTATTATTTCGTGCCAAAGCAGGCGAACCGGCCAGTCTATTCCTACCGCCTGTCGATCGTCCACTTCTGGGCGATCATCTTTCTCTACATCTGGGCCGGCCCGCATCACTTGCATTACACCGCCTTACCCGACTGGGCGCAGACGCTCGGCATGGCGTTCTCGATCATGCTGTGGATGCCGTCATGGGGCGGTATGATCAATGGCCTGATGACGCTGTCTGGCGCCTGGGACAAGCTGCGCACCGATCCGATCATCCGCATGATGGTGATGGCAGTCGCCTTCTACGGCATGTCGACCTTCGAAGGTCCGATTATGTCGATCAGAACGGTCAATTCGCTGTCGCACTACACGGACTGGACCATCGGCCATGTCCATTCCGGCGCGCTCGGCTGGGTTGGCATGATCTCGTTCGGCGCAATCTACTACATGGTGCCGAAACTGTGGAACCGTGAACGTCTCTATTCGCTGCGGCTCGTCACCTGGCACTTCTGGCTGGCGACGCTCGGAATCGTCGTCTACGCCGCGGTGATGTGGGTTTCCGGCATCATGCAGGGCCTGATGTGGCGCGAGTACGACGAGCAGGGTTTCCTCGTCTACTCCTTCGCCGAAACCGTCGCCGCCATGCATCCCTTCTACGTCATGCGTGCCATCGGCGGTGCGATGTACCTCACCGGCGCCCTGCTCATGGCCTGGAACGTGACCATGACCATTCTTGGCCACCAGCGCGAAGAGCAACCAATGCCAGGTTCCGAGCCCGCCCTCCGGCCTGCCGAATAGGGAGCCAGACAATGGGCTTGATGGACAAACACGCGATCATCGAGAAGAACGCCACGCTTCTTCTCGTTGGCTCTCTTCTTGTCGTGACCGTCGGCGGCATCGTCGAGATTGCGCCGCTTTTCTATCTCGACAACACGATCGAGAAAGTCGAAGGCATGCGGCCCTACTCGCCACTGGAACTCGCCGGACGCAACATCTATGTGCGCGAGGGCTGCTACCTCTGCCACAGCCAGATGATCAGGCCTTTCCGGGACGAGGTCGAGCGCTACGGCCACTACAGCCTGGCCGCCGAGTCCATGTACGACCACCCCTTCCAGTGGGGCTCGAAGCGCACCGGCCCTGACCTTGCTCGAGTCGGCAACCGCTATTCCAACGAATGGCACGTTCAGCACCTTATGGATCCACGTTCGGTGGTGCCGGAATCTATCATGCCTCGCTATGCCTTCCTGAAGGACGCGCCGATCGAGGTGAAGGACTTCTCGACGCATCTGGTTGCGAACGCGCGTGTTGGCGTCCCGTACTCCGATGAGATGATCGCGCACGCCAATGCCGATCTGATGGTCCAGGCCGACCCGAATGCCGATGCCTCCGGCGTCGAGAAACGCTATCCGAAAGCCAAAGTCGGTGATCTGGACGGCAATCCGCAGCAGGTGACCGAGATGGATGCCCTCGTCGCCTATCTGCAAATGCTGGGAACACTGGTCGATTTCAAGACCTATGACGATGCAGCCGGCTACCGCTGAGGGGGACGCAATGAGCTATAATTTGATGCGGGAATTCGCGGACAGCTGGGGTCTGCTTGCCATGGCGCTCTTCTTCGTCGGCTGCATTGCCTTTGCCTTGCGTCCCGGCGGCAAAACACAGGCCGATCAAGCCGCCCAGATTCCACTCAAGGACGACTGATCATGAGCAGCGAGCATATCGACGAAGTCTCGGGCATCTCAACGACCGGTCATGAATGGGACGGGATAAGGGAGCTCAACAACCCATTGCCCCGATGGTGGGTGATAACCTTCTACATCACCGTCGCTTGGGCGGTGGCTTATACAATTGCGTATCCGGCTTGGCCGATGCTGTCTTCCGCGACCAAGGGTGTGCTTGGCTATTCCAGCCGCAACGCTGTCAAGATTGAGCTGGCGGCTGCCGAAGCCGCCAAGGGCAAATATGTCGCGGCCATCCAGCAGAAGACCGTATCCGAGATTGCAGCCGACGACGCGCTGCGTGAATTCGCGGTAGCGGCCGGCGGAGCTACCTTCAAGGTCAATTGCGTGCAATGCCACGGCTCGGGCGCCCAAGGGTCGAAGGGCTTTCCAAACCTGAACGACGATGACTGGCTGTGGGGCGGCACGACCGAGCAGATCCAGCAAACGATCGCGCACGGCATCCGTTTCGCATCCGACCCGGATACTCGGCAGTCGGAAATGCCCCCCTTCGGTGACATCATCACGCCCGAACAGATCGCACAGGTCGGTGCCTATGTCGCCAGCCTCTCGGGCAAGGTCCAGGATGCAAGTCTTATCGAGCCCGGCGCCAAGGTATTCGCGGAAAACTGCGTCGCCTGTCATGGCGATAATGCGAAAGGCAACAAAGAGCTCGGCGCGCCCAATCTGACCGATGCGATCTGGCTCTACGCACCCGGCGAGACAGCCATCGCCGTCCAAGTCCGCGCGCCGAAGCACGGTGTCATGCCGGCCTGGATCGGGCGTCTCGGCGAGACCAAGGTTAAGGAACTTGCGGTTTATGTCCATTCGCTTGGCGGCGGAGAATAGGAACGGAAGCCTATTCTCGGCCCTCCCCGCCAAGCGACGGGGCCCGGCACGAGTCGGGCCCCGACACCATTCCGGCATGCGGCGATTGACCTGCAGCAAGGCGGCGCGGCCCACACGGCGAAGCGGGCTCACTGCAGACCGGACGTCTGTCGAAGCAGACAAGTCCGTCGCACAACGATGTCATAGGCCGCGCGCGAGTGGAGATGCACGTGCTGGATAAAACGCAGATGGAGCGGCTCGAGGCAAAAGCGGTCAACTCCGCCAAGACACGACAGCCGCTCTATGCTCCGCGCAAGAAAATCTTCCCTAAACGCGCCTCGGGCAGCTTTCGCCGCTTCAAATGGCTGGTGATGGCGATCACGCTGGGCATCTATTATCTGATGCCCTGGTTGCGCTGGGATCGAGGTCCGTTTGCTCCTGATCAGGCCGTGCTGATCGATCTTGCCAACCGCCGTTTCTACGTCTTCTTCATCGAGATATGGCCGCAGGAATTCTACTATGTCGCCGGCCTTCTGATGATGGCCGGCATCGGCCTCTTCCTGATCACGTCCACCGTCGGCCGCGCCTGGTGCGGCTATACCTGCCCGCAGACGGTATGGGTCGATCTTTTCCTAGTTGTCGAGCGGGCGATCGAAGGCGATCGCAACGCTCGCATGAAGCTCGACGCCGGCCGATGGACCGCGCGCAAACTGGTGCTGCGTGTGTCGAAACACGCCATCTGGCTGGTCATAGCGGCAGCTACCGGCGGCGCCTGGATCCTCTATTTCGCCGATGCGCCGACGCTGATCGGCGACGTATTCAACGGCACCGCCGCTTCGGTCGCCTACGTCACCATCGCGGTGCTGACGGCGACCACCTACACGTTCGGCGGGCTGATGCGCGAGCAAGTCTGCACCTACATGTGCCCGTGGCCGCGCATCCAGGCTGCCATGCTCGACGAGAATTCGCTCACTGTGACCTACAATGACTGGCGTGGCGAACCTCGTTCGCGGCACGCCAAGAAGGTCCAGGCTGCGGGGCAGCCGGTCGGTGACTGCGTCGACTGCAATGCCTGTGTCGCAGTCTGCCCGATGGGGATCGACATTCGCGACGGCCAGCAACTCGAATGCATCACTTGCGCGCTGTGCCTTGATGCCTGCGACGGCGTCATGAACAAGCTCGGCAAGGAGCGCGGGCTGATCTCCTATGCGACGCTGTCCGACTACAACGCCAACATGGCGGTGGCGACCGCAGGCGGCTCCGGTCCCGTGAAACCTTCACTCGTCAGAACGGCCGACAGCACATTCTCCGCCAGGTTGGCGCATTTCCATATTCGCAAGATCTTCCGGCCGAGGACCTTCTTCTACATGGGCGCGTGGACGGCGGTCGGGCTTGCCTTGATCTATTCGCTGCTGACGCGCGACCGACTCGAGATCAACGTCCTGCACGACCGCAATCCGCAATTCGTGACCCTGTCCGACGGCTCGATCCGCAACGGTTACACCGTCAAGCTGCTTAACATGATCCCCGAGCCAAGGACGATCGTCGTCACGATGCAGGGCTTGCAGGGAGCCGAAATGAGCGTCGTCGGCAGTGATCTGCCGGCAGCTCGCTTCTTCGCCATCGCGGTCGAACCCGACCGGCTGAACATGCTGAAGGTCTTCGTGCGCCAGCCAGCGGGTGAGGTTCGGCACGCTGCACAAACCTTCAAGTTCCGCGTCGAGGACAGAGCGAGCTTCGAATCGGACGAATACACCGCCACCTTCAACGCCCCGGAGATCGCCAGATGAGCACCAATACGCAAAAGACGCGTGAGTTCACCGGCAGGCACATGCTGCTCACCATTCTCGGCTTTTTCGGCGTGATCATCGCGGTCAATCTCACGATGGCGACACTCGCCAGCACGAGCTGGACCGGCCTTGTCGTCGAGAACACCTATGTGGCCAGCCAGCAATTCAACAAAAAGGCCGAGGAAGGGCGCGCGCAGGCGGCACTCGGCTGGACCGGCAAACTGACGATCGCTCGGGGTGAGGTCCGCTACAGCTTGAGCGATACCACCGGCAAGCCGGTCCCCTTGCATGGCGTCAAGGTGCTGTTTCGCCATCCCGCATACGAGAAAGAGGACAAGTCCGTTACGCTCGCCCTCGCCTCCGGCGAGGAATTCGCGGCGCGGCACATGCCGAAGGACGGCGTCTGGATCGTCGAAGTCGACGCCGATGCCGGCCTGGCGCAACCCTATCGCGACGTCCGCAGGATCATGATTTCGCAAGGAGCGCTGCAATGAGCTGCTGTGCACCCGGCGCGGAACAGGCAATGGATCTGACCGGTACCACATCGGTCCTGCCATCTGGCCAGGAGATCAGGTTGGCGAGCCGCTTGGTTGGCGATGGTCTTCGCCAGACCGACCTTTCAGTACCGACGGTTCATTGCGCAGCCTGCATCCAGGCGATCGAGACGGCGCTGGCAAAGCTCGACAATGTCGAAGACGCGCGTGTCAACTTGTCGACGAAACGGGTGTCGGTCCGGTGGCGCGGCGAGGAGGTTCCATCATTCGTCGCCGCGCTTGGACGGCTGGGCTATGACGCGCACCTGTTCGATCCAGAGGCTGCCGGCAAGGACAAGACGCTCTCGGAACTGATCCGCGCCGTCGCCGTTGCCGGCTTTGCCGCGGGCAACATCATGCTGCTTTCGGTCTCGGTCTGGTCCGGCGCCGAAGGTGCTACCCGCGACCTGTTTCACTGGGTCTCTGCATTGATCGCCATCCCGGCGCTCACCTTTGCCGGCGGCATCTTCTTCCGCTCGGCCTGGAATGCACTGCGCCACGGCCGCATGAACATGGACGTGCCGATCGCGGTTGGGGTGTCGCTCGCTTATGCCATGAGCCTCTACGAGACGATCAATCATGGCGATCACGCCTATTTCGACGCCTCGGTTTCGTTGCTGTTTTTCCTGTTGATCGGCCGCACCCTGGATCACGTCATGCGCGAACGGGCACGGACCGCCGTGAAAGGCCTGTCCCAGTTGGCCGCACGTGGCGCCATGGTGCTGCGCGGCGATGGCGCGCGCGACTACCTGCCGGTTGGCGAGATCGAACCGGGCATGCACCTTCTGGTCGCCGCAGGCGAAAGGGTCCCTGTCGACGGCCGGATCATTCGGGGCGCGTCGGATCTCGACTGCTCGCTGGTTTCTGGCGAGAGCACACCAAAAACCGTGACGTCCGGGCAACAGGTTCAGGCCGGCACGCTCAACCTTACCGGCCCCCTGACCATCGAAGCGACCGCTGCGGCAAAGGACTCCTTCCTGGCGGAAATGGTCCGGCTGATGGAAGCCGCCGAAGGTGGTCGTGCGCACTATCGGCGGATCGCCGACCGTGTCTCGGCGCTCTATGCGCCGGTGGTCCATCTCACCGCCTTCGTGACGTTCCTTGGCTGGATGGCGGTAACCGGCGACTGGCACCGGGCAGTGACGATCGCGATCGCCGTTCTCATCATCACATGCCCGTGCGCGCTCGGCCTCGCCGTGCCGATCGTGCAGGTGGTGGCGGCGCGGCGCCTGTTCGAAAACGGCATCATGGTCAAGGACGGTTCGGCCATGGAACGCCTGGCCGCGATTGATACGGCGGTGTTCGACAAGACCGGCACACTGACGCTCGGACAGCCCAGGCTGGTCAACGCGTCGACCATCGATCCGGCGATGCTGGCGATCGCAGCCGACATGGCGGCGCACTCCCGTCACCCGTTCTCGAAGGCCATCGCCGCATTCGCGGGTTTTGCCGGCCAGCCGAAGCTGGAAGCCGTCAGCGAGCACCCGGGTCTCGGCATCGAAGCCACGACCGCGGACAGCACCTGGCGTCTTGGCCGGCGCGGCTGGGCCGGATGGAAAGCCCGGACCGGTGGCGAAGGCAAGTATGGCGGCTATGGCGGGACGGTGCTTTCGAAGAATGGGAGGATCGTCGCCTCCTTCACGTTCGAGGACGCTACGCGCGCCGACGCCAAGGCGGCGGTCGGACAATTGAAGGATGCCGGCGTGTCGGTCGAAATGCTGTCGGGCGATACCCCGGACGCTTGTGGCGATGTCGCAAGAATATTGGGCATCGACCGTTTTGTTTCGGCGCTGCTGCCGTCCGAGAAGGCTGAGCGGATCGAAGTGCTGACCAAGGCCGGCCACAAGGTCCTGATGGTGGGCGACGGGCTCAACGACACGCCAGCGCTGGGCGCGGCGCACGTCTCGATCGCTCCAGCCACCGCCGCCGATATCGGCCGCAACGCCGCCGATTTCGTGTTCCTGCGTGAAAGCCTTTCGGCAGTACCCCTTGCGCTGGACGTCTCGCGGAAGGCAGGGCGGCTGATCCGCCAGAACATAGCCATCGCGATCATCTACAACGCTGTTGCCGTGCCGATCGCCATTCTGGGGCATGTCACGCCGTTGATCGCCGCGATCGCGATGTCGGCCTCATCACTGCTTGTCATTGGCAATGCATCGAGGCTGCAAAGTTTTGTGCCAGACGAGCCAAGGAGAACTGCTCCGCCAGACAGGCGCCCCCACACTGGCACATTGGCGCAACCCTCATGACAATCCTGGTTTATCTCATACCTGTTGCTCTGTTGGCGGGCGGGCTTGGACTGTCTGGCTTCCTGTGGGCCTTGAGGTCTGGTCAATACGAGGATCTCGACGGAGCGGCCGAGCGTATCCTCATTGACCGGAACGAGCGGCCGGAACGCTGATTCAAGCCGCGTGCAGACGGTTACGTCGGGCACTGCCAACTGTGAAGCTGATCGCGTCGGGCGGGATCCGCGACGGCGTCGATGTGGCCAAGGCCATCCGCCTGGGCGCGGACATCGCCGGGCAGGCGGCCGGCGTGCCGCGCGCGGCGACGGTGTCCACCGAGGCGGTTGTCGCGCATTTCGAGATCGTCATCCGCCTGTTGGCCGTCGCCTGCTTCTGCACCGGCTCGGCTGATCTGGCTTCAGGCGCGCTTGTTGCCCTCGGCGCATCTGCCCGCCGGTTGATGCCGGCATCGCCCGCACGTGGCGGCGGGCGCCTCGGCTAACAGGGTAATTAGACGGCCTCATGTACTCAGGCGTGATCTGTAGAGCAGACGGTTCGTCTATTCTCACCTATTCGACGACTGTCTTACAGTTCAGCCGTGGGCGGCTAAGACACGTTTGTTCGAAAACCGACGTGGGCGGGGCCGTGCCCATGTTTTCCCGTCTTTCAAGGAAGGTCCGCAAAACCTCTGTTGGCATGCCGGTTGCAAGGACCGTAAAGGACCCGCACGACCACGGCGGTCTAGCAGTAGCATGGCCGGCGAAGTTGGAAATCGCGTTGGCCGAAACGGCAAGTGCGCTGGTGCCGATGGCGATATGGAGGATGGAAACGCCGACGACGTAAAGCAGGAGCGGCGCGGCAAGGATCGAGCCGCCGCCGCCCAGAAGAACAAGCTCGGCGATGGGCGGGCAAACCTGTCTGTTAAGGCGGCGTCCGCTATTCCTGCATTGCCGAGATCCGCATGATCGAGACTATCGAGCAGGGTGCGGCAAAGGCACCTTTCATGCGATTCGGCGACACGGTCCGCATCGAGATGAGAGACAAGGCCGGCGACTCGATCTTCGGCGCGATTGAGCAGACGGTGACGCAACACAACAAGGAAGCCTGAGACCATGGCCAAGCAATTCGCATCTGTCGGAGATGTGGCAGAGAAAAAGATCTCCTTCACCGAGATCGGCCGCGACCTGTGGGCCTTCACCGCCGAGGGCGACCCGAACACTGGTGTCATCATCGGCGACAAATCGGTGATGGTGATCGACGCCCAGGCCACGCCGCGGCTGGCCGGCAAGGTGATCGAGAAGGTCAGGACCCTCACCGACAAGCCGATCAACTATGTCGTGCTTGACGCACTATCACGCTGTGCGGGTTCTCGGCGCTTCGGCCTATGGCGCGCAGCAGACGATCATGTCGGAGAAGGCGCGCGCCATGGTCGCCGAGCGCGGGCCTGAGGACTGGAACTCCGAGTTCGGCCGGTTTCCGCGCCTCTTCCAGGGCCACGAGTCGATCCCCGGCCTGACCTGGCCAACGCTGACCTTCAACGACCGGTTAACGCTCTATATGGGCAAACGGCGGGTGGACCTTGAATTCCTTGGTCGCGCGCATACGGCAGGCGACATCGTCGCCTTCGTGCCCGACGCCAACGTCATGTTCACCGGCGACATCGTCGAGTACCATTCGGCCTGCTATTGCGGCGACGGCCATTTCGCCGACTGGTGGCGCCATCTCCTTCGAGCATGCCGACCAGCTTCTACAGGGTATGACGACGCTCTCGCCAAGGCGCATGGAGCAACTCTTGCGCAAATGCACGAGCGTCAAATTATGCAGACTGTTCTATTGGATGGCCGAGCGCCATTCCTACGCATGGCTGAAGAAGCTCCCCAAACCCGAAGCGCTCGACGAGCTTGGCCTTGGCAGGGGCAACAGAGTGCTGGTCGGAGGCGGCAGACTCGATACAAAATACCGCATAACGGTCCCGGAGGAGATGTGGGCGCGGCCAGCCCTTACTACAATCAAGTCCGGCTCCTAACGCGTGTCTTGCCGCTCGTTGCGGCGGAGACGTGTTTCGCCCTCAGAGGCGGAATCCGATCCGAGAAGATTTCGCTTTGTTTCCAAATAGTTGTGATTTGCGCAGCGGCAGCGCTAACCAACATAGGTACCAAAATATTTCTGTGGATTGTTTCGGTTCCCAATATCTATCCATCCTGCGCCCAATCGAACGGAGGTTTAAGCTTGCGGACCACGAACTCACCGAGCGCCCGAGCCGCGGCTGGACTCGCTTGAGTGACAAGGGCATCGGCAACACTATAGGCGCAGTTATGCAACGCTAAGTTTCCGGAAATAGCTTAGGAAACAGTTCGTCCAACGTGTCGACCGGGAAGCGTAGCGATACCGGTCCTTTCGGGGTATCGGACGCAAGCAGGCCAAGCTCGAGCACCTCGGTAAACACGCGGCGGGCCGTACGTTCCGGCAAGCCAGCGATACGTGAGGCCTCACCGCGATCGAACTCGCCGCGCAGAAGCGCCTCCTCGAGCAGCCGGAAAGCTTCTGGCTTCAGGTCGTAGCGTTGAACGAACCGCTGCAGACGCCGGGCAAGTTGGTTCAAATCGAACAGGCTGGACATGAAACTGACCTGATCGATGCATACGCGTAGAAACCATAAGGTAAAATCCGCCAGCGCCCGCATAGAAAGATTACCGCGGCCGTCGCGATCGCCTTGGCGTGGCATGTCGGCGTGATCCATCATGCGTTTATAGTCGCCGCGGCTTTCCAGACCCCGCGCCAGGCCTCGGGAAATCGACCACAGCCCGTGCGCGGCAATTCCTGCCTCATGGGCCATGGCGTGACTCATCAAGCGGCTGACGCGTCCATTGCCGTCAGGGAAGGGATGAATGTAATTGAACCGATGATGCGCGGCCGGAATCGCCAATATCCTAGCCGCTTTGCCCGTACGTTGGAAGCGGTACCGGCTAGCGAAATGCTCCATGAACGCTTCAACGCGATCGCTTGACGGCGGCTGGTGGCGGCCGACAGTGACATCATGTTCGGGCTGTGATCGCCACCGACCCGGAACCATCAAGAATTCTCTGTCTGCGCCGCGAATGCGCAACATCGCCTCATCGGCGTCACGGTAGAATTCCGCATGCAGCCAGCGCAAAAAATCAAGCGAAGCCGGTTCTGGGAGCTGACCCTCTGCGGCCAGGCAATCGATTTCCCCCTGCAGTCGAACATGGGCCGCGGCTTCCACCTGCAGGTTGCGTCGTTCCTGGTCTTTGTCGAATTCGCCGGCGAGGGCGCGTTCGATGTCGCGGGGGCGCGTGTTGTGGCCCTCGATCAGGTTGCTGTAATAGGTGTTCATGATGCGCACGAGATCCGCCAGGTTCGCGGCCGTGCGCGGATGCAGCTTGGCGCCGAGAACCGCCGAGCTTGCTGACAGCTCAGCCAGCGCGTCGGAGATAGGCTCCGCAACGTCTTCCAGGCGCGCCGGCTCGATGCGCTGTACGGTCTCTTCCATAATTGGCCGATGTTAGATCGCGCTAAGTACGTATATGTCAACAGAAATTTTAGCTGAGCGCCCATAACTGGCCGATCATTTGGCCGATGTTTAGCGCTACCTCAGCTTCACCGAGACGGTTGATCGACGACGCCAATGCCGATGCCGATGATGGCCGATATTCGCTATGCTTAGCGCATTGATAGCATGTACAAATTTGCGATCGGTAGGTCGATTTGGCCGATCGCTTGGCCGAACTTCGCCGGTCGCGCTGACTAGGATATACGACCAGGAAAATATAGGCGACTCCAAATGATTCTCCAGAGATTGCGGAGGCACGCGACGCTGCGACCAGGCTGCGCGAGGACTCGAACGAGGCAGCCCAATATCTGCTGAGCTCTGCGAGCGCGTGTGGAAACCCGATGCGGGCCGCCAGGTTCTCACGTTTGCGTTTGAGCGCGATCCATTCGCTCTCAAATCGCAACTGGCGTCTTTGACGCTGGATTTGAACCCACAATAAGTACGCGCCGACAAGAGCAAATACGCCTGTAAGCAACGTCTGCCAGTCATAGGCGCGCCGATGAACGGATTATGGAATTTCGGTAGCGGCTCCGCGCAGCGCTCGAACAGGCTCTGGGCAAGCGCGTTTTCGCAAGTTCGGCAGATTCACGCTATACAACCTCTGTCTTCTGCTCACGCGATACAGCTAGGCAGCGTGGGCAGTTCAGTCACCAATTCTGCGAAGCGTCAGACATGCGACGGCTCGCCGGCAATATATTCACCGGCGTTGGATGCCGGCTGGCGTAGCTCCGTTGCGTCGGACCACCAGGCTTGATCTCCGGTCTCTGCCTCCAGCAACCTGAGCAAAGCGCGATTGGCGGGATCGCGCAGAAACACCCGATAGCCTTCGGCAATCTCCGTAGGCAATCGGGTCGCGTTAGCGAGGCTGAGCAAAAGGGCCGAGCTGACGCGGATCGTAGCTGCAGACCGGATTGTCCGATGTGAGGAAAGGCGTGCTTGTCCTGTTGTGGAGCACCTCGAAGCCGAGGCGGAAACAGAGGTCGCCGAAATCCTTGAACTCACCTTTCATTGCCAGCAGGGTTGACGCCTATCGGCACGGCGCTCGAGCGGCGGAGGAAGGACGCCGAGTTCTTCGCCGATCTTGTGCTCGCAGCGAATTTTGGCCTCGATCATCAGCGCGTGCCGATCGCGCGTCGCCGGAACACGCGCGCGCAAGATCGTTTGCATGCCGAGCACGTTGAAGGAGATGGCGGCCGACAGGCGGCGTGCCGCGAGCGCCCGCACCGTTTTCCGGCCATCCGGTCTCGATGGTGTTCCACAGGTCCTCGAAACAATGGTTTTCCTGACATTCCAAAGGACGCTAGTTTGTCCACAACGAACCGAGCCGTTTCATGCACAGCGAAATCCAGCTCTGGGTTTTGATGAAGATGCCTGCGCCAGACTGTGACTTCGTCGGCCAGGTGATAAAACTCTTCGACTGAGTGCATACTGAATCCATTCATCGACGTCTTACGTCCGTCGCTGGGCCAAGTGGTTGGCATCATGTGCAGAAATTTGCCGCAAGCGTTTGGAATAGTTTGGGCAAAATTTGCAGTGAAAAGAAATGGCCGCGTTTCCGCGAGGATTGCAATGATAGCACCCTAGGATTGAGCTAGCATTTCATTGAGCGTCCGATCTTGCAACGGCCGTTTCGAATCGATAACGCCACATCGGGGTTTCGCATCTAGGGTTTTGGTATGATAGATGATCTTGACCGGCGGATACTCGGCGCCCTTCAAAGGAACAACAGGCTGTCGTTCTCCGAGCTTGCGGACCTCGTGGGTTCGTCTGCCGCTTCATGCATGCGCCGTGTCAATAAGCTCCGCGCAGACGGAATCATCACCGCTGATATCTCCTTAGTCGACGCCAAGGCGCTCGGGAAGTCGCTGACCGTGGTCGTGACAGTGGAACTCGATCGTGAGCGTTTAGACCTTGTTGACGACTTCAAGCGGGCTATGAGGGCGGCAAAAGAAGTCACTCAATGCTATATGGTCACAGGCGATGCCGACTTCGTTCTTATTGTAGCGGTGGAGGACGTCGAGGCCTTCGACGTTTTTGTAAAGACCAAACTCTACACAAATCCCAATGTCCGCAAATTCAAGAGCATGATTGCCCTAGATCGGGTGAAGTTTGAGCCACGGGTGCTAGTGTAGCCCTTTAACGTTTCCCTCACTTCGATCCCGTTTTTGAAGCGTTCATTGCGGCGGAGGCGCCACTTTGATCGCAATCAATCCATCGAAGTCTGCGATTTAATTGTATCGGCGGCCGTACCCAAAGGCGGGCACGCGCGGTGTGCTGCCGTTTCGGAGCCGCTGGGGCAGTTTCGCGGCGGCGATTCGTGACCGCTTGTGCGGGATTGCAAGATTGGAGAACTAGGGAATGACAATTGCTGCGGCCGAACCTGCAACGGCTCTCCCAGCCATAGAGCAACGGCACCGGGATCTACGACATTATCCTCATGGCATAGCCTTCATGGATAGGTCAGTACCTGCCGATGTCCGAAGCCAAAGTGTCCGTCCTGGACTGGGGTTTTTTGCATTCCGATGCCACCTACGATACCGTTCATCTATGGGACGGAAGGTTCTTCAGGCTGGACCTGCACCTGGACCGGTTCTTCCGCGGGATGGAAAAGCTCCGCATGAAGGTTCCCTACGACCGTAGTGAGATCGAGAAAATCCTGTCTACCTGCGTGGCGCTATCCGGGCACAAGTCGGCGTATGTGGAAATGGTCTGCACGCGAGGTGGCTCGCCCACCTTTAGCCGTGACCCACGCCAGTCGGAGAACAGGTTCATCGCATTCGCGGTGCCTTTCGGGTCGGTTGCCAGCAAGGAGCAGCTGGAGCGCGGCCTGCATGTCGCAATCAGCAACACCGTTCGGATCCCGCCCAAGTCGATCGATCCGACCATCAAGAACTATCACTGGCTCGATCTGGTGAAGGGACTGTTCGACGCGTACGACTACGGTGCCGAAACGGCATTGATCGTCGACATCAATGACAACATTGCCGAAGGGCCTGGCTTCAACGTTTTCACCGTCAAGGACGGCCGCTTGAAGACCCCGGCTTATGGCGTTCTTGCCGGCATTACCCGGCAGACCGTATTCGACCTATGCGATGAATTGGGCCTCTCCGTCAGCGCCGGCGACATTGATCGCGACGAATTGAAGGGCGCCGATGAGGTTTTCATCACGTCTACAGCGGGTGGGATCATGCCGGTGTCCAAGATTGACGAGACGGTTCTAGGCAACGGCAAGGTTGGCGCTCTAACACGCCAGCTGACCGACCTGTATTGGGAGAAGCATGCCGATCCGGCATGGTCGACCGCGGTAAATTACGCATAGTACGGCGATATATTGTCGAGCGTTCCTCCCCAGTGCGGGAGGGCTGTGCTGCCTTGAGTCTGCCGATGACCGACGCTTTCATTTCCCATCTCTCGAACGAACTGGCCGGCCTGAAGGCGGGGGGCCTGTACAAATCCGAGCGGGTGACGGGCCGCTACGCTCCTCTATTGAGGAGCTCCGCTTCGCGGCCCGCAACCACCTCATTCAACGCTGCGAATGCGTCGACGAAGCAGTCTTCCTCCGGAAGAAAGGAAGCCGATGCGCAGATACGCTCGCGGCCTGGGACTGCAACACTTCTGAAACTGCCGGCAAGTTCCATAAGATAGATTATGCGACTTTCACCAACGCATAGACAGGCCGATGGTGCTTCCGGACTGCGCCACAAGGCGCGCGGCCGACGCTCGAACCGTCAGATTGTCGACGGCGTTCGGGACTTCACTCTATCGCTCATCCAAGAACACTATCTGGACTTCGGCCCGACGCTTGCGGCTGAGAAGCTGGCTGAGGATCATGGTGTCACCGTATCGCGTGAGACGGTTCGCAAATGGATGGCTGAGGCCGGAATCTGGCTGTCGCGTAAGCAGCGCCGGACATTCCATCAGCCGCGCTTGCGCCGCGAAGCCTATGGCGAGTTGGTGCAGATCGACGGCAGCGAGCATCGATGGTTCGAGGAGCGGGGCGGTCCATGCACCCTGCTCGTCTTCATCGATGACGCGACCGGCAAGCTTCAGCAGCTGCGCTTCGTGAAGTCGGAGAGCACGTTCAGTTACTTCGAGGCCTTGGATCTTTATCTGAAGGCGCACGGCTGCCCAGTGGCATTCTATTCCGACAAGCACACGGTGTTTCGGGTGGCGAAGGCCGAGGCTCGTGCCGGCCGCGGCATGACCCAATTCGGCCGAGCCTTGTCCGAGCTCAACATCGAGATCCTGTGCGCCAATTCGAGCCAGGCCAAGGGCCGGGTCGAACGTGTCAATCGCACGCTGCAGGACCGGCTTGTGAAGGAACTGCGTCTTGCTGGCATCTCAGATATCGAAGAAGCCAACGCTTTTCTGCCGGCATTCACGACCAGCTTCAACGACAAGTTTGCGAAGATCCCTACCCGGCCGGACAATCTGCATCGTGTCTTGAACATGCCGGCCGATCGACTCCGCGACCTTCTCTGCAAACGCGAGCAGCGCTATGTCGGCCAGCAATTGTCTTTCTCCTACGAACGCAAGCAGATCATGCTGGAGAAGAACGATATCTCATGCGGCCTGGTCGGCAGATATGTCGATATTTACGAGTTCGCCGACGGTCGCCTGGATATTCGGTGGAAGGCATGCTCCCTGCCCTACACTGTCTTCGACAAAGAGCAGCGCGTCACCCACGCCGCGGTCACCGAGAACAAGCGGCTTGGCGAGGTTCTGTCCTGGATCAAGAGCCAGCAAGATGAGGCTCGGCCCGCGCCGAAGATTAAGACGAACAGCGAACAGACTGGCTATCAGAAGCGCGACAGGAAGCCGGGGCGTAGGAAGGATTTCATGAATGATCCTGCTGTCATCGCGCGTCGACAACAAGCGCTGGCAAGGCTGGATGCTGCCGAGTGAAGTCAGCTCTCAAAGCTAAAGCCGATGGAGATCTACTGGATCGCCCCCGATCGGGCTGCGCAACCCCCACCAGCTGACGCCCGATCGGGCGCTGGCGTCGCAGCCGGCAGCACCGGATTGCGACATTTCTACTTTGCTGGCGGCGCGACATTCGAACTTGGTTGCAACATCACCAGTGTAAGTTAATATTTCTTAACACCGCGAAGTATTTATAATACTTTACCCCGGTCTTTCCAATTGTAATCGACAGAAATACGATCAGTTTCCACAGTCAAGCCTACTCCAAGCCTCAGATCAACAGATCGATGTTAATGGCCCCATCTCACCGCCTGATCAAAACTTGGCGGGCGACTATGGCCTCTTCTCAACCGCCGGCGTCCCAGGTCAGACCATATCGGCCTTCGCTCGCTCGCCACCCCTCTCGGTGCACTCACTTGTGCGGCATACAATACACGCCCTCGGATTCCATCAGTACCGCGCCACCCTTCAACTCGCTCAGTGCGCCGACCCACGCTTGCGAATAAGTGCGGCTGGCATCCACCGCCGTCAGCCAAAGAACGCGATTGTCGGCCAGTTCCACTCTAACTTCCTGCTGCAAAGGGCTCCCGTGCACGGTCTGTTGATAGTGGCGTTTGATCCTGACATTGCTGGCCGGGAACTCAGCTTCGTTGCTACCGTAGTTCAGCACAAATCCGGTGTGGTCCTCAGCCACCGAGCAACTGCCATCGCGCTCACACACGATTTTGGCAGCGGTCTTGCAGTCCCATTTCAGTGAAGCGGGCCACATAGGATTGTCTACGTTTGATCGGGGCTTGTCGCTCTGACCAGCCGCCGTCAACACAGCGCCTGTGTTCAAAATCACCGTGGACAGGAGAAGCACCTTGAACACTACAAACCTCCGTGAATTGTGACCCTCATAGTGCCTCGTCCTGCTCGATCGCCTGGCTTAGCGCATGTTGAGATTGAACCAGCTTTTCTGGCGCACGCCGTTCGCGTCATCATACTCGATGAACCAGGGCTTTCCGCGCATCGGTCGAGGGAGGGTGTAGTAGGTGGGGCCATTACCAAGGGAATGCCCTCGATCGTTTCCCGCAGGCTGGATTGTTGCCGCAACCACCTTACCGTCGATTTCGATTTGGACCGGACGTGATCCGTCTCGATGATGCCCGCCGAGGGCGTTGTTTTTGAAAACAACGGGCAAGGAGAGCCTGTCGGCCGCGATGCGGCAGATGTTCCGTTCTTGACCTAAGCCCGGCCGATCGGATTCGGAGCTGCCAACTGCTTGCCAGCCAGACGGACAATCCTCATACTTCTCAAATCTCGCCGCGCTGGAGTTGGCTTGCGGACAGGTCGGCCAATTAAAACCCGGGGCTTCCATCGCCGCAATCAACTTGTAAATTGGCGGGTGGCACGAGGGGGTGCCTTGCCAGTCGCCGGAAAGACATAGGAGGACCTGACAGCCCCATTCCGACGCTTTCGATTGGGATGGAAGAGCTGCGGCGCCCGCGATGGCGACGGCACCCCCTAGTAGGAATTTGAGTATGGTCATAGCCTTTCCTCGCTACAGATTTGACAGTTTACTATGGACGATCGGCGCGAAAAAGGACAGGTCGAAAAGGCAGGTTTGTGCGACTACATCGATTTATGAAACGAGACGACGGAGGCGTGGTCGACAACCCGTTGCGCGCCAACATTGCACTAACGCTTGAGCGGGAGAGAGCCAGACGCGGCCTAACCCATATGCACATGGCCGAACTGTTTCGGACCCCCGAGGGCGAAAAACTGGCCTATCGAACCTACATTCAGACTGTGCGTCACAAAAACAATGTCACATTGACGACGCTGCAGATCATGGCAAACGGCTTGCAACTGTCTTTTGCATCACTGCTCGCCGGCGGCAAGAAAGTTCCGGAATGGGCGCATCGGTTGGACGACAATGCGATTCGCAAGCGGCTGGCGCACATCATCGATTTTGAGCGACAACGACGTACTTTGCACCGCTATGAGATGGCCGAACTAATCGGCGTGGCGGAGGCGACATTCACGAAACTGGAACGCGCGAGCGGCAATATCAGCGTGGACACGATTGCGGCGATCGCCAAGGCGTTGAAACTTGATCCAGCGACCTTCCTCTTTTCCGAAAAGATGCCGCCTGGCGGAGCCGACATCTAGCCGCCTGACGAGTGTTCCTAAAGGGCCTGTAATACGCCCCCAGCCGGCGACCGCTCCCATGCCCCTGCCCGTCAGGCCCAGCGGCCGACTTTAGACTAGCACCCCCGCCGCGGCTGTCGAGCCGCTGCTGTCATCGTCGGCTGCTACCCTGTTGCAGCGGCGGGGATGATAAGGGACTACATGGACGACTGTGCCGGCGTCGGGAATTCTGCTGATGAAGAGCTTCCTCTTGAGGGTCGAAACCATATGAGAACAAGCCGTCAAACCTAGCCCGGTGTGATTGCCGGCGCGTGTAGAGTAGAAGGGTGTCGTGACTTTTGCCGGTGTCACGCCTGCGCCGTTGTCGGCCAATTCCAGGGGTCGGTTCCGGTAGGGGGCGACCCAGATTCATCACTTTAGTGTCGTGATGCCCACCAGAGAATTTGCTGGTGAACTGACCGGCCAACGCCAAACTCATGCTTGCCGGGCAGACTTGTCAGCACGCGACAGAAACCGCTTCAAGCTCAAACCGGCCAACAAAATGTATGGCGGCATGGCGAGCGAATAATGACCACAGTTTAATTCCAAAATATTTGGCCTAGCTCCGGCGTCCTTCAGCCTCTGCATGAACCTCTCCGATAGCTCTGGCAACACCACTTTGTCTCTCTTAGCCAACACAACGTGAAGACCGAGATCAGGCCGTGCCAAACTATCTGCGTAATTCTCCAAGTTAAGTGGACCCCAAGCCCTTCTGAGCTCGGTCAGCTTAATCGCTGGCTCGAGACTAGCACGTATCAATCGTGTCGCGCGACCCGCCCAAACCATATCCGCTAGACTCCCCGCCGTGAGAAACAACGAGGCTTTCGACACAGCCGAGTCGTGCGCCGCGAGAAGGCCCGCAACCCAGGAGCCTAAGCTCATACCGAGAACTGAAATGTCTCGATAGCCTTCGATCTTCAACCAACGTATGAGCTTTCGCCCATCTAACACTGCCTGCCTTACAGATTGAATCGTTCGACCGAGATTAGGGCTAAGCATATAGTCAGCGTGCGCGGAGCCGGGACGGCTGCGCTCGAAGTGATAAGGCATAGCGATCTCGACAACCGTGATGCCACGTTGCGAGAAAAAGTTGGCGATCTGACGATTCCGGAAGGTTGCATTCCAATGGTGAAAAATCACCATCGCCTGATCGAACGACCCGCTTTCTGTGATTTTCGCCGAGACGACATTGTTCTGTTCGATATCAGTAGATATGTCCGATGGAAATTTGAGCCACCCATCTAGCCTTTCAAACCCCTGAACACTCACATTCGGGTCATCGAAAAAGGCTGGATCAGCCACGGCTTGGTCCGCAAGGGCACAGAATTCCTCGATACTTGTTATCTTATCCGCACCTGGAAAGGCGCGTTCCGCGTCAAGGGCGAAATCGGTTGACTTCTTCCCTTCCTCACCGCGTCGCGCCCGCCGCTCATCCCAATGATCAAGCCAACTATGATACACTCTGATTGTTTCCCAACTTAATCGCTTGCCGTCGCCCCAACCCTGGATCAAACAAGCCATATATTGCGAACAGCACTCCAACGCCCAGAAGGATCGAAAAGCCAGCAAATGCATCGATCAGCAAGTAGCTAGCCACGAGTAACGCTACGATCGCTGACATCTTCCACAAAGACATACGAAACCGAGGTTCGACACCTACACGGATGGAGCCGTACAGAAATACAGCACAGGTCGAAATAGCGATGAGAAGGCTACTATAATGGGTCGGCCTACGGTAGCTGATCACGGCGGTCACATCATTTCGCCCATAGAAGGCGGAAGACATATCGCCGACCAACCACGCCACAATATTCTCCCCACGCGATGTCAGGTAAGCACTCTGGAGCTTCATGACTATGGCGATCAGAAGACCCAAAACAGTACACCGAAAAATCGCACGCATAACTCTGAGGCTGGCTTCATGTAAGCCGTATTGATAATCCACCTCGGGCGAATTACTCGCTGCCTTTCCAATTCTCCAAAGATCATGGATCACTGTATAAAGCAAAATTAGACCTACGAAGAACAGATAAAAACATAGGCACATGTATAGGTAAGCGAGCCCCGTGAACACGATCGCTTCCGGCACCGATATAATGTCAGGGCGCACAATCGCTAACGAGCCCCAGTCCGTCGCATAGCTGCCACCACCTTTGAGCAACGGGATTAAAGACACGCCGATCCACTGAAAAAGACCGGCGAATACCACACAAATCAAAAGAACCGCCCAATATGAATACGAAGAAGCTTGTACGCTGCGCGCCCAGGCATCGTCGCTTTCCATCTTGTCGCCCTGCGCTACAAGCTTTGGGCGGCCTTCATCTTTCCAAAAGGTCACCAGCTCTGTCACGAAGGCAAAAAACAGTGGCAAAAATACCATGAAGACGAATGTCCAATTCGCTGTCCAAAGAAACCCAACCTGCTTGACGACGCCATCCGCCCGACCATATGTCACGCTGTGAATCCCCGTAAGATACGACAAAAACCCAAGAGCGGTGACACCCGCAAACACCGACGCCGGTAAATTCAGGGGAGATCCGCGACTAAAAAACGCCTCCGATTTTCTCGCCAAACTAAAACGCCGGCTCGGCCCTTTGGGGTCAGTATCCCGTGTCAGCACTGCTGGGGAGTCTGTCTCGTCGTCGAAGGTCGCCGTCAGTGCCGTATCTGGAATCTCCTGTGTAACGCTGCTTCCGGCTCTCTTCCATCCTCGTCTCTTGATCGATAGCCGCGATTGCGCCGCACTAAGCTCCATCTGCCATTCGCTAGTTGCGACCGGATCATCGCATCCGAGAATCCTCGCCAGCCAACGAATGTTGGCAGTGCTAATACCCTTCTCGTTCTCTTGAAACCAAAGCTGCACCGTTCGTAGATCGACCCCAACCCGGTTGGAATCAATCTGTGAAATCGCCTCTGCAAGGAGCTCGGGCGTCCATGGGCCGGCAGGAAACCCGTCTTTGCCCAGTAGTCGACCCGCGCCCGCCGCCGCCAATCGTTTGAATAATTCTTTGAAATCACTCCCGTCTCTGGGCGGAGGGAGAAATAACTTTCCGTTCTTAAACAACAACTTATAGGCTCTAGTTTCGTTCCGCTTCGCTAGGCTTCGTATCTTATCGTGCCTTCGTGCTCAATCAACGCTTTTATCAACTGGATTTGGCCGGCACGGGAGACGATCGATGACTGGTGACCCGCTGGAGAGGCTGCACACGGTTGTTGCGGGGGAGATGTTTCGCAAACCGCCGGCCAAGGCACTGAGCTGCCCGGATCGGTCGCGACCGCATGAGCGAAAAGTAGGGGAAGCCAGGGCTTCGGGAGTCTGAGAAGCAGAGGGATGAAGCCATCCCTATTTTTCTCGCCTCCCCAGGTATCAATTACGAATTGTCATGAGCGTGGAGCCAATCGATGCCCATTCAAGTGGTCTGTAACAACGGAGTGGTGGAAGAGGCCGACGGGGTCCCGAATCTGATCGCGGCGCATCGTCAGGCAGTCGCCATGGTTGAACGTCTCGGCAAGCGATGGATGGGGGCAGAAGGGCCGGACGCGACCCTGACCGGCCGGCGATTGGATTCGGTCATGGCGGAAGAGGTTATCGCGCGTCGGCGCGCGGCCGCTGCGCCGGTGGCCGATGTCGTTGAGATGAAAATGAAGGCAGCTTATTTCTGTCGGTTGTTGGGGAACGACTGGTGCGAGATTGACGTCGACGATATGCGCGCGTTGCTCGGTTCTTTCGCGAAACTGCAGGCCTAGGAGAAGAGCGCTGAAATCCATGAGGCCACGGTATTCCAGGCCGCATAGAGCCCTGCAGGCACCAAGATGATTGCCAAGAACGCCGCGGCTCCGCCAATAGCGCCGTCACCGCGTCCTTCCACGGGATAGTAATATTTGTGCGCCTCATCGTCGTGCTTCATTCTTGTCTCTCCGATCGCTTATTTAGCAGCAGCTGAACAGGGTGCTGAAACGTCGTGCCCCACAAACCTGCACGTTTCATCTTAGCGTTGATTTCCGCGACGAGGTAGTTCTCATTGACGGCTTTGCCCTTTGCTGTCGTTGCGGCAAACGCGTATCCGGTCGCTATGAGCGCGGTGCCGACGTCGATTGTGTCGCCATTCAGCTGCGCACCGCAGACGACAAAGGCCGCCTTGTCGAGGGCGTAGCCGATTGGCTGGCATGTCACCGCCGCGCTATCGAACAGTGCTGCCAGATGCGCCAGCGAGATGTTCCCGCAATCGAGTTTGTTCCCATTTGGCTGTTCAGCCGACGTGCCGCGAAGACATGACTGCACGCCATAGAGGCGGAAAAGATGGTCGCCGTCACGCCAGGTATCTCCAGTCAGCAGTTGAGCCGATTTCGATACCGCGAAGGGCGTTTGCGCAGCAGATTCGGATGCATCCTGGGCCTGTGCCGATGCGCACAAACCAAAAGCGGCCAGCACTGCAAAGCGCGCCTGTTTCATTCCTGGAACTGTCCACCGAGGTCGGCGGAGTGCTCCAGATCGGGGCGCAGCGACTTGCCGTCCTTGTTGCGTCCGATTGCGGCCATGCCGAAGAAAACCATTTCGTCATCGTCGTAGGCGACGTTGTACGGGTCGTTTGTATTGCCCGCACCCACGAGAGAAAAACACGACACGGCGTCGGGTTCCCCCTTCCTGCTCTGCAGCACAAGCGTTTTGCAAAGCACGACAGAAGCACGATGGTTGTAGATTCCTTCTTCATAGTCCTGCGCGGCCTTCGTGCAGTCCCACGCCTGCGTCTTGTAGGTAATCTTTGGATTTGGGCAGGCGGCAAGGCCGCGCAGTCGATAGGCCACGCCGTTGATGACGCGCTCGGTCGCCGACGACGCCTTAACCGGCGAACTGAGGGTCGCCGCGTCGCGCTGAAAGAGCGCGCCTTTGGCATCGTAGCGCTCATAGACGAACACCTTCTCGCCCGGCTTGGCAAACTGGAGCAGGTAGTGTTCCGACGGCTGCGCGAAGGCATTTGGAGCGTCGGCGCCGGCAGCATAAGCTGCGGTGCCCTGGAGCAGCAAAGCCGTGCAAAGGGCAATCTGTTTCATCGAAATCCGTCCCTGCGGTGCATATGGTGTTGACACTTTACTAGGGCTGCGTGTAGCCATAGTAAAGTGTTAAATTTTGGCGACAGTATGAACACTCGAACAGCTCTTCTGCTCACCCTGTGTGCCGCTACAATGCCCTTGGAAGCGCACGGCCGGGATCTGGCATCAGACCGCGTCGCGGTCGCCTTTGCAACGCCGGCGCAAGCCCTTACCTCAGTCGGGGCGCAGAGGCCTGGGGCGTGCAAGACCGGAAACCGTACTGAAGTCGTCGAACTTGTGCGTTCAGTCGCGCTGGACGAAGGCTTCGACGCCGATCTGGCCGAGGCGATCGCATGGGCTGAAAGCGATCTCGGCGCCAATCAGGGTCCGTCCAAGGCCGGAGCCCTTGGGATCATGCAGTTGATGCCGGGCACGGCGGCCGATCTCGGCGTGAGCGACCGTTGCGATACGCAGGTGATTGTTCGGGCTGGCCTGCGCTATCTGAAGTCCCTTTATGACGAGTTCCAGGATCCGCTGCTGATGCTGGCGGCTTATAACGCCGGGCCCAACAGCGTCTACAAGGCGCAGGGCATTCCGGTGAATCCGGAGACGGCTGAATACATCGTGAAGATCCTCAACCGCTGGAAGTTCGGCGGTGTCGTGAAGAAGTCCGCCCTAGCCAAATCCGAAATGCTCGCGGCCGCTCCGCCAGCAAGCGAGGACGCCTGGCAGGATGGTCACGTCATGGATTTCAGCAACTGAAAGGAGCCAAGGGTGGAATACAGGAAAGCGGGCAAATTTGCCCTGAAACTGGGCTTGGCCTCGGCGGTCGGAATAGCTCTCGCGCCGGCCACTGCGTACGCCCAATCGGCGGCACCAGTCGAAAACGTGCTGGAGTGGTTCGTCGGCGTTCTGCAGGGCAACATAGCGCGCTCATTCGCCATCATCGCGGTCTGTTTTCTCGGCTTCCTCGCCATGACGGGCCGGCTGGCGTGGATGATGGCTTTTTCCATCATCATTGGCATCGCTCTGATCTTCGGCGCTGCCCAGCTGGTGGATGCGGTTCGCGCCACCGCGGGAGGCAGCTGAGCCATGGACGACGAGGAAGTCTATGTCGAGCCGGTCAGCCTGCCCCTGACACGCCCCCCGATGAAATGGGGGGTGCGCTATGAAGTTTTTGCACTGAACGGCATCCTTGCGGTGATCGGCTTTATCGCCACGAGCAGCTTCATGCTGGGTCTTGGCGTGTTCGGCGTGGTGCATCTGGTCAGTGCCTATCTGTGCCAGCGCGATCCCTACATCTTTCATATTTTCGAGCGGCGCGTCTCCAAACGCGGAGCCGTGGCGAACCTCACTTTCTGGGGGGCGAGGAGCTATTCGCCATGAGCCTCGACGCGGACCTGAAATTTGGCCGTGAGCGCCGCCGCGAAAAGCCGGCTGCGATGCACATCCCCTACCTTCGCCATGTCGATGACAATCTGATCGTGACGAAGAGCGGCTTTCTGGTCGGCGCCATCCGGCTCAGCGGCTTGCCATTCCAGACGATGGACCAGGCCGAGTTGAACAGCCGAATGTTCAACCGCAACACCACGTTCCGCAATCTTTCGACCTCTCGGTTTGCGGTCTACACAACGATCATCCGCCGTCACGTGACCCCGGAAATCGAAGGCGACTTTGACAATCCTTTCGTGGCCGAGCTCGACGCCCGCTACATGGACGAGCTTGGCTTGAAAAACCTTTTCGTCAACGAGGCGTATCTGACGGTCATACGGCGCCCGATGGTCGGCCGGGTCGGCTGGGTGGACAAGGCGCTCAATGCATTCCGTATCAGCACCGCTGGCGAAGAAACCCGCGAAGAGGCAATAGCCGAACTGCATGACATCCTCGACGGCATGGTCAAGGATTTCAGCGCATATGGGGGACGTCTTCTCGGTGTCGTGAAGCGCCGCGACAGCTTCTTTTCCGAGCCCGCCGAATTTCTGGCGAAAATCCTCGCCGGTGGTGGCGACGTGGAAATGCCTTTGCCGCGCATGTCCCTTGGCGATGCGCTGGCGACGCGGCAGCTGTTTTTCGGCAAGTCGGCGCTGGAACTTCGCGGTCCGGACCAAGCCAAGCTCGGCGCCATGGTGTCAATCAAGGAATATCCGCCGTTCACCGCGCCGGGTTCTTTGGACGGTCTGTTGCGACTGCCGCATGAGTTTGTCCTGACGCAGAGTTTCGCGATCGAAGACCGTGTCACGGCGATGCGCAGGATCAACACTATCGCCAACCAGGTCGAGGGTTCCGACGAGGCGGGCACGACGGTCGAGGTCTCCGTCCACGACGGTGCCGACAAGCTGGCTGGCGGCGAAGTCGTATTCGGACAACATCACATGAGCGTTATGGCATTGGCGCCGGACATGACTGGTCTCAATCGTGCGCTATCCGACATCACGGCCGAACTTTCGCGCATGTCGATCGTGCCGGTCCGCGAGACACTGAACACGGAACTGGCCTTCTGGGCGCAGTTGCCGGGAAATTTCAGCTACATCGCGCGACGTGCGTTGATCTCGTCGCTGAATTTCGCCGGCCTTTTTTCCGGACACAATTTCCCGTCCGGCCAACGTGACCGGCTGCATTGGAAACGGCCCATCGCCTTGCTCGAGACGACCAGCCAGACAGCCTACTATTTCAATTTCCACGTACACGATGTCGGGCACTTCACGGTGTTCGGCCCGACCGGCTCGGGCAAGACCGTGGTGCTGTCGTTCCTGATGGCGCAGGCCATGCGCATCATGCCGCGGCCGCGATGTGTTTATTTCGACTACATGCGCGGCGCCGAGATCTTCGTTCGGGCGCTCGGCGGTCGTTACGAGGTGATGGAACCCTCTCAGCCGACCGGGTTCGCGCCATTGCAGCTTGATGACACGGCGGAAAACCGTTCTTTCCTGGAAGATTTACTCCTCTACATTCTGACGCCGGAAGGCGGCGCGCTTGATGTGGCCGAGATGCGCGTCATCAACGCGGCCGTCGACATGATCTACAAGATACCGCGCGAACAGCGGACCTTCGACCTGCTGCCGGAAGTGCTGCGGGGCTCGCTGATGCCTGGCATGAATGATCTGGCGGCGCGGATACAACCCTGGCTCGACCCGAAGGACAAGGGCTGGCTTTTCAACAATCCCGTCGATCTGGTCGATTTCTCGAAACCCGTTGTCGGGTTCGACATGACGAAGATCCTGGGCGACCGAAAGCTGCGCTCGGCGGCGTTGCTCTACATCTTCCATCGTCTCGAGGACGTCATCGACGGCTCGCCGATCATGCTTTTCCTCGATGAAGGCTGGAAGCTGCTGGACGACGAGGTTTTCGCCGCTTTCATCAATGAGACGCTGAAGACCATTCGTCGCCGCAACGGCGTGGTCGGCTTTGGCACGCAGACAGCGGAAGACGTCGTCAACTCCTCCATCTCGTCGTCACTGATCGAGCAAACGAAGACCAACATTTTCTTCCCCAACCCCAAGGCGAGCAAAGAATCCTACGTGGAGCGCTTCTCGCTGACAGCGAAGGAATTCGAGTTCGTGCGCCGAACCGCGAAGGAAACACGCACCTTCCTCGTCAAGCACGACAGCGACTCGATCGTAGCGAAGCTCGATTTGTCGGCGATGCCCGATCTTATCAAGGTCTTGTCCTCGAACGAAGCCAACAGCAAGGAATGCGCACGGCTCCGGGAAACCTTCGGCGACGAGCCGCAGATGTGGTTGCCGTACTTCTGCGGATGGGAGGACGAGCATGACGAAGCGGCTTAGCAGCTTTTGTCTGGCCGTGGCTCTCGCGACAGCGGAAAGCATGACCGTGGCTGTCGCCCAGATCGCGGTCATCGACGGGCCGAACCTCGACAAGCGGCAAGAGGACGAGCAGCACAGCACGAAGTCGGATGAGGCCAAGAAGGACGAAACCGACAAGAAGAAAAGCGTCGTCTGCACCTATTCGAACAAATACCGCTCACAGATGTTTCGCCGATCCCCGGCCGAAGCGTTGCAGCGCGACGCGGGCAACGTGAAGATGATCCGCTACTATGCGCAAAAATATGGCGTGCCCGAAGGCCTGGCGCTGTCCGTTGCCTATCAGGAATCGCGCTTCGATACATGCGCCGGGAGCCACACCGGCGTCAAAGGCGTGATGCAGCTGACCAAGGGCACTGGCAAGTCCATGGGACTCGACCGCGACGTGAACGAGCAGAATGTCGAAGGCGGCGTCAAATATCTCGGAATGGGCGTGAAGCAATGCGGCGCGACGAGTTACAGCTGTCTCGCCTCCTTCTACAACGGATCGAACGCAGGCGAGCAGAACCAATGGGCCGGCGGCGTCGGCCGCTGGAACAGCTACTTCAACGACTATGTATCGAGCGGCAAGGCTCCCGCCGCCGCGCCGCCACCATTCTCGATCGTAACGGCCGACGGCGCCGGCGGCACGGCTCAGGAAGCGGCCATGGGCACGGTGAGGAAGGCGGCTGGCGGCCTTGATGCAAGCTCATCGCAGATGGGCGCCAACAATGCTGCAATCGACGCGCTGGCGGGCAACGTTGGCCAGGTTACCGAATACAAGGATGCGTGGGAGCTGAACTCGTCGGCTCGTGGGATCAACGCCGATGTCACCAACCAGTACCTCGCCCAGGTGGGGGATTTTACGACGTTGCTGGGCCAACTTCTATCGTTGCAGAATGTTCAGGCATCGCAGTCGTCCAAGCTGGTGCAACAGCCGAACAGCGGCTCTCCAAACCCGTTCTCTTGTGATCCCGCGGAATTGGAGCGGTTGAGGATCGATCGCGGCCGGTGGCTACCATGCGCACTTGAGAACGCGGCGGCAAGCTCGGCCGACAGCAGCTCGATGACCATCACCACAGACCCTGCTGGCGCTGCCAGCGTGATCAATTCTCTACAGCAATAGGAGGCTGACATGAAGACATTCGCGATTGCTGCCAGTCTGGCGCTTTGGGCAAGCACGGCCCACGCACAGATTGCCGTCATTGATGGCGCCAATCTCGATGTCGCCCGCAAGAATGCGGACAACACCAACTCCATCATGGATTCGAACAAGGATATCCTGAAAAAGAGCGAGGAGATCCTGCAGGCTCTCAGCGGCAGTCGTGATGGTTCGCTCGGCATCGGACAAATGGGTCTTGGCGGCAACATGTCGATTGCCCAGGCTCCCTCGTTCGGATCGATCCTGAACGGCGGTGCGCTTTCGTTTGGTGGCCTTTCGCCCGAAATCCAGAAAATCGCCGGCGCCGTCATCAATGGGCTGCAGCTGGTGAAGCAGCTCCAGCAGATTGCTGGCAAGGAGACAAGCGCCGTCAACACAGCCTATGGCGGCAGCGTCAACGTGGCCTCGCTGCTAAGCGCGCTGACTTCGCAGGCCTCGCAGGGCGTCACCCAGCGCCAACAGTCCCTCCAGTCCGCGAGTGGGCAGATCGGGCAGTCGCAGGACGTGAAGGGATCGGTGGACCAGAATACCCGAATGCAGCTGGAAAACGCGCGCGCGGTCAACGAATTGATCGGTGTCCAGAACGGCGCGGTCGCTGCCCTGAATGAGAAGCTGAAGGGGGACCTTCTTCGTCAGAGCCAGGTGCAGAAGATGATGACGCCGCGCAACGTCAATCCGTTCGCGGAATTTGGCAAGAGCGGAGGCTAGCGCTTGTCGAGGCGAGTGCTGCGCATATGCGCTGTAATTGGGCTCGGCGCAGTGCTGTTTGGATGCGCAAATCGCGAACGGAAAGCGCCGTGCGGGCCTTTGGCGTATGCCCGCACCGACGAATGCGGCGCGCTAAAACCGGTCAATTCAACGCCGTTCGCCAGCATCATTGACGAGGATCCATGAACGGTCTCGCCGCAAGCATTCTGGGTGGCATTGACAACATCGGTGAGGACTTCGTCCGCACCGTCTATATGCAGTTGGGCAATGCGATGGGCAACGTCTTCACCCTCATGCTGACCCTCTATATCGTGTGGTGGGGCTATTCGATCCTGAGCGGGCGGGAGTCGATCTCGCCGCTCGAGGCGGCCTATCGCCTCGGTCGCGCCGTCATTATCTATCTGCTGCTGACTGGATGGGGCACATTCTCCGCGACGATCTACCAGCTTGTTCAAAGCATTCCAGATGAGGTCGGCAAGGTCATCGTCGGCGCCGTGTCGAGAGCCACTGGGAGTCAGCTCAACGACCAGGCGGCAATTCCAGCACTTATCGACAACCTCTACCAAGGGGCGCAGGACGTCGCCAATCAGGTCTATAGCGGATCCTTCTACGACATTTTTGGCGCGCTCTTGTCGCTGCTCGTCCTGCTGTCGGCCATCATCTTCGCAGCGCTTGCCATTGCCGCGATCATCGCCGCCAAATTGATGTTGTTCATTACGCTGGCCTTGGCGCCGATATGGATCATTCTTTGGCTTTACCGCTGGTCCTCGCGCATGAGCGAAGGCTTCCTTTCGCTCACCACCTTTCTCATGATCCAGCAAATCCTGATCTATGGCTTTCTCGGTTTCTACTTCTCGCTCGTTAATGCGGCGCTGAACACCGCCACATCAGGCGGAGCGACCATGGACAGCAAAATGTCGCTGGTGCTGCCCCTGGTGCTGGTGACGATCATCGGCATCTACGTTCTCATGCAGATACCCTCGATTGCTTCGATCCTGAATGGCGGCGGGTATCTCAGCACCGTGGGCGCATACAACCCTTATAGAAACTTCGGCACAAACGCCGTGCGCTACTCCGGCGCGCGATGGGCCGCAGGCCGCGCCGCTCGGGGCGCCCGGCAGCTCGCGACAAATAGTTTTCGATCTTCGCGAGCAGCAAGGGCCGATGCCGCAACCCGGTCCGCCATCCAGCAAGGTGCGCGCGATAACTCCAGGCCTCTGGCCTAGGACACAAGAACTATCACGGACCGCGGCTCTCGATCGGATCGAGACCGTCGCGTAAACGAGGCAATACTAAAGTGTCAATCTCAATGGAAACACCTGCTAGCAGCAGCCGCGAGCTTGTCGACAGACGCTATTACAGGGCGGGCGCGACCTGGGAAGACGACACGCACAGGTCAATGCGCCGATCGCGCACATTGGCCTGGATCGTCAGCGGCATTTCAGGGCTGGTTGCGGTGCTGTCGCTGTTGGCGCTCGTGCTGATCCTGCCGCTCCGGCAGTTCGAACCGTATGTTGTCGAGGTCGACAAATCGACGGGCTACCTCGAGATCATGCGCGCGCTCAAACCTGGAGACTTGTCACAGAACGAAGCCGTCACGGCGGCAAATCTCGTCCGCTATATTCGTGCTCGCGAAACATACGATTCCCGTGAACTAAAACAGAATTACGACCTGGCGCAGCTCTACTCCACCGACGCGGCGTCCAAGGATTTGACGTGGCTTTACACGCCAGCAAATCCGCAATCGCTCGACAAGATCTATGGCCGCAATGTCACCGTGGCGGTCGAGATCAAGTCGGTTTCCCTGCTCAATCGCAACACGGCCTCGGTGCGCTTTGCCACGACGACGCGGCGGGACAATTCGTCCACGGCCGACAATTGGGTGGCGGTGATAAAATTCCGTTACACCTCGACGCCGCTCAAGAACGAATGGCGTTTCGACAACCCGTTGGGATTTCAGGTCACGGATTACCGCCGCGACCAGGAATCGGCGCCGGCCGCGGGGAGCCTGCAATGAGATGGCGCGTGAGACTCGCCCTGGCGACCGCCCTTCTGCTCGGGACGATCCACGGCGCCGCCGCACGCGATAGCCGCATCCGATATGTCACCTTCAACAACGACGACGTGACCACGGTGCGCGCCGCTCTCGGTATTTCAACCATGGTCGAACTCAGTCCGACCGAAGTCATCGAAACTGTCTCCGCCGGCGACACGAAGGGGTGGTCGATCATTCCCAAACGTGGATCCAGATTCTTGTTCGTCAAGCCGCTGGAGCGCGATGCGTGGACCAATGTCAACGTTGTCACCAACCGTCGTGTCTACTCGTTGCTACTGCAGGGGACTGACAATGATCGCGACCGGGCATCCTTCCAGGTCCGGTTCAAATACCCGGACGAGGATATCAACGCGCGCCTGCTCTCGCAGGCCAAGGAGAGCGCCGCCGATCCGGATTTGAAGGACCTGAACTATGCCGATCTCAACTACGACTATGCCTACAAAGGCGACGACAGCTTGAAGCCGCGCACCGTGTTCGACGACGGCACCAAGGTGTTTCTGGAGTTCAAGGGTGACATTCCGGCGATTTTCGTGGTCGACGACAAGCGCCATGAGTCGCTGGTCAACGTTGGCACGCAGGGCAAATACACCGTCATCGACAAGGTGGCACGGCAATTCACCTTGCGAGCCGATGGCAAGACGCTCTGCCTCTACAACCGCGCTCGACCCAACGCTATCGATCCAGTCGAGCAGGTCTACGGTCCAACGAAACTGACAGGCGGTTCCACCTTGTTCGGGTCCAGCGGGGGGCGGGAATGACGCAGATCGACTATAACCAACTGGACGGCAGCCCGACGGTCGCGCGCCGCGGTGCGGGCGTGGGAACCAGGATCGCCCTGGTCGGCCTCGGCGTGGTGCTGGTGGGCGCGCTGATATGGCTGAACTGGCCTCGGGAGCCGGTATCGCGCGATCTTCGCAGCGATGGCCAGGAAAACTTCAACCCGCCGGAGTTTCGCCCGCCGGCGTTGAACGAGCCGCCTCAACCGGCCGACGGCACGATCGACCAGATTGTTGTGCCGCCACCGGCCGCCGACCAGAGTGGCACGCAGCAAGCCGATAATGTCGATCAGACCGTGCAGGAGGGTGCGGATCTCGATGCGCAGCGGCGCGCGCTGGAGGCACAAATGGCGGCCGAGGAAGCTCGCCGCAAGGCCGAGGCGGAAGAAGCCCGCCGCAAGGCCGCGGCTGAGGACGAGGCTCGCCGCAAGGCTGAGGCGGCGGAGCACGAAAAGGCCGTGTGGGAACGCCTGCGCTCGAACCAGATGGTGACGAACGACGAAACCGGATCGACGAATGCCGGCGCTCAGGCGGCACAGGTCGAAATCGCGCCCGACGGTCAGATCGTCCCGGTCCCCGGCGCCGACAGTGATCCCAACAAGGCGTTCCTGGCGCAGTCCGAGGCAAGTTCTTCCGGCATCGTCAAGGCCAGGGTCTTCCGGCGTACCGACGCGTTGATCCCTGAAGGAACGATCCTTCGCGGCTATTTGGAAACCGCTGTTAACACCGACCTTCCCGGCGCAGTGCGCGCTGTCGTGCGTGAGGATGTCTTTTCGCTGGACGGCAGGCGGGTCCTCATTCCAAAAGGCTCGCGCTTGACCGGAGAATACCGCTCGGGGCTCGCGCGCGGTCAAAAGCGTGTGTTCATCGTCTGGAACAGGGTCATTCGCTCGGACGGCATTTCCGTCGATATCAAGTCGCCCGGTGCAGATGCACTCGGCCGCGGCGGCATGGGCGGCCGTGTCGATACGCATTGGGTTGAACGGTACGGCAACGCCATCATGCTTTCGGTCGTTGGCGGCGTCTCTGAATATCTGTCCTCGCTCGGCGACAGCAGCCAGGATGGACAACAGCGCCAGGTGTCGACGGTCGATCCCGTAACCGGTGAGACGACGACCGTAACTTATGGTGGCAATGGCTCGCAGCGCGACGCCCGCGGCATCGCGTTCGATAAGTCATCGACCGCCCTGCAGCAACTCGCGCAAGAGGCGTTTCGCGACACCCAGAACATTGGCCCGACAGTCTATGTGGACCAGGGCACATCGGTCGTCGTGCTGGTGCGGCGAGATCTCGATTTCTCGGATCTGTACGCCGATCCCGTTCAGGAAGAAGTTGCACGAATGAAGGCTGGTGGGCGGCCGAAGGCCGCGATCGATCCGACGCCTCTTTACGCGACGCCAAAGGATCATTTTTATTCCGGCTATGGGAGCCCGGTGAAATGAACGCCCTGCATCCTCTCCCCGACCCTTGGGCAAGAGCCCCGGTCCTGCGCGCGCATCTGGAGCCAGTATGGTCCTATTTGAACGAAGACTCGGTTTCCGAGATTGCGATCAACAGGCCAGGTGAATTGTTCATCGAACGCCTCGGCGCCAAGGAAATGGAGCACGTCGTCAAGCGCGAGGTCACGCCCGGCTGGATTAGGCATATCTCGACGGGTGTCGCCTCGGCGACAAATCAGGTCATCAACGAAGAAAAGCCGGTCCTGTCGGCTGCCCTACCCTCAGGTGAGCGCATCCAATGCATCTTGCCGCCCGCGGCTCCCGAAGGCGGGGCTATCTCTATCCGCAAGCAGGTCATCATGGATATGAGCCTTGATGCCTACAAGGATCTCGGCGCCTTCGAGAACACGGCGATGGGCGCCGGCTTGGCGCTTTCAACCGAAGAAAAGCGACTTGTCGAGATGTTGCAGGACACGTCGCCGATGGAGTTCCTGCAGTATGCAGTGCGCAACCGCGTCTCGATCGTCGTTTCAGGCGGCACGTCGACCGGCAAGACGACGTTCTTGAATGCACTCCTGAAGGAGATCCCGCCTCATGAACGGATCATCACGATCGAAGACACCCGCGAACTGAGGCTGCCGGCTCCCAACAACGTCACGCTGATAGCCTCGAAGGGCGACCAGGGCCTTGCCAAAGTCTCCGCGCAACAGCTTCTCGAAGCCTCGCTTCGCATGCGACCCGACCGTTTGTTGTTGGGCGAGTTACGCGGCGCCGAAACCTTCGCGTTCCTCCAGGCGATCAACACCGGCCATCCTGGTTCGCTCACCACCGTTCATGCCAATTCCGCCCGCTCCGCCTACGAGCGGCTGGCGCTCATGGTCATGCAGGGCAGCTCGGGCCTCTCACGCAGCGAAATCCTCGACTACCTGCGCGAGGTCATTCCGGTGGTCGTCCAGATGGTCCGTACCGAAGGCGGCCGGCGCGGCATCAGCGAGATCAAGTTCACCAAGGCGGAGACAATCTAACGGGGACACCTATGCAGAAAGTCGCAACAGCAATTTTCATGGTGCTCATGGCGATGGCCATGGGCGCCCTGCTCTTCACGGTCGCCTATGTCGCGACAGATTGGTACCGGACTGGCTCCCACGTCCTGTTTGACCAGCTGAACGCCAATCCCTTGCCGGTTGTTCGTCTGGCCTGGGCTGACGTGACTGCAAGAAATTTTGACCGGGTGCAATACGCCATTGCGGCGGGATTTGTTGGGTTTCTCTTGCCACTTGTCAGCTTGTTTCTCATGCGTCCGAGAAAGCGCAATGACTCTCGCTTCATGACTATGAGCGACATATCGAAAACCGGCCTTACGAAAGTGGGCGGCGTCTTCGTCGGTCGAGCTGGCGGCAAGCTCGCCGAAATTCTGTCGCCCAGGCGCGATCAGCGCTCCGGCAAAATCCACTTGACGCAGCGCAAGCTGATTGGTGGCAAGAAATTGTGGATTGATGGCGATGATATCGGCGGCTTCGTGATAGGGCCGCCGCGCTCCGGTAAGGGTACGTCTCTCATCATCCCGAACGCCTTGACCTGGCCGCATTCGCTGGTGGTTCTCGATCTGCGGGGCGAGACCTATGCGGCGACTGCTGGTTACCGTTCGACCATGAGCCGCGTGGTGCGTTTCGCGCCGGCTGATCCGGACGGAAATACCGCATGCTACAATCCGATGGACTTCATCTCGCTGGACTCAGCACAGCGCGACATCGACCTTCGCAACATCGCTGCGGCATTGTTTCCGCGCCCCCCTTCGAACGCGGATCCCTACTGGGTTAACGATGCCCGCCTCCTTTTTACCGGCATCGCGTCCTTCGTCATGGAATCGCATGCGATCCCGAATGAGAAGAAGACCTTTGCCACAATCCTCGAGATCATGAACGGCGCCGAGCAGCCGCTCCTCGAATTCATCGGCTCGCTGCGCGAGGAACGCCGCCGCGAATGTTCGCATTTTACGCTGCAAACCCTGTTGCCCTATTTTGAAATGTCTGAGCGGCAGTTTTCCGGAATCTACGCCGGCGTGCGGACCGGCATGGCCCCCTTTCTCAACGAGCGCCTGATGCGAGCTACCTCGCGCAGCACGTTCGATATTCGCAATCTGAAGCGCGACCGGATCTCTCTTTATCTCGACGTACGGCGCGAGCAGATCACGTCGCTTGGACCGTTGTTCAACGTCCTGATCACGCAGATGATGAACTTCATGTCGGAAACTATCCCGCGTGCGGACGAGCATCCGGTGCTTGTGCTGCTCGACGAGTTCCAGAACCTCGGCAAGCTCGAAAACGTGACCGAAATGGCGAGCGTGCTCGGCGGCAACGGCGTTTCCATGTGGTTTTTCGTGCAGTCGCTGAAGGCCGTAGACGAGATCTATCGCCAGGAAGGACGCAAGACGCTCATCAACGCCGCTCGCGTGCAGATCTTTTTCGGTGCGCAGGACGCGGACGATCTGCGCTATGTTTCCGAGCAGCTCGGCGAAACGTCGGACGTGCAAAAGGACGTGACGCGCACCAAGGCAACATTGTTCGACACCTATTACACGCGCTCGGAACACCGCAAGGAAGTACGGCGGCCGCTGATGCGGCCAGATGAAATCCGTACGCTCGACAAGAACAAGGTCATCATATTGCCGCGCGGTGAACTGCCGATCCTCGGTACCCGCAATTTCTATTTCGCCGACGGCCAGCTCGCCAAACGCGCGTTCCTGCCCCTGCCCGCCTCTAACGACGCTTCGCGCACGAAAAGCCCTGCATTGGACGCTTCCGCGGCGGTTCCATCTCCTGTTGTCCCGACGATTGTGCCGACAGCACCGGCGTACCGCTCCGGTCTCCTGCAAGCCCGCCTGCGACGCGGCGCGACATTTGCCGCAAAAGCAGGCCGCATAGCACCGACTCCAGGCCGGCGCGCAATAGCAAAAGAACGACTGAAAGCGACAGACGCTGCAGCTGTGCCAGCCTATGCCGCCGTTGATTTTTCCGCTTTGGCGGCCAAAGCGGTCACAACACGTATAGCGCCCGACAAAGAAGCGGCGGTTGCGGCCATCCTGAACAAGGTGCGGTCTCTGCGCGCCAACGCAGCCGACACCGAGACTTTCGATCGAAATCTCAGCATCGTCGAAGATGCTTTGCCTGATCTAGTCGATTAGCCGAGAATCTACGGCGATCGCCGACCACGAGCCTCGCCAGCGGCATGTAAACAAGCCGGCCACCGGCCGGTTGGCCATAGTGGTGGCACTGTCGGGCTTGTCGGGTGTCAAAGCTCCCCGCGCCGCCTTGAACGCAAGAGAGAGCAGATAACAGCCCCCTAGAATTTTCAGAACGACGAGAGCCTGGGCATAGCTGGCTAGAAGGGCGGAACCGCCGGTGGCGGCCATGACGCCCCAGAAAACCGAGCCGGTGACAACGCCGGCGGCCAGAGCGAGGGCAGCCTGGCGGCCTTGATGCATCGCCGTTCCCATGATCCGCATGGTGCTCGGGCCCGGGCTGCCGGCTGCGATAACGTAGGCGGCAGAGACGAGTAAGAGAGGGCTTAGGTTATGGCCCATCACAGATCCTTGCCCGACGAAGGCCATCTGGTCTTGCTTTACACATTGAGGCTTGCGCCTAGAGCCTGCATCAGGTCGTCGATAATGTCCTGAGGGTGCTCGAGCCCCACGGACATTCGCAGCAATCCGCCCGGCGCTTTGGACTTTGCACCCTCAACGGATGCGCGATGCTCGATCAGGGAGTGCGTCCCGCCAAGGCTTGTCGCCCGCACGACAAGCTTGAGGCGGGCGGCCACCGCCATCGCAGCATCGGCTCCACCTTCGACGATAAAGGAAAGCATCGCGCCGTAACCGCTCATTTGCCGCGTAGCCAGATCGTATCCCCGATCATCTTGCAAGCCAGGAAAGAGCACTTTCTCGACGCGTGGATGGGACGCCAAGGCCTCCGCAACCTTCTAGGCGCCTTCGCAATGAGTGCGCATGCGTATCGGCAATGTCTGCAGCCCCCGCAACGCCAACCAACAGTCGAAGGGTGCTGCGACGCTGCCCTTGTGTTTCTGGACCATCCGTAGCGGCCGTCCGAGTGGCGACGCGTGCGGGACAACAACGACGCCCGCCATCAGATCCGAGTGGCCGCCAATGTACTTTGTCGCCGAGTGCATGACCGCATCCGCCCCAAGTTCAAGCGGCCGCTGCAGCACAGGCGTGGCCCAGGTATTGTCGACCACCGCCAAGGCACCCGCGTCATGCGCGATTTTGCAGATGGCCGAAATGTCGACAACGCGGATCATCGGGTTCGACGGCGTCTCGACCCAGACGAGGCCAGTCGGCTTTGAGGTGACCGCGGGGCGTACCGCATCGAGATCGCGCATATCGACGGCGGCGAAGTCGAAGCGAGACCCGATATCGGTTTCGTCAATCAACGAGCGAATGCCAAAATACATATCGTCGGGAAGGACGATCCGTCCCGTCGAGGGATGGCTTTCAAAGACCGCAGCGATTGCAGCCATGCCCGACGCAAAGGCTATTCCTTCATGTCCTCCCTCGAGCGCGGCCATCGCCTTCTCGAATGCATTGCGCGTCGGATTTGCATCGCGAATGTACTCGAACCCAAAAGGAAACGAGCCGTCGGCACCGCGCTCGAAGGTCGTGCTGGTATGAAGCGGTAATGAAACTGCGCCGCTGGATGGATCGACAGCTCGACCGCTATGGATTGCCTTCGTTTCAAAGCGCACTGGCCAATTCCTTTTTTAAGGCGCGGTTGCAATTTTGCGCCGGTCATTATATTGACCGTAAGCGATGAGAAAACCCAAGTCAATATAATGACCGAGACCACCACACCTTTGGAGACCGAGCACGAGCTTGGCCAGGCGATCGCTACCCGGATCCAGAATCTGAGACGCGACCAAAACCTGACCCTCGATCGATTGGCCAAATTGACCGGCCTGTCGAAAGGGACGGTTGTAGCGCTTGAACAGGGTAAGGCAAACCCGAGTATCGGCATCCTTTGCCGTCTGGCGGCGGCGTTCTCGCTCTCCGTTGCCGATCTGCTGAACGACGCACCTTCCACAGCACCCGACCACCCGATCGAACGGAGTATTTCCAGGACGCTTTGGACGAGCGCCAAAGGCAGCCACGCAAAACTTCACACATCGACCTCGGGACGCACGATGTTCGAACTTTGGAGCTGGATGCTCATGCCGGGTGATGTATTTGCCGCCGATGCGCACAGTCCCGATACCCGCGAACTGCTCTCGGTTACCCAAGGCTCGCTCAAGGTCAGGGTGGGGAGCCACGAGATCATTCTAGATGCAGGCGAGAGTGCGCGCCTCGTTACCGATCAACCCCACTCTTATGCTGCGGCATCCGACGTGCCCGCCCACTTCTCGATGGCCGTTCTCGAGCGCGGCGGACAGCGGGTTCCGACATCCTCTCCGCCGGCAGCGACGTCCCCCTGGCTGTTGCTCCAAGACCTCGCTGACCACTGACAACTGCCCTTCAATAGGAGATTCCCCCTTGTACGTTCCTCCGCATTTCGCCGTACCCGATCAGAACGCCCTCTTCGATCTTATCGAAAAACACCCGTTTGGTATTCTGATCACCCACAGCAATGGCTCCCTCGACGCGAACCATATCCCCTTCGAGCTGGATCGCTCAAAGGGCGACAAGGGCGTCCTCAATTGCCATGTCGCTCGCAAAAATCCTGTCTGGGAGGAAGTCGCCAATGGCGACGAAGTCCTCGTCGTCTTCCGAGCGGTCGACGCTTACATCTCGCCGAACTGGTATCCCAGCAAGCACGAATTCCATAAGCAGGTGCCGACCTGGAACTATCTCGTGGCCCACGCCCATGGTCGCATCACTGTTCGTGATGATGAGCGCTATGTGCGCCGCAACGTCGCGAAGCTTACTCACATGCAGGAGGCCAACCAGCCAGCCCCGTGGAAGATGGGCGACGCACCGAAGGATTTCATAGACACGATGACAAAAGCGATCGTGGCCTTGGAGATCGAGATCACCAGCCTGGTTGGAAAATTCAAACTCAGTCAGAACAAGGAGCTGCGCGACATCCAGAACGCCGGGGAGACGCTGATTGCGCAAGGCGCTGATGAGTTGGGACAGGCGATGCTCGCGGCTGCAGCGGCCAAATCCGAATAGCAGCTATCTTGTCCCGACAAAGCACAGGTGCTGGATTTCCCAACGGGTGACCTTGAGAGACAAATGCTTCGGCACGCTTGAAACGGGACCAGCATCTGACTGCCCCGCAATGAGATGCGTGGCTATCGATCCTGGACCTCGGAGGCACGAACGAGCCTCGGCGACTTTGTCCCTGCGCTCTCCCGCGCCTTAAAGGGCCGGCGATCTTTGTTTAGCGCTCGTAATCGTTATCGTTCGAGCGCTGTGTCTTGCGGTCCTGCTCTTCCGCCTGCTGAGCCTTCTGCTTTTTGGCATCCTTCTGCTTGGCTCTCATCTCCTGTTCGGTGCCGGTGCTCGGCTGCTCCGGCTGGCTGGGATCGTCCCGAGTTGGAAGGGCTCGCCCTCGCGCCTCGCGCTCGGGGATCGGCTCGCCACTGCCACCACCACGACGCTGTTGCTGCCGCTCGAATTGCAGCCGCGCGAGACGGTCGTGCATCTTGTCGTTGACCTCTTCACGATACTGTTCGAACTGTCCTTGATGCGCCGGCGGCAGCGTCTCGCGCATATTGTCGAGAGCCTGATTGACGCGGGCCATCTGACGCCGCATTTCCAATGGGGTTTGCGCCATGTTCAAATCTCCTATCAGTGCATTCAATTCTCTCATACCGGGATGGGACAGGAAAGACTTCTGCCCCGATTGATCAGCTCCGCGACCCGCGGCAGGACCTGGTTGCCCCTCCCCTGTCCGATCGCGACGGAACTGCAGAAAATTGTTGCCGATCGACTCCGCTGCCGTGAGAGCCTGACCGACTATGCCCGCGGTCCGCATCGTCGTCACAGTCTTTTGCCATGCGGCAGCGATTGCATCGCCGTTAACGACAAGGGATTGTCCATCCAAAAGGCGTTGCCGCTTGGCCTCCACCCGCTCGATCGTTTTCGCGCTGACCTGGTAGCGCGGATCGCTCTGGGCCCGGCTGTATGCTCCGGCATGCTCCTTCGTGAATGGCCGCGTCGTCGCATGATCCATGCGCCGCGTCGCCACCATCGCGATGCCGTTCTCGCGTGCTTTTTCCGCAAAGGTCTCGCGCCAGGCTGCGAGATCTGGCTTGTAGAATTTCAGGCGCTCACCGTCGGCTGACCGCGCCTGCACCATCGCATGGATATGGACGTGCTTGGTGTCCTTGTGATGCGCCAGGACGAACTTGTATCCTGGCGCTCGCTCGTCCATCACGGCGCGCGCCGCGGCCATGACGGCGTTGGCATCGGTGCCGGCCTTTGCGGAGAAAAGCAGGTGATAGGCATTGCGGCGCTCACGTCCCGAAAACTGCGGGCGCCATTGTTCATAGACCGAAGCCGCCGCCTTGGCGGGGTTCCTCGCGCCCCGAATTGGCTCGTCGTTCGCAGTGCGGACGTCTTTGTTTGTACGGATGAACTTTTGCAAAAAGTATTTCGCCTTGGGTTCGCGGCTCACGGCCGCCGTTACCTCTGCCTTGGCGACCACCCCCGCCGCGCCCATGGCCTCGAACAACCGCGCCTCGATCTTGTCGAGAGCCTTACTGCGCGAATTCTCCCGACCACCGGCAAGCGCCTTGGCGAGCGGTCCTGCCCGCTCATCGGTGTGCGCGTAAACCTGCACCGCCTGACCATCCTGTGCATAGATGAACGCTTTTCCGCCGAAGGCCTTGTTCAAGGCCTCGCTCAAGGCGGCATCGGTGACCTCGCCGGCGAGCTCGAACCGAACCTCCAAGAAATTGGTGTTTTCCAAGGGCGGTTCGAACGTCTCGCAAAACTTTTCCAGGAACGTCTTTCGTGCGCCGCCTGTCGCGAGGACCTGCCCGTCCTCGTCAAAAATCTCGATGTCGTGTTTCTCGCCTTTTTCGTCCTCGCGCTTTCCAATGTAATTGAGCAGCCGAGCGGCTGCTTCCTTGGTCGATGGCGGATTCGGCATGACCTTGAACACAGCAGGCTGCGCGCCCGCCGCATAGCCTGCCCGTGCCGCCACGGCCCGCGCCTGATAGGCGACCCGCGCCGCTCGGCCTGTACCGCTCGGGCGACCAGCACCACGGCCGCCGCCGCCGCCGCGCCGCTTCCAGTCTTCCTCCTCCTCTTCCGGCCGGAAACCGGCGAGCGTGGCGCCATAGACCATGATCGGCGCGCTAGAGGTCGCAGCAGCCGTCGCGGATTTCGCAGCACCGCTGGAGACGGAGCCTCCTCCTGTCCCTCCCGGCGACGAACGAGGGGCGTTCCTGCGCCCACCTTGCGTCGAGCCGGCTTGTCCTTGCCCGAGGCGTCCACCGCCACCGGTCCGCTCATAACTCTTCATCGGCTGAAATTCACCGGCCTCGCGTCGGGCGCTCGTCGCGGACTTGTCGTCGTCCAGGTCCTCGCGCTTCACGCCGGACCCGCCTCGAAGGTAGCGTTCGATTTCGGCCGCGTAGCCAGCAAGACGACCGCTCATGGCCTGGCCTCCCTCGCCTTGCGAGACTCGACGGTCATCGTTTTCAGTTCATCGCGAAACTGCCGCACAAGGTCGCCCACCGCGATCAGCGCCTGCTCAAGATCCTCATCGTGGGCAACACGGCCGTCGTTCATGGCGCGCACGGCCTGATTGAAATTGATGGCGACACGCCGCAGCTGATCGGTCATGTCCAAGATCGCCGGCCCCAACGCCTCTGACGCGATAGGTAGATGCCCGACCTCTGCCCGCACGAGACGCCGGACGACCTCGCTGACGGTAACGCCGTCCCGCGCCGCAATGGCTTTGAGGTTGGCCAGCTCGTCAGCCGAAAATCGGATGTGCGTCACCTCGCCGTAGCGTCGTGACGCGCTCTTCACCGCTGCTTTCTGGGCGTCTGCATCCATCTCTCAAGCCCGCTTGCGGGCGCTAAGGCCCGCCAGGGCCGCGCCGCCTATTTTGTGTGTATCACAAAATAGGCTATCCTGCCAATAGAAAGGGAGGAAAGGGGCGCGTCTTCTCACCAGCCTCTCACCAGCCCAGTTGTCAGCGGCAGCAGCGCGGGCGAAATGTTCCCATCGTGATTTGATGCGATGTGTCTATGATGCGTTGGCGACTTGTATCCATGTTAACATGGATACAACGGGCCCTATGCGCAGCCGGCAAAGCTTAGTCGGAAATGCGCAGTCGATGGGCCACCGGACCTTCTTTTCTGACGAAAGCAGCTGCGCAAAAACTGCATCTTTAGCGAGCCCTTATCTGTGCGCGCCTGGGTTGCCAAACCAGGCTTCCCCGTCGACTATGTCATGATGTTTCGACCGTGATTTTGTTTCATGTGTCCATGATGACTTGTCTCCATGTTAACATGGAGACAAGGAGACAACGCCGGGAAGGAGGCCCCCATGATCATCTCCGCTGCGATCCCCAAGGGCGGCACTGGCAAATCGACGATGCTGCGTGCCCTCGCATCCGTCGCGCTGCATAGGGGCTATTCGGTCACTCTCATCGACGGCGACCGGCGGCAGAACATGAACCGCTGGTTCCAGATGCTGGGCGAAGCTGGCAATCGTCCTGACAGGCTCCAGATGGTGAGCGCGATGACCCCGCAGGAAATCCTTCGCGCGGCAGCCACTCACAACGGTGAACGCTCGGTCGTCTTGATCGATACGGAAGGCACCACAAACGATAACCTCATGGCCGGGCTCTTCGCCGCCGATATCGTCGTCGTGCCGGTCTATTTTGCCCTCGACGATGTGACCGCCGCCATCCAGATCACCGACCACTACATCCCGCTGGCGGTCGAGAGCCGGGGGAGACCGCTGCCTGCGATATTCGTGCTGACCAAGCAGACCATCATCGATGGCAGGGCGCGAGCCCTGACCGAACTGCGCGCCATCATCCAGGCCAACGGCACGCCGATTGCAGAACACGTCCTGCACAATCGCGTTGCCTACCGTGACCTCCAGACCGGGCAGACCCTTTACAGCCCCGATGTGCCCGATGCGAAGGCGATTGCCGAGAGTGAAGGGGTCTTTGACGACCTTCTGCAAACCTTCATCGAAGCCACAAGGAACGCGGCATGAGCGAAGAAACCGCACCGAAACCCGGTGACGACAAGAAAGCCCGCATGATGAAGGCGATCTCCACGCAGCCGCCGGCGCTGCCCAGCATGTTCATCCCACCGAAGGCCGAGCCGTCAGGGTACAAGGAGCAAGCTGCGCCACAGATGCAGGTACCGACAAAGCCGCCCCCGGCAGTCGGGCCCGATTTCCGCCAGCTGCTGCGGCAGGGTCAGAAAAAGGACCCCATCGCCGGAAAGAAGATTCGCGAGGAGGAGATGATCCGCTGCGGCTACTACCTGACGGCTGCGGAGCAGCGGCAGTTCAAGTTGCTGGCGATCAGCAACGGGCACAGCATGACCGAACTGCTGCGAAAGGCTGTCCAGGACTATATCCGCATTTATAAGCACAAACTGCCGAAGGAATAATCGGCGGTTTGGAGTCGCTGTCTCTTGCTGTAGCGGGTGATGTTCGTGGCTCTTTTGCGACGCGCAAAAAAAGGGCCCGCGACGGAACACTCCGTCGCGGGCCCTGAGACGTGTTGCCTACTTGGGTTGGTTGAGGTGTTTCAGCACCTGGCCGAGGATTGCGTTTTGCACCGGACGCCCGCTGGCTGCCGCTTTGTCGTCGGCCAGCTTTGCGGCCAGTTTGGGCGACAGCGGCATGAAGTCGTAGCCGTGTGAGATGGCAGCGCGGTGAAGATCCTCAAGCGTTTCGAAAGCGCGATCGTGGGTGCCGAGCCAAAGACCGGGCTCGTCGGTTTCTTCGTGCGGGAACGCTTGAAGGAAGTAGGTTCGAAGTGGCGGGTCGTAGCCGATGACAGCGTCTGGGTCCGAGCGGCCCTGTCCGGTGACGGTGCCAGTGACAGTGATGGTGTAGCGGCTCATTGCAACCTCCTTTTGCCGGTGGGGAGCCGGCCCCTTGCGGGGCCGGCCACCGATGCCTCACTGGGGGTTGTTCCAGAGGATGACCTTCTTGTTTTCCTCGCCGCCGGGGGCGGGAGCGAGGTTGCCGAAGATCACGCCGATCTCGGGGGCTTCCAGCTTGACCGAGAGGTACTCCTCTCCCGAACGCTGGGAGATGCGGTGCCAGCCGGCTCCGATCTCGAAGCCCGTGCGCTTGTTGACGATCCGGTAGTCGGGGGCGTCCTCGCGCGACTTGTTGGTGTTCGGAATGAGGGTGATCGGGGCATTGACCCGGAGCGTGGCAAAGACGCCTTCCATCGAGCCGTCGGCCTTGGTGGTGAGGTTTGCGATCGTGGTGGCCATGGTAGTTCTCCTTCGGTTGCATCGGGACCATTCCCGATGGCGCCAAAGGAGAGGGCCGTCCTGCTGCGGTCATCTCGGCGAAAATTCTGGAAAATTCTATTTGCCGAAGAATTGCGGGCAGGCCCTTCGCCTGCCCGCAGACCAAAAACAGAAATCGAATTTTCCTGAATATTCGCCGAGTGTACCCCCAACGGGGGGTTGACCGCACAAAGCAGGCGGTCGTCTACAAAGGCGACATGAAACGGGAATGGCCCCGGATGCGGCAGATGGACAAGAACCCAGGCCGCCATCGCTTGACCGCCGACGCAACGCTGCCGGATCGCAGGAACATGCTGCAGCCTCTCGGGTCATGTCGTCGGCATTGCCAACACATCGAACAGCAGCCCGGCGCGTGACCTCCTTGCGTGTTCGGAATGGCGGCATAGCGGTTTCGAGATCGGAGCCGGCTGGCAGCGAACTTCACGCCCCTCGGGACGATACCGCGCAGTCAGGTTGGATGACCCGGCAAGCCAGGATGTTGTTCGGCAGGCTTGCACCCGCTTCAGAGGCGAGACGGGTCAAGATGATCATCCGCACAACGCCCGGCGCTCTGCGCGTGGAAAAGGGGCCGGCTCCGCCCGCTCATACAAGTGGATTAGGCGGCGAGGAGCCGGATGAACATAAGGACCCCGCCGGGCTGTCGGCTGGACCGCATCCATCATCCTGGCAACGCCAGACGCTCGTCCGGCATCATGCGGGCTTCGACCTGGCGGCGAATGTCCGGACCGGCATGGCGGAGCATGGCGCACCAGTCCTTCACATTGTATGTCGTCGCCATCCGGCCCCTGGTCAGATCGTAAATCACGCACGGCTTGTTCGCGATGGCGAGCCGAAACACGTTGACGGCCGTACCGGGTGATGCGCCGTCCCAGACCATCATGCCAAAGTCGGCGCGCTGCGCCATCTCCCGGTCCTTGGCGGCGTGGAACCAGTGCTCGTGAACTCCTTCAGGAGAAGGAACATGGTAGGCGGCCCAGTCGCCGAGATTGTTGCGGGGTTCCTTGTCGGCATGGAAGACGCCGACATGCTCATACTTGTACCCGGCGAGCAGGCCCTGCGCCTCGGCATCGGCTCCAGGCGCGTCGCCAACCAGCACGCCATGCTCGGCAGCAACGATTGCGCCGATGCGAGCGATGGCAGGTTCCGGCAGCTCGAATATCTCGCGTGATCCACCTATGAATATCATCGACATGGTGACTTTCCTTCTCTCCAGCGTCCCCCGCCCCGCGCTAGCCGCCCTCTCCCGCGGGCCCTGCGCGAGATGGGGTAATCGGTCGTCAGCGCCAGCACCTGCTAGTGTTTCTGCCGATTCCCCAAGACAGGAGCCTGGTATGCGCAAAGTAGTAGGACTCGATATCTCCCTGAATAAAACTTCTATCTGCATTCTTGAGCTTGACGGCACAATCGTCTGGCAAGGGAAGGTGGATAGCGAACCTGGTCCCATCATCGACAAACTCACCGCTTGGCAGGTCGACATTGACAAGGTCGGGCTGGAAGCCTGCCCCTTGTCTGAGTGGTTGCATCGTCATTTGACGGAAGCAGGCTTTACGGCTGTTTGCGTTGAGACGAACCATGCTCAGCGGTTTCTTTCCACGCGGCCCGTCAAAACGGACAAGAATGATGCTCGCGGCCTCGCCGAAATGATGCGCATCGGACATTATAGAGCCGTCCATGTGAAATCATTCGAAGCGCAGATGGTGAGAACAACACTTCAGGCGCGGCGGCAAATCGTGGCGGCCTTGCTTCAAATTCAGGGCACGATCCGCGGGCTCCTACGAATGCACGGGCTGAAGATGGGAACGACGCATCACAGCAAGTTTTCTGAACGCGTACGCGAATTGCTTGCCGAAAAGCCGGCTTTGGAGATCGCGATCGGGCCGCTTCTGCGATCGGCTGAACAACTCGGAAACGAACGGAAAGAGATGGACAAGGTCCTCCAACGCGCAGCTCGACGTGACGACGTCTGCTTGCGGCTGATGACGATCCCCGGCGTAGGTCCCATCACAAGCCTTGCTTACCGAGCGACAGTTGATGATCCCGCTCGCATCTCTTCATCGAAGGCAGCAGGAGCGCTCCTTGGTCTGACCCCTCGGATTTATCAGTCTGGAGAAATCGATAGAGCAGGCCGGATCAGTCGAGCCGGCGACGGGATGATGCGCCATTTGCTTTACGAAGCTGCATCGGCCCTGATGACCCGGATCGGTAAACAGTCACGGCTTCGCTCCTGGGGAATCGCAATCGCGCGCCGTCGCGGTCTAAAAAAGGCAACTGTTGCGGTCGCGCGAAAACTCGCGGTCATCATGCACCGTATTTGGATATCCGGGAGCCGGTTCGAGCCGGGGGATGAGGTGCAGATACCGGCGACATAGCCGATACCCTTCGCACTCTCAACCTTGCGCTAAAACCCAGCCTGGACGACGGGAAAGCCAGTCCGTGACGATCCTAGCGGCACATTGCGATGTAAACCGCGCCCCTGCGAGATTGGACGGCTGACCCTCGTAGCCCATCATGGGGCCGCGCTTAGCGACGGACCCCGAACAGAAGAGAGATCCAGGATGCGGTTAGAACCGCGCAAATCGAACGGCAACCGAAACAACCCTTTTAAGAGGTCATGCCCTTGATCTGACCATTGACTAGGTACCACCGATTACAGAAGAAGGGATCGTCACCCGAAGGCCGAGACGGCCAAGCCGGCTCGGGGAGCGGCGGGACGCCGCGACTAGAGCCCGACCGGCCGCAGGCCGGCGCGCCCGGACCTTGCCGCTGCCGGAGGCGCTACGCGCATCTGGCTAGTGGCGCTTCGCGCTTGGAGCTAGTTGTCTTTGTCAGCCCGCCAGAGGCTCACGCCCTGGATCGAGCGCATGGCCGCAAAAAGAGAACGTCAATCCAGACGGCTGACGCGGCGGCCCTCGCTGCGCGCTTCGATAAAGGCGCCTGCGATCTTCATCATGAATGCCTTGCTGAAACGACCGAGGGGCTTGCCGTCGGATTCGATGTACCAGGAGCGTTCGGCAATATCGTAGTTGTATTCGTCAACCACGATCCAGCAGCGTTTGAGATCGGTCAGACCGGCGCGGCGGCACTCGATAGCGGAGACTTCCAAACCGACCCGATCACTGGTCGGTGGCTGGGTGGTTATCGCCAGGAGCGCGAGATGGGTCAGGCCATCTCTTGCGCCGCGGACAGTGATGACGACGCAGGTCGGCCGGCTCTTGCGGCCTTCCGTTTCGCCGCGCTCGTGTTGCCATGCCCAAAGATACGGGTAGGAGATCACCTGACCAGGCAGAAATCTACCGCTCATCATCGTATCCTTCCCCGCGCGCCAAGCGGTCGATCTCGGCGGCGAAGAGTTCCGTGTGTTCCTCCGGCATCTCGGAGACATGATATGCGCGGCGGGGATCGCCGCCGATGCGCATCCGTTCGTAGTGCTCGTAGCTCATCAGCACGAACCGGGGTTTCCGGTGCTTGGTGAGAATAACGGGTTCGCGGCTGGCAACGTCGGTGACGTCGCCTACCTGCTTGTTGAGATCCCCCGTCGTGAACTGGCGCATGGCTGGACTCCTTGATCAGTCTCCATATTATCTGGATTTTCTGGATTTGCAAGAAAACGGCGCTCACGCGCCGCCCTCCGCGAACCGCCAGACGGGAATGCCCAGCCGACGCGCCTTGTCGGCAAGGTTGTCGGTGATGCCGGAGCCGGGAAAGACGATCAGGCCGTAGGGCACCACCGAGAGAAGCTGGTCGTTGCGGCGGAACGGAGCGGCCTTGGCGTGCCGGTTCCAGTCCGGCTTGAAGGCGATCTGGGTGACCTTGCGGTTCTCGGCCCAGCAGGCGGCGATGCGTTCGGCGCCGCGCGGGCTGCCGCCGTGGAGCAGGACCATGTCCGGGTGCTTCTCGCGGGCCTTGTCGAGCGCCTCCCAAATCCTGTCGTGCTCGTTGCAGTCGAGACCGCCAGCGAAGGCGATCTTGGTGCCGGCCGGGACCAGCACCTCGGTTTCGGCGCGACGGCGTGCCGCGAGGAAGTCGCGGGAGTCGATCACCGCCGCGGTCATCGCCTGATGGGAAACCTTGGAGCCGGTGCGCGGCCGCCATGCTGAGCCCGTCTGTGCCTCGTAGAGGTCGGCCGCCTCGTCGCGCATGATTTCCAGAACGTTGCGGCGCTCGATGTAGGTGATGCCCTCGGCCGTGAGCCGTTCCAGCTCGACGGACTTCACCTCCGAGCCGTCCTGCTCGTTCTGGCTCGAGCGCTGGGCGTCCTCGTTACGGTCGAGGCTGCGGGCGACGCGCTCGGCGGCGCGGTGGAAGACGTTTGCGAAGGACCAGAGCAGGTCGTCGAGGTCGGGTTCGAGCCTGGTGTCGCCGAGCATGCCGGCGAAGGTCTCGACGATCCCGGCGAGGCCGGCCCGGATCACTTCGTCGTCGGGAAGTGGCCGAGGATCAGGTTCGTCCTGATGCGGGCGATGGCCGTACATCTGCAGTTCGAGGATGACGCGGTCAGTCGGCGAGGAGGCGTGGTAGGGCTCGTAGGCGTCGTCGAGAGGAAGGTCGTAGGTCATGGCGGTGTCTCCGTCGGTTGTGGCCGCGCCTATCGCGGCCTGACAGCGCATCCCGGCCGCGCGCCGGGCGCGGCCGCACCGAAGGCCGGAGCGCGAGCGGAGGACGGCGAAGCCGTTGCGGCCGTGACCGGGGGGTGGCAGGGGTCGCCTCTCAGGCAGGCCGCTGGCGCGGCCTCTCCGGTGGACCGCCGCCATGCCTGCAGGCTATCCGGCGACGTCGCGCCGGCCCGCGTGCCGGCCCGACCCATTCATCCGGGTGGCAGGAAGCGACGGGCATCCTCCGGGACAAGCTGGTCGCTGAGCCATGCCGCGAGATGGGCCGGGCCGAGATGACGCAGATCGTCATTGAAGTCGCCGAGCTGCGGCCGCAACACCAAGGCGAGAATCCCGGCCTCGGCTGCCCGCTGGCTGAGACGCTCGATGCCGTGCCGGCCGGCGGCGTCGGCATCGGCTGCGATGTAGAGGCGACGGCAGCCAGGCGGCAAGATCAGGCCGGCGAGGTGATTGGCCGAAGTGGCGGCGGCAACCGGCAGCGCCGGCATCACCACCTTAAGCGACGCCATCGTCTCGAACCCCTCGCCGGCGGCCATGACCGGGGCGAGCGCACCGGGCTCAAGGCCAAGCCAGATGGCGTTGCCCAGGAGATGACCCAGAGAGCGGCGTGGATCGGCGAGTTGCGCCTTGCCCTGACCCGAGGGATCAAGCCAGGTGCGTTGCAGGCCGGTGATCTGCCCGTCGAAGCTGGTGACAGCGGCGATGAGGGCGGGAAGGGTCCGCGTCTCGCCGGTCACGAAATCCCGGTAGTAGCAGCCGGGATGGAAGCGCAGCGCACGCTCATGCACGGAGAGCAGAATGCCGCGGCCGGCCAGATAGCGTTCGGCCAGCGTGCCGGCGATCGGCTGCGACATGCCGAACAGGCGACGAGCCGCTTCGGGGGAGCCGCGTATCGCGGCAGGCTGGCGCTGCGCGCCCGGGTCTTGGGCCTGCGGTCGCGGCATGGCGAGGAACCGACGCGCTTCATCCGCGACGTCGCGGAACTCGATGAGGCCGCAGCTTTCTCGGATGACATCGAGCAGATCGCCATGTTCACCGTTTTGCTCATCGACCCACTTCCCCGCAGGCCCTTTGGCGTTGCCGTTCAGCCGCACGTGCATGGAGCGGCCGCGCGTGTTGCGGACATCACCGACGATCCAGTAATTGCCGGAGCGATGACCGTTGGAGAGATATTCGCGGCACACCGCCTCGGCATCTTCGCCAAGACGGCGTGCCAGCTCGGAGGCTGAGCCGGTCATGATCGCCTCCCATCACCGTGCCGCAGTGCGGTCGGTGACCCCGATCAGCGTGTGGCGATCGAGAAGTGAGGCAAGGATGGCGGAGCCTTGCGCGCCGGTCGGGATGAACAGCCTCAACTTCCAGGAGATGATTTCGGAGATCAGCCCCAGCGCCTTCAGCCGCGGGACCATCGCGTCGGTAAAGCCGATCAGCTCGACGCGGTAGTCGTTCATGACGCGACTGCGCCGCAGGATCATGCCGTCGGCAAGCTGCAACCCGATCCGGCCCTCGATCAGGCCGGTCCACGCCTCGTCCGGAGCGAGGGTCGGCACATCGTCGAGACCGAGATTGCGCAACAGGGTCGCGATCAGCGTTGGCGCGATGTGACGCCCGATGATGCGTTCGCCGGCATCGGTCTGGATCCGGTAGACTTGACAATCATGGTCCGGCAGCCGCCGCCAGATCGGCAGCAGCAGACCCGTCACGATGTGGAACGTGCTGGTGGTGAACTCCGGGACGGCGGCGACTTCTGCCTGCCACAGATCGCAGAACAGTTTTCGGTCGGCCGGTTGCCAGTGGGTTTCGGCAAGGGCGTCGAGGCCGAAGCGCAACTCGTCCGTCGGCCGAAGCAGGCGCACGCGGTGCTCTATCGCCCCGTCATCGAGCATCAGGCTCGCGGTCGGTAGTTGGATCGCCGCGCGGCTCGATCGCGTGTTGACCAGCAGGACCGATTGCGGCTCCGCCCGGACGATGGCCAGCGCGTCGACGAGGCCGAGCGGCCGGACACGGTCCTTGCGCGCGACGGTTAGCACGTGCGACTGCGCGCCCGAGACCGGATGCGTGTAGACGGTGCGACGATCGGTGACGACGATGCTCTCCGCCGCAATCGTCTCTAGGCCTTTGTCATAGGAGCCGGCAGCGATCGCGCCCTCGACCTTCGCCGTCATCAGTTGCTCGAACACTTCGAACAGCAGGTTCTGGGTCTCGATGCGCAGCGCCAGCAGGCGGTTGAGCCAGGTCGTGATCGGCGGCAGCTCGTCGCGCAACCCGCCCTCGTCGGTCGTCAGCGACAGACCGGTGACGGTCTCGAAGGTCGTCAGCGAGCAGCCTTCGATCTTCCCCTGGTGCAGCAGCCAGTAGAACTGGCGTAAAGCTGCGCGGGCGTAGGGGCTTTCGAGATTGTCCTCGGACCGGAAGAGCCCTGCCCCGCCGGTTTGGCGCTGGCCGCGCGTGATGGCGCCGAGTGTGTCCAGCCGTCGTGCGATCGTCGACAGAAAACGCTTGCCGGCCTTCACATTGGCGGCCATCGGCCGGAATAAGGGCGGTTGCTTCTGATTAGTGCGGTGCGTCCGTCCGAGACCCTGGATGGCGTTGTCGGCGCGCCAGCCGGCTTCGAGCAGATAGTGCTTGCGCAGCCTCTGGTTCCTGACCCCGAGATCGGCGTGGTAGGAGCGGCCTGTGCCGCCGGCGTCGGAGAAGATCAGTACGCTTTTGTCGTCATCCATGAAACTCTGGGTCTCGGCGAGATTGGCTGAGCCAGGGCGGTTTTCCACGGCCAGCCGCTCGATGCCGTCGCGGCCGGTCTTCTTCAGGATGCGGCGCGACCGGCCGGTCACCTCGGCGACGGTGTCGGTGCCAAAGTGGTGGATGATCTGGTCGAGCGCGCTGCCGACCGGCGGCAGCGATGCGAGTTTTTCGACCATCTCGTCGCGCCGGCGAACGGCCTCGCGGCATTGAACCGGATTGCCATCTTCGTCGTGGACAGGCCGCGAATAGACGTTCCCTTCCGCGTCCGAATATTCCTCGAACAATTGGGTTGGGAAGGAGTGCATCAAGTAGCCGCCGACGTACTCGCGCGGCGTGATGTCGACATGCAGGTCCGACCACTCCTCGGTCGGGATTTCGGCCAGCCGTCGTTCCATCAGCGCCTCGCCGGTCGAGACGATCTGCACGACCGCCGAATGACCGTCGGCGCGGTCCTGCTCTATCGCGCCGATCAGGGTCGGCGTCATCATCGAGGTGATGAGATGGCTGAAGAAGCGCTGCTTGGTGCTCTCAAAGGCTGAACGCGCCGCCGATTTTGCGTCGCGGTTCAGCGTGCCGGCCTTGCTGGTGATGTTGGTCGCCTCGAGTGCAGCGGTCAGGTTGTTGTGAATGACCTGGAATGCATCGGCATAGGCGTTGTAGATGCGGATCTGTTCGTCGCTCAATGCATGCTCGAGCAGGTCGTATTCGACCCCGTCATAAGAGAGCGACCGCGCCGCATAGATGCCGAGCGATTTGAGATCGCGGGCGAGCACTTCCATCGCCGCGACACCGCCATCCTCAATCGCGGCGACGAATTCGGCGCGGTTGGCGAATGGAAAATCCTCGCTGCCCCAGATGCCGAGACGCTGCGCATAGGCCAGGTTCTCGACCGCGGTCGCACCGGTGGCCGAAACATAGACGATGCGGGCGTCGGGCAGCGCGTGCTGCAGACGCAGGCCAGCCCTGCCCTGCTGCGAGGGAGCCACGTCACCGCGCTCGCCTTTGCCGCCAGCGGCGTTGGCCATGGCGTGCGCCTCGTCGAAGACGATGACGCCATCGAACGATTTTTTCGCCCCCGACGGGTTTTCTCCAATTCCTGTCTGGCCTTCGGCCCTTCCCGCCGAGTTTTCTCTGTTCCCCGTCGGGCCTTCGTCCCTCCTCGCCTCTTGTCCGACCCAGTCGAGGATCTGAGCGATCCGGGATTTCCTGCCCTCCCGTTCCTGCGAGCGGAGCGTCGCATAGGTCGTGAACAGGATGCCCTCGGCAAGGCGGATCGGCGTGCCCTGCCGATAGCGCGACAGCGGCTGGACGAGAAGTTTTTCCTGACCAAGTGCCGCCCAATCGCGCTGGGCATCTTCCAGTAGCTTGTCCGACTTGGAAATCCAGATCGCACGGCGGCGCCCCTGCAGCCAATTGTCGAGTATGATGCCTGCGACTTGCCGTCCCTTGCCGCAGCCGGTTCCATCGCCCAAAAACCATCCACGGCGGAAGCGGACAGCGTTCGCAGCCCCTTCTGGTGCGGCCGAGACGACCTCGCAGGTCTCGTCAACCGTCCAGGCGCCGGCGAGATGGCCGCAATGGGCTTCGCCGGCATAGATGACGCTTTCGAGCTGGGCGTCCGACAGCAGGCCCTCGTCGATGATCGCATCAGGAAGAAGCGGCCGATAGGAAGGTTTTGGCGGCGCGACGGCGGCCATTGCGGCTGACTGCACGAGCGGCGTCGGATGCGGCTTTGCGCGGGGAATATCGATCGACTGGAGCGCGTAGGGCTCGTAGATCGTGTCGGTGAGCCGGCCGCTCTGCTGCGGCATCCAGTCGCGCAATTCATAGGCGAGGGGGACCGCCGGTGTGCTGTTTGCCATGTCCTGGCGAGTGGGCTTCGCCCGCGCGATCGGACGGACCGATTGGATGGTCTTCGGAGCAGCCGAGACAGCCAGGGGTGCGATCCTCGCCCGCGATCGGGCGCCCATACGCATGGCGGCATTGCGCAGGATGCCGCTGGACAATGCACCGATCGAGTCCGGGAAGCCGCCCGGTGTCCGGGGCGGCAGCGCGGAGATCCAGGAGAGCAGCGTCCCGACATCCATAGCCTTGCCGGGCGACGGGACGAAGCCGGTCGGGTCGCTAGCAGGAACTTTGTCGATGATGGTCAAGCGGGTCTCGGCCGTTGTCCCATGGCGGGCGTAGACACGGCCGTCGATTGCTGCGGTGAAGATGACGGTGCTCTGCTCCTGCAGCCGTTCGAAGGCGGGCCGCCATTTGGGGTTTTCGGGAGACAGTTCGGTGCCGGTGATGGCGACCAGGCGCCCGCCGGCGCGCAGGCGCGCGAATGCGGAAGAGAGATGCCGCCATGCCGCATCGGCGACATGCCCGTCGACATAAGCGCCGACGCTGAAGGGTGGATTCATCAGCACGACAGACGGCTTCATAGCCGCGTCGAGAAGATCGTCGATATGGGCGGCGTCGTGCCGCGAGACCGGGAACCGTGGAAACAGCAGGCCGAGGAGATCGGCCCGCGTCGCGGCAAGCTCGTTGAGGGCGATCGAGGCGCGCGTCATCTCGGCATGGACAGCGAGCAGACCGGTGCCGGCGGAGGGTTCGAGAACGAGGTCGCAAGATGCGATCGCCGCGGCGTGCGCCGTGACGAAAGCCAGCGGCAAGGGCGTGGAGAGCTGCTGCATGGCCTGGCTCTCGTCGGAGCGCCGCGTATGGGTGGGAAGAAGTTCCGCGATGCGCGTCATCATCGCCAGCATTGCCTGGGACGTGCTCGACCGGGACAGGATCGCCGAACCGAACCGGCGCAGAAACAGCACCTGGGCCACTTCGAGCGCCTCATAGGCGTCCTTCCACACCCAGAACCCTTGCGCATCGCTGCCGCCAAAACTTGTCGTCATGGCGGTGCGCAGTGCGGGGGTGGTGACAGGCTCGCCCTGCTCGAGGAAAGGCAGAAGCCGCATTGCCGCCTTATAAATCGCCTGGGCGATGTTGACGGCGTCTTGTGCCGGCGCGACGAGGGAAGCGGCCGTCCGGGCGACGATCGATGTGGGCGAAACGATGTTCATGGAGATGTCCTTCGCGAGAGGGAGAGCGGCCCTCACGCCGGCACTCTCTCCGCGCCAGCCGGGCCGCACTTCTCCCGGCTCCCCTCTGCCTCTAGCGCTGATGCAACAAACGGGTTGCGCTCTGCGCAAAGCCATGACTTGAATGCCGGACAGGGATGCGGCGGCGACCTGGAGCTGTGGAGGTGATGCGACGGTTCAAAATTGGCAGTGCGGTCTATGAGGAGGGAGCGCCTGACCTGCAGGCGGCGCTGGCGAACGCCTATGCCCGCACCGAGCGTCCGCTATGCCTGTGCCGCGAGCCGGGCTGCCCGATGTACATCGCCCGCATCGGCGATCTCCATCTGATCAAGCGCATGCCGTTGAGCGGCGGTGGGCATGATCCGTCCTGCGATTCATATGAATCACCTTACGAATTGTCCGGCCTGGGCGCCTTGATGGGCAGCGCGATACAGCTCGATCCGCAAAGCGGCCTGGCGGCCCTCAAGTTGGACTTCAGCCTGTCGAAGACAGGGAGCCGGGCCGCATCCGTGCCTGCAGGGCAAAGTTCCGCCAGTCTAACCGCCGATCCCAGGAGGATGTCGCTGCGTGGCCTCCTTCATTTTCTCTGGCACGAAGCGGAATTGACGGTCTGGACATCCCGCTGGGCTGGCAAGCGACATTGGTGGAATGTCCGCTGGCATCTGCTCGAGGCTGCCGGGCAAATGACGGTGAGGGGCGGCCCGCTCGCGGATATCCTGTTCGTGCCCGAGCCATTTCGCGCTGAGAACAAGCAAGCCATTGAGCACCGTCGCAACGCGGTTCTCGGCACGGCGCTCCCGCCGAAATCCGGCCCCCGAAAACTGCTCGTCCTGGTCGGCGAGGTGAAAGAGATTGTTCCTGCTCGTTCCGGTCAGAAACTTGTCATCAGGCATTTGCCCGGTTTTCCCTTCATGATCGACGATGCATTGCATCGCCGCTTGCAGGCGCGTTTTGAAAAAGAATTGTCCCTTTGGGCAGCGGATTCCAGCTCGCATCTCATGACGATCGCGACGTTCGGACTGAACCCGGCCGGCCTCGCCATTGTCGAGGAGATTGCGTTGATGGTGGTCTCCGAGAACTGGATTCCTTACGAGACGGTCCCGGAGAAAAGGCTCGTCGATGGGCTCGCCTGCCTTCGCGAGAAGAGCGTGAAGGGATTGCGCTTTGACCTGCAACCCGACCAGCCGATCGCCAATGCGTTGCTTCAGAACAGGGACGACCCGATAGCGCTCTTTGTCGTTCCGGCCGGAGCGGACGAAAACTACGAAGCGTCGCTCGACGAAATGATCGCCGCGCGACCGGAGATCGGCTCTTGGGTGTGGCGGGTCGGCGAAGGCGATATGCCGCCGCTACCCCTTTGAGCGTCGGGCGGAATTTCCAACGTGGCTCAGTATGTCTTACGCAAGGCCCAGCTTGTTCTTGAGCTCGGCATTTTCCTTGCGCAGACGGTCGGCAAGCAGGTTCTTGAGGCGCTTGTTTTCTTCTTCGAGCGCGACAAGATCACGGAGATCGCCGCTGTCCGAAGCGGGCGCCACAGCCCTCTTCCAATAATAGTAGGTCTGCTCCGATATGCCGGCCTGGCCGACCGCAATCTTGCTGGTCGCACCGCCAGCGATCGACTTCTCGATCTGGGCGAGCTTCTGGGCGCGTTCTTTCTCAGAGTAGGTCTTCCGGGCGGTCTTCACTGCCACCGCAGGTTCGGCCGCCTGGGGCGCAGGTTTCGCTCCGTTCTTGCGGACCGGCTTTACGAGCTCTGACTTCGCTTTCTTTGCTCGCGGAACTTTCTTCTTCGATTCAGGCACTTCCACTTTGGCTGGCGCTACTGTCGTCTGAACAGTCTGAGCGTCCTGAAAATCGGCCATCATATACTCCGCTTGTGGTTTATCCCCTTCTTCAGCATCAAGTGGTCTTATACTGAAGTCAATGACCTCCGAATTTGGGAGCGGAGCAGCATAGCCCGGCTGCGTCATCTCCGTGGCAATCTTGGACAGGTCGAGATCGCCCCAGATCGAATGGCTTGGCTTCTGCTTACCGCGCCTCTGTTTCAGTTCCACGATAAATGGCCGGATCTGGCGCTTCATAGTCCCTTCCTTGATGTGAGGACGACTTGCAAGCCAAGTCGCTGTTTCGCGTTAGCGAGTATCCTGCGCCTAGGCATCTTATCGCTCTTGCAGAGCTTTATTGGAGAAGGCAAGCGACGAGCAAGCGAGATTCCACTGATCTCGGGGACTGGCTCGATCACCGCGACGCAAACAGTCTATTGCGAGCCGAGGGCTCATTTGACGCGACCTCCAGAGCGCATCCATGCCCGCCATCCATAGGCGCCACTTCGCTCGATCCACCGGCAGCTGAAAAATTTCGACACGCTGACAAGGCTCGCATGCTCCAGGTTCGGTAAAGAACCCCTCCCCGCATCGAGCGCCGCCCACGCCATCATTCGTTGCCGGCGGGCAAACGCACAAGGGACTAACAGCCGCCGGCATCCGATGGACTGTGCACAACCGGCTGCATCGATTGCAATCCTGATTTTCTTGGGTGCAAATCTTCTCATGGCGGCGGATGAGCTGGACGCGATTGTTTTCGGGATGGCAGTCGAAAGCGTTCGTGCGCTTCCTCTTGGATTCACGGAAAAAGTCGCAGAAATTGCCATCAGAAGCCACGGCGTCCTGATTTTTGATTTGCGCATCGATGGCGACTTTGAAATGCAGCGGATCGCCGCCGTCCGATATCCAAGCAACCAGACAGGCATTCTTGCGCTGGACAAGCAGGGCGCGGCCATCAGCCATTTCATGGTCAATGGCACTTTCTCCAGCTTTATCGCTCCGTTGGAGGACTGGAACACTCTGCCGCTGCCGATGCAGGCCAGAACGAGTATCGCCGGCCCGGCCAGCCTCTTCATCGGCGCCTTGCGCAATGCCGGATACATCCCGCGCGGCAGGTCCTGATCCGAAGTATTGTTCGGCGATCATATCGTCGAGCCAGTCCGATGCCCGCCCATTTCAGTGGAGAAGGTGGACCATGCTATAGGGACGTTTCGCTTCCGAGCGGCGCTCTCAGGGATAACCTCTATCGTCGCCTCCCTTCTTGGAGCTCTGGCTTGATCTCGCGGAGGACAGGAGCTCGTCAATCTCGAGATCCGACAGATCATCGAGCCGCTTGAAGACAGCATCATGCCTTCCGGCGTTAACGAGAATTGTGCGTTTACCGCGATGTTCGGCCCACCCGGTCTCGGGCTCTGCATTGCGGGGGATCCCCCTGAGTTCGACAGGAGTTATGTTCCAGATCGCCTCGAGCTTTTCCTCGCGAGTCATGCTGTCGCTCGCGCCGGTCTCGTGGGCGATAATGGCGGCTCGCATCTTGTCTGGGGACTGCCGATCCGTGAGGTCGCAAAAGCCGTGGAACCAGCATTCGCGGCCTCGGATCCGGATCGCGAAGAATACGCTGGTCACGTTGCCGGCCTTGAACTCCGACATGCCGAACATGCCGGTGCGCATGAAGAGCGGCGGCAGCAAATCGAGCATGAAGTGGTATTCTGACGCGGGAATCTGGAACCACTCGCCTGAATAGGGTGTGCCGGAAAGCGGATCGATGCCGGGTGTGTCTTTGTGTCGGCTGAACAGTTGGAACATCTGCTCGCGGGTGGCGACGCCGTCGAGCACCTTCCTGAAGGGTGGATGTGAGGTCATGGGGCTCTCCTGAACGCAGGTAGGCCACGCGCGGCATGACCGCGTCATCGCAACTCCGTGATGGTGTTGTGGGTGTCGACTGTTCGACCTTGCGGTCGGCGCGTACATCAGCGTCGATGGGGCTTGCGGATTCAGGCGGCGCGGTGATTGGAGGAACGCAAAGCGTCTCGACCAACCCCGGTGATGGCACGGACAGCCGCCGCGAGCGCCGGAATGTCCTCAAGCATACCAAGTGCGACGAAATGATTGGCTCCGCCGGTGTAGTCCTTGCGCCCCTTGCAGGTGCGTATCAGGATGCCGTGACCTGAGGACATTCCGAACTGGCCGACCTGGATGTAGGCGCGTTCATGGTGCAGGGTAATCTCACCGGAAACGGCCATGCCCGCCCTGTTTGAGCGCAGGTCAAAGCTTCCCTGCGGCAGGGCAAAGTTCGGTTCGTGTGGAAGCGTCTCTTCTGCTGCTCGTCATAGGAGCAGCTTCTGTTCCAATCGAACATGTGAACCTCCATGAAACGAAAGCGCCCGGGCGCACCATGGCGATCCCGGGCTTGAGAGTGAGTTGCAACTGGAACGGGTCCGGCGGAGGTGCCGGACCCGTTCGGAGCGGGAGCCTGATTATTCGGCGGCCTGCAGCTGGTCCGTTTCGTCGCCGTCGAATGTCACCGGCTTGTCGGAGGACTGATCCGCATCGTCGGCAAGGAAGGCCGGCAGCTCGGCGGCATCGCCGTCAAGAGCCGCCTCGTCCGACATGTTGCCGGGGACCGCGTCACCAGCATCGGCAGCCACTTGATCGACCTCGAGGCGCAGCGGCTCGGGCAGCCAGTTCGATCCTTCGAGAAGACGGGCGGCTTCGCGGGCCATGATGTCCTTCTTCATGTGGTCGATCAGCTGCGCGGAGTCTGCGCCACGGGCTTCACGGACAGCCTGCAGGATCCGCGCTTTGGTAAGTCGCCCGAGGAACTCGACAGTAGGCGTCCAGCCGGCGTCGACCATGTCGAACTGGAGCGAGCGTGCAAGCACGTCTGCATGATCGAGCGCCTTCACTCGCCTGTTCCAGGGTTCGACCACCGCATTGAGGGTCAGCGAGATGCAATGCGCGAACAGCGCCTTTCGGCTCGCTTCGTCGAGACCGAGGAGGAAGTCCCACAGGGCTTCCGCTTCATCGGGCAAGTCGCGGTCCCAGGCTTCGTGCCGCTCGGCGATCTCCTTGGCCCAGGATGTCTCGGCAAGCCCGTCGACCTGGCTGAAGCTGGCGCTCTTCAGGCTGATCTCCAGGCACGTGTCCGGCGCGAAGCGATAGAAAACCTGCAGGACGAAGGCATGGAGTGCGGCGACGAAGGCGATGTCGACGTCACCGGCGAGTGCGTTGCGCAGTGCCAGCGTCCGCTGCGCGGTCAGGTCGAAGACGAGCCGATCGGGCAGTGGCTTGATGCCGTCGTCCTCGCCGTCGTCGCCAGAGGCGTCGTTCACCAGCTTGCCGTTGACGACAACACCGTCGCAATCGTCGTCGCCATTGGAGCGGGTTCCGCCGGCAGCGCCTCCTTCCTCGCCCTCATCGACATCGCCGGTTTCGGTCCGCGGCTCGTCCTCGGACCGCACGAAACCGGCGTCGACCTGGAGCTTGCCATTCGCGGCAAGGGTAACGAACACACCGGCAGTGGCCTTCTGGGCGGGATCGTAGCTTTGAGGACGATCATCGATCGCATCGAGATCAGAACCCAGCTGGTCGAGCTTCGCCTCGATTGCTTCGTCGGCATCCTCGGCCTTGGCATAGTCCGCATCCAGCTTGTCATATTCAGCCTTCAACGCATCGTAGCGTGCGATCTCTTCGGCGCTGAGCTCCTGCGCCTCGGCGTAGATGCGCCGCATGCCGGAGGTGTGGCCATAGGGAAAGCTGATCGCCGCCTCGGCCCATTTCCAGCCTTCGGCGCGGATCGCGTCGGCATCCACCTTCAGCCTGTCGAAGACAAGCTGCTCGAGGAGTGCGGCATCCTGGTACCAGCCGCCGGAATCCTGCTCGAACAGGTCGCGCAGGATGACGCCGCCGGCCGCCTCATAGGCGTCGGCACCGACATAGACGGCCCGGCGATCATCGGCCCGCACCGTCGTCTCCGTCAGCAGGCGTCTGATGTAATATGGTTCCTGCATGTGCGAACTGGAAATCCGCTCCCAGACCTGCTCCTGGCGCGCGTGATCGTCCGAGATCGAAAACGCCATGAGCTGTTCGAGACGGATTTCGTCCTTCTCGTAGAGATCGAGAAGTTTCGGCGACACCGAGGCCAGCCGCAGACGCTGTCTCACTGTGGCCGGCGACACGAAAAAGCGGGCGCCGATCTCGTCCGGATCGAGGCCCTGGTCGCTGAGTGTCTTGAAGGCCCGAAACTGGTCGAGCGGGTGCAGGTCGGCGCGCCGCAGGTTTTCGGCAAGCGAATCCTCCTCGGCCGAGGTCTCCTGCCCGCGGTTGACGATGCAGGGGATCGGCTCGTTCTTCGCCAGGCGCTTTTGCTTGATGAGGATGCCGAGCGCGAGATAACGCCGGCCGCCGGCGGGTACCTCGAACGTGCCGGTCTCCTCGCCCTCGCCTTCGAGCACGGGACGGACGTTCAGGCTCTGGATCAGCTTTCGCCGTCCGATGTCTTCGGCCAGCTGCTCGATCGACACCCCGTCCTTGATGCGCCGGACATTTTTCTGCGACAGCATCAGCTTGTCATAGGGAATATTCTCCGCAGCGTTCATCGCGATCTTCTGAATGGCGTTCTTTGCCATGGTCAGGTTCTCCATGACGGGCGGCCCGGGGCCTCTCCCCGAACCTCCAAGCCCGTCAAAAACCCTCCCCTCCCCCCTCTGCCTCCAGGCCTCGCGCCCCTTGGCCCCGGCTCGCGGATCTCACGCGACCGAGCAGCCCGGCGGGCCGCGCTGGGATTGATGGAGACGGCGCGGAGGCGAGGCCGGCGACGAGAGTTTTCGCTGCCGGTCTCCGCAGGATCAGGCGGCGAAATCGAGAAGCTTCTTGGCCTTGCCCTCCATTTCCAGGCGAACATCCTGATGCGGCTTGTCGCGCGCGATCCGCGTGATGCCCTGCACGAAATCGAATATAGATTCTGGCGGTCTGCCTTCCTCCAAGAGAACAGTATCGATGATCTTCGTGGTCTCGGACTTGGAGAAGCCCCGCTTGCGCAGGAAGCCCTGTCGGTCTTCGTCGTCTCGGGCAACGATCCGTTGCCGCGCCGTCTTGATGCCGTTGACGAACGGCATGGGCGAGGAATCGGCAAACTGGATCAGGGCCGGCTCGGCTTCCAGGGCGAAACGGGAGGCCGCGTATTTTGAATGGCGGATGGTGATTTCCTCGAAATCTTCCACGCCCCACAGATTGCGATTCTGACAAACCGCGCGCAGATAGAAGCTGGCGATCCCGAGGGTGCGCGCTCCGACTTCGGAATTCCAGCAATAGAAACCGCGAAAATAGAGATCCGGTTCCCCATTCGGCAGCCGCCCGGCCTCGATCGGGTTCAGATCGTCGACGAGGAACACGAAGATATCGCGATCAGACGCGTAGAGCGTCGTGGTGTCGTTGGAGATGTCGACGTGCGGATTGTAGATTCCCGTTGACCAGTCGAGCACGCCGGGCACTTTCCAGCGCGTGTCGCCGGTACCGTTGCCGGCGATCTTTTGCACGGCGTCCACCAGCTCTGAGTCAAATATTCTGCCGTAATCAGGGCCTGTTACCGCCCGCAACTCGAGGCGTCCGTTCTCGATTTCCAGCGTCTTCACCTGCTCAGCACGGTGGTTGAGGAGACCATGCTGAAGGTTGATCGCCGCCAGCGGAGCCGGAAGCTGACGCAGATAGGTGGCCGGCGCGCCGACCAGGCTGGCGAGTTGGCCAAAACTCCAATGCGTGGGAGCAACAGGCGCACGCGCATCGGGCAGCATTAGCCTCAGGCGCTCGGGATCGTCACGGCTGGCCTCGACGCGGATCAGCTCACTTTCAACGATGCGGGTCTTGCTACGTTCGGACCGCCGTTTCACCGAATTGTGGAGATCGGTAAGCGACAGGTATCGCTCGTCCGCCGGCCGGTTGAACCATTCTGAGGACACGCGGCCGATGCGCTGGCCGCGGCTGACGTCGACCTTGTAACCGGCATGCTCGGTGCGCTTGGGCGTATGAATTTCCATCTGGGTCATGGGTGTCGCTCCTCGGCGGGCGCCGGAAGACTCTCTCCCGGACCTTTACCCGCCACCGCCACCCGCCCGCCCTCCTCCTCTGCCTTCACCCGCGCGCCACTAGAAGCCGCCCCACTGTCGGTGCAAACAGCCTGCCGGGTGCATTTTCCGCCGCCCCCACGCGACCGGCTACGGTGTCACGACCCGCAACTTGGCTGCTTCATAGTCGAACGAAACGCGGTTCCGCACCCGCGTTGTTTCGCTTCAAAAAGGCAGCGTCCGGCAGTGCGCAGGACATCCTGAGTGTCTGCATCGCGAGCGATCTCTGCGCCTCCGATGCTGACAGTCACCTTCACGCCGTCTTGTTGCCCTTTGACCCGAGGAAGGCCTTCAATAAGCCGACGGATGTTCTCCGCAATCGTACCGGCCTGCTCTTTGCGCACGCCGCGTAACAAGACGCCGAACTCTTCCCCGCCAAGCCGTCCAACCGAGTCGCCTGACCGCACGTCACCGTTGGTGTTCCGGGATTTCTAAGATCTTAGAGCCGACAAGCATGCTTCCTAGAAAGCCTAGGCAATCCAGGACAAGATCATGTCGAGTGGAACTGGCTCAACGTCGAAGCAGACTTGAAGCCGGCCAAGGTTACTTATCTGGCGCGATCCCTCCCCTGGGCCGTCAATTCGCTGTAGCCGCTTTGCCGCCTGCGTGGCGTTCAAGTCGATCATGAATGACCCAGACGGTATAAAAGGGATTGATGCAGCGCGGCTTCTCACTGGACGCAGAAGCGCTCGTTTCCGCCAGCATGATCGCCGAGAGCGTCGCTGCCGCGCTTCCCTTCCTGCCACAGCCTCAGTGGCTCGCGCTCGGCTCGTTCAGAGGCGATTGCCCGCGCTCACCTCCAGTTCTTCGGCATGATGGCGAAAAGGATCTCCCGCTGCGATTCGGGTGCGTCTGATTGCGCCTGTGAAAGCACCGCACCGACGGATGGGAAGCCTGTATCCAGACACATTGCCGATCGCGCCTCCGACCTCCAGGTGGTGCTCATCGAAGACTGGGCCGGTGAGGTTGCCGGGTCGACCTATCTGGAGGAGAAATTCCGCATCCCTCGCTCGACGCTGCATCGCTGGCAGCGGCGCAGGGCGAAGTTGTGGCGCTGCGCAAGGGCGGTCGCAAACATGTCTTCCCGCTCGCCCAGTTGGTCGACGGTCGGCCAGCCATGGGCATAAGCGAGGTGTTGGCGGCGATTAGCAATCCGAGACTGGCCTGGTTCTGGTTGACCCGGCCCTCTCCAGACTCGACAAGGCATACAAGGGCTGCAGTCGACCCTTCTCTGCCCTTCGTTCGGAGAACATCTAACGGCAGGCTTGACCCGAAGCAGACCGTGGCTGCGAATCGCGTGAGAGTCGTCAAACGGGTCGCAACGGGACATTTGGAGTGCCGGGGCGCCAAGGAATCCCGGCTCTGTGGTCATGTCCTCGCTGATCTCCATTCGCGCAGCACCGGGGCAGCCCGCTCGCGCAAATTCATGGCAGCTTCATAAATCCGTTGCGGCGATTTCGTAGATGAAGGAGGCGGCTTTGCTTTGCGGTCGCCCCTGGAAAAGGATGGAAAGAATGTCCAAGATCACCGGCAAGACTGAAACGATCGAGAACGTCGAATTCCCTACCGTCGACCCGTCCAAGGTTGCCGGCCAAATCCGCGCTGTCGCCGATCAAAGCGTTGAGCAGTCGAAGGAAGTATTTTCCAAATTGAGCTCGGACGCCGAAACGACTCAAGGGGCTTTCGAGTCGACCTTTGAAATGGCCAAGACCACCGGCAACGAGATGCTCCTGCAGACGATTGCCGCTCTGCAAGCCAATGCCGAAGCCGGCTTCACGCTCCTCGAAGCACTGGTTGCCGTGAAGTCGCCGTCCGAGTTTTTCGAACTGCAGACCGCATTCCTGCGCAAACAGATCGAGAAGTCCGCCGAGCAGGCCAAGGCCATTCAGGCATTGATGTTGAGAGCTAGCGAGGACGTATCCAAGCCGATCAAGGATGCCTTTGACAAGGCTTTGAAGGAACGCAAGGCCGCCTGATTGCTTCATGCAACCGAGACCGGAGGACAGTTCTCTACGCTCAGGAACCTGGCGCCGGTCTTCTTCCATCTGGTCGGACGGCTTTGCCTGCCCGACCGCATCGCAATGACGTCGGCCTCACGGTTTTCGGCGCTTCTTGTCCTCTAGGTCCGGTGGGCATTAGTCGCGGTTCTCCCCGCTGTAGCGGACAAGCCGCGCGATTTGTTCATGCAATAAGGTGGTTCGCGGCAAGTCGGAGAATGCACCGCTTGTCGCCGTCTCGACAATCGCGCAGCGCACCGCTTCGGGGATCTCCTGCCAATGCACCAACGTCGCGGCAGCAAGATGCTGTAGCGGTATCTGAACGTCCTTCTCGAAGGATCTCGACGGCACGCTGCTTTCTCCAATGCATTGCGATAACGCGTATAGGAGTTCGGCCTATCGCGCGACGCCTGTTTCATTCGCTGGTTTCGAGGTTTCTCAGCCCGTCCGCAATAAGTTGCAGAGTGGCGATCAAGCGCTTGTATTCCTCGATGATATCGGGAGAGAAACGCGCCAACTGAACGGCATCGCCCCAATCGTGTGACGCTTCCCATTCGATCATGTCGCGGCAAATCTCAATCTGTTGCTCGCGGATTGCTATTCGGTCGGCATTGGTTGGGCGCAAGCGCCATGCTCCTGATCAAGAGCCGCCGTCTAGACGCTCGGCTATGGCGAAGGCCTGTAGGTTCTTGACCTTTCCGTGGTCTTGGTCGGCATTGGCGATAATCGAGAAGAACGCCGCGCGGGCGATGTCTTTCTTTGACGCGTTCGGGTGCTCTTTCCGTGCCGCCTTGATCAATTGCTTGGGCGTCATATCCGGCGTCACGATCCGCATCAGAGCGTCGCTGATCGCCTGCAATTCGGTCGCATCCATTAGGAGACACTCCGTCGCTTGGCTCCCCACTAGCAAGTCTAGCAGAGCGCCTTTATTAGCTGAAGCTAAATTCACGCTCATGAGGCGCCTCGCCAGCGCGCGTTCCGGCTGGCCCGCTGTCTAATACGGGCGAAGCGGCCCTTCGCTGACATAACCAGCCAGGCCGGTCAGTGCCGCTCCGCAATGAGGCGGAGAGACAGAAAGAAGAAGCCGCGCCGAGAATTTCAGTCTTCCTTCAAATCTTCGGCTTCATCTTTGAGCCTGGGCCAGTCGGCACCATGCTTACGCAACAAATCGCGCGCTTGTTTCGGCGAGACGTCGGTAACTTCCGTCAGGTGCTCCACCTCCAGCTCTTGCCCCTTCACCACGCGGCTCGCCTGCTTCTCTTCTTTCTTTTCCTTGGTAGCCATCTCTGTGTCCTTCTCCCGCATCCCAGGATCAACGAGGACTGAGAAGTGTGGTTCCGTCCCGCGCATTATGGTCGCCGGTTCGAGGTCTGGCCGCAGTTGCTCGAGGCGGGCGGTTGTTTGTGACAGTCTTGTGGCGCATCATCGGTGGAGTCCTGTGAAGCGACGCTGCGCCGAGGACATCATGCAGGAAACGGAACTGAAGCTCGAACTCTCCCAGTCGGGTGCGGGGTCGCTCCTCAAGAAAAATCCGTTCGGATGCTCGCCCACCATTCTTCAGCACAGATCCATCTATTTCGACACCCCCGAGTGGGATCTGTCCAAGCGCGGCCTGTCGTTTCGCATTCGGCAATCGGGAAATGAACGGATACAAACCGTCAAGGCCGGCGACGGCGCCGCGGTCGGATCGTTCACACGCCAGGAATGGGAGCGACCGGTTGCTGGCGATACACCGATACTTGACGATCCGCAGGTCCAGGACCTGCTTGCAGGGGCTGGCCCAAGCCTCGCGCCTGTGTTCGAGGTTCACGTCAAACGGTATTCCTGGAATGTGATGGATGGCGACGCTACGATCGAAGTTGCTTTGGATCTTGGCAAGGTCGTTGCAGCCGATCGCGAGGCGCCGCTATGCGAGATCGAGTTGGAAAAGAAGGCGGGCTCACCGACAGCGCTGTTTGCGCTCGCCCGGAAAGTCGACTTGATCACACCGGCGCATCTCGGGGTGCTGAGCAAAGCGGAACGGGGCTATCGTCTACTTGGCTCGGCGCCCGGTGCTGTGAACGCGGCTTCGACCCCACTCACGTCCGAGATGAGCGCGGCAACGGCTTTCGCGCGCATCGCAGCGGCCTGTCTCAAACAGTTTCGTCTCAATGAAACGGCGCTGGGCTGGTCCCGCGATGCCGAGGTCCTGCACCAGGCTCGCGTGTCGCTGCGACGGCTCCGCTCGCTGTGCTCGATGTGCAAGTCGCTGTTCGACGACAGCCGTTTCGACCGCCTGCGCGAAGAATTGACATGGCTCGCTTCGGAATTTGGCGATGCGCGCAATATCGACGTGATGATCTACCGCACTTCGAGCGAGGCTCTTTCAAGCCGTCTTCAAGACGCGCGCGACGACGCCTATGCGGCGGTCGAAGCATCGCTCTCCTCGGTGCGCGCCCGCTCGTTGATGATCGATGCCGCCGAGTGGATTTCCATCAGGGACTGGCGAACCGACCAAACGGACACAACCTGGCACGAGCAGTCATCACGGGATTTCGCCTCCGGTGTATTTGATAAACTTTGGAAAAAGGTGGCGAAAGGCGGCAATAATCTCGTCGATGCCAATGACGAGACTCGCCATGAAGTGCGCATCGCCGCAAAGAAGCTGCGCTATGCGGCGGAGTTCTTCGAGCCGCTTTACGAGAGCAAGGCGGAAGCCAAACGCCATCGATGGTTCATCGAGGCGATGAAGGGCCTGCAGGATCAGCTCGGCAGCCTAAACGATATCGCCACCGCGCCCGATATGTTGGCAGCGCTGGAGCTTTCGGATGTGGCTGGTGCGAAGGATCTCTTCAGCACCGAAGACAAGTTCAAGCTTCTTGAGGACGCCGAGGAAGCGCATGACGCCTTTGTCAACACGAGGCGCTTCTGGCGTTGAGGCAGCATGCAGAACCACAGGGACCGACGAAGTTCCAGCACCTCTTGCCAGCAGGCGACGCGGAGGCGGATCGCGCGGACGGGAGAGAAGTCGTGACGGTTGTTTTTGGGCTTGATGCAGTGCTCGAGCCGGCCGGTGCCGGCACCTGCCCCGGCTACGCATGGAACCGAGTTCCCAGCATAACCGTAACACCACGACCCGATGGCTAAACGCTGGCGACGGGCTTTAGTCGTGGATGAGGTAAGGCAGCTACATCCCCAAGGAATCGACCGCTTACAGGGTTGATTCGAGATGAGCGGAACCCGACAATTTACGACCGGATTTGCAAATCGCTTGAGACCGGGCAGTTGGTGGCAGAATAATGGGCTGGGAGGGCGGCTCTGTGCTACTCTCAGGATATTTGACTAACCGGCCCTCACGAAACCTTCATGAACGACGGCTAATATGCTCCCTTGGGAAGCCTTATCGTTGGTGGACGAAGACAATCCGCGCCGTGATGCCTACCGCCTTGAGCGTGTCGTAGATGATCATGCCATAGCAATAGCAATCTTCTATTCGGCGGGAGAGGCAAGCATCGTTATGAGCCATTTGGGCAAGGGTTACCGTGTGATGCTTGGCGACAGGCAAGTCTGGCCTGATGAGGCCCATTTAGCGGTTCGAATTCAATTTTGAACGGATTGCGTTGATAGCTTTCACGATAGCGTCCGCAGTTTGCCTATCGAGCGCAACATCCAAGCGGCCTTCCGTCGTCTGGATTGAGAGGATGCCGAGAACTTCTTCTTCTCATCGGTGACCGTCCCGACATGAATTTCGTTCGGCACGAAAGGTGCCTTTCCCATCCGGTTCATTGGGTGCACGCGTCACTTGGGCAGCTGCGACAATCGCGCAACCCGGCAATGCGTTCAAGCGGGCTTAGCTCGCCGCTGCGGCGCTGTCATCCGCCGCTCAATGACATTTGACAGAACCTCGATGCGCTGCTCGCGTTCGCTCATCACAATCAGTCCCGACCTGGAATCTCCGGCGCTGCCGAAAGGGTCGCGGCCTGCTACGCGCGCCTATCGTTGCCGGTGTCCCATCGGCGAGGACGTTGACAAATCTGTCAACGTTCTCGGCGTATCCGCTGCCTCGAATGGCTCGCGGACAAGCCTGCCGGCTGGTTGACGGCAGATGAGGACGATGCTGTTGCCCGGCGGCGTCAACTCGTCCTGGCTGCAGGCGGCCATGATCGGTTGATCGCGCACTTCGCGGATTTCATGGAGAAGCATCAAGGATCGCCGAGGTCTGGGCGATCACCCCCGACCGGCGCTGACCTTGCGACTCTGCTCGAGGCCTATTCGCGCGCCACTGACGGTGGGATCAGAACGAAGCACCACTTGATTTTGCGATCCTGCGTGGATAGAATCCCGCCCATCCTTGGCGAACAGCATGCTACTCATCACCGGCGACGCCTGCATCCTCCCCGTCATTGGAAAACCCCGGCATGATGTCGCCCGCCAGCAGCTTCTCCTTCGACAGCAGACCTGCATCCTCGAGCGCTTCGATTTCGGGGAGGTCGCGCAGTGTGTCGAACCCGAACTGCAGCGAGGAATGCTTTGGTCGTAACGTAGGTGTATGGCGCGCCTGGGGTCGGGCTGCGTGGGCCTGAGGCGATCAGGCCGAAGCCGCGCAAATTGCCGATCAGGTCGCGGCTGATTTCCTTGCCAAAGAAGGAGGACAGCTCGGCGCGGGTGATTGGCTGGAAGTAGGCGATCGTCAACAGCACGAGTACCTCCGACTGCGAGAGGTCTATCTTGCGCTCGCTGGCGCCGACGGCGGTGCGGATGGCGTCGGCATAGGCCGGCCGCGTCAGATGCTTCCAGCCGCCGGCGACGGCGACCAGATCATAGGGCCGGCCGCGGAGTTCCTCGCGGATATCGTCGATGAGGAGATCGATGCTGCAGCTCTTGCCGACGATCCGGGCAAGCGTGTCGCGGCTGACAGGCTCACTGGCAGCAAAAATGGTCGCCTCAACGCGATGCATCCATTCGCGCCAGCGTGCTTCCGGTGGCAGGTGATCCAGCTCGCGATCAAACAAATGGTCATTTGGCCGGCTGTCGCCTCCCGGTCCCCTCTTTCGTCGCCTAGTCTCACTCTCCGCCATGATTGTCAGATCCCGTAGATGCGGAAGGTCGATCGACCGGACAATTCGCGGACGGCGCCAAGTTCGACCAGCCGGTCGAACAGGCGGCGCAGGCCACGGTCGCTCATGCCTGCGATCTTTTCCGAGGCGACGATCGCATCGTCCGACAGGAGCTTTTCGACAACGGCGTCCGCGGCCTTGGCCCTGAGTTTTGGCGCGACGGCAAGCAGCCGGTCCGCCCGGCGCTCGAACTCCACGAAAAGATCGATGGCTCGCAGCGCGGCGCGCGCCTGAGCCACGAGCAGGCCCTGCACCCTAACGGCGCTTCTGGCAACGCAAATGCGAACAAACCGCCGCCCCTGTCGACATCGCTTTATGTCCGGTAAGCTTGCCTTATCGGCGCTCTTGCTCCGCCGTGTTCGGCGGAAGCTTGGAATGGGGTTGCCAAGGGCTTCTGCCGTCGCAGAGCCGCTCGGCTTCGGTGATGTGGCCGGCGCTGCACGCTGCTTGGGCGCAAACGGAGAGCGGAAAGCGCGCCTTGAACCCGAGGTCGCGCTCAATGCCGAGGCCAAGCCGCCCCTTGACGCTTGCAAGCTCGGCGAGGCTGACGCTGCCGAGTTCGGGGAAGCCTAAGCCGAGGTCGCACGGGCCGAACAGGGTGTCGCCGTCGGCGTCGATTTGGGTGAGAAGCCAGGTTGCTGACCCGGAACAGTTTTGCCACTGGGACATGGTCGGTGGCATTAGCAATGGCGTATTGTATATCGTCAACCGGTGCCATGTTTCGCTTCCGAGCCCCCCGGTCAGCCCGGCGCGTGCTGACCTACCCCGCTAGAGGGCCGGTCCATCCCAAATTGGCGCAGGTGACTTAGCGTCAAGACTCAGCTAAGGGTGCTGCGTACACTCCCAGCTAGCCGGCGTCCATTTCAGGCAACCTCCACCAAACGGCGCCGGCCCTTTTTCCTATTCGTCCCGCCAGATCTCCCAACGCCGAGTGCCGGAGGCAGATCGTGTGCTGCTCCGGTTGGGTGGAATAGCTCTGCGCTCATCGCACTCGCGGCTCTTGCACTGCTGGCATCGAACCTTTCCCTCACCTCATTGATCGTGACCTTGCCGATCACCTCCCGCAGCTCGAGCGGCTTGTAGCAGCGCGTGACGTTGCAGCGTGCGACCCGCTGCCGCATTAAGCCGCGCTGTTCTTGATCACGCGCAGTTCGTGGTTCCCCAGCCGCCGGGAAGCGGCTGTCCTACCATTGCCGATCGTGTGCTGAGCGAAGTCGGAAATCGGGCAAGGTCGGCCGAGAAGATAACCCTGGATCGCATCACAGGCTTCTCCACGAAGGAAGGTCAATTCCGCGTCCGTTTCGACGCCCTCTGCCAAGACGGGGAGCTTGAGGCCCCGGGCGAGGCCAAAGACAGCACGCATGACGGCAGCCGCCTCGACGCTGCTATCGACCGCCCGCACTAGAGACCGGTCGACTTTGATCTTGTCGAACGGGAAGGCCCGCAAATTCGACAGCGACGAGTACCCGGTGCCAAAATCATCCATTGCGATTTGGACCCCAAGGCTTTTGAGCTGGCGCAGCGCGGCGAGCGCGCGCCCCATGTCCTTGATCAGGCAAGTTTCGGTAATTTCCAGCTCGAGGCGGAATGGATCGAGACCGGTCTCTTTCAGCACTGCGCCGACCAACTCGGACAAATTCCCGCCATGGAGTTGCATGGCCGAAACGTTGACGCTGATTGCTAGCGGTTGTTGCCAGCTTGCCGCCTCGGCGCAGGCGGTCCGCAGCACCCATTCACCGATCTTTAGAATGGCGCCACACTCTTCAGCGATCGGGATGAACACCGCCGGCGGAACGGCGCCGCGTTCAGGATGATCCCACCGGAGCAGCGCTTCGAAACCGAAGACCTCGTTGGACACGAGTTGCGCCTGCGGTTGATAGACGAGGCGGAGTTCCTTGCGCGAGATCGCGTGACGGATGTCGTGCTCGAACTGACGGCGATCGCGCAGATGCTCACCCATGGCCGGCTCAAAAACGCAATAAAGGCCACGCCCCTGCATTTTGGCCTCATAGAGCGCAGCATCGGCATGGCTCAAAAGCGTCTCCCGATCGGGTGCATCGTTCGGGAATACGGCGATGCCGATGCTGGTGCCGATGGTGACGCCGGCGGGCAGGTTGCCGCCTGTGTCGTTGAATGCGTCCAGGATGGCCTCAGCAGTGCGCGTCGCATAGCCCGCGCTCGGCAGACCGGGAACAATCACAGCGAACTCGTCGCCGCCCAAGCGCGCAACCATTTGCCCGGGCTTAAGGACGCCCCTGATCTTCTCGGCCACACACTGCAGCACGGCGTCTCCGACAAGGTGGCCGAAGAGGTCGTTGATCTCCTTGAAGCGGTCGAGATCGAGGAAGAGCACGGCAAGGCACCGCTCAGTGTCGAGATGTGCCGTAAGCTCGGCCTCCAGCTTTTCGTTGAAGCTCGTGCGGTTCGGAAGCTTGGTCAAGGGATCGTGGTGGGCAAGGAAGTGAATTTCCTCCTCCGCCCGCTTGCGCCCGCGGATATCGCGCACGGCAAACACCTGATGCGGCTTGCCGGCATAGAGGATGCTGTGCCGGATCAGCTCCGCCGGGACCATGCTGCCATCCGTCGCGCGGAGCCCCACCTCAAGCGGCGTTTGCGCAGCGCCCGTGAACTCGCCTTGGGAAACGGTGGGAAAGAAGGACGCGAGCGGGCGTCCGACCGGCTGAGAGCCGTCGACGCAGGCAAGCGCGGCGAAACTGCGATTGGCTGCCACGATCTCGGTTTCGTTGCACACGATCAGCCCCTCGACGGCCGCGTCGGCCAGCTCCTGCATACGCGCTGCCTCGCCAGCGCGACGGAGATCGCGCACATCGAGGGCGAGGCCGATGATGGCCAAAAGGATGATGAGGATCGAAACGAGGGCTACGCCAGCCGCCATCCAGTCCGCGGGCAACGCCGTTGCGGAAAGAACAATGCGCGGGTCTGGCATGATTGCCGCCGCGGCCATCGCGGTGAAATGGTGGCTGCAAATCGCTACCGTCAACACGAGGGCACCGAGCGCCTTCCATTTGAGCGTGTTGGAGTGAAGGGCAACCGGCAATGCGGCCGCGCCGAACAGCCCGCCAAGAATGATTGAGGCGGCGACGAGCGGCACATCCCACACGACGCGGCCCGCGATCTCGAATGCGGCCATGCCAGTGTAGTGCATCACCGCGATGCCGCCTCCGACGATAGCACCGCCGATCCAGCGTCCATGTGGAACGCGTGGCGAGATGCCGATCGTGAGACCCGTGCCGGTCAAAGCGATCGCGGCCAGCAACGACATGATCGTCAAGGCGATGTTGTAGCCGCTCGGTACGGCGGGCTGGAAGGCCAACATAGCTATGAAATGCGTCGCCCAGATGCCGAAGCCGGTGGCGACCGCGGCGACGGCTAGCCAGATCCGTCGCATCTCGCTTTCACTGCGCCCGACATGGTGGAGGAGGTTCACGGCCGTGAAGGAAGCCAGGGCGCAAATGAAGGCGGCCAGCGCAACCAGACGCAAATCATGCTGCGTCGCAATGCAAGTGTAGACTTTCAACATGCTCTTCCCCCAGGCAGGATGATCACCCCGTTGGGGAGAAATCTACGCCCAAAACTTGAATAAAGCGCTTAAGCGGCAAATCCGCTTTGAATCATCTCGTCTCTCAAATCCGGTCATCTCTTGCGCCCTCAAAGGCGATTACGCGGCCTAGGCAAGGTTCGTCTTCTTCCCGAGCCGGGCGCAATTCCGGCCGTGATCGCGAAATCTCGACGCAATGCCTTCTCGATGTGTCGCGCCAGCGTCACATACGTGGGCGACGGCCAAGGCGGCCGTTCTCATCGAGATAGGAGGTAACCAGACCATCGCCGGTTAAGATGCCGGTCCTGCTATTCAAACACCTAGCTCCTGACCAAACTGCTTCGCAGCAATGCCAGGAATGTCGTCAATCCGGTCAGGTTTCCCGATTAAATAGCCTTGAGCTTCATCACATCCGACGCGGCGCAGGTAGTCGAGCTGGTCGAGAGTTTCCACGCCTTCGGCTGTCACCTCAATTCGAAGCTCATGCGCCAACTCAATCAACGATCTTACAATGGCGGCGCAATCCGCATCGGCCAGCATATCCTGGACAAAAGATCGGTCGATCTTGAGCCGCGAAAGAGGCAATTTACGGAGGTAAGTGAGGGATGAATAGCCGGTGCCAAAATCGTCAAGAGCAACTGTCACAGATAATGAACTTAACGACTGTAATAACGAAATCGTTTCTTCAAAATTCGAAATCAGCACCGTTTCTGTGATCTCGACCTCGAGTCTTCGGGGCTCCAAACCGGCTTCAGCCAAGGCCGCTACAATTCCATCCAGCAAGGCCTTGTTCTTAAGCTGCATTACCGACAAGTTGACGGATACCCGCAAGTCGCGCGGCCAGCGCGCCGCTGCCAAACAAGCTGTTTTGACGACCCAGTGTCCGATGGCGTGAATCAAACCCGTTTCTTCAGCGATGGATATGAACTCCGACGGAGGGATAGGGCCAAGGGTCGGATGCTGCCACCGCAGAAGTGCTTCAAAACCTCGGATGCGATCGCTCCCGAGGTCGAGAAAGGGTTGAAATGCGAGCCAAAGCTGGTCATTGGCCAGCGCAGATGGGAGATCGCGTGCAAGGGCATGGCGCCTTGCAGCAGCTTCATCGTCGCCTGGGCTGAAAAACTGGATGGAGCCCGCCCCCGGCGTCTTGGCCCTGTATAGCGCGGTGTCGACGCACCGCAGGAGTTGGTTGGTATCCAAACCGTCAGCGGGGGCCAAAGCGATACCTATAGAGGCCCTGCAATATATTTCGCGCTTTTCGATCAAGAACGGCGCGCACATGGCATCTACGATCTGTTTGGCCAAGGACCTGATCTGATCTGGCCTGATATCGCGCGTAGCAATTATTGCAAATTCGCCGCCCTCCAATCTGGCAATGCCATCGCTCTCCCGCGTCGATCTCCGAAGTCTCGCAGCCACTTCGACCAAAAGGGCATCCGCCATGGCTCGGCCAAAGCGATCATTCACCTCGGCAAAATTGTTAAGATCGAACAAAAGCAACGCACAGTGCTGGTCAAACTGCTTTGCGTCCACCAACGCGTTCTCCAGCCGCTCGTTGAAGCTGAACCGGTTTGGCAGTCTCGTCAGAACATCCCTGCGAATGGCATTTTCGCTTTCCGCCTGCAGAATAAAGCGCTGGGTAAATTCGAAGGCGTGAGCAAGCACGGCATGAAACAGCGTGATGGCGTAACTCACCATCAGGATTGCGACGGGCAGGTTGACCGCGTCTTTCACCCACACGATCGCCACCGCTGAACCGACGAAGATCGGTAGTGTATACGCGATGGCCGCAATAGGAATCGTGTAAAAGGAAGCGGCGCCGCCTGCGATCATCCCCGCGCTCAGGCAGGTAATGACGACCTGGGCGGCACTTGTTGCCCCGCTGAAGAACAGAACGGGAAGTGCTCCCCACCAGGTGCCGAACAAGAAGGCGTTCCGCACCAGGTTTTGCGTTGTCCGGCGAGACACCGATCTTGGTTTGACGGACTGAAATGATGATCTCGCTCTTAGGCCGACGAAACCAGCGGCGACGATGATCACACTCGCCCAGAGGATGGCTTTGGTTTGGTCAGGCGAGCCCCAAAACGCCATGACAAAAGTGGCCGCATTGAGGATGTTCGCAACCATGGCAAGAAGCGTGTTGCGAAGCACGATACTGACCTGCTCCGCCCTGATACGGCCGGCAAGTGGTTCGATCGTCGAGGGCCCGCCAAAAACACGCAGGTCTCCCGCCAACAGGTCACCGAGCCTTGCGGCTGACAGACGCTGCATCACTCTTTCACTCCCGCCCTAGAGTAGTAGCTGCGTGTTGATCTCCTAGCACCGAACAATTCGGAAAAAGTAAATTTCGACGGCAAATTTGGACAGCCCAGTTGGGGAAACCAAAGGGCTCCGGAATTCGAAGATAGTGAAAGACACGATGCTCCCTATCCGGGATGTCGCGACGCAAGCCTAGGAATTCTGCCTCAAGTCTGTTGCCGGCCTCCGTGAAGGACTTGGCCTTGTTGCATTCTGAGACTCACGTTGCCCTAATCCGATCGCTGGTTCACGGCCGCGATGTCCTATCTATCTGCGTCCCCACAAAGGGGCCGCCCGGTAGCCGTTCCTGGTTGGAGCGTGGCTGTCGCGACACAACGAATGCGCGCGCGGGGGCACTTCAATCTTCGAGGCCGTCACCGGCGCCCGTCATCCGAGGATACGCCCTGAAGCAGGGGCGTCGCCTTCCTTGTCATCAGCATCGCGCCGGCCCGCGCGGAAGCCAGACTGAGCCGGTCCCGTGTGCGCCGGTAATCTCTCCCAGGCAAGGGCGGCGCCCGTCCTCACATGCCGGAACCGACACCTGCGCTCCGGCGTCCTGCCATTGTCGATAGGTGTCCATAGGCCATCGCTGTAACCGTTGACGATGGCTGCGACCCGCAGCGCCACGGTGTTGATGCCGCGGCAGCGCCTGCCTGATGCGACGTTGGTCGCTGGTTTCCGTTTTGGAACCACGACGCGCCCCAATCACCTGCATCTTCTTCGATTGCAGCGATGATCTCGGCGGTGATGCGCGTGTATGCCGTGGCAAACAGCCCGTTTTCGATGGCAAAAGCATGACTCAATGGGCATGGGGATGCGGCGGCGTCCGGAGGAACGGAGGGCCGCCTGATCTACAGGCTGCGCTTGCGGATGCATACCGCAGAAAGCTGCGACCGCTTTGCTTGTGCAAAGAGCCCTGCCCGGCGATGTATATTGCGCAGGTTGGCGACCAATACATGGTCAAGCGGATGCCGCTGTCGGGTGGCAGCCATGATCCGTCCTGTTCCTCTTACGAGCCGCCCGACGAACTGTCCGGCCTCGGCGTGCTGATGGGCAGCGCTATCCAGGTCGATTCCGAGAGCGGCATGGCCGCGCTGATGCTGGACTTTCGGCTGTCGAAGGTCGGCACGCGATCTGTGCCGGCAGCTGGCGCCGTAGGCTCGAACAGCGTGGTCGGAGACACCAGGAAACTCTCGCTGCGAGGCCTGCTCCATTACCTCTGGCACGAAGCGGAGCTGACGGTCTGGACGTCACGATGGGCTGGCAAACGGCATTGGTGGAATATCCGTTGGCACCTCGTCGAGGCCGCTGGCCAGATGACGGTCAAGGGCGAGCGCCGAGCGAAATCCTGTTCGTGCCCGAGCCGTTCCGGTCCGCCGATAAAATCGCGATCGAGCAAAGGCGCGGGCAGGCGCTTGCACCTGCGCTGCCCCCGAAGAGCGGCCCCAGAAAGCTGATGATCCTGGTCGGCGAGGTCAAGGAGTTCAGCCCGGCTCGGGGCGGTCACAAGTTGATCGTCAAGCACATGCCGGGGTTCGTGTTCCTGTTGGATGAGAGTCTTCATCGTCGGCTTCAAACCCGCTTTGAAACCAAGATGGCACTCTGGAGCGCGGATGAGGCATCGCATCTAGTCGCGATTGCCACCTTCGGGTTGACCCCGGCGGTGCTGGCGGTGATCGAGGAAATGGCCATCATGGTCGTGGCGGAGAATTGGGTGCCTTACGAGTCCGCCTATGAAAAGAAGCTGGTCGACGCCCTTGCAAGGACCAGGAAGCGAAGCATGAAAGGACTGCGCTACAATCTACCATTGGACAGGCCAACCGCGACGGCGATATTGCAGACACAGCCGCGGCCGGTTGGCCTTCATATCGTCCCCCCGTCTTCCGATGGCACATATGAGGAAACGCTGAGCGAACTGATCGCGTCGCGACCGGAGTTCGATTCCTGGATCTGGCGGACGGCCGATAGTGAGATGCCGACTTTGCCTGGTCAGCAAGACGGTGGGCCCGTCATATGAGGCACCGTTCGCGGCCGGTATTTCAGGTACGCTGGTATTATCATCCAATTCGCTCGTCTGAGCGGATATTCCCGGCAAATGATGTATCCGCCCTGGACCACAGAGCGGGTTGCAGTGCGGACGTGCAGGCGATCCCTTCCGGTTCGCAAGTTGGGCGGGTACGCCGTGTTCGTAGCCGCTGATGAGCTTCATCGCCTCTGGCGCGCAACAAAAGGGCCGGGCTTGCAGCACCCGGCCAAGCAAGAGGGCAAAAACCTCCAGAGGGGAACGCGCCGGACGCAATGGGAGGAGAACGCCCGACGCACAACGGCATATAGGTCAGCAAGGATGACATCTCAACGACATGCCAGTAGACCACGAGGCCTGATCATCTTGGTGCACTGAAGCTTGCGAGCCCGGGCGTTTGCCAAAAACCTCATTTCACGTTGCTTTCGGAATTACAAAAGCTCAAGACGGCATGGCTGCATATATCGGTTCCGGCGCCTAGCAGCCGAAACGATTTCCGGGGCGAACGCGTATTAGTAATAGTTTATGACGATACTTATGCTGCCGAGACATTTATTGCCTTCCGCCACAACCATTACTATGTCGCGAGGCTTCGCCTGCTGCCTTCAAGCCAACCGGAGAATTTCATGACAGAAGAAGCCGAGCACAGCCTCAGAACACGGCTTCATCTTCTCCGCCTTAGCTGCGCCGGCCAGGTATGACGAGCGGCCGCCGCTGACCTGCATGGCCACGCCAGACGCATCGGCGCAGCGAACATTCTGCCTGTACGAGCAGCGGAGTTTGACAATGAATAGACGTATCCCGCAGGCCCGGATGTCATGCCATTCTTGTGGCGGACGGCCGTGATCACGTCTGAACAAGCAGCGTGTGTCGCCGCCCGTTCACCCTTATTTACGCGAACAACTCCTTGTAACCGGTGGTCATCATCCAGTTCGCCCGATCGAGATGGCTTCTCGCGGCTTTCCGCGCGCGCACCGGCTCTTCCGCCGGATCGATGCCGAGGATGACCTGCGCCATCTCCTCATAACTGGCATCGTCGGCGGAGGCGTCCAGGAACCTCAAGTAGGTCTTGAAGTGCTCCTTGTCGTAGGCGGTTAGGCTTTCCGACCAGGGGACTTCATCTTTAAGACCTGGTTCAACGTCTGTGTATTTCATCACGATATCGGGCTCCGGAAACTGGTCGAAGATTTCGCTTCGACAGGCTACCCGGACCGAGGGGAATATCATCCTCAAGGCGACATTCCGATCATCGTCGGCAAGAGCCCGCTCGAAGCGAGAAACGCTCCTTTGGCGATGCAACCCGAGGTTAGGGATGAATTGCAAAAAGCTCAAGACTGTTCGGCTCGCCGTCGATTCCGGCCGACTGCTCGGCCGTTAATTTCACATAATTTCACATTCCAAATAAGACACAAAAGTCGGCCCAGAGCTGCCGGCCGAAACGCGCTAAGGCATTGGGATGCGCCGCAATGGGGGCCAGGCTTCCGGGCCGATTCCAAATCTTTTGGCTCTTCGGCCGTCCGCTCATCCGTCTTGACCAGGACGAACCTACAGCCTATCTCACCGCCACGTTAGCACTCCCCACTGGCGAGTGCTAACCCAGGCTTCGGCAACGAAGAACCGTTCAACCTCCGCACCAGGGATATCCAAAATGGCAAAGTCGAAGTTCCGCCCGCTTCATGACCGCGTGGTCGTTCGCCGGGTCGAATCCGAATCCAAGACCGCCGGCGGGATCATCATCCCGGATACGGCGAAGGAAAAGCCGCAGGAAGGCGAGATCATCGCTGTCGGCTCGGGCGCCCGCGACGAAGCTGGCAAGCTCGTCCCGCTGGACGTCAAGGCCGGCGACCGCATCCTGTTCGGCAAGTGGTCGGGCACCGAAGTCAAGCTCAATGGCGAAGACCTTCTGATCATGAAGGAAGCCGACATCATGGGCATCATCGGCTAACACGCCGCTGCCTTTCATCCGTACCATCCAATCTGAATTTCGGGCGAAATGCCCAGGAGTACAAAATGGCTGCCAAAGACGTAAAATTCTCCCGTGACGCCCGCGAGCGCATGCTGCGCGGTGTCAACATCCTCGCCGACGCGGTGAAGGTGACGCTCGGTCCCAAGGGCCGCAACGTCGTCATCGACAAGTCGTTCGGCGCCCCGCGCATCACCAAGGACGGCGTCACCGTCGCCAAGGAAATCGAGCTTGAAGACAAGTTCGAAAACATGGGCGCGCAGATGGTCCGCGAAGTTGCTTCGAAGACCAACGACATCGCCGGCGACGGCACCACGACCGCGACCGTTCTGGCGCAGTCGATCGTCCAGGAAGGCCACAAGGCTGTTGCTGCCGGCATGAACCCGATGGACCTGAAGCGCGGCATCGACCTCGCGGTTAGCGACGTCGTCTCGACGCTGATCAAGAACGCCACGAAGATCAAGACCTCGGAAGAGGTTGCCCAGGTCGGCACAATCGCCGGCAATGGCGACGAGTCGGTCGGCAAGATGATCGCAGAAGCGATGCAGAAGGTCGGCAACGAAGGCGTCATCACGGTTGAGGAAGCCAAGACCGCCGAGACCGAACTCGAAGTCGTCGAAGGCATGCAGTTCGACCGCGGCTACCTCTCGCCCTACTTCGTCACCAACGCCGACAAGATGGTTGCCGATCTCGAGGACGCCTACATCCTGCTCCACGAGAAGAAGCTCTCCAACCTGCAGGCGATGCTGCCGGTTCTCGAAGCCGTCGTGCAGACCTCCAAGCCGCTGCTCATCATCTCGGAAGACGTCGAAGGCGAGGCCCTGGCCACGCTGGTCGTCAACAAGCTGCGTGGCGGTCTGAAGATCGCCGCCGTCAAGGCGCCGGGCTTCGGTGATCGCCGCAAGGCCATGCTGGAAGACATCGCCATCCTCACCGGTGGCCAGGTCATCTCGGAAGACCTCGGCATCAAGCTCGAGAACGTCGGCCTTGACATGCTCGGCCGCGCCAAGAAGGTGTCGATCTCCAGGGAGAACACCACCATCGTAGACGGTGCCGGCAAGAAGGAAGAGATCCAGGGCCGCGTCGCCCAGATCAAGCAGCAGATCGAAGAGACCACCTCGGACTACGACAAGGAGAAGCTGCAGGAACGTCTGGCCAAGCTGGCGGGCGGCGTTGCCGTCATCCGCGTCGGCGGTGCGACCGAGATCGAAGTCAAGGAAAAGAAGGACCGCGTCGATGACGCCCTCAACGCGACCCGTGCGGCCGTCGAAGAAGGCATCGTTCCCGGCGGCGGCGTCGCTCTGCTGCGCGCTTCGCTGAGCATCAAGGCTGTCGGCGTCAACTCCGACCAGACCGCCGGCATCAACATCGTGCGTCGCGCGCTGCAGGCCCCGGCCCGCCAGATCGCGGCCAACGCCGGTGCGGAAGCATCGATCGTTGCCGGCAAGATCCTCGAGAACAAGGGCGCGACCTTCGGCTACAACGCCCAGACCGGCGAATATGGCGACATGATCGCCATGGGTATCGTCGATCCGGTCAAGGTCGTTCGCACGGCTCTCCAGGACGCGGCCTCGGTCGCCGGCCTGCTGGTCACCACCGAAGCCATGATCGCGGAGGCTCCGAAGAAGGAGGCGGCTGGCGGCGGCATGCCTGCCGGCATGGCTGGCGGCGGCATGGGTGGTATGGGCGGCATGGATTTCTAAGGTCCACGCACCTCAACAATCTCGAGGGCGGCAGCGATGCCGCCCTTTTCCTTGAAGTCGGATCCGGCCGGAAATGTTCGGCGCGTACACCGACCGTATGGCCGTAGTAGCGCTGGTCGTGAAAGCTGGACTAGAAGCGAGCGCGGGCACGGATACGGCGGAGAGCCGCTGGCGTCGGGGCTTCGAAGACAATCAACGATTCGAACCCTTTCATGAGTATGAGGGAGCGGTGGCGAAAACGTGCAATCGGCCTAGATAATGTTCGCACCTCCCCAAGTCGCCGAGAGCATGAGGCAGCAGCGGCCCCTTGCCGTCGAGATCAAACAGAAGCGTGGGCTCGTGAAGCGGCCACAGTCAATCTGGGGGGCATCGACCTAACTGCCATCCCGAACGATAGAGGTCGCGGCGGTGGCCAGAACGACCCTCGGAATAGCCTCCGGCCTTCGTTCATCCCGAAGAAGGGTTGACCGACCACTCCGTTTCGCCAGCGCGAATGCGGCAACTCCATTGCGATCGCGGCAATTCGGATTGGCGCAGGGCGCCATGTGCTCCGACCCTGAGGGCTGTCCCGGTCGGCGCGAGCTATCGCTCAGCGGCGATCAAGTCATCGGCTTTCGGAATGACCGGCGACGCTTCGTCTCAACGATTATGCCGGTCGGGCTGTCGGCCGTATTCTTCGCCTTGAACACGGCGGTTCGCTTCGGTTTTGGTTTGGGTGGCGCTTGAGGCTCAACCCTTGGCTCCGGCGTTTGCTTGCCCTTTTGTTTGTCCTTGCGGGAGCAAAGCAAAGCCTTGGCGGTCGCGGCGTCCGCATCCGAGACCACGCCGGCCGGCTTGCCATCGAGATCAATCCGTGCGGCGCCGGCATCCAGTCTCGCCAAGTATTTGGCCATCTTGGTATACGCCAGCAGGGCTCTCCTCAATTCATCATCAGACAGTTCGCCGTCAAGCACGCGAATGTCATGATGGATGCCGATCTTGAGCGGCCTGGGCGCTTTCGGATTGAAGGCCGTCGGCCACTTGGCCGACAGATAGCGGAAAAGCTGTGCAGGCGATTTGCCTCGGCTACGGCTCAACATCATAAGCCTCGCCCCATTGTTTTCGTTTCCAATTCGGACCTTCCTAGCACTGATATATGCAATGATTATGGAAAAATGGGCATTCGCCCCGCAGCGCAAAGCAGCGGTCTCATTCGGACAGACGAAGTGCCTGGTGGACCGAGCAGGATCGGCAGCAACCCACGCCGAACCGTCCCGATAGAGTTCACAGTCATACATCAGGGTCCGTGGAACGCTGTTTCCCCATATCTCAGCCAGCCCATTGACCTTGGCAGCGCATCTGAAACGCCGGCAGCGACAACTCGACGGCTCTCCGCGGAGGCCGTCGGGTAGTAGGAGCCGAAACCGTCGCGGCTCCTCACCCGTTCGGCCGTTCCGTCGTACAAGGGGGTCGCGTAGCGCGAAAGCTGCTCAGGCGACCGTTCCTGGTCTCGGCCGGATCGACGCCGTCCTGGGACAGGAAGGCAGGCAAATGGCTGGAAAAAGCGTTCGGCCGCAACCCGGCGTCGATCACCAGGAACCTAGCGCGGGCGCGGCGGAACTGCTGGGCGGCGGTCATTCCGGAATAGCTGCCGCCGATGACAATAGGCGCAGCGAAATTCCGAAGTTTGTGAGCGATAGGCCTCGGACTCCCATTCGATTGCCGACTCGGCTCATGCCTTGACGGGCGTTCATGATTGCCACCTTGGAGATCGCCTCAGAAGCGACGCCCAATCGGAAACATTAGCACGTCCGCGTTTTGGCTCGGCTGCTTGAACTCCTCGCCGGCAACTGCCTCAATTAGCAAATCCAAGGCTTCGCGCCCCCTCCGGCTCATCGGGTCATCACCTCGCAGATAATGATACGCTCGATCTAGATGCACTCGCGCGGCGGAAAAATCGCTTGTCATTTTACCCTCTCAGTTGCCGCCCGCGTTAGCCGTCTACGAGGTGAGGGTCGCGCAATCGTCAATATCCTTAGACGAATTTGATTTAAATCGAAGATGATCCGGGAGTAACCAAACACCGGTTGTATGCGAGAGCCCCTGATTGCGTCACCCTGGCCCGGTTGACTCTGCAATAGGGTTACCACAAGCCTTGCCAATGTGTCCCCAGCATCATCCATAAGCCGTCCCGAGTTTCTGACCTGTCGAGCCATGGCACGCGCAGGCTTGCGGCGGCAATCAGCCGGATGGCGAAGATCGCGGCGAAGGCGGCAGCAAATCGGAAGCAGACTCCCGTTTGTGCGGTCGGGCATTGATTCCTAGATAGGAAATTCCGCCATTACATCTCGCTGATGGGACAGCTTGCGAACGCAAATGCAGCGCGCCCTCGTGACTGACACCCTAAACGGCGAAATCGTCATCCAGTGACCCATGAACGCAATAACGCCGGCACATTGTCCGGGACATATGGGTTAGTCCCGGCGCCAAGAGACCTATGTGGTCGCTCTTCTCGCCGAATAGAAGCTGAGGAATGCCGCGCAGTTAACGGCTCGTTAATCATGCGGGGCGTAGCCAAGAAGCGTCACATCACCTACCCAATCACATGTGACCTTAAAGACCCGGCACCCAGATTGTGCCGAGTCTTTTTGTTAGGGTAGCCTGATCCAATTGAGCGGGTCAGGAATAATGTCGCAGTGCGGGGATCAGGAAGCTTCTTAGGCCGGTCACCGACTTCATAAAGCCGACTGGAACTGCAACCACTTGACTAGGAATGCCCTCCGAGCTTGACGGTGTCAGGCCCGGAACGCGCCGTGCCAGTCCCTGACCGACAGCGGATTGCGACATGCAACTTCTCCACACCGGAGGTAACCGTGGCGAAAGTGCCGGCGCGTGAGCGCGAGGGAAGGCTGGTTAAAGAGCCGGCCCGCTTGCAGGAATCGAACTCATGGCTGACCGAAGCCTCCGCATCCTCGAGGCCCATTGCTTGGCGGACGCCATTATGGCGTTCTGCGTTCTGTCTTATCGCTGTGCCATTTGCCGCACAGGATGCCCGTAACGACATTGTTTCCCGCGTGAGGTGAAGCGATGCGAGCAGGGTAGAGTGACGCGCAGCAGGGAGGGCAGGAGGCCCTAGCAAAGGCTGAAACTCGGTGAGAAATGATCCACCGGCACCTGCACGGATCACCTCGCAAAAGTGGAGGGTGGGACCTGGAATCAAGCTGACATTGCGAGATTTCGCGGCCATGGCGGCTTCGCTGTTTGCTGTCCGCGGGGGCGAGGCGCATTAGATGGGCCAGCGGCGGATGCACGCGAACCGCGGGGATGACGAACACGACCTTCGCTGGCTAGGACTGCGGCACCGCGAACCCAATGTTGGAGGCTCTACGCCGCTCGATCTGGCGAGGCGCGGCGGTCGATGCGGCCCGCAGAACCCGCGCTACCGCGAGGCGCTGCCATCTCGACATAGGAGCTGCTGACTTGCAGAACACTGCACTATCTGCGAACGAACGCATCGCGACATGCCCCCCTGTAACCGCTTTCGCGCTGTTCTTGATTGACCAGGCGCAGTTCGACGCAGGGCGGCTAGCGCTCGGCCGATGTGTCGGGCGCCAGCAAAGTTGAAATGTTGCATGGCCGTGGGGACGGCCACAACGAGAGAGCCCGATCGGGCGTCACCTGGTCGGGATTGCCAGCCCGACCAGGTACCGTTCAGTCAGGCACCCCTCGGCTTAGAGAGCCGCCGCTATGAACTAGCTTCGTTGGCCGGGGCCGGCTGCAGCGGGATCGCTAAGCATCGTGACGACGTCAGCGATAGGATTCTTGTCACTCTCCGTCAGCCGCAGATCGACGTCCGCGAACGGCGCACCCGACTTCCGGTAGGGACGCCTGAGTGGGTGCTTGCTCAGGCCGGGTGGAACCGGCGGCCTGCCGGGTTTGCGACCGCGTTTCACATAGCCGTTGCTCTGAGCGCCATCAAGGACGACCGGGCCTGAGATCGCCGGCGCAATGCGGGACTCGAATAGCATTCGATCATGGAGAGCGACCGCTCGACGCGGCCGAGTTCCCGAAGAGTTTGCCCAGTTGGCTTTCCTTCCGGTGATGCCGAGAGCTTCTTCAAATCGTCGAGGGCACAACCGCACCGGTGTTGATCGATGCCCGCCAGATGAAGGTCGATTTCCAGCTTGCGCAGGAAGGCAATCCGTTCGGTCAGCCGGCCAGGTTTGAGGCACCAGGCGCATCCGCCGCCGATCGCAGCCAATGAAAGCGTGTCTGGCCAAATGGTCGGGGTCGCGGCGTTGTATTTCGGCTTTGACCGACACCCAACCCACGCCGACGGTTACAAGAGCGCGGGCGGGGAAAATTGGGAGGTTGATGCGCTCATCGCGAGCCGGGGGCGCCGGTCTGCCAAACTAGTGGTCGTAGGGAATCGGGTCCACGCTCTCGGTTAAAAACTTAGGAGAAACATGATCCAAAAACCGAAGCTTTGCGAGATCAGTTCCTGTCCCGCTTAGTGCCTATTTGTGTGCGCTATTCTACCATACGCCTAATGAGATTGTCCCACCTGATGACCGTCACTAACTTGGCAGAGATCGAAGCCAAAAGCTGACAGGCAACAGGAGTGACCATGAAAAACATTATGAGTGTTGGGGACGGTGGAGACGGCAGACTGGTCATTGTCTCCAACAGGGTTGCGTTGCCCGACGAGCACGGGTCACTGCCCCCGGGCGGGATGGCCATTGCGCTGAACGCCGCGCTCCAGCAACGAGGCGGGCTTTGGATGGGCTGGTCGGGGAAGGTGAAAACCGAGAAGAACCAGGTGTCACCGACCATGCAGGAGGCCAACGGCATCACCTATGCCCTTGCGGATCTCTCGCAGAAGGATCTGGACGAATATTACTACGGCTTCGCCAACAGGGTTCTTTGGCCGGTCTTCCACTGCCGTGTCGACCTCGCCGAATACAACGACGCTAGAAAGTCAGGATACTACCGCGTCAACCGACTCTTCGCAGAGTCTTTGATGCCGCTCCACCGCGAGGACGACGTCATATGGGTGCAGGATTATCACCTGATCCCTCTAGGGAAAGAACTGCGCGAACGCGGCTGCCGCAACCGGATCGGCTTTTTCCTGCACATACCATGGCCGCCGGCGGACATCCTCGCCACCGTGCCGCTCTGCGAAGAATTACTGGAAGCGCTTTCGTTCTATGACCTTGTCGGCTTTCAAACCGACGACGATCTTGACAACTTCGCCGAATGTCTACGCCGCCGAAACTTAGGGCGTCTCATGAAAGACCGTAGCTGCCTGGTCAAAGGGCGGGAGTTTCGCTGCGGGGTTTTTCCAATCGGTATCGACACGGCCAAGTTCGAGAGCCTCGCAGAGCTAGCGACGCGCGACGGGGATCTGCAGGAAGCTTACAAGAGGACTGCTGGCTGTGACGTCGCCATTGGTGTCGACCGATTGGATTATTCCAAGGGCATCGATCAGCGCATCGTGGCGTTTCGCCATTTCCTTGATCGTAACAGCCATCGCGTCCGCAAGACGCTACTGCTGCAGATTACCCCGAAATCCCGCGGGGAAATACCGGCCTATCTGGCGCTGCAAAAGCGCATCGCCGAACTGGTGGGAAGTGTCAATGGGGAACTTGGAACCATCGATTGGGTACCAGTACACTACACCAATCGTTCCCATGGCCCGCTGCAACTGGCCGGCCTCTATCGACTGGCACGCGTTGGCCTGGTGACGCCGCTCCGCGACGGCATGAATCTGGTGGCGAAGGAATACGTGGCTGCGCAAGACCCAAGCAATCCAGGCGTCCTCGTGCTCTCGCAATTTGCCGGCGCCGCTGGCGAATTGGAGGGAGCGGTGCTTGTCAATCCCTATGACCCAGAGGCTGTGGCGGTCTCCACGGAACAGGCATTTCGCATGTCGCCAGACGAACGGAAAGACCGTTGGAAGGCAATGAAGCACAGTCTCATCGGGCATGATGTCTATCGATGGTGCGACGGCTTTCTCGCCAAGCTCGAGGCGGCGGACTTGCCAGCATGAGGCTGATCGCGACCAATTGAATCAGGGCAGCATTCCGGCCTCGCCGAGGCGTGGTTAATGTGCTGTGGTGGATGGCGATGACCGCAGGCCAACCACCCAGTTGGGTTGTAGCCGATTATGCTGGCACGGGAGCGAAGAACTCGCGGCTGCGGTCACACATCAAACTAGTTTGGCCGATCCGCGCAAGAGGGCTCTCGTCCTCGGCTCCGTCGGCGTCGAGTATTCGACTGTCATCGCTTCGCTGACGAGACCCCGTGTATTGAATATGTCGACCACCAGGTTGGCGACATTGCTGATGGGCTAAGCAGCATCGACCTACACCGCACGCCAGATCTCAAGACGTAGCGTGAGCACATTCCACATTAAAACAAGAGGAAAAAGACATGGGTGAGCTCTCTTGCAGTCGGCAGCTTTCTTCAAACACGCGTGAGCGGCCACGACCGATAGTCGAGGGCGCTCGCGCCCCACGGCCACAGCAAATGTTGGCATCCATTGACCTGAATTTACTGGTGTCTCTTGAGGCGCTGCTGGAGCACCGCAACGTCACGCATGCGGCTCGGCACGTGCGCTTGAGCCAACCGTCGATGAGCCGAGCGTTGACAAGGCTGCGTGGCATTTTCAATGACGACCTCTTGGTTCGCGGCTCGGGCGGCTTGGTCCCGACGCCGCAGGCCGAACGGTTGGCCCGAATGCTGCCGCCGGTGTTGGATGCGCTCCGCGGGATCGTGAACCGCCAGGGGGAATGGCGATCAAAGAAGATAATGGCGATACCCGACCACCAAGCCCTGATCTTGCTGCCGCCTCTCCTACCCCTGCTGCGCGAGCACGCGCCTAATCTCGACATCGTCACCGGCTCCTTTCTAACTGGCGCGCTCCGGCGGCTTGAACAAGGTGAGATCGATCTGGCCGTTGGGCAGACCGGTGGCACGCCACCGGGCTTCTTTCGGCGCAGGCTCTATACTGATCGCTTCGCCTGCCTGCTACGTTGCGACCACCCAGCCCTGGCGCAGGAATGGACGATCGAGGCCTTCGCTGCCCTGCGCCACGCTGCCGTTGACTCGGATTCGAAGGGCGGCTTCGGACGGGTGCATGACGATCTGGCAAATTTACACCTCCGAGATCGCGATCCGGTGCTGGTTTCCAACCTCTTGACGGCCGCTGTCGCCATCGCGGCGACTGATCTGGTGCTGATTGTACCACACCGCGTCGCGACACGGATCGCCGCCTTGCTCCCCCTGGCGATTGTCGATCCGCCGGTGGAACTATCGCCTTACGAGGTTGGGCTGATTTGGCACGAGCGTTGCCATCGCGACCCAGAACATCACTGGCTGCGCCACAAGATTGCCGCCGCAGCGGCGGCGGGAACAGAGTTGGCGCGTCCATCGACAATGAGAGGGCAAACGGCTGATGCTTCGCCAAGGGAAGAAGCGTGATGCGATCGAGGTCTGGCACTATCTTCAGGACCGAGCCAGTTGATTACTCCCCTCGTCCATCGGACGTGATGCTGGTTCCGCTGTCCCAACTCAGTGAAACCGACGCGCGCTGACTTCGAGCGAGCATCTGCTGTGAAGAAGGTATTCACACTTACAGCCAACTACACAACCCAAGACCCTCCTTCTTCGACCGCCGTTCGGCCGCGTCAAGGCCTTCGCAGGCAGGGTGTGGTGCATGCATCGATTCTGGCCGCGTATCTTGGCCCGGACCCTTTGGCAGGTAAGTGTTTGGCACAAATTGCGAGTTCTCGGATCTTCGGCAATCTGCCCAACGAAGCGCGGCAGATCGATATCCTTGAGCACCGTTTGTTGCGGTTGGGGCACTGCGCGCAAATCGTCATCATCGATTGCCGCGAACCGGAGCAACATGGGTACGGTCATGCGAAGCTCTCTTCCGGGCTGGTGCAACTAGCCCTGGTTTCCGAAGACAGGCTGGACCGAGAGGCGGTTTTCTCCGACGGGTATTCCGATTACCTGTTGTGGCCACTGATCGAGCAGGAAGTTGTAAGCAGACTGATCGCCTGCGTCGCCCAGATCGCGCGGCGTTCTGCACCGCTATTCTTCTCAGCCGACCCCCTCGTTCAGAAGGCGTGCGATCTGCTGGCACAGCGAGTCGATCAGCAGATCGCCCTCAGCGAACTGGCGCGCATAGCCGGGACTAACAAGACAACGCTCGTCAACCGCTTCGAGGCTGCCTTTGGCTGCGGGCCTATGACCTGGCTACGGCACTATCGGATGATGGAGGCTGCCGCCCGCTTGCGAAGCGGGCATGAAAGCGTGGCCGAGGTCGCTGAATCCTTAGGCTACGAAAACAGCAACAATTTCTCCACGGCGTTCAAGGCGATCCATGGGCTCTCGCCGCTGCGCTATCGCAAAATGGCGGCGCGCAGAGAAAGGTCTGCCTGACGCAAAGGTGGGGATCGAAACAAACTGGTATACAGCCAGTGAAGACACGCAAAGATTACCTGATACTCAAGCGTTTACCCGCTCCAGGCACTTTGCGGCTTTTACAGCAACGCTCAGAAAAGGAAGATAAGCATGTTGAACGCGGTCGCAGCGCATTTTCAAGGGCATGAACAGAGCTATTCGGACAAGAACTATGAGGCGGCGAGCACGTTTTTCGGCGCCAAGTCCCTTCTTTTGGCCCAGCCAGGTGCTGCGCGCCCCAGTGACGACACGATCGCCAACGATCAAGGAACAGTACAGTTTCACCTCATTGGTCAGAAACCCGATGACCCGGCGTACAGCGGCATCATGAAAGAAAATCAGGACAACCTTCTCGCTATAGGAGGACTCATTCACGACTACATGCATACCCATTATCCTAAGGTTGATGCGGAAAAACTTGACATCAACACCTGGACGAATGTTGTGGGCAACATTCCCGACCTTTCGATGGGAGGGCAAAAACAGAAAGGTTACTCAAACAAGTTTGCTGGCACCTCCGTCTCAGCCACGTTCCTCTCCTTGATCGCGAAGGCGATGGTCACTGACGGGGCGTCTCTGCTAACGGATTTCGAGTCCTTCCTCACTGAGATGGGCAACCTGACCTTCAGTGCCAACAGCAAATCGCAGCAGTACAAGGCTCTGACATGCACCTACCAAAGCTACCTTCTCGATAACGGGGCAGGCGGATATTACGACTACGGAGCAATTGTTCTGCGACAAGTCAAGTTCAATGAGTACTTCCTTGATCTGAAATCTTCTTGTGCGTCGACACGATACGTCAACGTCGACATAAGTTATAACGAGGTCACCAATATCGTTCAGACTCGCCGGATCCGCAACGGCGGCCCCGATTACAAAAACTTCCAGGAGATCGTGAATAAGAACGCGACCGAGCAGTTTATGAATGCCAAGAACTTCTTTAACGGCGGCTCGACCCCACAACAAGACATCACGCCCCAGGTCTGATCCTCATGATTGGTCTCGAAAGCAGCAGCGCACCAACCCACGGTGTCCATTCGAAGAAACCTCGCCGGCGTCATAGATCAGGTCCGGCTGACAGCGGTGCCGACGAACTCCGGCCCTGCTTCTATAAGAAACCAACTATGAACTCGATCGCAGAAACAACTGCGGGCCTCTTCCTGGTAATCGGCGTCCAGAGCAGCGGCCCCCTCGAAGCGGAGAGGATTTGCTCAGGCTTGATCCGAAACTGTCCGAAGGCTCAATTCTGAACTTGGATCCTAGTAGTGGCAGAATGCCATGCAAATGGTGCCGAACCAGGTGGAGGCCGCCACGGCTTCGACGACCCTGAACCGCACGATGGCCGTTGCGGATTTGCCAAGTACCCTCGCGTCAATTTGCGCCGATGCTGTCGACGACGACAAAGCAGGCGTCGATCTGGCGAAGCCCATCAGTGTCTATCTGAGCAGATACGGCGAACCGACTGCATTCAATTGCTTCATCCTGGATCAATCCGACTCCGCGAAAATCTATTTATCTTTAACCTGCCTTGCCGTTTTCGATGGTGGAAGCCCTGGCAGTTTCGCCGTCACCTCAACATTGCTGAAGGCGTGCCTGAATCTGTCAAACAAGGATACGCTGTCCACTATCGCGCAGGTTTTCGGCCGCTTCGGGCCGCCGAGCGACTCACCTTACTACCTGCGCGTCTTGCTCTGATCCGTATGCCAGACGTTACATTCAGCCAGAAGGAGCAGCACGCTCGTTGAATATGTGAATACCGCAGATTTCGTCAGCGGAGCGAAGTCGGCGGTGCCCTTTGTAGCGGGAAAGCCCATGCCCTATCATGAAGACTTCGCGAAGGCGGACGGATGGTCCGCAGCGGATGTCAGCGTCAGTCTCAACAATGCGGCAGGCCGGAAATTTCTCACTTTCTTGCGAAGATCGGCGGTGACCACGGTCATTCGGTATTACGCGAGTTCCGCGAGGCCAAAAACCATCACATCAGTGGAGGCCAAACTACTTTCTGGGCACGGTTTCGGAATTCTACCGATTTTCCAGGACAGCAGCCGCCATATTTCCAATTTCTCGAGCTCGATCGGTACTGCAAATGCAAGGAGTGCTATGGGGTTCGCAAAGCGCGTCGGCCAGCCGAAAGATAGAGGCAGTACGATTTTTTTCGCCGTCGATTTGGACTATCCGGCTACGCAGATCGATGGCCCTATCCTCGCCTACTTCCACGCGATTAAAGAGGAGATCAACGGCACTTTCGTAGTCGGCGCGTATGGTAGCGGTGCCGTGCTCTCAAAATTATTGGCGGAGGGACTGATCACGGTTCCATGGATATCTATGTCGCCACTGTTTCTTGGAACCGAGCAGTTCTTTTATTCCAACCGATGGTCGATGCGGCAGGTACCTCCAGAGGTTGCCCATGCCTCCTCTGGGGTGGGCTATGACCGCAATATCGTTCGGGTTCCTCGGAGGGAGATCGGGGCCTTCCAAGTTGATGAGTCGGGCGAAGGCTCGCTGGCCTAGGATGGCGAGGGACTCCGGCTCGTAGGCGCGGCAAGCTGAAAACGTTGTCGCGTTTATGTTCGTAGAGGTCTCCGACGTCAACGGCGAGTGTAAGGTTGTTCGCGGTATCTCGCAAATCGTCTCTCCACGCGCTCGCCCCGCTACAATCGAGCGGTGCGGCCGCCATCATCATCCCCGGAAGTACCTGCAGCGCCGTCCACCCACGCCCAACCGGCGGCCGACATTGGGCACCAGTACCACGCCGACGTCGTGCGATGTCGCCGCTCGACAGATCGATGCCGGAGCGGGTGGTGTGATGCTTGGTCGCACCACCCGGCAGACGTGTTTCTGAAAGTTACCCTAAGGCAGGTACATCAACGGCCAGCGCATTGGAAACGGCAACGCTGTGAACGGAATTCGGGGAGAAGGCGTCACTTACCATGGCCGAGACCTCAACGGCCGGAGCGATCTCTGCTTCTGGAGGCAGCCATTAGATCCTCGCGGGCGTGATTATAGGGGTGACTTAGGGACTGCCCGATTTCACCACCCCGCCGCAGCTGTTGACGGGAGGTTTGCGGGCCTACTGTATCACGGACTGAAGCCGCAATACCTGCTATGTGGTCGTCCAAATTCGCATTCCGTTCCTCTACTGCATGCCGCGGCGGAGGCATGTGCGGCAAGATATCTTGCATGCCGGGAACTGCGTGAGCTTGGGCCTGTTGATTTGCGTCGAACTGGTGATACACCGCCAATTCCGGCGGCGCGACAGGAGGCCGGGGCAGCGAGTCCAGTTGGTTGGCGGCCACCAGAACTGATTCCACTGCGTCTTGGTGCGTGCGCGAGGAAGGATCCATTCCGTAGGCTTCCTGAATCATCAGTGATGCGATTTCCCTTTGTTGGCCTTCAGGAATACGGGACAATGCGTTGCGTACACTATCGGCGAACTCGGGTGAGATCACCTGTACTTCTGCATATTTCTTCCACGATACGGGTGCGTTTTGCTTCCGGCGCAAATCGTTGGCAGTTTGTTCATTTGTGTCCGGATGCGCGAACGGAATCAACCCCTCAACACGGTTTTTCAGGAATTCGGCGGTGCTTTTGTCCATCGACCAATGACCTTCCTTGACCGGCACTCCGCTCCATGCGCTGTCCTTCAACCGAACAGCGGGACCGTTGGCCCAGGCATCCATAACCACGGTCGACCTCGGGTCGCGGCTTCCGCGCCGCAGTTCGTTCCAAATGTGACCCGTCTTGACTGGGATCTCATCACCTTGGTCGGTTATCTCTTTCATTGACACGGAAGCACTAGAGGTCATACTCCGCTCGTCGGCCGCCATGTGTGGGGCGTGGACGATAGCGGAAAGGGGAGCGGTCTGATTGCAGCACGCCGCTCCCATGACTACGGCCACTGCAACCTTAATGTTGTCGTCTGCTCCCATCATTGCAACCGACGATCCGATGCTGTTGTGGCCGTGAGAGGGAATGTCGTCCACCTTAACGTTTCCCCGGCCATGCTTGAGCAGCAGGCGGACGTCGTGAACTGTTTGCCCCGCTGTCGCGAGTCTTATCGGGCTGGTGACATCGTCACCGACGACACACGCTCCCATATGATAGGCGGCCTGCTGGATCTGATGTGGCTCCAGAGGCGCATCTCCGCCCCGTCGCAACCTGTCGGCAGGCGTGCCTAGGGAGACCCTCAGCGCTGATATGCTGCTCTCAAAGCCCGACGCCGTGGATTCTCGCGGCGACTGTCGAGTCGATCCGGAGGATTTGGAGATGCAAATTCCCATAGCCGTTCACCTGTAGTGGAGTTTGTGATCGCCGAGGGACGGGATACGCGAGACGGGCGCTTAACCGTCAGTGTCATCTGGATGACTCATGCTAGGCGGGTTGGCTTACGACAAGCTGACGGGCACCGTAGACTTAACGCTGTGAAAACGGGCACCGTACGTTAACCGGGCATCGATCAAAATGTGGGATCTGGCGGCATGACCATTCGGAGTCTCGTCATCGGCAGTGGCCATGAACACTTGCAGGCCGGTATTGCCGAGAAAATTCTGCTTGCCAGCCTCGCCTTATCAGTGCCGAGAGGCTCTGGATGATGAGCCTGAAGCGACCCTTGTAGCCCGCGATGGTCGTAATTGCGGTCTCGATCGCCTCCAGCTTACCCAAGTGCTTGAATTCATAGAGCACAAAGAAGTGCAACGTCCTGAACTGCACGTCGCGGTTGCCTCTCGGCGGATTTGAAGCTCCCGAGATCGCTTGCTGTATCGCGCGGGTTAGCCGTTACTAACCGTTCTGCAACATGGTCAATGGCCCGTCTGGAAGGCCGAGGTGATTACGGCGTTCCTCGGCCCTCCTCCCGTCGCGGGATGAACTTCCAGCTGCACGTGTCCGTTTGCTATCGCGATCCATTGCTCAGCTTCCAAAGTCATTTCTGTACCCCATGAGGTTACCACCCAAGCATGATCTGCTAAACCAATATGGTGTTACACTTGTAGTCTCGCAGAGGCTTCTCCCAGCTCTCTGGGTCACGCCGAGAGCAAACCAGATCAAATTTTCCGGGCGGAGGGGTTTGCGGCGAGCGCGTTCGTGATTCACCATTTGCGGACGCTACCACCGACTGATTGGCTTGAAGGCCTGTCGCTTGCTCAGCTCCGCGGGCCGTTTGCTGCGCTGATCGGCATAGTGCGCGGTCTTCAAGGCCGGGTCGAGAGCCTTGAGATCGAGAACCAGGCGCTGCGCGCCGAGATCCAGACCCTCATGGATCGCCCTCCGGACAAGCCGACCAAGCCGACCAAGCCGACCAAGCCGTCGGAATGGGCAACGCAGCCGGCATCTGGCAAGGGGAAGCGACGCCGTCGCGGCGCAAAGCGCGACGGCGGTCGCGTGAGCCGCGAGGTGACGGTTGCGGTGAGCGCTCCTGCGGGCTCACGCTTCAAGGGATACGAGACGATCCTGGTGCGCGATCTGGTTCTGTCGGACGTGATGCGCTATCGCCGGGAGTGCTGGGAGACACCGAGCGGCGAGAGGCTCGTGGCGCCGCTGCCGGCGGGGATTGTTGGCGGCTGGGCGCGAACCTGCGCCGCTTCATCCTGGCCTGTCACATTCAGCGGCAGGTGTGGGCGACGAGATGCACCACCTCCCCTTCTCGCTGGATACGACCGCGTACGCCGAGCATGGCCGACGAGAGAAGCACGCGTCGGAATTTCTCGAAGATCTTGACCCAGACGACGATGTTTCCCGCGCCCGTCTCAACCTCCATGGTGAGGAACATGAAGCCTCTGGCCGAGCCCGGCCGCTGCCGGACCAGCACCAGGCCGGCGGCCTCGAGCCAGCTTCTGTCTCGCGCCTGCATGGCTTCCTGACAGGTCACGATGCGGCGCCGGTTAGGCGGCACGCCGATTTTGGTAACGCTTGCCTGTGAACTGAAAGATTGAAGGTCGGACTTGCGGCACATCGATTACGTTCAAATGAATAAGTTGCTGCCCGGCGAGGTCGTTTCAGTGCATCTCGACTGGTGGGTCGGCAAGACAATGGGGAACGGGAATGATCGCAGGCGTAAAGGGACGGCTTTGGGGCCGGAAGCTTCGGGCCTGGAACACGACCCCAGTTGGGCGCAAGCATCGTGGCCTCCGCCCGGTCAGGCATTCACCGGCTCGGAAAATGCCAATTGATTCTGCTCAACCGGACATGCCTAAACGGCCACCTGCGTCCCGATCTCGACCACACGTCCGGTCGGGATCTGGAAATACTCCGTCGCATCGGCTGCCGTGCGCGCCAGTCCGATGAACAGCTTGTCCTGCCACACCGGCATGCCGGAATTGGGCGACGCCTTGAGCGAGCGCCGCGACAGGAAGAAGGACGTGGTCATGATATCAAACTTCCAGCCCTGCTTGCGGCAGATCGCCAGCGCACGCGGAATGTTGGGCTGTTCCATATAGCCGAAGGTCAGCGTCACCCGCATGAACAGCTCGTTGACGATTTCCATCTTGACCCGCTCGCTGTCCGCGACCACCGGCTGCGGCGCCGTCACTACCGAAAGGATGACGTTCTGCTCGTGCAGCACCTTGTAGTGCTTCAGGCTGTGCATCAGCGCGGTCGGCGCGCTGAGCGGATCGCTGGTCAGGAACACCGCAGTGCCCGACACCAGATGCGGCTTCTTCTTCAGCAGATTGCCGGCAAGGAAATCCAGCGGGATCTCGTTCCGGCGCGTCTTTTCGAACAAATAGCGGGTGCCGCGGATCCAGGTCCACATGGTGAGCACAATAACTGCGGCAATGGCAAGCGAGGACCAGCCCCCTTCAAACACCTTGACTATGTTGGCCGCAAAGAAGCCGGTATCGACGAAGGCGAACAACGCCATCAAGGAGACCGCGACGCCGACCGGCCACTTCCAGATGCGCGTCATCACAATAAAAAGCAGTATGTTCGTCACCAGCATGTTGCCGGTTACCGAAATACCGTAGGCCGAGGCCAGTCTGCTCGATTCACCGAAGCCGACCACCAGCAGCATCACCACCAGCGCCAGCAGCAGGTTGACGCGCGGCAGGTAGATTTGGCCCGACTGTTTTTCCGACGTATGCAGGATCACGAAACGCGGCAGCATGTTGAGCTGCACCGCTTGTCTGGTCAGCGAGAAGGCGCCGGAGATCACCGCCTGGCTGGCGATCACAGTCGCCGCCGTCGCCAGCACCACCATCGGGATAAGCATCCAGCCTTCGTTCATCTCGAAGAAGGGATGACCGACGACACCGCCATTCGCCAGCACGAAGGCACCTTGCCCGACATAGTTGAGCAACAGGCAAGGAAACACGATTGCCAGCCAGGCAAGCACGATCGGCTTGCGCCCGAAATGGCCGAGGTCGGCATAGAGCGCCTCAGCGCCGGTGACGGCGAGAAAAACCGCACCAACCGTGACGAAGGCGACTTCGGGCGAGTTGACCAGGAACGACACGATGTAATGCGGGCTGATGGCCAGCAGGATTTCCGGGTCGTCCATGATGTGGTTGAGGCCAGAAAGGCCGATGGCCAGGAACCACAGCGCGGTAACGGGCCCGAACACCAATCCTACGCCGCCGGTGCCAAACCGCTGTACCGCAAACACGATCGCCAGGATGGCCAGTGTCAGCGGCACCACATAGGGCTGGAATGTCGGCGTGACGACATTCATACCTTCGACCGCCGACAGTACCGAGATTGCCGGCGTAATCACTGCGTCGCCGAAAAAAAGCGCCGCGCCGACGATGCCGATGCCGAGGATCACCGCCGAGCGGGTCGGGAAACTGTTGCGCGCCAGCGCGACAAGCGACAGCACTCCGCCCTCGCCTCGATTGTCGGCGCGGAGCACGAACATGATGTATTTGATCGTCACGGTGATCGTCAGCGACCAGATGATCAGCGACAGCACGCCGAGGATGTCGCCACGGTTGGCGACGTTGCCACCGGCTGATGCATGCAACGCTTCGCGGAATGCATAGATCGGGCTCGTGCCGATATCGCCGTAAACGACACCGAGTGCCCCCAGCATCAGAACCTTGGTGCTGTGCTGTTCAATCTCAGAATGGCTCGATTGTTCGACGGGTTCTGCCTCACTACCAGTATTGGCAAGGGCCATGGGCGACACTCCGGTAAGCGCGCGGTGCTCTACGCTTGCTGCACTGCAATATCAAGTGCCGCAACGTAATGTCTGCCGGCATCGCCTATCGTTGCTCGCCTTGGCAGACTCGCCAGCCCTCGGCCACAGTGCCCCCCGCGATGCGACCGATGGCGACCAGGGTGTCGGGGCGCATAAGGATGGCGGTTTCCTGATGCCGTTGCTCCAGTGTGATCGCACCGTTGCTGCGTAAGCTATTTACATGCTCGATCCCAGCGAGACGTGGCCAACTCGAACGCAGGGCCAAGCCGCTCACCGGCCGCACTTTGCGGCGCAGATAACGATTCGATCTCCGCGGCGAGATGCTGGTTGAAGAAGCCACCAAGCTTGTCGAAGGGCACACGGTCGTAATATCGACATGCCAGCACCCGAACCCAGACAAGCTCCTTCGGCTTCGCTGCTCGCGCCACGAACAACCCGATCTTCTCTGCGAAGGGGGCGCCGTAATCCTTCAGGTCGAAGCCAAACGGGAGCGTGACGTATACTACACAGGCGAAGGGCTAGGAGGCGGGTTCGGTGAGGAACGGCATGGTGTCCACGCCGTCTCCTGGAAAGACAGAGGAATGCGGATGGTTCTCGAAAAGGCCGGCGGCGGCCTCGATGGCGGAGAAGATTTCGAGCTCGCAGTTGTCGCTGTTAGTAACCGATATGATAATGACGGTGCCATCCGATCCCCGCTGGAGATGAGTGATTTTCGGCGTATGGTGCGACCATCGGCACAGGGGCACCCGGGAGCACGCCAAGTGCGGGCAGGCCGATGTATTCGATGAGCTGCCAGCTCGCGTTAGTAGCTGGCCGCCCCTGCGACCTGCCCTTGCGCCGAGAGCGCGGATCCGTAGGTGTCGCGTCGCCCGCCGGCTCCCGACTGTTTGAGGAGAGGGAGCCGATGAGACGTGATTGGAATGGACATCCACCGCACCTTTGCGGACGTGGTGGTTTGGGAAGATGGCCGGCTGCGCCATCACGGACGGGTCGACATGACCCGCTCGGGACTGGAAGGGTTCGGCCGCAGTTTGCGACGGACCAATGAGATTGTCGTTGAGGCTACGGCCAACGCCATGGCGGTGGTGTCGCTTGCCAGTTAATTATGAGAATGCGAGCCAATGATTCAGATAGTTGGGAGACAACTTAATTTGAGAATGTAACCCGCCTCCCGGGAGAATCCTGTCAATCGTCGCCACTCCGAACGGCAAACCGTGCGGATGCGCGCATTTCCACCTTCGAAGCGCGCGATGCGTTCTCGAAGCTCGGAAATGGCAGCAGGGGGCGCCGATACACTCATCTGACCCTTGAAACGCGGAAAGCCTGTGCTATGTTCTATATTTGTTCTCGTCTTGGCAAGAGTCAACCGAGATGATGTCGTGCCCCGCGGAAGGAGGCATTCGATGCTCGGGCCATATCCTTTCTATGCGAAAATTTTGGAGTTTTGGGCGCCACGGAGTGTCCGAAAATTGTAGCATATTTCGGACTTACAACTTGCCTTTGTCCGAAAATTGTAGCATATTTCGGACATGTCCATAGCTGAGCCCGATACCGATCTTCGCTCGCGCCTGCTTGCCCGCATTGAGTCCAAACCCGACGATGTCTGGACCCCCGGCGACTTCGCCGATCTCGGCGCGCGCGCCGCCGTGGACAAAACCCTGCAGCGCCTGGCAGCCGCCGGGGAGCTGCGCCGGATCGACCGAGGCCTCTATGATCGGCCGCGCACGAACAACCTGACTGGCCGCGCCACCGTGCCGGACTATCGCGCTGTGATCCGCGCCGTCACGCGCCGCGATCGGGCGCGCGCCGTCATCGATGGTATGACGGCCGCCAACGACCTCGGCCTGACGACCGCCGTCCCCGCCCGAATAGAAGTGCTGGTCGATGCGCGGCTGAAGCCAATCAAGCTCGGCACGCAGGAAATCCACTTCAAATACGCTGCCCCTAGCCGCCTCTATTGGGCGGATCGGCCGGGAATGCGGGTCGTCCAGGCCTTGCATTGGATGCAGGACATGCTGACCCAGAAGGGCGAACGGAAGCGTATCCAGGCGACGTTGCGCCGCCTGTTTGCCGACCCCAAGCACGGCGAGGCCATTCGCGAGGATTTGCGCGCCGGTCTCTCCGCCGTGCCGATCTGGATGCAGGAGTTCCTCCGCGAAATCCTGAGGGCGGACCCGCACGAGGCGAAGCCATGAGTACCAATGCTTACCGCCAGATCATCGCGGCATCCCCACGTGACCGGCTCGACCTGTTCCTCGCCACGGCCAATCGGATCGGAGCTCCGGTGGGCAATGTCGAAAAGGACTTCTGGGTCTGCTGGACCCTCAATTCGCTCTACCACGAACGCCCTGCGGGGGAGCCACGGCTCCTTTTCAAGGGCGGGACGTCGCTGTCAAAAGGCTATGGCCTCATCCAGCGTTTTCCGAGGACGTCGACGTTGCCGTTTTCCGCGACGATCTCGACGAGGCTGCCTCCGTCGAAGAGCTTGAGGGACTGTCGAACAAGAAGCGCCGCGCCGAGCTCGACGCCATTCGGGACGCCTGCCGTGCGTATATCGCAGGCCCGCTACGAGACTTCCTCACCGCTCAACTTGCCGACACTACGAACGGCGCCGGACGGGTGGAGTTCGACAAAGCCGATGCCGATGGTCAGACCCTGCTGCTCTGGTATCCCGAGGTCGAGCCGCGTGATGGCGCCTATGTGCGACCGGCCATACGCCTCGAGTCCGGGGCGAAATCGGCGCTCGCTCCCAATCGCCCCATCGCGATCACGCCCTATATCGCGGGGGAAGCGGCAGGCATTGATCTCACCGTCGCCAATGTGACCACGATCGAGGCGACCCGCACCTTTTGGGACAAGGTGGTGATCGCCCATGGATTGCGCCGCTGGTACGAGCGGCGCGGCGAACTGCGACAGGAAGGCCAGCGGGTGTCTCGGCACTTTTATGACCTGCACTGTCTTCTCGGATCCGAGACCGGAAAGGCCGCGCTCGGCGATCTCGATCTTGGCGCCGATTGCGTGCGGCACGCACGAATGTTTTTCGACCGTCCCGACTATGACCTCGCCTCAGCAGTTCCGGGCAGCTTCGCGATCGCGCCCGCTCCAAAGATGGTGGACGCGCTCACGCGCGATTATGCCAATACGGCGGCCATGATCTTCGGCACTCCGCCGAGTTTCGATGACATTCTGGAATCAGCACGACAGATTGAGCAGGACATCAACACCCATTCCTAGTCGCCTGGCCACGTCGCCGTGCGAGCGTAGACTTTTACCACGTATATAGAGATTCACCCTGTCCTTCTGCTCGCTAGACGGCCACGATTTACCAACCTGATAAAAGCCATGCCTCTCATGAAGAAGGCGGGCGCCGATATTCTTGGATTGAATGGTCGCGAAAAGGCCGTGACCGTCGGCAGCAGCTAAGATCGCCGAAGTGAGAAGGTCGCCAAGGCGGATCCGGCGGTGCGCTTCGACAACATATAGCCAACCAACCTCGCCGAGATATTCGTCGTCGGCAAGTTCGACTCCCGAGTCCTTTTCGATGGTTCGTTGATGGACTCGATTGTTCTTCACCGCGTTAGTTCCCACCGGTTCGCCGTCGACAGTAAGGAATGCGAGATAGTGCGCACTCGCGACTCGCGACGCGCTCCGGGAGGCCATCAGACGGGGATGTCACGTTGTCTGCATATACACGCGTTGAGACCTGCAGCCGCTGATGTCAGCTGACCATGGCCACGGCTCTCGGCGTGACCCAGAGCGCTGGGAGAAGCCTCTGCGAGACTACAAGTGTAACACCATATTGGTTTAGCAGATCAAGCTTGGGTGGTAGCCTCATGGGCTAGAGAAAGGCCTTGGAGGCTGAGCAATGGATCGCGATAGCAAACGGACACGTGCAGCTGGAAGTTCATCCCGCGACGGGAGGAGGGCCGAGGAGCGCCGCAACTTGACCTTCCAGACGGGCCACTGACCAATGTTGCGGAACGGTTAGTAACCTCTAACCCGCGCGATACAGCACGCGATCTTGGGAGCTTCAAACCCGCCGAGAGGCAAGCGCGACGTGCAGTTCAGGACGTTGCACTTCTTTCTGCTCGATGAATTCAAGCACTTGGGTAAGCTGGAGGCGATCGAGACCGCAATTACGACTATCGCGGGCTACAAGGGGCGTTTCATGCTCATCATCCAAAGCCTTTCGGCACTAACGGGGGCTTATGGAGAGGCTGGTAAGCAGAATTTTCTCAGCAATACCGGACTGCAAGTGTTCATGGCCACGGCCGATGACGAGACTCCGAACTACATTTCCAAAGCCATCGGTGAATACACGTTTGAAGCCAAATCGATTTCCTACAGCCAGTCGCGAGCGTTCGACCGGAACATTCAGAATTCGTTTCAAGGTGCGCCGCTGCTGCGTCCCGAACAGGTTCGGCTGCTCAATGACGAGTACGAGATTGTTCTCATCAAAGGTCTGCCGCCATTGCAACTGAGGAAGGTGCGATATTTTTCGGACCGCATTCTGAAACGCATCTTTGAAAGCCAGACAGGCGCCCTCCCGGAGCCGGCGCCCTTGACGGAAGCAGAGGAGGGATTCTCCGCAGAATCTCGACTCGATGAGCCGCTGCGCGGATTGGCGCAAGACTTTGACGATACAGTTTGATGCGAGGCTAATGTGGACCAGCGAAAAAATCCATCCCGTGTAACAGCTTTGCCGCAGGTGGTGCAGGACGCCGGCTTGGAAGAGGATCAAGCGGTCCAGGCCAGGCAAGTGGGCGTTGAGCAGCACCTTGCCGAGGCCCGGAGGCTGTTCGATCAAGCTGACGAGTCGCCAACCAATCCAGAGGAGCTTCAGCGACTGGACCAGGGGTTCCGCGAAGTGCTTCAGCAATGGCAGGATGAGCAAGCCGCCTCGTCTTCTTTCAGCGCTGAGGTTCCCGAGGCGCTCCGGCCGCTGTTCGATGATCGAGCTCACCAGCCGCCAACCAATGCAGAGGAGCTTCTGCGACTGGAACAGGGGTTCCGCGAAGTGCTTCAGCAGCGGCAGGATGATCAAGCCGCCTCGTCTTCGCTCAGCAACCCAGGGATGCGTGCTGGACCGGAGGACCCCAATAGAAGCGTGTCGGACTCTTTCGCAACATCTGGGCACGCCGGAGTTCAGGCCCCCGCTCCGCCAGTCTTGGCTGCCAGCCAACAGCAGATCCGGCCCTCGCCGGATGCGCTTGACCAGGGCAACCACCTGCCACCCCAGGGGGGCATCATCAACAATGAACATTCCACACCGCTGTTGCGGCCAGCGAAGAGGCAGAGGGCCGTGGATAGGCCGCAAGCCGTCGCCATTCAGCAGCAGCCGAGCGAAATCGGCAATTCAGACGGCCGCATGCCGATGCAGCCCCCCATGCAGCAATTGGGTGAATTGCCATTGCAAGGGGTACCGGTTCAAGGGACAGGGTCCGAACACATCGGAAGGCTGCATGCGGGAGCCGCGCCCTCAGCAAGGTCCGAGGCGCCCCCGGCTGCGATCGAGGACTCCATAAACGTTTCGTTCGCCGTCCCCCAAGGGTTCTCCCATGGGACCCAACGCGTCCCAGACGCGATGCTCTCTTCCTTGGACCGCCCTGGCCCCTTGCCGGATGCTGGCCAAGCGCGGCAAGCGGGCTTTGAGCAGCACGTGGCCGAGCCGCGCCGAGCCGATCCTGTCGCGAGTGGCGCCCGTGCTACCCGCTATCCCCATCTGTCCGACGAACACCGGGACGTTATTGATAAGGCGATCGCCCACGCTGCGGTTCAGAAAAAATATAGCGAGAGCACGGTCCGAAATTACACGTCTGCACTTCGCCGATTGGCGAATGATCTCGGCGCTCTTGGCCAAGGGACCGATCTAAAAAATCACCAATCCCTGGTCGATCACGTCGATGCTTTCTTGCCGAAAGACGGTGATATAAAGACGGCGTTGAACGTCCTGCGTGCGTATCATGAGCCGCCAGCGCCGGTGCCCTCAAAGGCAGACGCGCATATCATAGAACAAGTGACCAGTGACAGCAGCTTGGCCTCAAGCAGCCGTGCCGAGTATGTTCGTACTCTTCGCAGATTTTCTGAGGCGCTTGAGAGTCAGAGCCTGACGATCTCTGGGCTGGATCATGATTCGCGGATCGACTTCGCCAAGAGGTTGTTTCCAGACAGCCGCAATCTCATCTTTGCGTTGCAACGGGTTCGCGATGCGGAGTCCGCCTCACCTGGCGCCCGTGCTACCGCCTATCCCCATCTGTCCGACGAACACCGGGACGTTATTGATAAGGCGATCGCCCACGCTGCGGCTCAGCAAAAATATAGCGAGAGCACGCTCCGAAGATACTCGCATTCACTTCGCCAGTTGGCGAATGATCTCGGCGCTCGTGGCCAAGCGTCTGATCTAAAAAATCACCAATCCCTGGTCGATCACGTCGATGCTTTCTTTCCGAAATATAATCATATAAAGACGGCGTTGAACGTCCTCCGTGCGTTTCATGAGCCGGGCTATTCAGCGACTGGCCGGCGGCCGGACGCGCATATCTTAGAACAAGTGACCAGTGACAGCAGGTTGGCCTCGAGCAGCCGTGTTGTCTATGCTCGTAGTCTTCGCAGATTTTCTAAGGCGCTTGAGAGTCGGGGCCAGACGATCTCTGGGCTGGATCACGATTCGCGGATCAAATTCGCCGAGACGTTGTTTCCAGGCAACCGCAATCTCCTCTCCGCGCTGCAACGGGTTCGCGATGCGGAGCCCGTGTCAGACAGAAGCGTGGCCGACGCGTTCGCAGCGACCGGCTCTGGGCACGCCGGAGTTGAGGCCGCCGCCCCGCCAGTGTTAGCTGCCAGCCAACAGCAGATCCGGCCCTCGCCGGATGCGCTTGACCAGGGCAACCACCTGCCGCCCGAGCGGCTGATCATCAACAATGAACATGACACAGCGCTGTTGTGGCCAGCGGAGAGGCAGAGGGTCCTGAATACGCCGCAAGCCGCCGCCATTCAGCAGCCGCTGAGCGAAATCGGCAATTCAGGCGGCCGCGTGCCGATGCAGCCCCCCACGCAGCAGTTGGGTGAATTGCCATTGGAAGGGGTACCGGTTCAAGGGACAGGGTCCGAACACATCGGAAGGCTGCATGCGGAGGCCGCGCCCTCCGCAAGGTCTGAGAAGCCCCCCGCTGCGATCGAGGACTCCATAAACGTCTCATTCGCCGTCCCCAAAGGCTTCTCCCATGGGAGTCAACGCGTCCCAGACGCGATGCTCTCTTCCTTGGACCGCCATGACCCCTTGCCGGATGCGGGCCAGGCCCGGCAAGTGGGCTTTGAGCAGCACGTGGCCGAGCCGCGCCGAGCCGATCCTGTCGCGAGTGGCGCCCGTGCTACCCGCTATCCCCATCTGTCCGACGAACACCAGGACGTTATTGATAAGGCGATCGCCCACGCTAAGGCTCAGCAACACCATAGCGCGGCGACGCTCCGAATGTACAAGTATGCACTTCGCCGATTGGCGAATGATCTCGGCGCTCGCGGCCAAGCGACTGATATAAAAAATCACCAATCCCTGGTCGATCACGTCGATGCTTTCTTTCCGAAAAACGATTATTTGAAGAAGGCTTTGAACGTCCTGCGTGCGTATCATGAGCCGGACTATTCAGCGACTGCCCGGCCGGCAGTGCCGTCAAAGGCAGACGCGCGTATCCTGGAAAAATTAAGCAGTGACAGCGGGTTGGCCTTAAGCACCCGTGTCGTCTATGGTCGTCTTCTTCGCAGATTTTCTGAGGAGCTTGAGAGTCGGGGCCAGACGATCTCTGGGCTGGATCACAATTCGCGGACCGAACTCGCCGAGGTGTTGTTTCCAGGCAACAAGAAACTCCGCTTGGCGCTGCAGCGGGTTCACAATGCGGAGGTTCCCGAGGCCTTGCGGCCGCTGTTCGATAATCGAGCTCACAAGCCGCCAACCAATCCAGAGGAGCTTCTGCGACTGGAACAGGGGTTCCGCGAAGTGCTTGAGCAGCGGCAGGATGATCAAGCCACCTCGCCTTCTTTCAGCGCGGAGGTTCCCGAGGCGCTCCGGCCGCTGTTCGATGATCGAGCTCACCAGCCGCCAACCAATGCAGAGGAGCTTCTGCGACTGGAACAGGGGTTCCGCGAAGTGCTTCAGCAGCGGCAGGATGATCAAGCCGCCTCGTCTTCGCTCAGCAATCCAGGGATGCGTGCTGGACCGGAGGATCCCAACAGAAGCGTGTCGGACGCTTTCGCAACATCTGGGCACGCCGGAGTTCAGGCCGCCGCCCCGCCAGTGTTAGCTGCCAGCCAACAGCAGATCCGGCCCTGGCCGGATGCGCTCGACCAGGGCAACCTCCTGCCACCCGAGCGGTTCATCATCAACAATGAACATTCGACGGCGCCGTTGCGGCCGGCGGAGAGGCAGGGGACTAATAATCCGCAAAGCATCGCCATTCAGCAGCCGCCGAGCGAAGGCGGCCGCGTGCCGATGCAGCCCCCCATGCAGCAGTTGGGTGGATTGCCATTGGCAGGGGTACCCGTTCAAGGCCCAGGGTCCGAACACATTGGAAGCCTGCATGCGGAGGCCGCGCCCTTTGCAAGGTCTGAGGCACCCCCCGCTGCCATCGAGAACTCCATAAACGTCTCATTCGCCGTGCCCAAAGGCTTCTCCCATGGGACTCAACTCGTCCCAGAGGCGATGCTCTCTTCCTTGTACCATTATGGCCTCTTGCCGGACGCGGACAAGCCGGAATGGAACTACGAGATTAAAGGCCACGGCTACACCGCCCGAAGGCCAGAGGAGGGCAACGACGTTTGGCTCCTCCATCGCGGAGCGATAAGGGAAGCTGGAGCGGCAGCAGTACCGGCAAGGGCTCCGGGACCCGCCTTGCCAGCGACCGCCAGGCTCTCAGACACCCATCTCGGGGTTCCGTTGGTCGATCTGACCACCTCCTCCGATGCACACATCGAAGCCCTTCCGTCAGGCTCGTCCAATCTCCCCCGGGGGGCGGTGCTCGGGGCCACCGAACTGCTGGGCGACGAACATATCCAGAGGGATTACGAATTCCTCGAGCAGCTGCTGCAGCAGGCCGATCCAGCGCTCGCCGCCCGGACGCGGCTGGTCGATCCGTCGGTCTCCCATCTGCTGCGCCACATGGAGCAGCAAGACGCGCGAGGCACATTGCAGTCGATTTATAATCGAAACGCCGGCCCATCCGACTTCCTGTTCGTGCCAGTGAACGATGGGGTGGGTATTGACCGCGGCACCCATTGGTCGCTGCTCCTCGTAGATCGCCGCGATCCGGAAAGAGCGGTCGCCTATCACTACGACTCCATCCAGCAAAATGAACAGCGATACAACGACGCGCCTGCACGAAAGCTCGCTACAAGACTGGACGCGACCCTGGTAACACCCGACATGGCGCAGCAGAAAAACGCTGTTGACTGCGGCGTCTTCGTGGTGGACGGCACGCGCGAGCTGGTTCGTCGATTGGCGAACGAAGAGCGGCCAGACCAGCAGCTGCCGCTGCACCTCAACTACCTCGTCGCCGATCGGCAGGCGCTGCAAAACCGACTGAGAGAGGGGCGCTTGCCGCACGAGCTTGCCGCAAGCCCTGCCGAAGCTTTGGCAGCAGCCGGGTCGCAGGTGCAACACGCCGCCTTGCAAGAGCAGCAAGCCAGACAGGTCGCGCCAGCGCCGTTGGAACGGCACTTGGGCCAGACGCGCGAGGCCGAGGACAAGCTGACGAGTACACTGCACAGGAGCAACCGCGTGAACAGCGAGGGCGTCATCATCAACACTGAACGTTACACAGCGCCGTTGAGACCAGCGAAAAGGCAAAGGACTGACAATTCGCAAAGCCTCGCCATCGGGCGGCAGCCGAGCGAGGCAAACACAACGTCCATCGGCCAAGCCTCCGATCAAGCCCGAGCGGACCTCATGGCTTCCTTCAGAAGCAGAGAGCGCTCCGACGCTGGGCGTTGAGCTCGACGGCTAAGCAGAACAGCTCTTTTGGCGACGGAGAGGCTGATGCGATCTCCGGACCGGTAGCTCTCGCCGAAATTGATCAGACTGGCACTGTTGGAAGGCGATGTAGGCCTGGAACTCGCCGATGGCGGTCAGGAATTTGCGCATGTTCGGCTAGCTTAAACAGGGTCAGGGCCCAACACAAATCGCCCGCGATCTCGGCGTCTCACGCGGTACTGTCTATCAGGTGAGGAAGGGCAGGCTCATAACCCGTCTGACGCCAGCGACATGCGAAGAGATCCAGACCCGCATGCTCGAGGTCTGCCAGAAGATCGCTGAGGACCACGGCTTGGTCATCGAGGGTGCAGGATGGCGCGGCACGGATACCGGCTTCTCCTTCGAGCCCGTGTTCCGCGTCAGCATTCCCGCTCCCGACGGCACCGCATTCAATCTCGAAAAAGACAGGTTCGAGTTCTTGGCAGAGCACTTCGGATTGGCCCCTTCGGACTTCGGACGCGAGTTCCGCACCGGAAGCGAACGGTTCCGGATCACCGGCATCGATCCAAAGCGGCCACGCTACCCGATCTCAGCTGAGCGAATTCCCGACCGTAGAGGCTTCAAATTTGCCGCCGAAAACGTCGCCATGCTCCTCCAAGCCAAGGAGAACAAGCCGGGGGGATGTCACGTTGTCTGCATATACACGCGTTGAGACCTGCAGCCGCTGATGTCAGCTGACCATGGCCACGGCTTTCCATTCCGCCATGGCCTGCAGGCGGTGAATATGTGTAGCGAGAGCGGAGCGTTTTGAGCGGGGCGGGTCGAAGAGATTGCGCAGAGCCGAGAAGATCGAAACGAAGCGTTGCAGTCCTGGTGATCGGAAGCCTTGCATAATCCGCTCCCGTTTTCGCAGTGGCACATGCGAATTCTCGGCACGGTTGTTCAATCCCTTATGTGACCGATGCTCGACATCCGGCATCACCTGTCGCCTGGCTGCTCCATAGGAGCGCAGCTTGTCGGTGATCATGCGCTTCGGCGCGACGCCTTGCTTCTTCAGCAGCCGCGTCAGCAAGCGCTTGGCCGCTTTGGTGTTGCGGCGGTTCCAGAACCGATGCTACTGCATCCCGCGCCTGTCAGCGCAGGAAATCCCATCCTAACCGGTCGACCATGGATTTTTGCGCCCTAAAGTGCCGATTCCCTGATATCCAACGCCGAAGTTTTCCCGGCCAGTATTTGATTGCAAATCTCCTCGAGTGTGGACGTTGCAAACGTTTAAGAAGCCATTTCTAAAGAACGCTAAATTTACCGGTTCTCAATATCGATAAGCGGAATTCATCGAATCAATAGGGTTACCGCTCAAGAGCTGGCCGCCACTGCTGCGGATAACAGCACATGCGGCATTCAAGCCCGTTTGTACCGCGCCCTCGACCCACCCGCCGGTAAAGGAGCATCCACATCCTGCGAGATACAAGCCCGTGTCTTCTTCCGGTCTTTTTGCGGTAGCGAATTGGAAAAATAACCGTTCTGAATAGATGTCTTCACCAGGATAATTGAGCTTGAAGGCACCTACTGAATATGGATCCATCAGCCAATCGTGCTGCAGGACATGACGTTCATAGTCACCGTTAGCCGGGACTAGATGACGGGCGAAATCAGGGGAAATGTTGGCCAGATCATCGACCAGACGCTGGCACCGTTCCTTTTTGTCCAGAATGGAAAGCATTTTGTTAGCATCATCTTCCCATGTATAACTTAACAGCACCACGCCCTTACCATCCGGATCATCTGGCTGATAGTCTAGGCAGTAGACCCCTCTGGCAAGGCCATCTGACAAGATGGTTGTCGGCGAGCCCTTTTTTAACCAGAACTTGTTTTCCGTCAGCATAAACAGCTTGGAAGAGCCGGTAAGGTGAGTTTCTCTGACCGCTCGCAAAACTTCGTTAGTAAGAAAGGTTCCATCCGCCGTGAGACGATGGGCCAGCTCCATAGCTCGATTGCTGGTAGTGACGATGACGCGGTCAAAAGGCACGACCTGCCCTCCTGCGCATGTCACGAGAATCTGACCGCCCTGTTTGTAAATACGGCTTACATGACCGTAGCGGACACGCTGCCGCAAACTCACACCGTTAAGCTCCTGTTCAGCCAACCGTTTCACCAACAGGGAGATCCCTCCCATAATCAGGCGCTGATCGTCCTCGTACCCGTTAATTACAAGACGCAGTATCTCAGTAAACGCGGCTTGGTACACAGGTAAAAAGCCTCCAGATCCAATCCCCAGCGATCCGAAAAGCTCAAAATCTTCCGGCCTTTTCCAAGGTACGCGCCCTGGTGGCTGCGGTCCGGTAAAGATGGTGACGAGGGCCGAATAGAAGGAGATGTCGCGAAACGAATCTAGCCAGGCCTGCCATGCGTCACGAGCTTGGTCAAAGCGATGCGACCGAAGCAAAGTTGTGATCTTCGCCGGTGCGGGCAGTTGAATCCCTTCGTGCACGTAACCGTCGCCCATCAATGCCTGCCATCCTTGATGAACGCGCCTAAACAGTGGCGGCGGAGACTCGCCGGCCTGCCATAAATGACGCGCACCTCGATAGTGCACCTCGGTATCCACGATGCCCGGATCAGGGAAGGAAGCTGCGGTATCTATCCTCAATTTGTCCAGATAATGGAACAGGCAGGTCGCGCTGGCAGGAAAGCGCATAGCGCCCATCTCGGCAATGAGATGCGGTTCGCGCGGGTCGAAGATTTGTGACCAAGCCCGCCCACCCATACGATCCCGCGCCTCAAATAGCACGATGTCCGTTATTCCGGCGCGCAAAAGTTCAGTCGCCGCCACCAAGCCACTGATGCCGGCGCCCACAATGCCAACCCGCGGGCGCCGGCTGTTTTGAGCAAAGCTCCCAATACCACCTTCAGACTCGCTCAATCGCAAGAACGGTCCATAATCATACAGAAGATCGATACTCGGCAATGAATTCCTTGCGATGGTATCGTTCAGCATATCGCTCTCCGGTGATAGCTATATTTCTTGAGATCTAGTGTGGCTGCCGTCAGAGTGCCTCCCCCCGTTAAATTGGAACGCCATAGCCACAGCATAACAATTGATACTCACCGGAGGCGCAGCTAACGGTGTGTATTACTAGAGAGCTTGCCAGATTCTGTACTTCGCGACAATGATCACTGCAAACGCGTCTCGTTAATCGAAGACGATTGACGCGATATTTATTTGGATAAGAATGGATTTCCCAGCCGAAATCCATAGAGTTCCTCTCCTATAGGGACTTCGCACTCCTGCCACCGAGCATGTTCCAAATACTCGTGCGCGATATCCTCTATTAGTGCTTACTAACGGTCCATATTGTCTATTTCTTTATATCACTCAATTCCCACTAATTGAATTAATATTACGTTTCATATGTAATATAATACGCCTCCTCACTGATCAGAACCCATTTGTCCATTCTCTTCGGCCGATGGACATGATGCGCCAAGGCTGGTTTTTCGAGCTTGCGCCAAGCATCGCAGCAATGGGCGACGATATCGTCATAGGATTTGACGATGCGGTTCGACAGCCAGTTTTCGCGCATGACGAGCCAGAGGTTTTCGGCCGGGCTGAGCTCCGGTGATTTCGGCGGCAGTGGCAGGATGGTGATATTCGTGGGCACGACGAGGTTGTTGGACATGTGCCACCCGGCCTGATCCATGATGAGGATGGCATGCGCGTCATCGGCCACATGGCGGGATTTTTCGGCCAGATGCTGGGTCATGGCGTATGTGTCACACCAGGGCATGACCAGCGCTGCCACCTTGCCGAGCTTGGGGCAGATCGCGCCGAAGATGTAGGCTGATCGGCTTCGCTGGTCGTGCGGTGCCGAAGGTTGCGACGCTTTGCCCAGCGGCGGGTGCTGACGGTTGCGGTGTTCATGACATCGGGTCTATGCCGCAAATCCCTGAACGCGAGTTAAGTTGATAACGCCCTGGACCGTCGTCCTTGCATCAAGCGCCGGCACGGTCATCGAATGGTACACTTCTATCTTTACGGAAGTCTGGCGATTTTCTTCTCAACGCTCTTCTACCCTGCCAATGAACCGACGGCAGCTGTTCAGCGTCGCAACATTTGCCACAGGCTTCCTCGTGCGCCCATTGGGAGCCCTGCTGTTCGGCAGCATCGGCGACCGCGTCGGACGCAAGAGCACGCTCTTGATGACGCTCATTCTGATGGGCATTGCGACCGCGCTCGTCGGCGTCTTGCCAACCTTTGAGACCGCAGGATATTTCGCGCCGATCGCTCTTGTGCTGGGCGCCACGTGTCTTGCGTCTTGACGCTTGCCACCTGGACAGGGCTTCCGGCGTCACCCTCAGGGTCGACAAGTGAATGACCTGACGGCAGGAGAACAGCGGCGCTCTTGCCAAAACACCTGGCTGCAGCAGGCTGCAACAGCGCCAAGATCGTGCGTGAACGCGATGTCGATGTGCCGTCCAGAATTATCTGTCTCTGTCCGGAATTATGCCGGGCTTCGGAGGTCGAGTGCGGTATTGTGCGCACCCATCGCAAACCGTGGATCTACGCAGCGAGCGGCACTCACTCGATAAGGGTTACCAAACCTGTTCCTGTGGGTTACCAATCCGCGTGTTGGGTGGCGTTAGGTTTCAGGGCCGCACGGAGGCAGTTCCAATCTTAGGGCCGCTTAATAACTAACGGCAGAGAATGCCGAGAATTCACTTTCAAATTCTGGCCGCAAAGTTCTATGTGAATGAAATAGGGGATGGGGCATGGAAACGAGTTCGGACACTGGCGACGCCGCCGGTATATCAGCCGCGCCCGTGATGGAAGTCGTGGCTGACATCGCCGCCAGCTTTACATACGCATCCTTCCAAAATGCCATTCCGGTGATCCGGTCTATCTCTCTCAATAACCCAACGCAGCAGGGCTTCGAAAAATGCACTCTCGAGCTGACATCGAACCCCCCTTTTTTGCGCGCCAAAAGCTGGACAATTGATCGGATCGTTGCTGGCGACCGGCTTCCCTTAAGCGATCGAAAAATCGATCTCGACGCCGGCTATCTGGCCGGTCTCAACGAGGCTGAGCGTGGGGAGATAACGTTGCGCCTGACCTCAGGAGGCGCAGTGCTGGCCGAGCAGCGCGTTGCGGTGCGCCTGCTTGCCCGCGACGAATGGGGAGGCGTCGTCGATATGGCGCAATTGCTCGCCGCATTCGTCATGCCGAACGACCCGGCGATCGCAGGACTGCTGCGTTCCGCAGCGGAGCGGCTCGCAGCGCATGGTCATGCCTCCAGCCTTGATGGCTATCAAAGCGGCAATCCGCAACGCGCATTCATGCTGGCGGCCGCAATTTATTCGGCCGTTGCCGGCCTATCCCTGCATTATGCAGAGCCTCCTGCAAGCTTCGAAAGCCGGGGCCAAAAAATTCGACGTCCCTCAATTATTACGGCAGAAAAGCTGGCAACCTGTCTCGATACCAGTCTGTTATTCGCGTCCGCCCTGGAGGCGACGGGCCTGCATCCCGTCGTTTTGATGTTTCAGGGACACGCGGCCGTCGGCGTCTGGATGACACAAAGGACGCTCGCCAACGCCATTGAACCCGATGCCATGGAGGTCCGCAAGGCGCTGGCATCGCGCGAACTGATCGTGTTTGAGACGACAGGTGTGACGCATCGGCCGGCCATGACACTGGAGGCTGCTCAACACGCAATCGAACAGCGGCTCGATGAAACGCAGGTAGCCACCTTTGTCGCAGCCATCGATATACGCCGCTCGCGTAGTGGCGGCATCACACCGCTTGCTTCGCATGAACCGATGCGCCGCAGCGTGGATGCAGAGGTGGCAACCGAAATCGCGTTGCCGTTGCCAGCCGCACCGGCCGTGGTAGCCCTGCCGGTCGAGATCGTCGAGGTAAAGCCGACGACAGCGGCCGGACGGATCGACCGCTGGCAGAAAAAGCTCCTCGATTTGACACTGCGGAACCGCCTGCTCAATTTTCCGGACTCCAAGAAGACAATTCCGTTTCTTTGTACTGATGTCGGCTACCTCGAGGACCGCCTAATGGCAGGCGCTTCGATCCGGCTGATTTCGCTGCCCGAACAGAATCCACTGGGCGAGCGGGATGCTGCCCTCTATCGCGAGGTGCACGGACGTGACCTCCAGCGTGGCTTTGCCGCGGAAGCGCTTCTGCGCGACGAGCTCCCGTCGACGCTCGATGGGCGTCAATTGGAATCCCGGCTGATCGATCTTTACCGGCAAGTGCGCAACGATTTTGCCGAGGGCGGCGCGAATACGCTCTTCCTGGCGGTCGGCTTCCTGCGCTGGAAGAAGAAGGCCGAGGACGAGCGCAGCTATCGCGCACCATTGCTGCTCGTACCGGTCAAAATCGAGCGCCGCAGCGCAACATCGCATTTTACCTTGCGCTTCCATGAAGATGAACCGCGATTCAACGCAACCTTGTTGCAGTTTCTCGAACGCGACTTCGAGCTCAAACTGCCACAGTTTTCCGGTGAGCTGCCCGAGGACGAAAGCGGCGTTGATGTGCCGCGTCTGCTAAGTCTCATGCGCCAGGCAGTGCGCGACGTCCCCGGCATGGAGGTGGTGGACGAGACGGCGCTCTCAACCTTCTCTTTCGCCAAGTTTCTCATGTGGAAGGATCTGGTCGAGCGCACTGATGCGCTGCGCGAAAACCGTGTCGTGCGCCATCTGATCGACACGCCGGAGATAGCGTTCGAGGGCAATGGCGCATCATTCCGGAACGAGCGCGAACTCGACCGGCACTATGCCCCGTCCGACATCGTTTCGCTGCTGCCGGCCGACTCCTCACAGACCGCCGCAAGTCTTGCCGCCGCTGAGGGCCGAGACTTTGTCATCATCGGCCCTCCCGGCACTGGCAAGAGCCAGACCATTGCCAATATGATTGCCAACTGCCTTTCAGTTGGCAAAACCGTGCTGTTTGTGGCCGAGAAGACGGCGGCGCTCGATGTGGTGTATCGCCGCCTGCGCGAACATGGCCTGGGCGCGCATTGTCTCGAACTCCATTCCAGCAAGGCGGACCGACGCAACTTTCTCAACCAGCTCAGGATCAGCTGGGAAAGCGGCGCGCGCGTGGACGCAGCAGAGTGGATTGCGATCAACGAGCGGCTTCGCGTCCGTCGGGACGAACTGAATGCCTATGTCGATGCGCTGCATCGGCGCCATGTCAATGGCCTCACGCCCTATCTGGCGCTTGGCATCGCTCTCAAGAACAAGCAACAGCACGCTCCGGTATTGTCATGGCCATCGCGCGATAGCCATGACGAGGCAAGCCGGCTGGCGCTGGAGCATATTGCCGCCGAAACAGGTGTCGCGTTTCATTCAGTGGAGATGCGGTCGGTCTTGCGTCTCATAGATGTCACCGAGTGGACGTCAGGCTGGCAGGACAATTTGCTCCAAGGGGCAAAGACCCTCAAGAGTGCGTCCGAGGTTCTAGCGACCGCACTCGACGCCTTCCTGGTGAGCATCGGCCTGCGCGCCAAAGGCGACGCGTCAAAAGCGGAGCTCGAAGCGCTGCGAAAACTAGCAGGGGCATTCCAGGACAGTGCCGGCCATGACGTCAGCATTGTCTTTGATCGAGATTTCGCCCAGTTGCGGGGAGCCCTCGCCACTCTCAATGAGGCAATCGGAGACTATCGCAAGTCTCGCAAGGACCTGTCGGCCCGCTATGACGGGGCTGCCGTTGCGCGCATACGGGTGGAGGACATAGAGCAGCAATGGCAACAGGCCGCTTCTGCATTCTGGCCAAACAGTCAGTTGGGCAAACGCAAAGTCCAGAAGCTGCTTCAAGGCTATGTCACAGAGGGGGTAGCCGATCCTCAGCACGACTTGCCGCTGTTGCGCGTGATGCAGGACCGCCGGGCCACTGTCGAAGCCAACATCCTATCTGGGAAGCCGATCGGATTTGCCGCACTTGATACCGACACCCACCGTATCGATCACATACTCTCGATCGCCGAAAGGCTTCGACAGACGCTACGCCTGCCCGGCCTTGGCACGGAGGATCTCAAAGCGCTCCTCCAAGCAACCGCCCCGAGCCTGCGAAGCGGTGCAGCAGATAGCACGATGCGCCATGGGGCAGCCCGCTTCCTTGCGGCTTCTGCAGCATTTGAGGCTGCCAAGACTCAATTTGCGATCCCTGCTGGAAAGACGCCTTCTTGGGCAGAACATGATAACCCGCTGACCGAATTGACGACTGCGATGGGAGACTTGCTCGACGCCCGTCATCTTCTGCGGGACTGGACTTCGTGGTGCGGCATTCGTCGCAGGGCTGTCAGTCAGAATCTGGGAGCGTTGGTCGACGATATCGAGGCGGGTCTAGTGCGACCAGCTGAAGCTCAATCCGCGTTCCGCCTGGCCTATGTACGCTGGTGGCTGCCGGCCACGCTGGATGCCGATCCGGTGCTGCGGAATTTCCGTCGCTTCCAGCACGAGCACGCTATCGAAGATTTCCGGGAAATCGACGATCTTGTCCGCGCTCAAGCAAGCCTTCGCGTCATCAGTGCCATCGCTCATGGTTTGCCGGCTGTGCAAAGCGTCCCGCGCAATTCCGAGTTGGGCCTGTTGCGCCATCAGATGGAATTGCAGCGGCCCAGCAGGTCGATCCGCGAGATGATCGGGGCTATGCCATCGAGCTTTGCCAAGCTCGCCCCCTGCATGCTGATGTCGCCGCTTTCAATCGCTCAATACCTACCTCCCGACAAGGCGCTTTTCGACGTGGTCATTTTCGACGAAGCATCGCAGATCACCACCTGGGACGCTGTCGGTGCTATCGCGCGAGCCCATCAAACCATTATCGTAGGCGATCCCAAGCAGTTGCCGCCCACCAATTTCTTTGGCCGCAACGAGGAGGACGAGGAAGTCGTCGAGCACGAAAAGGATCTTGAGAGCATTCTCGACGAAGCCAAAGCGGCCGGCATCCCGGTACGTGACCTGCGCTGGCATTATCGTAGCCGCAATGAGTCGCTGATCGCCTTTTCCAACCATCACTACTATCAGAACCGGCTCATCACATTCCCTTCGCCAACGGTGGAAGATCGGGCAGTACAGCTGCGAAAAATCACGACCGGCATCTATGACCGCGGCAAAAGCCGCACCAATCGAATCGAAGCCCAAGCGGTAACCGACGAGGCGGTCAGCAGGATGCGGCGTTGGCTGGCCCTACCGGAAAAGGACCGGCCCACGCTGGGGGTCATCACTTTCAACGCGCAACAGCAGTCGCTCATCCTCGACCTTTTCGACAAGGCGCGACAGACAGAGCCGGAGCTTGAATGGTTCTTTGCCGACGAGCGTATTGAACCCGCCATCGTCAAGAATCTGGAAAATGTCCAGGGCGACGAGCGTGACATAATCCTGTTTTCGATCACCTTTTCGCAAGATAATGCCGGCAAGCGCAGCATGGATTTCGGCGCGCTGAATCGGGACGGCGGCGAACGCCGGCTGAATGTCGCGGTGACGCGTGCGCGGCAGGAACTGATCGTATTTTCAGGTTTTGCCGCCGACCAGATCGACCCCAACCGAACCAAAGCGATCGGCGTACAGCATCTCAAAGCCTTCCTCGATTTTGCCGAACGCGGCGCTGTGGCATTGCCAGCGCAGGAACGCGGATCGGTCGGAGCCCTGGAATCCCCTTTCGAGGAGGCCGTCGCTGCCGAGCTTGAGAAGCGCGGATGGACCATCGTCCCTCAAGTCGGCATTTCTGGCTTTCGAGTGGATATAGGGATCCGGCATCCCGATCTCGCCGGCGCCTATCTGGCTGGGGTCGAATGCGACGGCGCGACCTATCACAGTTCTGCCACGGCGCGAGATCGAGACAAGGTCCGCGAGCAGGTCCTGCGCGGCCTCGGGTGGAACATTGTCCGGGTATGGTCAACCGATTGGTGGTTTGATCTCGAAGGCTGCACCGAGAGGCTTCATGCCAGGCTGGCCGCGCTGCTCGAGGAAAGCCGTCGCAAACAGGCTGAACAACAGGAAAGTGAAGCCGCGATCCATTGGGACATGGGGCATAAGGTCGACCCCATGGACCAATTGCCAGCCGAAGACCTAGCATCGGCCGGCGAACCGGAACATCCGTCGATAAAATCAGAGCCAGACTTTGTCGTCGTTCCCCTAGCGACGGGAGAGCGCCTATCGGTATCTGCAGCAATGTTGCCTGCGGCCGCGCATTCGACGCATGATTCCGTACCGACGGGCGGCCGTTATCGCCTGACTGATCTAACCAGATTTTCCACCAGCCCGGATCAGTTTTATGACTTCGTCTACCGAGGCACGCTGCGGTCCATGGTCGACGCGGTGATCGAACAGGAAGGACCTCTGCGAGAAGACGTCCTTGCGCAGCGCATCGCACGGGCGCATGGCTGGCTCAGAACGGGCAACAAGATTCGGGAGCGGATCGACCTGCATCTGCGCGAGTTCGATAGAACTGAAGAATCCAGCGGCAGCTTCCTATGGAAGAGAGGGACGGTTGTCGACCTGCTTGACTATCGGATGCCGTTCGATGCCGATGCCCGCCGGTCCATTGCCGACATTCCAATCGCCGAGCTGGCCGCTGTCGTCGTTGCGAACGAGGACATTCTGGAACAGTCCGACCCCGCTCTCGACCTTGCACGTCTGCTCGGCGTCGAGCGACTTGCGGCGATATCACGCTCCCGGCTGGATGAAGCCATCGATCGCGCCCGGCGCTACCTGGCATCGACATAGTCTCGGAGACTCCATGTTTCGTTTCATCCACAGCTCCGATCTTCATATCGGCAAGCGGTTCGGCAACATGCCGGAGGATCTGCGCGGGCGACTCCGTGAAGCGCGCCATAGCGCGATCAGCCGGCTGGCAGAACAGGCACGGGTCCATGGTGCATCCACCATACTTCTGGCCGGCGATACGTTCGATACCGAAACGCCCACTCCAGCGATGTTGCGGCAGGCCATGGCCGAGATGAGCCAGAGCGCGCCTCTGCGCTGGATATTGCTGCCTGGCAACCATGATTCCCTGTTAGCTGATCAATTGTGGAGTGCAGCGGACAGCGTTGTGCCGGACAATGTCCTGCTGGCGACGCGGCCCGAAGTCTCGACCATTGCCGCGGACGTGGCGCTGCTGCCTGCACCGTGTACGACCCGCCGGCCCGGGCGCGACCTTACCGAGTGGATGGACAGCGCCGCAACGCCGCAAGGCGCCATCCGGCTTGGGCTTGCTCATGGCGCCATTCAGGCCTTTTCCGAGGATTCCGCAGCGTCCGACATCATCGCGCCAGATCGCGCGGCCAAGGCCGGTCTCGATTACCTGGCGCTGGGCGACTGGCACGGCCCAGTCGCCATCAATGAGCGCAGCCGTTATAGCGGTGCGCCCGAACCTGACCGTTTCAAACATGACACACCCGGCCAGGCTCTTGTCGTTTCCATTGCCGGGCCCGGCGCCATGCCGGAGATTGCGGCGGTCGAGACGGCCAGCTTTTCCTGGAAAACCGCTCCCCTGCATCTGCTGTCTGGTGACGACAGCTCGGCGGCGTTTGAAGCGTTGCTTCCACCGGTACATCTGCGGCGCCAGACCTTGCTGCGAATTGCCGCGTCTGGCCGGGTGCGGTTAAGTGGGCGAACCGCCCTTCAAGCGGCGATCGCGGCAGCCGCGCCCGACTTCGCTTATCTGGAGCTGGACGGGGACGGGCTCGCGACCGACTGCGAAAGTGGCGACTTGGATCGGATCGACCGCTCTGGTGCCCTTCGCGAGGCAGCGCAGGCACTGTTGGATGAAAGTAGTGACGAAACCCGGTCGGCTGTGGAACGCGACATATCGCGAGAAGCACTGGTTCGGCTGTTCAGCTATTGCGAGGCGATCGGATCATGAAACTTACGGCCCTTCGGCTCCACAACGTCAAACGGTTCGCTGGGCAAGGCGTCGCCATCGAGAACATAGGCGACGGCGTCAACGTGCTTTGCGCAGTCAATGAATTCGGCAAATCAACCTTCTTCGAAGCACTCCATGCACTCTTTTTCCAACCCCATACGGGGACGCCCGAAGGCGTGAGACTGCTACGGCCTTATAGTGGGGGCAATCCGGTGGTGGAGGCCGACATCAGCACTTCAGAAGGACGCTATCGGCTTACCAAGCAGTTTTATGGAGGCAAGCTGGCCAGCGTTATCGACCTCGATCGGGGGCGACTGTTGGCTCAAGCGGACGAGGCCGAAGGGTTTATCGGCAAACTAATCCATGGCGGAACCGCAGGGCCGGCAGGATTGCTCTGGGTTCGCCAAGGGGTCACCGGCAGCGAAAAGCGCAGCAAGAGCGAGGAGGATGGCGAAAAACGCGTGCGCGAAAGCCTATTGTCCTCGGTTCAGGGGGAAGTTGAAGCCCTGACCGGCGGGCGGCGCATGGCCGAAATCACCGCGGCGTGCGAGGAAGAGCTCTATAGCCTGGTCACGTCAACGCTGCGTCCCAAGAGTGGTGGTCTCTATGCGGCAGCGCTCGACGAGCGTGACAAGCTGCTGAAAGACGAGCAGCGTCTCAGCGCCGAAGTCACCGGTCTGCGCGATGCGCTCGACAAGCGGCGCATGGCGTTGGCGCGTCTGTCGGAGCTTGAAAACCCCGAAGAAGGCGCCACCCGGCGGGAAGCCATCTCGGCCGCGGAAGCCGCAGTCGAGGCCGCCAAATCGCACAGCGAAGCCTTGAAAGCCGCCGAGGCGGAAGCTGCCCTTGCCGCAATTCACCACGACGCGGCGCAGCAGGCCCTCGATAGTTTTCGGACCGCGCTCAAACGAGCCACGGATTTGCGCCAGCAGTCGATTATTGCGCAGCATCGCCGCACTGAGGTTCTCGATCGTCGCGCTTCAGCCATCGCCGAAAACGAACAGGCGATGGCCGAGGTTCAAGCAGCTGAACTGGAAGAGCGCCAAGCTCGCGAATTGCTCGCGCGGCTGGATGCGACCCTTTTGGCGTGTGACGCTGCCGAACAACTGGCCGGCTCGGACAACCGGTTGAAACAAGCCGAAGTCGCCAGAACCCAGATCGAAGATGGAGAGGCAGCACTGGCGATGCTGGCGGTGCCGGAACAGGCTGTCGAGCAACTGCAGGCGCTCGAAATCGAGATCGCCAGCCTTCGTGCAGCTCACCTGGCAACCCTGCCGACGCTATGCATGGAATACCGGGACGCCGCCGCCGATTTGGTGACGATCGATGCCAAGCCCTTGCTCCATGCAGAAGACCAAAGCTTTGCTGGCACCGTGCGCCTGGATATTGCCGGCATCGGAGCCTTGACCCTGCGATCGAATCGGCCGCAGCAGGCCGACCGGACCATCGAAGACGCCGAAGCGAAGCACCGCAGCCTACTTGCGTCCCTCGGTGTCGACAGCCTCAGGACGGCACGCCAGCGCCTGGTGGAAGCGCGCGACAAGGCTACCGAACTGGGCTTGGCGCGTCAGCGACTTGCCGATCTCGCGCCTAAGGGGATACAGCAATTGCACGAGGAGCTTGCTCGTCTGAGTGCCCTCGGGGCCGGGGACCTCGAACTCAAAGTCGATCCGCAACAGATCCGGCAGCATCATGCCGCAACCGAGCAGCGTGTGGCGACAATACGCAACAGCGTGCGCGAGGCCTTGCCTTTGCGCAGCCATGCCGACGGGGCTGTCATGGCCGCGGAGACGGCTTATGTCACCATCCAGGCGGAACTAACCAGCCTCGAGGTCATATTGGGACCCCATGCAGCGCGCGAGGAAAAGGAGCGCTTGCTGCTCACCGAGGCCACCGCACGACAAAAGCTGCGCGAAGCCGCCGGAATGCGCGCTGCTCCCCTGCGCGACGGCGCTCACGATCTCACCAGCGCCGAAGCCGTTCTGCGCCGCGCCCGTTCGGTTCAGGATGCCGCCACCCAGGAGGCAAGTCAGTTGCGTGTAACCCTGGCCGATCTCAATGGCCATATTCGCACTCGGTCCGAGGACGCGGTGGAAGAAGCTTTGCGCGAGGCCACAGAAAAATTGGAAATCGCTGGAGAGCGAGCGAGACGCTTCGAATTCGAAAAAGCCGTCCTCGACCGGCTGCGCACGACGCTGGTCGCTGCGCGCTCGACGGCACGCGATCTTTATCTGAAGCCGGTCATGTCCGAGCTGCGACCGCTGCTTGGATTGCTATTCGATGACATCTCCATAGTGTTCGACGAGAACACACTGTTGCCGCAGACCGTTCGCCGCAATGGTCAGGACGAGGATGTCGATAGGTTGAGTGGCGGCATGCGAGAACAGCTTTCGGTTCTGACCCGTCTGGCCTTCGCCCGTTTGCTTGCCCGCGACGGCCGACCCACACCGGTTATCCTGGATGACGCTTTGGTTTATTCCGATGACGACCGCATCGAGCGCATGTTCGACGCTTTGCATCGTCAATCACACGATCAGCAGATTCTCGTTTTCTCCTGCCGCCAACGCGCGTTCGCAAAACTCGGCGGTAACATTTTGCAGATGAGCGACTGGCAACCGGGTCGGTCATAAGCGGAGATCGCGCAGCCTCAGCTAGGGCGACGGCAGATCGTATCGTGTTACGATTGCAATGCCGTTTTCGATCTCGATTTCGATAACCTCATTAATCAGGAATTCCTCTGGGCCAAGATCCTCGAGGAGAGCATCGAAGAGCTCTCTCTGTTTTTCAGGCCCGACCTGAGGGACGACGATGATCAGGCCGGCGTGAACCGGTTCTTTGGCATAGAGCTTCCTGAAGTCCTTAGCATTGTTGGTGACGAAGGTGAAATCCTCATCGATAATGAGGGGCATGAGGTCCCAGTCGGTTTCGCCGCTTAGCCCAAGCCAGTTGACGTGGTTTGCTTCATGTCCGCGTTCTTGGGCTACCGCAACCAGAGACGTGTGCAGGCACTCATCGATCAGAAACCTCACGAGGTCACACGCGTCTTGACCTAGCCGACGGACGTGGGTCGCCCTTCAAGACCACGCGCTTCGACGACTTTATTTTCACGCCCTGCTCGACCAGCTTCTTAGGTCGCCCACGAACTGGGTGCGCGGCGACCCATATCCTGGCGAGCTCAATCACGCGCGGCGTTAGCTTCGGATATCCCTCCAGAACCTCCGCTTCATCTGCGCCCTGCGCTAGCATCGTCGTGATCATACGAACAGGGATGCGGGTTCCTTTGAAGACAGGCTCTCCACCCATCACCCCTTTAACGCGGCCGATGGCGGCCTCCGCTTCATCAAGATCCACGATGCGCGCTTTGAGCTGTTTACGTGCCTCGGCGACGTCGACGATCAGCAGGTCGTCGGCCCTTACGGTCTTGGCCCTTGGGGCAGCTTTGATTTCCTCGAACAGGCGGTAGCGACGATCAGCGGGCAATGTCGCACCCACGCCATACCAAAGCTTGAGCCGCAGCAAATCCTCGCCGGTCAATGCCCGTCGGACGACCCCACCGATGCGCCGAGCAGTGCTTGGCACAGTATCGACAATGCGTTTGTCGATCGCATTGTGTACCGCCTTGATTCCGATCCCGCTGACGGCGGCTGCCTCTGCGGGAGTGTAGATGCGAGCAAGTGCGCCCATTATTCTTCTCCTTGTAAAGAATAATATAGGCCCTTTGACCCCCTCCGTAAAGGCACGCGTCTTTGGAATGACGGCGGTTAGCAAAGGCGGTGGTGAGCCAAGAGGCCTCACAAACCCGTGAGGCTCGAGATGGCAGACTCGGCGCAGTATAATTGTGCTAACTGTCGAATTTGCAGTTGGCGACAAACGACACACGAGTTCGTCGCTGGCTTTTAACTCTGCGAAAGGCGCGTCTTCGAGCGCTTTGAAACCCTTCACCCAACGGGATCGGGACCAGCTGCAGGCCATCTGTATCAAGCTTTGGACCAAAACCGTTTCCAAAGAGATCGGCGCTTTGTCGTGTTCCTCTTGAGCTCACAACGGT
>NZ_AP023256.1:0-254798 GCF_016756575.1 Mesorhizobium sp. 131-3-5
ATGGCCTATCCCTTCTTCTCGCTTTCCAAATCCAGGCGCATCGCGCCGATCGACTTTCGCGCCGGCGATATCGCGATCCGCGTCGAAGCGATGCCCGACCACGGCATGGCGACGATCTGGGATGCCGATATCCTGATCTGGGCCGCGAGCCAGATCGTCAACGCGCGGGACGCCGGATTGCGCACGTCGCGCCTGATGGCTGCGACACCATACGAAATGCTCACCTTCGTCGGCCGCGGCGTCTCGAAGCGAGACTATTTGCGCCTCAAGGCGGCGCTCGACCGCCTGCAGTCGACAAGCGTCGTCACCTCCATTCGCCAGCCCGCCGAAGGCCGGCGCCATCGCTTCTCATGGATCAATGAATGGCAGGAGCGCTTCGATCGAAACGGCCGCCCGCTCGGCGTCGAATTGATCCTGCCCGATTGGTTCTATCGCGCCGTTATCGACGATGCGCTCATCCTGACGATTGACCGTGCCTATTTCGGACTGACGGGCGGCCTGGATCGGTGGCTCTATCGGCTGGTGCGCAAGCATGGCGGACGCCAGCGCGCCGGTTGGCGTTTCGACATCCGGCACCTGCATCAGAAGTCCGGCAGCCTCTCGCCGCTCAAGCGCTTTGCCTTCGAGCTGCGTGACATCGTGCGCCGCCAACCCTTGCCGGGATATCTGCTCTTCACGGAGGTCGAAGCCAGCGGCCGTGTGCTGTTGGCTTTCGAACCGGCGCCCGCGTCGGTGGACAGGATCGTGCCATCGGGAACCCGAACTATCGTGCCAACGGGAACCGCATCCTCGTGCTTTCGGGAACCGCGATCGGCCTTAAGGAACGGGCCCGCAACGGAAAATCACGCCCTTAACTTAGAGTCTAACTCTCAATCTAACAGTCTTGCGAGCAAGCTGCGGACTGACGGTGGGCAGAAGAGGCGATGCGTTGGCCGGCGCGAGGGAGACGACACATGACGTCGTCTCCCCAATCTACGTCGCGCGGCAACCTCACGACGGTCGAGCTGATCTGGATCGAGAAGCGGGTCGAGCATCGCATCCGCTTCGGACGTCCATCCCATGAGACGATCATCGACAAGCAGCGGCGCGTCGTCGGATTTGCGCCGGGCAGTGTTTTTGCGTTCGTGCGCTGGGCGGCGAATGACTTTGGTACTGTCGTTTCGCGCATCGACATCGTGCGCGCCGTCTTGCCCGCTGAACCTTATCAGACGCTGCCCTACATCCGGCCAGGCGGCGAGATCCTCCTCAAGGTCGCCGGCTGGGACAAGGTTGAGCGGGTTCTCCAACGGATCGATACGATCGAGGCGATCGGCCTCGATCCGGTCGAGGCCGCACCAGACTATTGGCGTCAGACCCACAACCGTCTGGTCGCCGGCGCAACGCCGCGTGCCTATTCGCTCGACCAGCACCGGGCCTTTCTGTTGCGCAAGCGAGCGACGTCATGAGCCGCGTCGCTTGCATGGTCGCAGCGCTTGCGGCCGTCGTCGCGGCGGTCGCTCCGGCTGTCATGAAAATGCCGCCGCTGCTGCTGTGGAATGCATCGGCCAGCGCGCCGCTTGGGCTCTATGCGATCAGGAAAATGGCCGTTCCGACGGCTGGCGCGCTCGCTGTCCTCGCACCGCCAGACAAGGTCGCCAGGTTCGCCGCCAGGCGTGGCTACCTTCCGCTCGGCGTGCCGATGCTGAAGCACATCGAGGGACTTCCTGGGAGCCAAGTCTGCCGCGCAGGCCGCGTCATCATGGTGAACGGACTTGCGGTGGGTGCAGCGCAGGAGCGCGACCGCAAGGGGCGCGCGCTGCCTGAATGGCAGGGTTGCCGCGTCATCGCCGCCGCCGAGATCTTCGTCATGAACCGAGCAGTCGAAGACAGTCTCGACGGCCGCTATTTCGGGCCGTTTCCGACGAGCTCGATCGTCGGAGCCGCGCTGCCGCTTTGGACCGACGAGAGGGGCGATGGCCACTACACCTGGCTCGCTCCGGCGAACTGAATTCAGTCCAGCCAACAACAGATAGGAGATAATCCATGGCCGAGATCGGCGTCTTCCAAAAAACAGAATCGGGTTATTCCGGACGCATTCGAACGCTGCTCGTGGATGCCGAGCTGGTGCTTGTGCCCACAAAAACATCTGACGACAAAGCGCCGGATTTTCGCATCCACATCGGCGACGGCAGCGGCCCCGAGGTCGGCGCGGCCTGGAAGGAAACCGGACAGACGGCTGGCGCCTATCTGTCGTTCCGGTTGGAAGATCCGCTGTTTGGCCGGCGCTTTCGCGCCGGTCTGTTCCAATCCGACGACGGCTCCTGGTCGCTGCGCTGGATCCGGCCGAAGCCGCGGCCGGAGCGTGCTCGATGAGTGGGCCATCGGCGCCGAAACGTGCGGACGGAAGCCGACCCGTCAGTCGGTTGCCTGGTCGGCGTGAAGCACTCTGGCTTATCGCTGGCATGCTGATGGTCTGTCACGCAATGACGGGGGCGCTGGCACAGTCCGCGCCGGCCCCGCGCAAATCCGCGGAGGATCCTTATGAAGCACCTATCGCCGAGGCGTCGCATCGCTTCCGTGTTCCCGAGCGCTGGATTCGGGCAATCATGCACCTCGAAAGCGCCCGCGACCCGCGCGCTGTTTCGCGAAAGGGGGCCGTGGGCTTGATGCAGATCATGCCCGATACCTTTGCCGAGCTGCGCCTTCGCCACCAGCTCGGCCGCGATCCCTATGATCCACATGACAACATCCTTGCAGGCGCCGCTTATCTTCGCGAGCTCTATGATCGATACGGTTCACCGGGCTTCCTCGCCGCCTACAATGCCGGGCCAGGGCGTTACGAAGCCTCCTTGAAGGGGCGTCCGCTGCCGGCCGAGACCCGGGCCTATGTTGCGACGCTCCGCCCTTTCTGGGGCGGCGGTGATGCAGCCGGCGCGTTCACCGCCGGTCATGCCAAGATTATCAGCTGGAAGGCCGCGCCGCTGTTTCCGGCCCGGTCCGGGTCGATGGCCGCTTCCGGTCTTTCGTCCGGCGACAACGCTTCCGTCGAGATCTCGTCGCCGCCGTTGGCGCGCAGACTTTTCGCGGCCGGTTCGCAGCCGCGCCAGCTGTTCACGGGTTCCGACGTCCGGACATCGCAGCGATGACGAAGTCTCCGTCAGATCGCTCCCTGGTCTCTCGTTTGACGTCGCAGCCAATGAGGCGAGCAGAGCACAGGGCAACAACCGAGGGATGGCAGGATAAAAGGGCGCACGTTGCGCGGCGGTCGGGTGGTTGTTCTTGCTTGATTTTCTGGCGTGTTCCGCACATTGCCGGCCACTGGCGCAATGTGCATGAAGAAGCCAACATATTGTATTTGTTTTTCTTTTTCCACATTGCGGTGCCGCGCCATGGCTGATAAGCGCGAGTTTCGCATTCGACCCGGGCGCATCCGCTCCACGCGCGCCCAGCAGGCCCGGCCCTTCATCGCGCAGGTTTTGGCCGCGGCGAAAAAGGCCGGCGGCGGTATTTCGCGCTCGGGCCGGATTGTACAAGCAAGCCGCTCCCGCTTTGGTCACGGTCAGCGCGCCAGCATCCAGGCCAACCGCCTCATCACCTCGCGGTCGCGCGGCGCCGTCGTCAAGGCGCGCGTCGTCCGTCATTCCGCGCGCGCCGCTCCACTTGGCACCCACCTCAACTATCTGCGCCGCGAGGGTGTCAGCCGGGACGGGGAGAAGGGGCAGTTGTTCGGTCCGGAGACGGAGAATGCCGACGCCGCTTCCTTCGCCGCGCGCGCCAAGGACGATCGTCACCATTTCCGCTTCATCGTGTCGCCGGACGACGCTCTCGAGATGGCGGACCTCAACGCCTTCACCCGCGATCTGGTGGGGCAGATGGAGAAGGACCTCGACACGCGGCTCGACTGGGTGGCGGTCGATCACTGGAACACCGAGCATCCCCACATTCACCTGATCGTGCGTGGCGTCCGCGACGATGGCCAGGATCTGGTCATCGCGCGTGACAACATCAAGGAAGGCATGCGCGACCGGGCTCGCGATCTGGTCACCCAGGAACTGGGTCCGCGCACCGATCTCGATATCCGCCACAGGCTCGAAAGCCAGATCCAGTCCGAGCGGTGGACGCAACTCGATCGGCAGTTGCTTCGCGACAGCCGTGACAGCGGGATCATCGATCTCGCGCCATCTCGCCAAAGGCAACCGGACGAGTATAACGCGCTGAAGATCGGCCGCCTGCGCAAGCTCGAGACCCTTGGTCTTGCCCAACAGGCCGGGCCTGGCCAATGGGCAATTGACGAACGGGCCGAAGCAGCACTGCGCGAGCTAGGCGAACGCGGCGACATCATCAAGCGCATCCATCGCGCGATGAGTGCGGCTGGCATCGAGCATGGCTCAGCCAATTATGTCCTGGCCGCGGAAAGCCTGGAGACGCCGGTTATCGGCCGGCTGGTCGATCGTGGGCTCGATGACGAACTGATCGGCACGGCCTATGCTGTTGTCGACGGCATCGACGGACGCACCCATCACATCAAGCTTTCCGATCTGGAGGCGGCTGGCGACAGCGCACCGGGATCGATTGTCGAGCTGCGCAAATTCGATGATGCGCGCGGTCAAGGCCGGGCCGCACTCGCCGTGCGCTCCGATCTTGGCGTGGATCAGCAGATCACGGCATCGGGTGCGACCTGGCTCGACCGTCAGGCAATCGCGCGCGAACCGGCCGCCCTGGCCGAGTCCGGCTTCGGCGCCGAGGTTCGCGACGCCCTCGACCGGCGCGCCGAACATCTTGTCAAACAGGGGCTCGCGGAGCGGCAAGGCAGACGCATCATCTTCACCCGAAGCTTGCTCGATACACTGCGGCGGGTGGAACTGGGGACGCTTGGCGACAGGCTCGCGGCCGACACTGGTAAGCCCTTCAAGCGCGCCGCCAGCGGAGACTTCGTTGCCGGCGCCTATCGCCAGCGCTTGTCACTCGCCTCCGGCCGTTTCGCCATGATCGACGACGGGCTCGGCTTCCAGTTCGTCCCCTGGACGCCCTCACTCGAAAAGCATCTCGGCCGGCACGTCTCCGGTGTCGTGCGCGGCGATGGCGGCATCGACTGGAGTTTTGGCCGCAAGAAGGGGCTCGGCCTCTGAAACCAGATGAAAGGAGCACGCCATGTCCGCCACGAAAATCCTGTGGGGTCAGATACTCACGGTCTTCCTGATCGTCCTCTTGACGACCTGGGTGGCAACGCAATGGACCGCCTGGCAACTCGGTTTCCAGGCCGGGCTTGGTCCACCCTGGTTCGAGATCGCTGGGCTGCCCATTTACTATCCGCCCGCTCTGTTCTGGTGGTGGTATTTCTACGACGCCTACGCCCCGTCTATCTTCGTGAAAGGCGGCTTGATCGCCGTGTCTGGTGGCTTCCTCTCGATCATTGTTGCCATCGGCATGTCGGTGTGGCGGGCGCGTGAAGCCAAGACTGTTCAGACCTACGGGTCGGCGCGCTGGGCTGATAAGCGGGAGGTCGAGGCAGCGGGCCTGATCGACAACGATGGTGTCGTGCTCGGGCGTTATGATCGCCATTATCTGCGCCACGATGGGCCTGAGCATGTGTTGTGCTTCGCCCCGACCCGGTCCGGCAAGGGTGTCGGCCTGGTGGTGCCTTCGCTTTTGACCTGGCCGGGCTCGGCGATCGTCCACGACATCAAGGGCGAGAACTGGCAGCTCACCGCAGGCTTTCGCGCTCTGCACGGTCGCGTGCTGCTTTTCGATCCGACCAATTCGCGATCGTCAGCCTACAATCCGCTTCTGGAAGTCCGCCGCGGCGAATGGGAGGTCCGCGACGTCCAGAACATCGCCGACATTCTTGTCGATCCGGAAGGGAGCCTGGAAAAGCGCAACCATTGGGAGAAGACCAGTCACGCGCTGCTGGTCGGCGCGATCCTCCACGTTCTCTACGCCGAGCAGGACAAGACGCTCGCCGGCGTCGCCGCCTTTCTTTCCGATCCGAAGCGCCCGATAGAATCGACGCTTGCCGCGATGATGAAGACCGCGCATCTCGGTGACGCCCGCCCGCATCCGGTCATCGCCAGTGCGGCGCGCGAGCTGCTCAACAAATCCGACAATGAACGCTCAGGCGTGCTGTCCACCGCGATGTCCTTCCTCGGTCTCTACCGCGATCCGGTTGTCGCCGGCGTGACACGGCGCTGCGACTGGCGAATTCGCGACATCGTCGGGGGGAGGCAACCAGCAACGCTCTATCTCGTCGTGCCGCCTTCGGACATCAACCGGACCAAACCGCTTATCCGCCTCATCCTCAATCAGATCGGTCGCCGCCTCACTGAGGACCTGCCTACCAAGACAACCCGCCACCGGTTGCTTCTGATGTTGGACGAGTTCCCGGCACTGGGCCGCCTCGATTTCTTCGAGAGCGCGTTGGCCTTCATGGCGGGCTATGGCCTGAAAAGCTTTCTCATCGCGCAGTCGCTCAACCAGATCGAGAAGGCCTACGGTCCCAACAACTCGGTCCTCGACAATTGTCATGTCCGCGTCAGCTTCGCCACGAACGACGAGAGAACTGCCAAGCGGGTCTCGGACGCACTCGGCACGGCAACCGAAATGCGGGCGATGAAGAACTATGCCGGTCACCGGCTCTCGCCCTGGCTCGGGCATCTCATGGTGTCGAGACAAGAGACGGCGCGGCAGTTGCTCACTCCTGGCGAGATCATGCAGCTTCCGCCGACCGACGAGATCGTCATGGTGGCGGGGTTGCCGCCAATCAGAGCCAAGAAGGCCCGATATTACGAGGACACCAGTTTTAAGGAGCGCGTGTTGCCGCCACCCGAACTGGCGCGGTCCGGAGAAGCCGAGCCTGACGACTGGAGCCAGTTGCCGGTCCTGGCTCACTCTGAGGCGACGCAAGCTTCCGGCATGCTTCAGCAGGACGATGGTGATCCAACGGGGTCGGAGCGCCGCCTGCAGGCCGAACTCAATCGGGCGCAGGCGGTCGAGAAAGCGGCGCCGATCGAAAACGAATTCGATATGGAACCGGACGACGATGCCGACGACCATGATGCGGTCCGCAACCGGCGCCTGGCGCGCCTCATGCAGGGTGTTGCACGGCAGGTTTCCCTGGACCCCGATGACGGCATGGAGCTGTAGGCGCCATGACGGCTCGCAAAAGGAAAGTGCAGATTTCCGTTTATCTCGACCAGGCCATCATGACGATGCTTGGCGATTATGCGGCGCGGCGCGGTCAACCCCAATCCATGATTGCGGAAGCAGCACTCGCTTCCTTCCTGTCGCCGGATGCGGATGCACGCCGCGAGGCCGCTATCGCCAAGCGCCTCGATCAGGTCGATCGGCGCCTGGCCAGGCAGGAGCGCGATATCGGCATTGCGGTCGAGACACTGGCGGTGTTTGTCCGCTTCTGGCTGGCGACAACGCCGGCGTTGCCCGAGCCCGCCGCCCAGGCCGCGCGCGCCAAGGCGGCCGAACGCTACGAAGCCTTCGTGACGGCCCTGGGCAGACGCCTGGCGAAGGGGCCGAAACTGCGACAGGAGATTTCCGAAGATATCAATCCGACGGACAATAGCGAAAACCCACCCTGACGGATTGCAGGTCAATCATTGGCTGGCTTGGAGCCTGATGGCCATGTTCATCATGATGATGGGTATACTCGACGCCCCTGGCGATCACGCGACGACAAAGTTGGCGTACCAATGACGACCGATGATGATCAGCCGCGGCAACAGGATGAGCGAGCAAGTCCCGGCAGCCGGTTCGTCGCAACTTGATCAATCGATGGCATCAGCCTTGTTATCGGTGAGAAGAGCCGCCCGCTTGCCGATAGCCGACTTGACTGAGTCGACAAGCTGCTCAGGAAAGCCACGGGGCAAGGAGATGATCACCTCGTCGGCCTGCTTCTCCACGTTTTCAGCAATGTCATCGAAAATTCTGCGCATGACAGGGGTGCCCACGCCGGCAATGTCAGCGGTCTGCAGGAAGTGGCGTGGCATGATTTCAGGTACCGAATAGTGATTGTTCCTGCCGACCGACATTGCCAGTTTGAATTTCTTGCGAGGGATCTGTCCGGTATCAAGGCTGGGCTGCGCGGTCAGCACGTCGTAAAGGGGCGTCATGCGGAATCGTCCCCCAGGGCTCAGAAAAATACTGAAATTCTTGGCGTGGCCATCGGTCGCGCCAATCAGCCAGAACAAGATGCAGGTGCGCAAGAAGGTGGCGATGTCTTCATCAGGCGTATCGCTGCCCTTCAAGAGCTCGATAATCTCCCGCATCCCGGGGCCGCCGTCGGACTGGTACTTGCGCGTCGGCGGCACCGACAGCGCTTGACAGATATCTTCCTGCGGCAGGCGCAGGAGGCGGCCGTCGCGGGCCCACAGCCGGTCGAAGCGTTCCACGATCAGCGTGCGGCGCTTGCCGAAGTCAGCGATCTGCGCCTGGGCGGCGGGAACGCCAAACACTTGCAGCAGCCTAAGGCACAGATACTCGTTCTCGACGCTGTTGGAGAGATCGATGCCGTTCGGCAGCCGGCCGATCTGCGGCTTCAGGATATGGGTGGTCGCTGCCGTGCCGATCGGTTTGAACCAGCCTCCGTCCTTGCGCAGCAGTGCGGTCTTTTCCTGCGCGCCGGCAATCGAAATGCGAAAGTCCTCATCCTCGCCGAGGCCTAGCGGAGCGGCGGCAAGGTTCTCGATGATTCCGGCGACGTCCTCGTTGCTGACCGGCTTGCCTTCGACACTGCCGGGAGGGCCTGGATCCATGCCATCGGGCAGGAATTGCAACGCACCGACGCAGTCATGGCCGAGCGCAGCCAGCATGCTGTAGGGGTCGGTGCCGTCGGCGCCTACCCGTTCGGCAACACGCCTGCGTATGGCGTCATTGTCGGGAAGCAGGTTGTCGAAGACGTTGGTCACCGGCGTGCCGATATAGCGGTCTTCCCGCAAAGGAAGCGAGAGTGAGATCGGGAAGGTGCCGCGCCAGTCCAGCCATTCGCGGGCGTATTGGAAGTCGATGGCGCCCGTCGATTCCCTGCGCAGGATGCCGACCAGGCGCCCGTTCAGGAAGACATTCAGGGGGATGTGAACCCGGCGACGTGCCATCAGAACAGATCCTCGATATCAGCAGAGCTGCCTTTGCTGCGCGCGCGCACGACGAGTTCAAGGTCGAGGGCGGAGAGGGCGGCCATCAAGGTGCGGAGTTGCATCGCGGGCTCGCCGGCCTCGAGGCGGGAGACCGTACCCTGGCGCAAGTGGATCTGGTTGCCGAGCGAGCCCTGTGTGAGCCCGGCGTTCTTGCGGGCGCGGCGCAGAATGGCCCCGAGTTGTTTTTCGTTCCGAGCGATCTGGTCTATCATGATGGGTCTCCACGCCCGCAATATGCGCGATCGCGTATTGATCGTCAATATACGGAGTTGCGTATAAAATTGGAGTATACGCGGTCGCGTATATGGTGAAGATATACGCGATCGCGTATGATGACAACTTGTCAGCTGGCAACACGAGCGTCTGCCCGAGCGGCTACGCCTCGACTTACTTTCCCGAGCTCGGGTGTGGGGAATGGGAGGTCCGCGACGTACAAACATCGCCGACATCCTGGTCGATCCCGAAGGGTAGCTCGAAAGGCGCAACCATTGGGAAAACACGAGCCACGCGCTGCTGGTCGGTGCGATCCTGCGCGTGCTCAATGCCGGACCGGACAAGACCCTGGCGGCGTCGCGGCATTCCTGTCCGATCCGAAGCGCCCGATCGAATTGACCAAGGCGGCCATGATGACGACGCCGCATCTGGGAGAGGGCGGTCCGCACCCGGTCATCGCCAGCGCGGGCCGCCCGCGCTAGCGCAGCGCCGCCCGCGCTGTTGATGCCAGCTGGGTTCTGTTGCTGATGGCGTTCAGTTGGCGGCTCCGCACAATTGCGACGTTGTCAATCCTGGCGGCACGTTCTCCGTCGGGCCAAATCCGTACTTCGCCATAATGGTGGCGATCATGCCATTCGACATGACCTTCGCCAGACCCTGATTGTAGAGGTCGCGCAGATCGCCATCGTCCTTCCTGAACGCGATCGCGATGTAGCTGATCGACTTCTCGTCCGTCGTAAACGGGCTGGCGCGCTCCAGATCGGGGCTCTTATTGCCGGCAAGCAGCCCGATCACCGTCGGGGAGGAGAACAGAGCCGCGTCGATGCGGCCGGCGCGCAGTGCCGCGATGTTGGTCTCGATGTCGGGGAACTGCAGGATGCGGTCTTCCGGCACGCCCTCGGTGATGGCGTTCTTGATGACATTGCTGCCGCGGCCGCCACCCATGATCGCGTCGGATTTCTTGGCAAGATCGGCATAGCTATGGATCGCCTTGGGGTTGCCGGCGAGCACGATCGCCGCGTCGTCCGACCTCAGGTCGGGAGCGCCGAAGGCCACCTGCTGGCATCGCTCCGGCGTTATCGACAGTCCGGATGCAACGGCATCGAAACGCCCGGCCATCAGGCCCGGGATCAAGGCGCCGAACTCGGTGACCTCGAAGTCGACCTGCTTGACGCCGAGATCGGCAAAGGCAGCCCTGAGAAGATCCGGATGCCAGCCGAGCAGTTCGCCGGTTCCCTCCTTCTTGTAGCCCCATGGCGAGCGGTTGTGGACGCCGATGACGATGCGCCCTTCCTTCAAGACGCGTTCTTTCGTGGTCTCTGCCGTTGCCGGCAGCACAGATCCAACAAGCGCGGCATAGGCGATGCAGGCCAGGCCAATCGCAGCCGATCGGGCTCGAAATTTCATCGGGGGTCCTCCCATGAGTTTGAGTTGCGCGAAGGCGTCCCGCCTCAGCCGCTCAACGCTACGTTGGATGTACATCCTCGTCAATATATATGTACAAATTATGTACAGATAGGTGTAACATTACGAAAAGTAGTTCTTGACGGCGCGGTGAATTCCGGTCCCGGTCGCTCGATCATGTGGCTTCAGCAGGCGTTGCGGCCTGCCTATACCGGCCGCATTGACGGCGTCCTCGGCATGGGCACGCTTGCGGCGCTGAAGGCGGACAAGAACAACGACGCGCTGATCGACCGCATTTGTAGCGCCCGCATGGCCTTCCTGAAGCACCTCAGCACGTTCGGAACCTTCGGCCGGGGCTGGACGGCTCGCGTTGCTGAAGTCCGAGCAATCGGCCAGGCATGGGCAACCGGTCAGGTGCCACAGGCGGCTAACTTCGTCGACGGCGGCCAAGCGAAAGCCTTTGTCGATGATGCCAACGCCGCACCGTCGACCGCGCCGGCGGACTTGGCAACTGGCGCCGGCACCGGTGGCCTCGGTCTGTCTGGTTACCTCTATGATCTGCAGAACCAGCTGTCGCCGCTGTCCTACACCAGCGAGTGGATCGGCAAGGTGGTCGTGGTCGTGGCACTCGCAAGCGCGGTGCTGGCGATCGGCGGGCTCGGCTATCGCTGGTACGCCAATCGCAAGGCCAAGCGTCTCGCCGCGGCGCTTGGAACGGCGCCGGCGTGACCTGGCTCATCCCCTTTGTCGCCGGCGTCGTCGGCGTGCCCCGGCCAGTCGCTGTCATCATCGCGTGGACGGCGATTGCGGTTGCCATCTCGGGCGCCGTGTTCGCCGGCTACGAGTTCATCAAGGACAAAGGCGCTGATGAGGTTCGCGCCAAAATCGAGAAGGGAAATCAGGATGCGATACGCAAGGGCATCGACGCTCGCATGTCTCTTGATGAGTGCATTGACGCTGGCGGCGTGTACGACTTCGGACGTCAGCGGTGTACCGCCGCTACGCTCGGCCCTCGGTAGCAGCCTTCCCGGTGCACAAGGCAAGACGGTTGCCGATCAGAACAAGATCGACCGCACCGTAGCGCCAGGTTGCGCGGTGAAGCTCTACACCCGCGCAGAATGCGATCTGCACACCAAGGCCAGCGCCGCGCGCCGCGCCGAACTTAAATCATAGCAGGGCAGGGAATGATGCCGACGTCGGGAACGAAGAGCCTTGAGATGATGATCGGCGGGCTGCTGCAAGCCACGCAGGATATGCAGCGGGACATCACCGAAATCCGGCGCGACATTAAGGACAGCGATGCGCGAGCCGCGCTGAGCTACAAGCAATCGGAACAGCGCGCCGCCTCCAGTCGTGCGAAAATGTATCAGAAGACCGACGAACTGGTTGAGCGTGTGACCGCTACCGAAAGTGCTGTCAGTAAACTCAACGCCGACATGACCAGCGTCAAGGACGTCACCGCTGAAGTGACACGCTGGAAGCTCATGGGGCTTGGCGCGCTCGGCGTCACGGGCATGGCAGCGGCGGCGCTGGCATCCTTGATCACGGCGTATTGGTCAAATATCTGGCGTGTGCTGCGGGGCTTCACCAGGCCTCTCGCTATGGCGGACCATTTTAGCCCGATTTTTGTCCCCAGCATTGGACGAGGAGTTTGTCGATCACCGTCGTGGCAGGATCGTTCAGATGGTGGACCAACGCCTCTTTGTGTTCATTCAATTCGGTCTCCGCCAACAATCCTTTGTCGAGTATCTTCTCTCGAACTGACTCAATGAGTGCAATAAGGTGGGTGCGGCGGTAATCTCCCACTGGAGGCGTTTCGACTGTTACCCTTGACCGGATATTTTGGACGTTGGCTGCACGCAGCAACCCAGGAAGTCGTCTACCAATAAAGCCATCGCCGCCGCCCGCGTGAAAGGCTGCATGAAACGCGTTTAGCAAGACATCCCAAGACGCGTGAGCTGGCTGACAAAGCCATGAGACATTGTCCACATCTTCGACGGCTATCGTTCCGCCTGGGCGAAGCAGCGACAGCATCTCAGATAACAACTGCTCACGGGCCGATACATTGATCATCACCAGGCGCTCGTGGGCGAAGTCGAATGCGGACTTCTCCAACCCATTATTGAGAGCATCGGCGTGGACAATCGTTACGTTGCTCAGCCCGCGCCTTGCGATCTCGCCGCGCGCCATTTCCACGAAGCGCTGCTCGCGTTCGAGACCAACGACCGATCCGTGGGGACCAACGCGTTGTGACAACAAATCGAGAATTCCGATAGGGCCGCAGCCAATGTCGACGGCTGTCCAGCCAGGCTGAATTGTGATCTGATCCAGGAGCCAATTGGCCGAGGCCTCATATTGTTTGGCTTGGGCAAGCAATCGATCCCGCTCAGTCTGTGTGCCGCCTAACGGATAACTTTGAGATTGGCCATCAACAGCCATTTAGCGCCCCTCAATTCCAAATAGACGTTTCAGCGAAGCGTTGTTAATGCAAGTAGCCTTGGCTGACCCCACAAAGTTATGATCGAAACAACCCGTCCGACGACAGTTTTTCTCAGCGCTGGTTGATCCCTTACCCGTTGCTCTACCTGACGGAGGGCAGGTCTTTTTTGCATATAAGCGGAACCTGATATTCGTCGGCTGGTTCTTGGCGTGCAGCAATCCCCTCCGCTGCGGCCAGGGGAATTCGCTCTTGGCCGGGCCCGCTTCTTCCCCCATTGAGGCGGGCCCACCTTACAACTCCGTGTTAAGTTGCCCGCTGCCGAAAGGTGGCGGGCTTTTTCGTATTGGGGTGGAACATCGGTCTTTATTGGTTGTTTGACTAGAGGCGGGAGCCTCTTCAGCGGCGGCCGCTGACCAAAGACCCAAATCTTGGTCGGCCCGCGCATCTCCAAGATGTCGCGGGCCACTACCCTGAGTGTGAGGCATCATGACCAACATCAGAGCGCGAGCAGCAACTGGGAGGCCTGTGCTTGGCATGCTGCTGGGCGGGTTGTTGCTAGCAGTGATCGGCTGGGGCATCGGTCGACCAGATGACCAGGAAGCCATGGCTCGCAGTTCTGCCGGCGCCGCTGTTGTGCACCAACTGTCTGGAATCAACTAGCGCCCCAGCGCGATACTCAGCATTCTACCGACGCGCCTTGCGCCAGCCGGCACCGCGCGCCTCTGCCTCGCTGCAAAACCACCGCTCGCCATATTGGGGGCTGATCCGCGTTTCCCAGTAATGTTCTTGGCCGGGCACGTGGTAAATGCGCTGCCCGGTATTGATCGAGATATTTCCTTTGATGTTGCAGCCGCCGGCGAGCAGAGATGACGGATCGGGAACGTCTATGCTGCCAAGCCATTCGGCCGGAATGAGCTTCGCGACAGTCTCGAGGCTGCTCGGGCTTGCCGTGAGAACAGCCGCAAGAGGAACCATCACCAGTGCGAACAGGTATTGGGGTCGCCAAAACCCGCGTCTGCGCCGTTTCCTGGCGTTCTTGCGCCAACTGTCAGTCTGATCGGCACCTTCATGACGCTGGACTTTGCCCACGTACGTCTGTCTCTCTCGGCCCCGTTAGTAGCCCGTCTCGTGTCCCGTACGACCGCCTGGCTTGGCCTCGGCAGCTCGGCCGCCGCAAAGCTTGCCCGCGCTGTCCGTTTGTGTTTGAAGGTCGCAAGGATGTTGTTCGCCTGAACCGACATTCACCACGATGCCGGCTTGCGGTGCAGGCCCCAACATCGTCCCCCGATATCGTTGAACGACGCCGGCGATCCGCTGCCCATCGCTCTCAATGTGCGTGTTTTGGCTGTTCGGATTGAACGGGTCGACCGTCTGGGCGAGTCTGTTGGCGCGGTTGGCGTCGCCGGCGGCGAGCCTCACGGAGTCGTAGTGGTTAAGGTAGTCCGCGCCGCACCCGGCGACCGTGAGCATGGCGCCTAGATAAAGCACCACTTCCAGACGGGCCACTCGAACCATCAGACCGGCGCCGGGTTGACGCCAGCGGCTCTAAGCCGCGCGCCGAGCTTCGCCCGGGTGCCACATGCGGCCTTATCGCCAGCGACGCATTTGTTGTTCGCGTCCGACCAGTCAAGCAGCGCCGTGTTGATCCAACTGCCCGGTGCGCGCTGAATCCCGTAGGGTGTCGGCGGCGTACCAGCTGCCACGGCTGACGCAGCCGCGGCGCCTTGTCCGTGCGGCGCGCGCTTCCATCCACTTAGGATGAGGCAGTTCTTCATATATTGATCTTCGGCGGCCAGGTTACCAAGTGCATTGCCAATTCCGGCCCCAGCAACGAAGCCGGGCGATCCGATAGCAATATAGCCTTGGTCTACCGACCCTTTTTGCATTTCGCACTGAGCATGGGCGACGTCGAAACTAGGCCCATAACCTATTTGCATGTAGTCGGCTTGATTGCTTGTTTGGCATCCGCACAGCGGCGCAATGGCAACTAGTGCCATCAACATATTTCTGTTCATATCCCCAGCCCTCCCAAGGCTTAAGATCAGCATCTCCTAAAGTTATTATTTGCGCAAGGGATGACCGTTGTTCTGGTAAATTTCAGCGGAATTGACCAGAAATCTATGTGCTTTGCAAAATCAAAGGACATACGGGGTTATTCGCGACGCGTTTGAAGGCCGTCGCGTCCTCCGCCGATATGACGAGCATCGAGTAAGTGGCCGCTGAGGTGACACGGTGGAAGCTGATGGGGCTTGGCGCCCTCGGTGTCACCTGTATGGCGGCGGCGACTCTGGCGTCGCTCGCTACGGCCTATTGGGGCGATATCTGGCGCTTGCTGCGCGGCGGGGGAATAGTAATCCTTCGGTTCTAGTCTGCGCTATATTCCGAGGGTTAATGCAACAAACAGAGCCGGCGCGAAGGCAAGGCCGATTGCCATGATAACGACGACGACGATGCCAAGTCTCTCCGTTCGTCTGACACGGTCCTCAATGTTGTCGTCCTCCGTTGAAAGGATGAGGTCGAGCGCTGACGAGATATCGGGAGCAGGGGTATTGTTATCATTGGCTGCTTGATTTGCGACGTCGTGGACTGGCGGGCTCTCGACAACGGTCACCGTCTGCCTCGCTTCTAAGAATCTCAAGACGTCACCTCTAAGTCTGATCCGGCCCCCTCCACGAGCGAGGTGCTCGGGGTGCGGTCGTAACGTGATTGCAATGCTTCGGTTGCGGGGGCAGGACTTCAGTCGGGGGCTCGCCGGACCTTAGCCTCACAGCGGAACGCAAATGCGTGCGTGCCATTGCTCGTCGCCTTCATGGTTCTGGTTTTTGGTTGCCGCCGGTTTGGGGCTTATGGCCGATCTGTTTTCCGGCCCCCACCAGGGCGCTATCTTCGGACGCCCGGGAACATAATGATTGTCGCGCCGTCTTCGGGATCCAGCGGTTTATGCCCAGGTTCTTCATGGTAGAGGACCTGGCGTAGATCGCGCTGATCGACCAACTGTCCGCAGTAGGGACAGGAATAGAAATGGTCTTCTTCTCGTGCTGGCCCGGCGCCATGTCGCTTGCCGTAAATAGGCGGGCCAAGGTCTGAAAGCTTGGTCATAGCGCGTCAACCCGGTTCATCGATCAGCGCTTTTTTCCGCTTGGGCGGGACGTAGCTCTGGACCAGACGCAGCTTGTCCAGATCGACCGTAACCATCGTCCCCAACGTGACCGTGACCTTGTCACCGTCAATCCGCGTAACGTGGCCGGTTAGCTCGATCTGCTGACCCTTCACCAGCTTGGTGGCCGGATCGATTATCGAATGGGGGAAATTGTAGCTCGGGATCGAGACGCTGACGCGGTCTTCCGTGACGCGCTTCAGCACCGTCGCCATTATCGCTACTTCGTCGCCGACCTTTATTGCCATGCACTGATTCTGGCGCGGCACACGACGGCGTCAAGGATTAGCGGAAGCTAAATTAATATCGTTCTACCGCGAACTTGAAAACTTCCCTCCGGCCCTGATCCACCACGCGGAACCAATGAGCCTGCACGGTTCGGATCACGAACGGCCCTGCCGTGACCTTGTTCATGGCCTCCAATGCACTGGTTCCGTGGGCGATGTGTAGGGCCAGCAACTCATCGCCCTGCATTTCGTCGATATGGTACTTGGTGGTCATGGACTTCACCGCCGTGTTCTAACCCCAACTTCATCGACCAGTAGAGGTTCCTCACGGCTCGATTGCCCGCCAAAGTTCCGGAACTATTTTAGCAAAAGCTTATTTAGCTGCCGGCTTGTGTGAGTTCCGTGCATGCGTTTGAAGTTCGTCTCGCCCTTGATGCCGGCCCTTGTCGAGCAGCCTCCAGAAGGCGACGGCTGGATTCACGAGGTGAAGTTCGACGGCTACCGCTCGCAACTGATCATCGATGAGGACGGCACCAGGATCTACACGCGTAACGGTCACGACTGGACGGCCAAATATCGCGACCTGGTGAAAGAGGCGGCGAACATCGGCGCCGACAATGCGATCGTTGACGGTGAGATCATCGTTTTGAACGAGGCCGGCCTGTCCGACTTCGGCGAGCTGCGAAAGGCGATCACCAGGCGGCAACACGACCTGTATTTCGTGGCCTTCGACCTTCTGCACCTCAACGGCCACGACCTTCGCGAAATGGCGCTGGAGGAGCGCCGCGAGATCCTGGCCAGCATGATCGAGCCCGGCGGGCGTATTCAGTTCAGCGAGCCATTGCCGGGCGAAGCGAAGGCCATCTTCCATCTGCTCGACCAGGCTGGGCTTGAGGGCATGGTTTCGAAGCGCAAGGATAGCAAATACCGCAGCGGTCCGTCGACGAGCTGGTTGAAGGCGAAATGCTACTCGGTCGACGAATACGAGCTGATTGGCGTGGAGCGCGAGGCTGGCAAGCCCGCCTTCGCCCTGATGGCCGAGCGTGGCACTGGGCGGTATGTCGGGAGCGCCTTCATCACCCTGAATCGCGAGATGCGCGAACGCCTTTGGGAACGCGTTCAGCAGCATGCAGGAGCGCCGCCGAAGGGGATGAAGCGGCCGGCGACGCAATGGGTCAAGCCAGGGCTGATCGGCCGTGTGAAGCATCTGCGGGGCGAGGAAGACCTCCGCCACGCTTCGTTGCAGGATTTCCGTGAGGAATGAGCACGCGAGGCAGCGATTTTGTCTACCATTGGATATCGGACCACTTATCCGACGATCCGATCAGTGACCACGTACTGCTGATCATTGAAATGGCTGTGGATGCGAAACGCGCGGCTGAAGCCCAAGGCATTCCCGGTCACGAGATCGACGAGGAAATTAGCACTATCTACGAATTCATCGTGCATGCGCTGCGCTGACCGCCCTCGCCGGAGCCTAAGCGGCAGGGCGAACCTATCGCCACATGAGCAGCGCGGAATCAACTTCCTGCATCAGTGGATAGCCGACAACGTGCCCGAGCCCAAATAGGATCGGTGCGGCCACCTACGGTTGGTTGGCGTCAGCTCGAGTTTAACTCGTGCCCTTAGGCACGAAGAAACACGTCCATCTGAATCTGTAGTAGGCCTCGAACTTCGTATGGGGAATGATCGTTCGATAGAACGTCATTAAACGCTCACAGAGATGGTAGTGGTCATCAAGGGAGACTTGGGCACGTTCCCTGGGGATAAACCACTCCGGCTCTTGTGGCTCATTGAGATAGGCAGGGCGGGGCAGGCGCACATAATAGCCGTCTTTGGTCTCTCTCACGGCGCGAGAGTCTATCGGATGGCAATCTTTGTTGCCGCAGCAATCATAGCGCAGAACCGGGTCTTTTTTGCCGGTATACCAATCGTGGGCATCTGCGTCGCCGGCCAAGAGAAGCCATGCCAGCGCGATCCATCCCCGTGGCTGTTTCATGATACCCCTCGCTTTTGAGGGCAGGATATATTAGCTATATCTAATTGTCAGCCTGCAGCTCGGACACCGTCACCGAAGGTTACCCGACACGGTTCACTACGTAGGCAGGCCGCCCAGCACAGCAGGCGATGGGCGTCCCTGGTACGCGAGGCGCGGCTGTCGAAGGAGCTATAGGCCGTATCGATCAATATTATTATTGACTAAAGTAATGGAACGTTCAATGGACAAGACAGGAACCAAAACAGTCGCGCCCGACCTTAGTCTGCCAGGCGCAGGACTTTAGTCCTGCCATTTTATATTTAAGCACCGAAGTTAATGGGCTCGACATAGGGCCGCACCGCGTGGGATCAATAGCAGAATGAATTCGAGCAGCTATGGTGTGACCGGTGAAGGATCGCACTAGGCTTCCTCATCCTCTTCCCCCCAAAGTCGCCAGTGGGTAGGCTCTACATCCACGAAATGGCCGGTTATCGCGTCTCTCCAGCCGTCAACGGCGCGTCTGCAAGGGAACACGAGCGCGTGCACACCGTCTTCGTCCAGAACGGCCAGTTCCAGGCTATGAAAGAAGGGGGCATTGAGTATGGTCTGCCACATTGCAAAACGATGTGCTCTGTCGCCTCCGTCGGCTTTGATTTTACGCAAATCCTTAAACGCCCAACAGCGGCCGACGCGGACAATGTTACATTATCGCTGCGGGAACATTAGCTGTCTCTAATAGTTGATGCGAGCGGCAGGGTGGTGCCCTCCATCTCCTGCCGAAGATCGGTATCCGATCGGCCCGCGCTCTCTCCGCCAGAGGAGTGCGGGCTTTCGACGCTAAGCGGGCAGCGATGGTCGACAAGCCTGCAACGACATATGCGGTCGGGGAAGACTAATGAACTCGGGCAATATGCGTGAACCTGTCGTGACGCTTTGATGAACCCTTGAGCCCGCCGCCGGGGTTCGACGGCGGGCAGGCAAACGGCTGTAAATCCCTGCGAGGATCTCGGCCGCCCACCTATATTACAACTTGCTGATGTATGCGGTTGCGTCAAGAGCCTTTCCCTCATGCCTTGTGAGGACAGGGGACTTCAGTCTTAGTTGAGCGCGCACTAATATGCCTATAACTTAGGCATTGCGGGCCTATAACCCCGAGACCATACCCACCCGCAATGGCCCGACGTGCGCTTAGGTGCGCCGACCTTCATGGCGCGCGTCGGGCTGTTTCTATTGGAGCCAAAAATAGTAGAATAAGACAGGTACGGTTTGGCCTCCTGGGTAGGGGGCGAGATTTCCAAACCTTCAAATCCCTGACTTCTGCATCAGGTTGGCAACGCGCATGCCAAGCCTAGCGGTGATTTCGCCATTGTTGGCGGCGAAATCCCAACAGAAGAAGGCCCCCACGCAAAAAAGCAGAATGGAGAATCGCATTAGCGCAGTCTAATATATATGAATTGAACAAGCGTTAAGGCAGATGCGCCGTCTTGAGGCCCTGGGAAAAGATGACTGAAAAGCCGGCCACAGCACCAGCAAGCGATGCTTCAGGATGGCGTCAAGGATGAGGCCCAACCCGAAGAAGCGCTAAAGGGCTCGGCGCATTCGGCGACATATCCTGTGATAGATGGGCGAGCTTTGAAGGTCTCGGGCTGCGTGCGTGAACAGCAACACGACAAAGAGAACCACAACTGCTGACGCGAACCCGGTAACGAGAGCCATCCGCAAAAACGTCGCTGAGGACGGGATGTTCCCTTGAAAATGGCCGGCGCCCGTTGGGCAGGGGTTGGGGTAAAGGGCGCCGCGCGGCCACCACCTTTCAAGGTCGTTCTCCGCGCAATCGTAAAGCAATTTAGTCGCCCCTGTTATGTCCCTCATGCCGGGGCGGCTGGCTCGCTGAGATTTCATTGGGGTTATTCTCGGCGAGCCTACATCTCGCATTTTTCGATGATGCCTGCTTCACCGTCGGGAAGCTTGTGGCCCGGCTCCTTCCTAAAGCCTCACCCCAGCACCACCGCCATTCATCGGAATCCCGATTAGGACCCTAAAATGACCTGCCGGCGCGCATCATGGCCCGAGCGATTGCGAGCTGTGTTTCCGTCCTCGCGTTCTCTTTCTGAGTCATATTGTCCGCTGCGATCAGCCGCTTCAGTGACTGCAGAGTTTCGCCGCGCGACCAGCCGGCCTCCAGCATGCAATCAACGATGGCCTGGAAGCCGGGCTCCATCGCTTCCTGGCAGTCGATGACTCGGTCTGGATAATCGTTCGCTTCTCTTGGTCGACTGATCATCTCACCCCCGCCAAATAGCTGTCGCCGTGTTCGCGATGTTCGAAACAGACCAATGTGATGATTGTCGGCTTTGCAAATCCGAACGGCGCGCGCTTGCCGCAAACGTCAAACTCGCAGACATGATTTTCGCTCCGAACACGTGCGAGCGGCGGTACGGGCAGGCCGTCAGTTTGTCGGGTGGGTTCCTCGCTCATGGCTAAAAGATTCCACAGGCCGTCTTGACGTTCAAGGAAAATATTCCTTTTCTGTTCTCATGGCGCATGAACCGATCGACACGCTGGGGAAGGCGACCCGGCATAACATGCTTGTGAAAGCGGAATGCAGCTGCGGCAACGTCCGCTACTGCCGATCTGCCGATCTGATGATGGTCTATGGCGGCGGTGTCGATCCGCTGAAGCTGAAGTTCGACTGCAACCGCTGCAAGCCGGATATAAGGATCACTCTGCTCGAGGTGCACCCAGAGCACCTGCCAAAGCGCCTCATGATCCACAAGCCGATGAAGGTCGACGGCAAGATCACCTGGTACACGGAACGGTTTCGTGGATAGCGAACGCCTCACGGTCCGATCCGCCTACCAGCGCGGCTGGCAGGTCGTCGAGAACAACCGCGCGATCGAAACCTTCGACAGCAAGGCCGAGGCCTTCAATTTTGTCCATGCCAGGGATGCCCGCGTCCAACTCACATGGGGGCGGACCGCCATCAGTGGAAAGGTGCTGCACTACGATTTTGGGGCGACTTATGGGGATACCTCAGTTGGCCGCATCATGAAGGAGATACATGGGCCGTCGGCGGGCACCTGGTCCTGGACGTGTTACGACGGCGGCGCTCGAGGGCGCAGCGATACCAAGGATGAGGCAGCGGCCGCTGTCGAGGTCGCCTACACGCGCCGCGTAGTCGGGGCGGATTTGGCTCGAAAGAGCTAGCTTCCCAAAGCTGAACGCTTCACGGGCCGCCGATAATTTCCACGCCTTCAATCGGCACATACCAACCGCAGGCTTTAAACAATGATTTTTCTTGCGACCCGGTAAACTTCTCTGGCCTCGGATCAGCCCCCCAGACTTCGCAATGGTAAGGATTGCCCTCAACGGGATTGTATCCGATACGAAGCGAAACCCCTGCCGGCCGGAGCGTTTTGGCATGGACTATTCGCGTTGCTGCGCGGCGTGCGGGGAAAGCACGGGCGCGGTCATCGCTGTCGATTCGCCGAGCCACGCCTGAAACTTGCCGCCTTGGCAGATTTGGCCCGCTGCCGCTGGTGGCGGGCCTATTTGGTAATCGCTTCTAGGGAAGCGGCGACGGTGTTTCACTCAAGGTCCGCAGGTACGCGATAAGGTCTGCTCGCTGCTTCTCGTCCTGCAGACCCGGGAAAAGCATATCTGTTCCAGGCAAGGTGAGCGCGGGATTTGAGATAAACAAATTGAGCTCCTCGAAAGTCCAATCGCCGCCGGCGTCCTTGAGACTTGCCGAATACTCAACATCGCCTTGCGAAGCCTTCCGCCGCCCGACGATGCCCCACAGATTAGGCTTGGGATTCTTGATCCCGGGCGCTACAAGATGACAAGTCCCGCACGTCTTGCCGAAAAGTTCTTTGCCCGATTCAGCGTTTGCCGATGCAAGTCGTGGCGCAATAGGCGCGATGGCCGGTCGTCCGGCGCCATGGCTGCGTAAGTAGGCCACGACGTCGTCGTGACCGGCGAGCTTGGCCAGATGTATAGGTGGACTTCCGTTCGACGTCAGTGCGTTGACTTCTGCACCAGCGTCCACGAGGTGGACGACGCACGGAAGGCAGCCATTTTCTGCAGCCACGTGAAGCGGCGTCTGCGATTTCGCCAACTGATTTGGATCGGCTCCATTATCGAGCAACAGCTTCACGATGTCAGCGTGCCCACCCTTATTGGCGGCGTAGAGAGGCGTTCGTTGCCAACTGACGGGCAGGTTCACGTCCGCCCCGCGATCGATCAGAAGTTTCGCTATTTCGACATTTCCGCCTTCGCAAGCGATATAGAGAGCAGTAACACCATCAACTTCGTTGACAGCGGCGCCTTTGTCCAAGGCAGACGTTACTCCAACCAGGTCGCCACTTTTGACTAGATCTCCGAGGCTGCCTGCTTGGGCAGGTATGATGAAAAGCGAAAGGATCCACGAAGCTCCTTTCAGCCACACGCGTCGCTTGGTCATCGTCTCCTCCCTGATGCGTTTTTCGACTTCCGACAGGTCGCGGGCTGCCTGCGTGCGGTTTCCTTCGCGGAAAAGCGCCGAAGGTTGGTTATTGCCGCACAGACAGTGGCCTGGACAAACAGTGGCCTGCACAAAGACGAATTTTAGCAGATCCTTATATAGCGGCCAAGGAGCAGGTCGCAGTTGCTACGGCCCGGTGCCTCGGCTATCGGGGCGCACTCAGAGCGTCCCTAGATGGTGGACACTGCCGAAGACAATTTCCGGATCGAGGTTTGGGATCGGGAGGAGAAGACGCATCTCGAAACCATCTGTCGAACGCCGGACGCGGTGGTGAGCCAAGCGGCCTGGCACGCCGCCATCCGGCGCCGGCCAGGCATGCTGCTGACCGACCGCTCACGACCCGGCCTGCGGCGGGTGTTTCTTGTATCGAGCCTCGCGGAAGTCGAGCAAGTTCTGAAACACCTCCAGTTGCCTCGCGAAATTGCGCGCTAGATATCGAACCAGCTTGGGGTTGTTCAGCAGTCGGTCGAAATAGCTCGTAGCGGCGATCAGGTTTAGCATTTCTGAGCCGTGGGTGCTGGCAGCGCTCAGATAGTCATGGCTGACCTCGGCAATGTCGGCTTCCATGGCGGCCATTTGCGCAGGGGAAATACCCTCGTATCTTTTTCTGCGAGCCAAGGGATTGGTGAGTTGTGATCGTGGGGTGAGCTCGATCAAGAGCCTCGCTACTCGAAATTCCACGCGGTTCATCGCGAGCATCAGCCGGACAATTTCAACCTGCCGGCCCGGCACGACCTCTCGTAACAAGCCGAAAATCTTCAAGGGGGCGCCGAAATCGTTCAGCATGTCGAGAGCTTCGAGGCAGATGCCTTCGACAAGCGGCTCGTCGACGCGCGGCAAGGAAATCTGCCGGTCTTCGCCGATACCTGCTTTCACCCCGGCCTCGGGCGAATTTTGCATCAAGATCGAAGGAGGCGTTGCGAAGCCATTCGATTGAAGCAATCCTCGAAATGCAGCGATGCGCAGGACATGACGAAAGGCATCGACGACGCTTTCCATCTGGTGTTTCACCGCGTCGGCTTCCCTGATGAATTCCTGCATATTGTCGACTTGGCGCCTGTAGGTCTTCAACAAACCGGAGACACGCAGCGGGTTCATCGGCGCCCGCGAATCTACCGTCAGCCGAATGGCATGCCGATTGTTTGTGACGAAGTCGCGAAGCCCGGCTTTCGTAGTTCTCATATATTTGCCGGCATTGGTTCTCGTCTCGCCATCTCAACCACAGGATCAAGCGAAGCGAAGAGGAAGGCATCAAGGCGCACGCCATTGTCGGCCTTGAGCATGTGAAGGGCAGACTGCGCTTCATGAGCGGGTGCGATCAGGAAGTCACGAACGGTCTGATTATCGGACTCCATCCTGATCAAAATCGTTACCTCTGGCCCGATGAGACCCCGCTTCCAGAACGGCCAGCGTGGAAAACCGGTGACGTTCATCCGATATTGCGCAGTCCAAATCGCCACGGAGAATTCATCATTGACACGCATAATCTTTGTTTGGGGATCGTACAGCGCTGAGCCCCCGACCCCGTCGATGTCCGACATCAAGTTCTCGATTGTTTGCTGCCGAATCTGAATGAGCCGCCTTCTGATGTCGAGTTTCCGATAGTTCGCCGACCCGTCGTATCCGATCAACTGGTAGGCGGCGTTCATGCTTCCAAAGCGATGCGCGTAAATGCTGGCTGAATGACAGCCTGGAGCGGCATCAATGATTGGGCTCGACAGCCTTCCCCGTTCTTTCAAAAGCTTGGTCAGGTCGGCCAGCAACTCTTCATCGGGTCTGAGGTAAGTGCGCGCCCGCCTGATAGCTTGCGCACGATCGAACAGCGCCCGGGGTACCAGCGGTTCGATGACGTTGTCGGCGCGAACCAATGCGCTTGGCGGATTTCTCAGCCGGTTTTGCAGAAGCCTGTGGGATATTCGGTTCCATACAATGTTGCCGACATATTTCTCGCTGGCCAGTATCGTGCCTACGCACGCTCCGGTCCAAGGCCGGCCAAACTCGGTGACCAGGCCGCGCGCGTTTAGAGCAGACGCAATTTCGACTGCCGTTTTTCCTTTCTTCACGAACTGGTTGAATATCCATCGGACGGTTGACACCTCATTTTCAGGCCCGGGGACGAGAACGACTCGGTCGCTGGCCAGGCCTTTTCGCTCATCACGGTGGAGGATTGCCTTGGGATTTCCAGAGCCGTCGACGAGAAGGCGCCTCAACCCATAGCCTGCAGGGCCGCCTCCGCTGAAACCCAGTTTGACTATTCGGCTTTGACCGGCAAAGACCCTATTCGACAGCATTCGGCTGTACTCCGCAGCCATGCTGCGCTTGATGGCCTTCAGAACATCGGACCCAATGCTCCCATCGTTGACGAATAGCTCAGCGCAGAATTCGATCCGCACTCCGGCTCTTTGGCATCGGTATTCATAAGAGGCGCTTTCATCAGTATTCTGAAAGCGTCCCCATCGGCTGACGTCATAGACCACGACAGTTTCGAAATCGGCCCGCCGGCTTTCGATATCTTCGATCAGTCGCTTCAAGCCCGGGCGCCCCAAGATGCTGAGCCCGCTTCGGCCTGGATCTTCATACGTGGCAACGATGTCGTAACCCATGACCTCTGCATAGTTACGGATCGCGTCCCTTTGATTGTCGATGGAGTAGATCTGCCTCTCCGTCGACATGCGCAGGTATTGAGCAGCGCGAGCCCTTCGCCTTTCAAACTCGGGGGGTGTGGTTGCTTTGTCCATCGCGCGGGCCATGGTACTCAGACCTGATAATAGGAGCCTGTACCGCCTGCGATTTGGTTAGGAAAACATGTCGAGTTTGCTTCGAATGCGAGCCGTCGGCCGCATCCATCCGTGCGCAACTATATCGGCCGTTGAGATCAGCGGGTATGCCCGTTTCCTTTGCGCTTTGGAAACCATGGCTTTCAACTCATGGGAAACCCTGACTCACTTCGTGAGAGTGTGCGCCCCCGTTCCGCCGCAATGCGGCCTCACGGGACGATCGATAGGGATTTCAGACGTTTAAGGGAGACTTCACATGACCTTTCACAAAGCCATAGCCGCATTGCTGCTGACCGCCGCACTTGCCGGCTGCCAGTCGCAGACCGAAGGCCAGCAGCGGGCTACCACCGGCGCGCTCATCGGCGGCGCCGGTGGCGCACTCGTCGGCCAGGCGATCGGTGGCAACACCAAGAGCACGGTCATCGGCGCGGCGAGCGGCGCGCTGCTTGGCGCCGTCGTCGGTTCCGCCACTACGCCGCAGCGCCGCGGCGAAGAAATGTGTCGATACCAGGACCGCTACGGCCGCATCTACACGGCACCTTGCGACGACCGGTACTACAACGGCAATTATTGAGAGGCCACTGGCTCCTTCTTTGCGAAGGCCCAGACCATTAGCGGGTATTCCTCGTCGTTGCTGAGGTCTCGCCACAAGCCGTAGGCGCGTACCGGGCCACCGATGTGAGCCCGGGCGCACGCCTTGTTGCCCCAGCCATGGACCTTCACGTTGGCTTCGGGGAAGCCGCCCTCGACCATCACCTGCTTGAGGCCGGCGGGCGTCCACCTGTTGTAATCGTGCGGCCGGGCATGGACCCGGAACAGGAAGGGTGTCGCCACCATCGCCCAGCCGCCAGGCCGGGTCATGGCGTGGATGTTTTGCACCGCTGCGTGCGGCCGCTGGACATGTTCCAGCACCTGGTCGGCAATGACGATCGAATATTGTTCCTCGGTGCGGTCCTTGCAGATGTCGAAGGCCGGGAAATCGACCGAGCGATAGTTGGGGCACATCGCCCGCCAATAGCGGTTCCAGCCCGGCGAGATCTCGATGACGTCAGAGGCCTTGCGGTTGCCGGCTTCCAGAAAGACGGTGAACGCCTCGATCTGGCGGATACGCAGCCAGTTTCGGGAATCATAGCCAAGCAGGCGTTTGGCCATCTGTTTGCCGCGGTTTTTCAGGGTGCCGGCAAGGCTTGTCGTCATCAGATCGACCTCCTCCAAAGCCCGCCGTGAAAACAGCCTAGCCTAGGCAAATGGGCAAAAGATGACAGGACAGCCTATCTCTCTACGCGCGCCAGGGGGTGATCGACCGCACGCACAACCGGGCGCCTATTGAACAGTCATCTGTTTGCGCCATTCCCAGGGCGGTCGAACGCTCCAGCCCACAGGCCGCGCTTGGCGATCCTCGCGTCAGTCTCAGCCTTGGCATAGAAGCCAGCGCTGTATCTCGGCCAGTCGACCGCATAGCCCTTCCTGACCATCCATTCCCCGATATCGACGCCTCCTGCCGTGCAGACGGCCACCATGCGTCTGAACCGGTCGCGGTCGACCTCGATGCACGATATCGGGCGATGCGCCTCGAGGAAGTCGGCCGGGGCGAGAGACGCCCTTTGCCCGCAACGATATTTCTTGCCGGAGGCGTCAAGGCAGAGCTGCGCACTCTCAGGTGCGTCGATGCCGTTGAGGCGAATTCGCTGCCCGTGAATTTCGATTGTGTCTCCGTCAATCACGGAGGGAACGCCCAGTTTATGTCTTGCGTCGAGGGGACGGTGAATATCACCCCGGCGAATACCCCGCTTATCGCCGAGGCTACACGAACCGGTTTCCAACAGATTTCCGATGCCATCAACCACCCGAAGAGCCTCAGAGCTCTGGTGAAGCTGGATGAGCCAGGGCTCGACATTTGGATTGGATATCCGATTTGGAGCGGCGGCCTGACCAGCGTCGGTGTGGGCTTCGACCAAGGCGTCACCGTCGGAAGTATCAATCAGCAGTCCGCGATCAGCCTGACTGGCAGCGAGTTCGTGCAGGACCACGAGGTTTGCGTCGCGCGGAACGTCCCCGTCGGGCTGCACATGGTGACACTATCATCGGGTGCAGGGGCCGCCGCACTTGGCCTCAGCTACGTCCGGACGCGCCGATCGTCGGTCAAGAAGTCGTTCGGCAGAACTACGGTGACTGGCTTTGACCGGCACAAGGATCTTCTTGGCGGCCAAAGTGTCACGATCTTCGCCAATGGCGCCGATGCTGTGGAATTGTGGGACGAGCTTCCCATTTCTCGCCTAATCGCGACGGAAGGCATAGACATCACCTTCGCCGCCACCTTCGCGAAGGATACACAATTCGTTCTGCACGGAGTCAACACCGCCCCGCCGACCGGCGCGACAGGCATGAAAGCTCGCATGGGCGTCGGCGTCGGCTGTGCGGCCTCGACCGGATTTGTCACGGTCTATCAGTTGACCGGGGAAAACACCTACACGGCCACCGCAGTCAATGCGGCGGATTTCAGTGGGGTCTCCAAGCAATATCGGCTTGTCATTGACCCGGGCTCCAGCAGCCTCAAGGTCTATAATGGGCCGCTGCTCGGCACGGTGGCGCTCACAACGCCCTATCTCGGCGGGTTCATGGGGCTGCGGTCTAACGTCAGCGGCAGTAGCCCGATCATTTCTGACTTGCGGTCTATTGAGCACTAGGCCCGAGGACAGGAGCGGTATCCAGCGCCATTGCCTCATCTCTGTGCGGTGACCGGTGTTCCCAAGAACTTCCACCCCACCGGGTCATAACAGTGCCCGTTGCCGTGGTTCCATCCTGAATAAAGACGGGCTTTCTGGCATAGGAATAATGCCACTCGCCGTCCCTGGGCACTGTCTCGATTGGGGTAGTTGATGATCTAGGTTAGAAGTACCAGCGCGGCCAGACAGACGGCGAGCATCTCTGTTTTGTTCAACTTGGTCATCATGCTGATGGGCAATATCACATGCTGGCCGACGATCTCAACCGTTGCGTCAAAATTCCAATCCCTGTAGGAGCAATGCATCTGGCGGGGGCTCGCCGGGTGTCCAAATTGACGACGCAGATCAAACGGCCGGATCGCTTTCCCTATCTCAGCGCCCTGCGCGGGATGGCTGCTCTATGGGTCGTGATGGTCCATGTAGCCCATATGCCTAATCCGCATTTGGCGCTTCCATGGTGGGCAGAGGGGTTCGTCGGAAACGGCGTTATGGGCGTTAATCTGTTCTTCCTCGTGAGCGCGTTTTCGCTTTGCCTTACAATGCCGAAGCATGACAAAGAAGAAAGGCCCTATCTAGGGTTCATGCTGCGGCGTTTTTTTCGGATAGCTCCGCTATTCTACCTCTTGATCATCGTGACACGCCTGATGCGCATCTTTCCTTTCAGATGGAGTGCGCTAGCCGCGAACATATTTTTCGTCTTCAACTTCATTCCAGGCAGCGGATATCAAACGGCGATGGTCCTGGCGGGCTGGACGATTGGCGTGGAAATGGCGTTCTACGTGATGTTTCCCTTCATATATGCCAGAACCAAAAGTGTGACGTTGGCCATTCGGGCGCTCGTTGTTGCCTTCTTAGTCGCCGCGGCTTTTCGATCTGTCATCGGGAACTTGGTGGCCGACTCCGCCTCGTACATAAATCAGTCCATCTTTGGGTTGGCGCCGATGTTCATGTTCGGGATCATCGCGTTTTATATGGTCCGGGCTGCTGGCGAATGGAAACATAAACGAGTGATCGGCGCTCTCCTGCTGGCTTCGGTGCCGCTTCAGTTCTATGTGATTATCCATGGCTTGGTCCCATTCGGCCCGGCCATCTATTGGCAAGGGCCGATGTTTGGGTGCCTCTTGGTGGGGCTCTACCTTCTCCCGCTCAGGCTGCTGGTCAACACGGCAACCGTGTGGCTCGGCAATATCAGCTATTCCATCTATCTTGTGCACAGCCCGGTAATTGTTGTGCTAGCCTACAGATCTACGGTGTACCAGCACCTTCACGCGTTGGGACTAGGCCCAGTTGAAACCTATGCACTGGCGCTGGGACTGACGCTGGCTTGCGTGATCCCTATTGCTGCCTTGACCTTCTACGGCTGGGAAAACTGGCTGAATGAATGGGGCAAGGGCTTCGCCTCGCGGGTGGCGGGGAGAAAAGAACAAACCCGCATAGTCGTTCAGGAAGCGGCCTGAAGGCGGCGGCTAGGTCACCGGTAGCTCCTAGCGCTCGCGCCTGCCGCAAGGCCTCATTCGCAGTTTGAAATCGTATGTACTCTTCCATCGGCTGCGTCATGGCGGTAGCTCCGAATTGGGCGGCGACACGAACAAAAAACATCCTTCTTGTCAGGTTTCAAAACCTTTAAAGCTGGTGCCAAATGAAGCTGCGCGGAGGGGCCAAACGATTTTGCGGGCTACAATATCGCTGGGGCGCTCACAAACTGTCCGCTGGAAACCAGCGAAGGAACAATTTTAGCAAGCGATAATTTTATAGGCCAGTTAGCCAGGGAGGCTATCTTGACCCAACGACGGATCGACAAAGAGCGCATCGAGCGCGCCGATCGAGAGGCGAAGTTGTTGATTGAGGCGGAAACGCTGGCACGAAATGCAAAGACGGCGCGATTGCGGGCGCTCCGTCTTTCCTCGGCACAACCCACGGAGAGGCCAGCTCCGGTGAAAACGCGCCGGCCGCCCGCCAAAAAGTGGTCGACGAAAATTATCGAAGTCAACTGAGGCAAAACAGCTTTGGATCCCGCCCTCTGCTGCCATCAGTCGATTGAACCCCGCCGCATCTAGTGTCGAATATTCTTGCTTTAGCTTTGGGCGGCGGACAATGAGACCTTTCTTGTATTGAGGGCAGATGAAACCGATCAGCACCCCCGTCGCGGCGGCCAGGATCCCTGCGGAACATTAGTCATTCCTAAAGATTGACTCACGCGGCAGAGCGGGTGCCCGCGCCCCCTTGTCGAAGATCGGACTCCGATCGGCCCGCGCTCTCTCCGCCAGAGAGTGCGGGCTTCGTCTACATTCAGGGAAATGATCGCCCGAACATGGTACGGTTCCATACAAATTTACCGATTCGACCTTTCCGAGCCTGTGCCGAGAGTAAATTAGTTGCGTGGGTTATCGAGGCGCATTGTGATGCCTCTCGCTAGTTGTGGCGGAGTGTTTGAGCCCGAGCATCTGGACGTGCTCCAGCGGTTGTTTGACCGGCTTTGCGCAGAATGCCGGCTGGAATACATGCGCTCATGCTAATATCAGCGCAACATACGAACGCGCATGGCTTAGCGATGACCGACAAGCCTGCAACAACGTGTCGTCAGCGTCTTCGAGAAGCCGAACTGGCGCACTGTGCTGACCACCAAGACAAGCAGAAGGCGTTCCGCCCGCTGGAGACTACCGGTCGGTTAGGCAGGCAGGACCTCCGACCGCTTGACCTGCCCCAGGGCGAAGCTGCTTTCTATCGAGGCGATGTTGTCCAGCCGCGTCAGCTTGTCCTTGATGAACCGCTCATAGGCCTCGAGGTCGCGCACCACGATGCGCATCAGGTAATCGCGCTGGCCGGTCATCAGATAGCAGTCGACAACCTCTGGCCAGCGCAGCACCGCCTGGGAGAAGCGGTCGAGATCGTCCTCGCGTTGCCGTTCAAGCTTGATCGACGCGAAAGCGCTGATCGGCAGGCCGAGCTTCTTCTGGTCGAGGACCACGGTGTAACCTTTGATGACGCCGGCGCTCTCCAGGAGCCTCACGCGCCGGGCGCATGGTGAAGGCGAAAGGCCGACGGCTTCAGCCAGGTCGTTCGTCGTCGCCTTTGCGTTCTTCTGCAGCGCGGCGATGATTTTCAGGTCGATTGCATCGAGCGTCGGATTTGGCACGTTTCCCTCATGTGGGCGTCATTTTTGGCTGGATCAGCCAATATCATCGATAAGCTTGCGCAAGAATAGCCACTTTTGACAGACCTTGGCCGCTATCTTTGAGCGCGATTTCACGGGAGCCGACGATGACGATCCTTTCCGAGCTTGAACGCAAGGTTCTGTGGCTGGCTGTCTGGATGATCCATCATGCCAATCATGTTCGCGGGTCGCAGGACGGCCTCAAGGTCGGCGGTCATCAGGCGTCGTCGGCGTCCGCGTCGACCTTGATGACGGCGCTCTACTTTCAGATCCTCAGGCCTGAAGACCGCGTTGCCGTCAAGCCGCATGCGAGCCCCGTCTTCCATGCCATCCAGTATCTGTTCGGCAGGCAGACGCTCGAGCAGCTGCAGAATTTTCGCGGCTATCGCGGCGCGCAGTCCTACCCGTCACGAACCAAGGATATCGACGATGTCGATTTCTCGACCGGGTCGGTCGGACTGGGCGTGGCGCAGACCTTGTTCTCCTCGCTGGTCCAGGACTATGTCAGGGCCAAAGGCTGGAACGCGGACCAGCCGGAAGGTCGGATGGTGGCCCTTCTCGGCGACGCCGAAATGGATGAAGGCAATATCTTCGAGGCTCTTCTCGAAGGCTGGAAGCACGGCCTGCGAAACACCTGGTGGGTCGTCGACTACAACAGGCAAAGCCTTGATGCGGTGGTGCGCGAAGGCTTGTGGCTGCGCTTCGAATCCATCTTTCGAAACTTCGGCTGGGACGTGGTGATCCTCAAACATGGGACATTGCAACAGGCGGCGTTCGCCGAAGAGGGCGGCGAAAAGCTGCGGTCGTGGATCGATGCATGCCCCAACCAGCTCTATTCGGTGCTGACCTTCCAGGGCGGCGCCGCGTGGCGCCGGCGCCTTCTGGATGACCTGGGGGACCAAGGACCGGTGACCCGCCTGATCGAGAAGCGAAGCGACGACGACCTTGCCGCCTTAATGGCAAACCTTGGCGGCCACGATCTGGCAAGCATCATCGATGCCTTCGAGCAAGCGCGCGGTCATGATCGTCCGACCTGTTTCATCGCCTATACGATCAAGGGCTTCGGCCTGCCGCTCGCCGGCCACAAAGACAATCACGCCGGATTGATGACGCCGGCGCAGGTCGACGCGCTGCGGCAAGGCATGGGTGTACGCGAGGGGCGTGAATGGGACCTGTTCGAGGGCCTTGCATACGATGAGGCCGTGATCCGGTCCTATCTGGCGTCGTCGCCTTTCGCGCAGGCAGCTACCCGTCGCCATAAAACTCCAGCCGTACCCGTGCCGCAGATCCCCTGGGGCGCACAGGCCTCCATGTCGACACAACAGGGCTTCGGCCTCTTGATGCACGAGATCGCCAAGTCAGACAGCGATTTTTCCAAGCGTGTCGTGACCACGTCTCCGGACGTCACGGTCTCGACCAATCTCGGGGCCTGGGTGAACAGGCGGGGCCTGTTCGCGCGCGGCGGACAGGCAGACCTCTTCCGGGAAGAGCGCATTCCCTCTACCTTCAACTGGACGTTTTCGCCGTCGGGACAGCATCTCGAACTGGGCATCTCGGAGATGAACCTCTTCACGATGCTGTCGGCGCTGGGTCTGTCGCACACGCTTCACGGCGAGCGCCTGCTTCCGGTAGGAACGCTCTACGACCCCTTCATCGAGCGTGGTCTCGATGCGCTCAACTATGCTTGCTATCAGGATGCACGCTTTATCCTGGCGGCGACGCCATCAGGCGTGACACTGGCGCCCGAGGGAGGAGCGCATCAGTCGATCGCCACGCCGCTGATCGGCATGGCGCAAGACGGCCTGGCGGCGTTCGAGCCGGCCTATGTCGACGAGCTGGCAGTCATCCTGCGTTGGGCATTCGACTATATCCAGCGCTCCGGCGAGGCCGAGCCCGACAACCACAGCTGGCTGCGCGACCAGACCGGAGGTTCAGTCTACCTCAGGCTGTCCACGCGATCGATCGAGCAGCCGTCACGCCAGATGGAGGATCCGCTGGCGCGCGCCATCGTCGATGGCGCCTACTGGCTGCGCAAACCCGGGCCGAATGCCGCTGTGGTGATCGCCTATTCGGGAGCTGTCGCGCCGGAAGCTGTCCAGGCATTGGGGCTGATGGCGGGTGACCGGCGCGATGTCGGGCTTCTGGCCGTGACCTCGGCCGATCGGCTGAACGCCGGCTGGTCTGCCGCGGCGCGGGCGCGCCAGTATGGCCATCCCCGCGCCACCAGCCATGTCGAGCGCCTGCTGGCTGGTCTGCCCGCCTCATGCGCCATCGTGACGGTGCTGGACGGGCATCCCGCGACGCTCGCCTGGCTGGGTTCGGTCCATGGCCATCGCACGCGCGCGCTCGGCGTCGAGCATTTTGGCCAGACCGGTACGATCGCGGACCTCTACCGGTATTACGGGATCGATGCGCAAGGCATCATGGCTGCGGCGCAATCGGTTTCGGCCGGCCGGCCGCTGAGGCACCTCGGCTCCGCCGCCTGACGATCGGCCAGCATCGCCTCGTCCCCTGCAGGTACAACAGGAAGCCGTCAATACCGGAATTCCTTGAGAGCGGCCGTCAGTCGTCGGCGCCATCTTCCCGCGTGGCGAGAAAGCCTGGGGAAAGATGAAAATGGCTGAGGCCGGCGATCTCATGAGCCGTGGAGCGCTGCCGTCGCCGGTTGGTACGGCGATTGCGATAGCGCATCATGGCGAGCTCATCCAGGGCGTCTTCAAGGATGATGACGGGAGTCTTCATCGCGGGCTCGTGACACTGCCGATCGCCGGCTTGAAATCGGAGGCGCGCTTTGACAGGAGTGACGGCGATGCGGTCGTCGTCACTCCCGACCATAAGGTCAAAGCGGCGGCAGCCGCGCGGCTCACGCTCGATTTCTTGAACGTCACTGGCTGTGGCGAGCTGACGCTTCAAAGCGCAATCCCCGTGGGGCACGGCTACGGCTCATCGACGGCTGACGTTGTCGCTTCCATTCGCGCTGTCGCCGCAGCCGTTAACGTCCAGTTGCGGCCGTCAAGCATCGGGCGTCTGGCCGTGGCTGCCGAGCGCGCCAGCGACGCGATCGCCTTCGATGATCACGCGGTGCTTTTCGCGCAACGCGAAGGCAAGGTGATCGAGAATTTCGGAGGCTCGCTGCCGCCGCTGCTTCTGGTCGGCTTCAAGGCAAATGGCGGGGTTCCGGTCGATACATTGCAGCTGCCGCCCGCACGCTACGACAGTGCCGAGATCCAGGAATTCGGCGTGCTGCGGGCGCTGGTGGCGCGGGCGGTTCGCCTTCAAGATCCCTATCTTCTCGGACGCGCCGCCTCGGCCAGTGCCCTGATCAGTCAACGGCACTTGCCAAAACAGGGCTTCAACGAGATCGCCGAGATTGCCAGACGGGGCGGGGCGTGCGGGGTGCAGGTCGCCCATAGCGGTTCGTTGTTCGGCCTGATCTTCGATCTTTTCGCATCGAATCTGAAGCGACGGGCGGCCCTGGTTGCGCAGCAGATAAGACGTGCCGGCTTCAAGGATGTCGAAGTCCATCTGGTCAATGCGGAGGGCTGGTCATGGTGACCCTCGACGTGGACTATTTCAGGGATCTTGAGACCCCGCGTCTTGCGCGCCTTGCGCCAAATCTAGTGGCCGCGGCGTTTCCGCTGATGAAGCTGATGCCGGCCCGCTTCATTCTGGATCGGGCAGCGTCGAATGGCGAACTGAAGGCAGGCTCCCACATTGTCGAGACGACATCGGGCACGTTCGGCATGGCGGTCGCGCTGCTGGCGGCGGCGCGTGACTATCGCCTTACACTCGTCACCGCTTCAACGTTGATCGATGCCAAATACAAAGCCCGCCTGGAGCGCATCGGCGCCACGGTCATCGCCCTTGACGATCCGCGCGGCGACGGCAACCAGCCTGGCCGGCTGGAGCGCCTCCAGGAAATCCTGGCCAACGAGCCGGACGGCTTCTGGACCCGCCAATACGACAGTCCGGGTAATTGGCTTGCCTATGCGCGGCTGGCCGAACTTTTCATCCGGGCAATGGGCAAGGTTGACTGCCTGGTCGGCTGCGTCGGTACGGGCGGCTCGCTATGCGGCACCGCGTCCTTTTTGCGAACGGTCTTTCCGCATCTGACGGTGTTTGCCGTCGATACCCATCGCAGCATCCTGTTCGGACAGCCCGTCGGCAAACGCATGCTTCGCGGCCTGGGCAACAGCGTTCTGCCGAAAAATGTCAGGCATGAGCTTGTCGACGAGATCCATTGGGTTGGCGCCTATCCGGCGTATAGGACCGCGCACCGCTTGCTGCGCGAGCACGGCCTCTTCATGGGGCCGACCAGCGGCGCCGCCGCGTTGGTGGCGCATTGGGTTGCAACGACCCTTCCGGATGCGCAAGTGGCGGTCATCATGCCTGACGAAGGCCATCGCCATGCCGAGACTGTCTACAACGATGAATGGCTCAGCGCTCTGCCTGGCTGGCCCTGCAAGGAACCGTCCGAGCCAAGGACGCTGACCACCATTGCACCGGCCGCGGAGACGCAATGGACACGCTTTCTCTGGCTGCGTCGCAGTCTCGACGATGTGCTGAAAACGCGCGAAGCAAGCGACGTGCCACCGGCTGTTGGCGCGGCGGAAAATCTATGAAGCGAGATCCAGCCCGTTCTTGTCGAGCCAGCGCCAGGCATCGTCCGTCGTCTGGAAGATCTGATCGTGTTCGTTCGATCCGGCGGACCGATCGAGGTCCTTGAGACCGCTGGCTGTAACGACGGCCACGACACGGTCTGTGGCTGCGATGACACCTTGGTCCTTCAATTTCGATATGGCGATCAGTGGCGTGACCGACGCCAGTTCGGCAAAGATCCCTTCGTCCCGCGCAAGGCGTTCCTGCATCGCGATCAGGCCCTGATTGCTGACGGGGACGGCGTGCCCGCCGGATTCGCGCAGCGCCTTCAGCGCCTGGAAGGTGCTGCGCGGCGTACCGATCGATACGGCAAGGCTGTCAAACAGCATCTTGTGTTCACTCAACGCATCAGTGCCGCTCGCCAGAGCGTCCGCCAGCGAGCCATGCACCTCCGCCGCGACGAGACGCGGCAGGCGCGTGATCGACCCTTGGGTGAACAGCTCGCAAAAGCCAGCCCACACGCCGGACAACGCATCGCCATAGCAGACCGGCAGGACGCACCAGTCTGGCGCCGTCCCGTTTGACTGCTCGACGATCTCGTAGGCGATCGTCTTGTAACCCTCGATGCCGAGTGGGTGGCTGCCGACGACCGGACCGTGATAGGGCGACGCGATGAACCAGTCGTAGCGGGCCGCTGCCTGTTCAAGCAGCGACCATCGGTCCATCTTGCTGACCAAGGGCAGGACCGTCGCGCCATATTTGCGGATCTGCGCCAGCATCGCGCCGGCCGATCCCGCGAAAGTGGTGACGACGCATTTCAACCCGGCGCGGGCAGCGTAGGCCGCCAGCGAGGCGCCGGCGTTTCCAGATGAGGCGGTCGCGACGATTTTCGCGCCGCGCGCGCGCGCCACGCTGACCGCGATGGTCGAGAAGCGGTCCTTGTGCGACCAGGTCGGGTTTCGGCCTTCATCCTTGATTGCAAGCTCAGGCACGCCGAGAAACGCGCCGATGCGCGGCGCGGCAAGCAAAGGCGTCAGCCCCTCGCCGAGGCTCACCGCCTCCGCCTCTGTGCAAGGCAGCATATGCGCAAAACGCCACAGCGAGCGCGAGCTGGTGGCGCCGGCTAAAGGGTCGGGCTGCGGAGCTGCATAGACGGGCGCAAGATTTGCCGGCGCGGTGTCCTGGCAGCGCGCGCATCCCTTGGAGTCGATGGTGACGTCGGCGGGATAGGAAGTGCTGCATCGGATGCAGACGAACTCCAGGACGCGACCTGTGTCCATAACGGGTCGGTTTTGCTCGCCTGGGAGATGCGCGGACATATCGTGTGCGAGGTCGCGAAACGGCCGGCTCGCCATGGCTATTCCTTATCCAGGAAACGATGAAATCGCTGGTTGTTTCAAACAGCCAACAGCAGCGATGTCAATGCGGAATGTGCACTATAGTGTGTCGCACCATAGTGCGCGTCGTAGCATCCGTTGTTTGATGAAACTTCGCGGCGTTTTCGGCCTGAACGTGCAGCGGCTCCGGAGAGAGAGAAAACTCTCTCAGGAGCAGTTGTCTTTCGTTTCGGGCCGCACGCGTGCCTATATCAGCAGCGTCGAGGCCGGCCGGCGCAACGCCACGCTGGATACAGTCGAAATTTTGGCCAAGGCGTTGAATGTCGAGCCGCAAGAGTTGGTTTCGGCAGGCCCGGCAAACAAGCGAGCTATACGGGTGACGAAACCGGCCGCTTCAAAGTCGACCGATTGAAGCCAACCTTCTATAAAGCAGTGCTGACCTGATTTTCACTTGTCTCTTCGCTGTGACATGGGATTGACTCCTTCAGTGTACATTCGATGCGCTTCCTATTGAAGATTGGATCTAGACAGCCATAGGTTGTTTCGCGGGGTAGGGCCTGACTTTGGTTGAGGTCTGTCGATGGAGAGCGAAACTATTGTCGACCTTTTTGCGGCGATCACGAAGATCGACACCGCACGGTCGGCCGATGCAATCCTTCAAGCGTTCCGCGCGGCGATGGAGCATTACGGATTGCGCAATTTTCTGATCACCGGACTGCCCGTGCCGCACGGCACGGACTGGCAGCGAGAGATTCTTGCAGATGGCTGGTCGCCTGAATGGCATCGTCGCTATGTCGCCCAGGAGTATTTTTTGCACGATCCTTGTGTCGCCCAGTGCCGGCACTCGCCAGAGCCTTTCCGATGGGGCGAGCTGCCGGCCGCAAGGCTGGTTCCACGCGCGAAGCTGGTCATGGACGAGGCGGCCGAGTTCGGGATGAAAGAAGGTATCTGTGTCCCCATTCATGTTCCGTTGGCCGGGCCGGGCGTCGTCACGATGGCGAGTGACCGGATGGACGTTCCGCCAAGCGCCATGCCCTTTATCGAGACACTTTGCGTGCATACCTTTCGCAGCCTCTCAGCGCTGGGAACACCCGGCGATCGCGATGAGCCGACGCCCTTGACGGCGCGCGAGCGCGAACTCCTGGAGTGGAGCGCGCAAGGCAAATCCACCGATGACATCGCTTGTATCCTCGGTGTCACCAGGAACACGGTCGAAAGCCATCAGCGCAACATTCGAGGCAAACTCGATGCAATCAACGTGGCGCATGCCATTGTCAAGGCGCTGCGACGGCAGGAAATCCAGATTTAGCAATACCTGAATACCGTCATACGTACGGCAAGTCGATTTTCCTACGACCCTCCGCCTGGAGGCGTCATGGTTCGTATGCATCTGGTCACTTGGGATAACAGGAAGCACTACAGGAAAGTTCTGGAACGCTACTTTCGGATACGGTACGAGATCTACGTGAAGCAGAGACGCTGGCGCGCCGTCGCCCGGCCGATCAACATCGAGATCGATGCCTTCGATAACGAACATGCGCTTTATGTCTTGGCGCTTGATACCAATGGCAAGATCGTAGGCGGCTCGCGCCTCGTGCCGACGCTGCAGCCGCATCTCATGAGCGAGGTCTTCCCGGGTCTCGCTGGCGGCAGGCCGCCGAGAGCGGCTGAGATTTTCGAATGGACGCGCTTCTTCGTCGTTCCATCGCTCCGCACGCAGGGTGCCTCATCGCCGGTCGCCGGCTTTGTTCTTTGCGGTCTGCTCGAGGCCGCACAAAGCCTGGGGATTCGACAGATCAGTGTGGTCTGCGAGGCGTTCTGGCCAAAACGGCTGCGTGCGCTTGGCTGGACGCTGACCGAGCTCGGCGACGTTCTGGAACATCCCGACGGCGACATCATCGCGTTGCTGATCGATGTCACGCCCGAGGCAGTTGAACAGACGCGCCGCGCTTACGGCATCAGCGGCGTCATACTTGCCGACAAGATCTAGAATGATACCCATCGCCAGCTGAAGTTCGCCAGCCGGCGACCGCCAATCGATCGCAAATTGCAGAACTATTCGACGACCATTTTGGGGCCGAGAGCGGAGCCGCAGCTTCGAGCTGCAACTCTTCAAGAGCGGACAATTGGCGTGGGCATCGCACTGGCTGGACCTAAAGGGTGACGTGAGAGCACCCGACAATGGTTAGAGCTTTCAAGTGCCCGGCCAAGTCAGGACCCGGTCATCGCCAGAATGATTCAGATTCGACTTCGGCCTTCGTCAAGCCAATATCGTCGATCATGTGCGCCTGGATATCGGCGGCGAGGTCACAGCGCACCGCGCGTTAAGTGCACATTGGGATCATCGATGGCGGTCGCGCTTCTCCACAGCCAGCCGGCCAACCAAGCGATAGCTATCGCAAGAACCATTAAGCCAAGGTCGAGAGCCCACTCCGGCACGAACGCACGGAGGGCGATAGGCGCCGCGCCAAGGAGATAGAGCGCCAGTGGAATGCGTGGCACGCTTCTTACAACGACAAGAGAAATTACGAACGCAAACGTCCCAATCAAGAAAAGCAGCGAACTGGCGACTAGCGCGACTCCCAATGGCCCGGCTCGTAAGTCGATGATGGTTGTCAGCGGAAGTTTCGAAAATACGAGATTGATCACCACTTCCACTCCTTCCAAACTTGCCAATGCAACGAAATTGAGGACAAACGCGATAGTGCCAAGCCGGCCAGCACGCCGTCCAGAAGCAAGAAACAAACCCACGACAAGACCCAGCGCCAATATCTCTGCAAGGGGCGCCAGAAGTTGCGTCAAATCGGTGGTCGGGATGACCGAGCTGCGCTTGGCCGCGTTGACCAGAAGAATAAGTGCGCTTCCCACTCCGGCGATGGACGCAAGCCGATAAAGCGGAACGTTGGTCACAGCCGCGCTTAAGCTTACCTCCGGCCGAGGTTCTCCGGCTGGGCTGGGGACCGAAATAGACGATTGCAGTGGGTGAGTTTCGGCGTTTCTGGCGAACATGTTCAGCTCCTCCATCTGGGAGTTCGGCAACCGCGAAAGTCGCAGGCCTGTTCCGATCCCATTTGTAATCACTGCTTACATCCTATCATCTTCGTTGTAAACAGCGATTACATCATGCCCGCATCGGTGATACGCATGCATTGTGCAGTTCAAACGAACGAAGGACGAAATGCCAAAGGACAAGACGCCTAGCCGCACTGGCTACCACCACGGCAATCTGCGGCAGGTGCTAATCGATGCTGCGGTTCAACTGATAGAGAAGGACGGGGCCGAAAATGTCAGCGTGCGCGAAGTCGCCAAGCGAGCGGGCGTTTCCCCCGGTGCACCCTTCCGTCATTTCGCGAGTAAGACCGCATTGATGACGGCTGTCGCGGAGCAGGCAATGAGCCGATTCCGCTCGGAGATTACGAACGCCGTCAAAAATGTCGCTACGGACGATTCGATTGAACGCTTTGCCGCTGTTGGAATGGCCTATTTGCGCTGGGCACTTCGAAACCCCACCCATTTCCAAATCATCTCCGCTAGGAGCCTCATTGATTGGGATAGTTCGGAGTCGCTGCGTCGCGATAACGAAGCGGTGCGTGCTTTGATGGAAGGGGCAATGGTAGAAGCTCAGCGACGAGACATGCTCCGGTCAAACGACATAGCAGAGACGCAGATCGCCGCGAGGGCGCTGGTCTACGGGCTCGCACGCATGTGCATTGACGGACACTTTGCACAGTGGGGAGTGACGGGAAACACAGCGGAGCGAACTGCGGAGAATGTCTTAGCGCACTTCGTGACACTGGTTAGAAACGACCGGTCTTGATGAACTACCGGGCTAGGACAAATGTCCGAAACGCGGCGCAAAGCTGCCGTCCACACTCGATGCATTCCCGCTTATCCATAAGCACCCGAAACTTGGGTAGAGGCACGACTCAGAAAGGTTGAAAGGATTCAAAGAAACCCATGGATATTGTCATCGCGCCCATTTGCGCGGTAGTCAGCCTTATGATGTGTCGAACCCGGTTGACGGACTCATGAAGCCGCTGGTCCTGATCTCCTCGAAGGACCCGGATTTTTTCCTGGTTTTCGGGCACATACTTTCGGTAGCGGGGTTCGAGATTCGCCTGATTTCGGGAGATCGGGAAATCGCACGCGCCATCGAGGCGGCATCCCCGCTTGCCGTGATCATGGACTGCCATCCAGGCGACCGTGCGGTGGTCAAACAGGCCACCTGGTTGAAATCTGGCGCGGCAACCAAAGGGACGCCGGTCGTGAGCCTGGTTGCCCCGCGTTCGGGCAAGCTTCATCTCGACTTGATCAAGGCTGGAGTCAACGAGATATTTTCGCGGCCGTTCGCCCCCGAACAGCTTTTGGCCTGGCTGCATGGCAAAGCGGGCCTTGCGAAGCAGTCGCGCGAAACGGATTCGGGTGAGTTGGTTCAGGGCGATTTCCGGCTGGAGCGGCAGACTCACCGGACATTCTTCAGGCAAAAAGAAATCGTGATGCCACCGATCGAGTTCAAGCTTTTGCGCAGTCTTTTGGCGCAGCCTGGCAAGGTCTTCAGCCGCGAGGAACTGGTCGCGACCGCATGGCCTGAACATGCAGCCGCAACCGACGTGCGGGGTGTCGATGTCCATATCGCCAGGCTGCGCAAAAGGCTTCGGGCGTCCGTGGGAAGCGATGTGATCCGGACGGTCCGCTCGGCTGGCTACGCGTTCGCGCCGGACTGGTGACCTGCTCGGCGATTCCGGCATGTGGCGTGCTTGCGCGCCGACTGCCGTCACGCAGGGTCCACACGCGTCGGCTCTCAATGGCTCAGGATGGTATCCAGGAACAGCCGGGCGCGTGGGTGAGCGGCTCGAGAGAAAAAGTCTCTGGACGAGGCATGCTCGACAATGCGGCCTTCGTCCATGAAAACGATCTCATCGGCGACTTCGCGTGCGAAACCCATCTCATGGGTCACGCAGACCATGGTCACGCCGCTTCCTGCGAGCGCGATCATGACGTCGAGGACTTCCTTGATCATTTCCGGATCGAGCGCCGAAGTGGGTTCGTCGAACAGCATGATGCGGGGATTGAGGCAAAGCGCACGTGCGATCGCCACCCGTTGTTGCTGGCCTCCCGAGAGCTGGGCCGGAAAGGCCTGCGCTTTTTCGGGGATGCGGACCGCGGTCAGATGCTGCATGGCGATCTCTTCGGCCTCCCGTGCCGGTTTCAAGAGAACCCGGCGCAGCGCCAGCGTGCAGTTGGCAAGCACCGTGAGGTGCGGAAACAGGTTGAAACTCTGGAACACCATGCCTGTCAGCCGGCGCGCCGTCGCAGTGTCCCGGGCATTTCTTCCCAGTGCTATCCCGTCGAGCTGGATCGTTCCCTTCTGGAAAGGCTCCAGACCGTTGATGCAGCGGATCAAGGTCGACTTGCCCGAGCCGGACGGTCCGCAAACGACGATGCGTACGCCCGGCCGTACGGAAAGATCGATGTTTTTCAAAACCTGCAGGGCGGCGAACCACTTGTTGAGGCCGTCGATCCTAACATGAGGGATCAATTGAACGGCCGCGACTGGATGTGAGGTTTCAGCGAGCATCAGCGACGTCCAGCCGCAAGCAGGCGCTGCTCGATGCGCTTCACGCCGTAAGAGATGAGCAAGGCCAAGGCGAGAAACAGAATGCCGGCAACGGTCAGCGGCTCTGCGTATCGATAGGTCTCGGAAGCGATATCGAAGGCGCGTCCGAGCATTTCGGGCACAGCCAGGATTGCGAGATAGGGCGTCGCCTTGAGGATTGAAACAAGATAGTTGCCCAACGGTGCGGCGATGTTGCGCAACATCTGCGGCGCGATGACGAAAACGACCGTGTCGCGGCGGGTCAGCGACAAGGCTCTGGCCGCTTCCTGCTGGCCTTTGGGAATCGCGTCGATGCCCGCTTTGAACACCTCCGCCAAGTAACCGCTGTAATAGAGGCTCAGCCCCAGTATGCCGACCGTCACGGCGCCAAGCCGGATCCCGTAGAAAGGAAGGACGAAATACAGGAAATAGAGCCAGGCCAGAACCGGCGTCGAGCGGATGAAGTCGATCAGGAAGCGGACGGCGAGGCCAGTCGCACCGCCGCCGCGGCGGATCATTTCGAAAGTGAAGCCGAGCACTGAGGCGCCGAGGCAACTCAAGACCGTTGCGAGCAGGGTCGTCCCGATCGCCCCGATGATCGTCGGGATGGTCGATAGTGCGAAATCGAAGTCAAATCCCACGCGGCGTTCCTCTTTCGGGATTGACCCGCGCCTCGAGCCAGCGGCCGGCAAGTGCGATCGGATAACAGACGACGAAGAAGGCCAGCAGCAGCGCCGAATAAATCGCGACGGGGTCGTAGTCGGTCTGCGCAATTTCCTTGGCGCGGAAGGTCATGTCCGTCAGCGTGACCAGCGAGACGAGGGACGTCGCCTTGACGAGCTGGATAAGGTTGTTGACGAAGGTCGGGCTCATCGCGACCAGCGCCTGCGGCAGCTCGATCAGGAGCAGGATCGCCGGGCGCGAGAGGCCGAGCGCCATGCCGGCCTCGCGTTGCCCCGCCGGAAGAGACTGCAGCCCGGCGCGCACCGCCTGGCTGGCATAACCGCCGGTGTTGAGACCGAGCACCAAGGCACTGACGGTCAGCGCCGACAGAGTGACCCCCATCACCGGCAGCACGTAGTAAAAGAAGAAGAGCAGGACGACGACCGCTGAGCTGCGCCAGAATTCGATCACGGCGGTAACCAGAAAGCGCGTCAAGCCGGTGACCAGAAACTGCGCGACGCCGAAGACGAGCGCGAAGGGGACCGCAAAGAGCAGGCCATAGGCCGTGACCTCTGCGGTGATACCCAACCCCTGCAGAATGCCAAGCCAGATCTCGATCATGCTCACGGGGTGCCAACCCTCTTCGTCGGGGCCGGCGGCGTTGTCGGTATCGTTTCGGCGTGCTTGAGGAGGGCTTTTATGCGCCGAGATATCGCACCCTCCGGACCGGACCTCATGACAACCCTCCGCGCCATAGAAAACGATCGCCCGTAGGGGCAGGCCATCGATGGCTCTCTCATAAACCTCGCAGGAGTCGTGTGTCAATAAACATAGACATATTATTGCGAAAGTTCACATTATGTTGGTCGCTGCCGCCGGCGCCGCCGTTCGCCAGTAATTGCACGCCACGCTACGATGATGGCTGAAACCCGTTGAACCAGACCGCTCCAGGGCTCTTTTGATCGTCCCCGACCGGGCGTCGTCTGACGCGTTCCCGGCTCAAACGGGGACAGGATGGCTATATCGCACAACGATACCGATAGACGCGCGCGCAGCTCGCGCATGCTGCGCACCGCGCTCGGACCAGCCATCGCCCGGTTTCTCGACGACCCCGCGATCGTTGAGGTGATGCTGAATCCGGATGGCCGCATCTGGGTGGACCGGCTTTCGGAAGGTTTGGCCGATACGGGGGAAACACTGGCGCCGGCCGCTGGAGAGCGGATTGTGCGTCTGGTCGCCCATCATGTCGGTGCCGAGGTCCATTCCCGTTCCCCACGCGTCTCGGCCGAGTTGCCGCAGACCGGCGAGCGTTTCGAGGGGCTGTTGCCGCCCGTCGTCGCAGCACCCGCCTTCGCGATCCGCAAGCGCGCCGTCGCCGTGTTCACGCTCGATGACTACGTCGCGGCGGGCATAATGTCAGCCGGCCAGGCCGCGATCTTGCGCGCCGCGGTTGCGGAGCGCGCGAATGTCCTTGTCGCCGGCGGCACATCGACTGGCAAGACGACCCTCACCAACGCGCTGCTCGCCGAAGTGGCGAAAGGGATGGACCGGGTCGTGATCATCGAGGACACAAGCGAATTACAGTGCGCCGCGCCCAACCTTGTCGCGATGCGGACCAAGGATGGCGTCGCCACGCTCGCCGATCTGGTCCGCTCTTCGCTGCGTCTGCGTCCCGATCGCATCCCGATCGGCGAGGTGCGTGGCTCCGAGGCTCTCGACCTGCTGAAGGCATGGGGAACCGGGCACCCCGGCGGCATCGGTACCCTTCATGCGGGCTCCGGCGTGGGCGCGCTGCGCCGCCTTGAGCAGCTCATCCAGGAAGCCGTCGTCACTGTCCCGCGTGCGTTGATCGCCGACACGATCGACCTCGTCGCTGTGCTCGCCGGACGTGGCGCCGCTAGACGGCTTAGCGAACTCGTTCGGGTCGAGGGTCTCGGTCCCGACGGCGATTATCGCATTGCTGACGCCACACCGATCAACCCAGGAGAAATCTCATGATCCGCCTCCTTGCACGCTGCCACCTGGCCGCGGGGGCCACCGCCCTTGCCATCAATCTCCTGGTCGCGTCGAGCGCCCATGCGTCAGGCTCCTCGATGCCGTGGGAACAGCCACTCGAAAAGATCCTGCAGTCGGTCGAGGGACCGGTTTCCAAAATCATGGCCGTCATCATCATCATCGTCACCGGCCTGACGCTGGCTTTCGGCGACAGTTCGGGCGGCTTCAGGCGGCTCATCCAGATCGTTTTTGGCCTATCGATCGCGTTTGCCGCGTCGAGTTTCTTCCTGTCGTTCTTCTCGTTCGGCGGCGGAGCGTTGATCTGATGACAAGCGCTCTTGAACAACTCGACGCGGTGCCGGGGTGGACGGTGCCCGTCCACAGGGCGCTGACGGAGCAGATCCTGCTCGGCGGCGCGCCGCGCGCAATCGCGATCCTTAATGGCACGCTGGCGGGCACGGTCGGTCTTGGGCTGCGGCTGTGGCTGGTCGGTCTCCTCATATGGGCAATCGGACATCTGACGGCGGTATGGGCCGCCAGGCGCGATCCGTTGTTTTTCGAGGTCGGACGCCGGCACTTGCGGCTGCCCGGGCACCTGTCGGTTTGAGGACGCGGCCGTGATGAGCCTTCATGAATACCGCCGGACAGCCGCTCGCCTTGCCGACTATCTGCCTTGGGCAGCTCTCGCCGCGCCGGGCGTCGTGCTCAACAAGGACGGAAGTTTTCAGCGCACCGCGAAGTTTCGCGGGCCCGATCTCGACTCCGCCGTCGCGGCCGAGCTTGTGGCGGTGGCATCGCGCATCAACAATGCCTTTCGTCGCCTCGGCTCGGGCTGGAGCATCTTCGTCGAAGCGCAGCGGCATGAAGCGGCCTCCTATCCCGAGAGCCAGTTCGCCAATGCAGCCTCCGCGCTGCTCGATGCCGAGCGCAAAGCCGACTTCGACGAGGCGGGGGTTCATTTCGTATCGAGCTACTTTCTCACTTTCCTGTTCCTGCCGCCGCCCGAAGACGCCACGCGCGCCGAGGGATGGCTTTATGAGGGGCGCAACCAGTCGTGCGCGGATCCGGGCGAGATCGTGCGCGCCTTTGTCGACAGGACAGAGCGCGTGCTGTCCCTGCTCGACGGGTTCATGCCGGAATGCCACTGGCTCGATGACGGCGAAACGCTCACCTATCTGCATTCGACGATCTCGACCAAGCGCCATAAGGTGCGCGTCCCCGAGACGCCGATCTATCTCGATGCGCTGCTGGCCGATGAACCGCTCGCCGGCGGGCTCGAGCCGCGGCTTGGCGACAAGCATCTTCGCATGCTCTCGATTGTCGGCTTCCCGACCGCCACAACACCCGGCCTGCTCGATGACCTCAACAGGCTGGCCTTCCCCTACCGCTGGTCGACCCGCGCCATCCTGCTCGACAAGGTCGACGCTGTCCGCCTGTTGACCAGGATTAGGCGGCAATGGTTTGCCAAGCGCAAGAGCATCGCCTCGATCCTGAAGGAGGTGATGACCAACGAAGCGTCAGCCCTCCTTGACACCGACGCCGCCAACAAGGCGGCCGACGCCGATACGGCGTTGCAGGAGCTCGGCGCCGACATGGCGGGTATGGCCTATGTCACCGCGACCGTCGCCATCTGGGATTCCGAACCACGCGTCGCCGACGAGAAATTGCGCCTTGTCGAAAAGGTCATCCAGGGCCGCGACTTCACGGCGATTGCCGAGACCGTCAACGCCGTCGACGCCTGGCTCGGCTCCTTGCCTGGGCACGCCTATGCCAATGTCCGCCAGCCTCCCATCTCAACGCTCAATCTCGCCCACATGATGCCCCTGTCCGCCGTGTGGGCGGGGCCGGAACGGGACGAGCATCTGGTCAGTCCTCCCTTGCTTTACGGCAAGACCGAAGGCTCGACCCCGTTCCGGTTGGTCCTTCATGTCGGCGATGTCGGTCACACACTCGTCGTCGGACCCACTGGCGCCGGCAAGTCGGTGCTGCTCGCGCTGATGGCCCTGCAATTCTGCCGCTACCGCAACGCTCAGATATTCGCCTTCGACTTCGGCGGCTCTATCCGCGCGGCGGCGCTCGCCATGGGTGGCGACTGGCACGATCTCGGGGGGCAGCTTACCGAAGGCATGGATGCCTCCGTTTCGCTTCAGCCGCTCGCCCGGGTTCATGACACGTACGAGCGCGCCTGGGCGGCTGACTGGATCGTTGCGCTGCTGACGCGCGAGGGCGTCCCAATCACCCCGGACGCAAAGGAGCATATCTGGGCGGCGCTGACGTCGCTTGCCTCTGCTCCCGTCGAGGAGCGCACAATCACCGGGCTCAGCGTGCTCTTGCAAGCCAATGACCTGAAACAGGCGTTGCGCCCCTACTGTGTCGGAGGCGCCCACGGCCGTTTGCTCGACGCCGAGGCCGAACATCTCGGCCAGGCATCCGTCCAGGCCTTCGAGATAGAAGGGCTGGTGGGCACGCAAGCCGCGCCGGCTGTTCTGTCCTATCTGTTCCATCGCATCGGCGATCGGCTCGATGGGCGTCCAACGCTGCTCATCATCGACGAAGGCTGGCTTGCCCTCGACGACGAGGGGTTTGCCGGGCAGTTGCGCGAGTGGCTGAAGACGCTGCGCAAGAAGAACGCCAGCGTCGTCTTCGCCACGCAGTCGCTTGCCGATATCGACAATTCGACCATCGCGCCGGCGATCATCGAAAGCTGTCCAACCCGGCTGTTGTTGCCCAATGAGCGCGCGGTTGAGCCGCAGATCACCGCCATCTATCGGCGCTTCGGCCTGAACGACCGCCAGATCGAAATCCTGGCACGAGCGACACCCAAGCGCGATTACTACTGCCAGTCCCGCCGCGGCAACCGTCTCTTCGAGCTCGGCCTGTCCGAGGTCGGGCTGGCACTTTGCGCCGCGTCCTCGAAGGGCGATCAGGCCCTGATTGGCAGCATCATCGCCGAGCATGGCCGCCACGGCTTCCTGGCGGCCTGGCTGCGTGCCCGCGACGTCGGCTGGGCCGCCGACCTTATTCCCAACCTGACCCTTCCCGAACCTGAAAAGGATCCGCAACCATGACTGTTCATCAAAGCCGCCCACGCGCCATCTTTCTGGTCGCGGCAATGCTCGCCGCGCCGGCCGCCATCTCACCCATGATGACGGCGCCAGCTTATGCCCTCATCGTGTTTGATCCATCGAACTATTCCCAGAATGTTCTGACGGCCGCGCGTTCGCTGCAGCAGATCACAAACCAGATCACCTCGCTGCAGAACCAGGCCCAGATGCTCATCAACCAGGCGCGCAACCTGGCGAGCCTGCCTTTGTCCTCGCTCCAGCAACTGCAACAGTCGGTGCAACGCACGCAACAGCTTCTCGGGCAAGCACAGAACATCGCCTTCGACGTCGAGCAGGTCGACAAGGCCTTTCAGCAGCAATACGCCAGCGTCTCGCTCTCGGCATCCGACCGAGAGCTCGTCACGGACGCGCGCTCGCGCTGGCAAAACACGGTGGGCGGCCTTCAGGACGCCATGCGCGTCCAGGCCGGTGTGGTTGGAAACATCGAGACCGGCCGGGCGCAGATGTCGGCGCTGGTCGGCGCCAGCCAATCGGCGACCGGAGCTCTGCAGGCGACGCAAGCTGGCAATCAGCTTCTCGCGCTCCAGGGCCAGCAGCTCGCGGATCTGACCGCTGTGGTCGCTGCCAACGGCCGCGCACAGGCTCTGACTGAGGCCGAACGGGCTGCCGCGGTCGATCAGGGACGCGAGCAGCGGCGCCGCTTCCTCACTCCAGGCTCGGGCTACGAGGCCGGCTCGGTCCAGATGTTCAACCGCTGAGGTCGAAGGCCATGGACGGAAAAACGCTCGCTCGCATGGCGGCTGTCATCTTTGTCGCGGCCGCCGCCACGGCGGCGGCGCTCGGTATGAGCCGGAAGGAGGACAAGCCGGCGGGCCAGCGCCCGCGCGCAACCTCAGCCTACATGCCAAATCCGCTTCACGACGGTCTGCGCCGCTGCCAGGTCCTTGGCGAGGCTGCCCTGCGTGATGATGGATGCGCGCGGCTATGGGCCGAACAGCGCGATCGCTTTCTTGGTCTCAAAGAGCCATCGGGGCGTTCAATTGTCGAGCCGGACGCGCCGGATGCTGCCCTGCACGAGGCCCGATAGACATGGGCAATACCGGTGTCATCGACCAATTCCTGGCCACTTTCACCCGCTACATCGACAGCGGTTTCGGCTTGCTCGGCGGCGAGGTCGCCTTCGTCGCCACCACGCTGATCGTCATCGACGTGACGCTCGCCGCGCTCTTCTGGAGCTGGGGCGCTGATGACGACATTCTTGCACGGCTCGTCAAGAAGACGCTCTTCGTCGGTGTCTTTGCCTATCTGATATCCAACTGGAACGGTCTCGCTCAAATCGTGTTCGAGAGTTTCTCCGGTCTTGGTCTCAAGGCGAGTGGAACGGGTTTCTCGGCACAGGACCTGCTGCACCCCGGCAAGGTGGCGCAAACCGGTCTCGATGCGGGACGACCATTGCTTGAGGCGATCTCCGGTTTGATGGGCTACGTCTCCTTCTTTGAAAACTTCATCCAGATTGTTTGCCTGCTCTTTGCCTGGGCGCTCGTCCTGCTCGCCTTCTTCATCCTGGCGGTGCAGCTCTTTGTGACGCTGATCGAGTTCAAGCTGGCGACGTTGGCCGGCTTCGTGCTGATCCCCTTCGGCCTCTTCGGCAAGACGGCCTTCATGGCCGAACGCGTGCTCGGCAACGTCATCTCGTCCGGCATCAAGGTTCTGGTGCTTGCCGTGGTGATCGGCATCGGGTCGACGCTCTTCGGCGAATTCACCCAAGGCTTTGGCGGCGAGAGCCCCACCATCGACCAGGCCATGGCGATCGTGCTGGCGGCGCTGTCGCTGCTTGGCCTCGGCATCTTCGGTCCCGGTATTGCCAACGGCCTCGTCGCGGGTGGACCGCAGCTTGGCGCCGGTGCGGCCGTTGGCACCGGCCTTGCGGCGGGGGGCATGTCGGTTGCGGGCTATGGCGCCGCCGGCCTGGCAGCGCGAGGCGGGACGACCGCATTCTCGGGCGCTGTGTCAGCCGCTCGTGGCGCCACGTCACTCGCTGGCGGCGCCTCGGCCGCTTATACGCTTGGCGCCGCCGGCCAGACTGGCGCGGCAGGCATCGCCTCCGGTTTGGGCGGCATTGCGCGTGCTGGCGCTACGGCAGCCTCCTCCCCCCTCAAGCGTGCTGCCGCAAACACCGGTCAATCGCTTAAGTCCAGCTTCACCTTCGGCGCCAGTTCGGCGGCTGAAATCACCGGCGGTTCGTCGACCATGGGAACGATCGGTGGTGCCGCGGTGTCAACCGATGCTCCTGCGTCGGGCGCGGGCAAGCCATCGAGCGCTCAAGGGCAGCCGGAATGGGCCAGACGCTTGCAGCGCTCTCAACGCCTCTCTCATGGCGCCCAGACCGCTGCCCACGCGGTACGCGCCGGCGACAGCCATGGCGGCGGAGCTTCGATTTCTCTTTCTGAAGGCGAATGATCCATGAACATCTTCAGGCGACCCGACGTCCACTACGGCAAGACCCCTCTCCCCCAAACCCCCTATCAAAAGGCGGAGCAGATCTGGGATGAACGCATCGGCTCTGCGCGCGTGCAGGCACGCAACTGGCGCGCCATGGCGTTCGGGTCGCTCATCTTGTCGGCAGGCCTTTCCACGTCACTGGTCTGGCAATTGGGCCGCGGTACTGTGGTGCCCTGGGTCGTGCAGGTCGACAAGATGGGCCAGGTTCAAGCGACCGCGCCCGCGATCGCGGATTACAAGCCGACTGATCCCCAGATAGCGTGGCATCTCGCCCGCTTTGTCGAACAGGTGCGCTCCATCCCCGCAGACCCGATTGTTCTGCGCCAGGACTGGTTGCGCGCCTATGATTGGACCACCGACCAGGGCGCCGCAGCGCTCAATGACTATGCTCGCGCCAACGATCCTTTCTCCAGGGTCGGCAAGCAGCAGGTCGCGGTGGATATTTCTTCGGTCATCAGGGCTTCACCGGGCTCCTTTCGTGTCGCCTGGATCGAGCACCATTACGAAAACGGCCAGCTTTCCGGCACCGAGCGCTGGACCGCGATCCTGACGATCGTGACACAGATGCCAAACGACGCCGAACGTCTTCGCGCCAATCCGCTCGGCATCTACGTCAACGCCATCAACTGGTCCCGGGAGATGACCCAATGAACCTGCCATTGTGTGTCATCGCCACTCCGGGTTTGACAAGGTCGGCGTTTGCCGTGGTGTTGCTATCTGGCTCCATACTTGCCGGTTGCGCCATGCCGCAGAAACCACCTCAGATCTCCTATGATGCCTACGTGCCGCCTTTGCCCGCCGCTCCGGCAGCCGCGCTCGATGAAAGACCAAAGCCGCTGCACGTTCCACCAGGGTGGGTCGCGACCCGCGGCGGTGTCGCCGGCAGCACGCCGGTGGCGCGCGTCGAGAACGCCAACGCGGCGGCGCGGGTCCAGCCGCGTCGTGAGGGCTATTACAACGCCATTCAGATTTATCCCTGGAGCGAAGGGGCACTCTACCAGGTCTATGCCGCTCCAGGACAGATAACGGACATCGCGCTTGAGCCTGGCGAAAGCCTGACCGGCGAAGGTCCGATCGCGGCGGGCGATACAGCCCGCTGGATCATCGGTGACACCGAAAGCGGAGCGGGCGTCGCCAGGCGCGTCCATGTGCTGGTCAAGCCTTTGCGCTCGGACATCAACACCAATCTCGTCATCACCACCGACCGGCGCAGCTACATGATCGAGCTCCGATCGGGCGAGAAGCCGTATATGCCAGCCGTGTCATGGGCCTATCCCCCTCCGCCGGCGGGACAAGCGCGGGTAATCTCGGCGACACCGGTGATTCCCGCCATTGCCGAACGCAAATACCGCTATGGTCTCACCGGCGACGCGCCCCCCTGGAGGCCTGTCGGCGTCTATGACGACGGCAGGCGGGTCTATGTCGAGTTTCCAGGCGGGATCGTGCAAGGCGAGATGCCGCCCATCTTCGTCATCGGCCCGGACGGCGAGGCCGAGATCGCCAACAGCCGCGTCTACCAGAACACCCTGATCGTCGACCGTCTCTTTGGCGCGGCGGAATTGCGGCTTGGCAGCGGCAAGCGGCAACAGACGGTCAGGATCGTCCGCACCGATGCGAGGAGAGGTCTGTGGATCTCAGGCACCAACGCGGCGCCGAATGCAAAGAACGCATTTCGTCAAAGGGGAGGGGAGCAATCATGAAGGAGAACGAAATCCCGGCTGCCCCCATGCGGCATCGCGCCGATCCGCCGCGTGTCACGCGCCTGTCCCGCAAGGTGCTCGCCGGCATCGGCCTAGGTGCATCGCTTGGCGTCGGCGGCGCGCTGATCTACGCGCTTCAGACGGGTGAAACGCGCAGGCATGGCGACGAGCTCTACTCGACGTCGAACAGACAGCCCGCCGACGGACTGGCCAGCCTGCCGCGCGACTATACCGGTCCCGTTCTTGGGCCGCCGCTGCCTGGCGATCTTGGCCGGCCGATGCTTGATGCCCAGAACAAGGGACAGCCCGTCGTGCCGCCAACGATCGCCACACCCATGGTCGATGAGGCGGAACAGCGCCGGCGGACCGAAGAGGAGGCGGCCCGAATCTCGCGTGTCTTCTTCCAGACAGGGCAGTCAACCGCGGCGATGGCCGAAACCCCGCCCGGAGGAACTTCCCCGCCTAACCTTGGCGGCCCCGACCTTGCCGGTCAGATCGGCCAGTCGACCACGCAGGACCGCCAGCTCGGCTTTCTGAATGCGGCCGCTGATCGGCGCACCGTGGCGCCGGATCGCGTCACGCCGGCGGTATCGCCCTATGTGCTCCAGGCAGGGGCCGTCATTCCGGCAGCACTCATCACCGGCATCCGTTCCGATCTGCCCGGTCAGATCACCGCGCAGGTCACCGAGAATGTCTATGACAGTCCCACGGGTCGCTCGCTGCTGATCCCGCAAGGCACGCGTGTCATTGGCCAGTACGACAATGGGGTCGGCTTCGGCCAGCGTCGCGTGCTGCTCGTCTGGAGCAGGCTGGTCTTTCCCAACGGCCGCTCCATTGTTCTTGAACGCCAGCCTGGCACTGACACCCAAGGCTATGCCGGCCTTGAGGACGGCGTCGACTACCATTGGGCCGACCTGTTCAAGGCGGCCGCACTCACCACCATCCTCAGTGTCGGTGCGGAGGCCGGCTCGTCCGGCCAGGAAAGTGACACCGTGCGCGCCTTGCGCGGCGGCGCCTCCGACAGTCTCAGCCAGGTGGGCCAGCAGATCGTCCAGCGCCAACTTAACATCGCACCGACATTGACGATACGACCGGGCTTTGATGTGCGTGTCGTCGTTACGCGCGATCTCGTGCTCGAACCCTATGGAGGCTGAAATGGCCAAGCTGAAACTCGGTCCGATTGCAGATGACAAGCCGGTTAAGGTCACGGTGGAACTGCCTGCGCCGCTGCACCGCGATCTGTCCAGATATGCTGAGATCCTTGGCCGCGACGCGGGGCAGCCTTCCACGGATCCTCTTCGCCTGATTGTGCCCATGCTTGAGCGATTCATCGCGACGGATCGGGGCTTTGCCAGAGCCAAGCAGGAGCGGAAAGGTTGAGCGCCACGCCGCATGGCAAAACGAGCAATGCCAAAAAGACGCGGTCGCGTATAGTCATCAATATGCTTAAGACCGTTTGAAATGTCGGACGCGGTCTTCGAGAACAGCTCGATCGCCAACGCTGCTGCCAGTTCGCAGACGTGGGCGACAGGCGCCAAAGTCGATCTGTGATTGCTCAGCCTATCGCAGCCCCGTACTGGAGCCAAGGGACACAATACCCGCGACGAAATAAACATATCGGGCAAGAACCACCGTCAACGCCGGTCGCGCACTCACCAACCTCGTAGCGGCCATGAAATGCGCGATTGGAGGTGTCCATCTCCAAGATAGACAGCGCGACGCGCGATCCAGGTCGCGAGCGCCCTGGCAAGGACGAAGCCATACCCCGCGGGGCCTTCAAGCGCCCAACGAGGAGACCGCGGCGGCAGATGGGAGGCCGGAGGCCAGCGTCAAATAGGATCGCGGAGCCTGCGTCAACGGAACTTCCCGCGCGGAATGTCATTCTCAGAGAGACGCGCAAAGGACTTGAATATGGTTCTGGTGGAAATACTGCTCCCCTTGAGCGACAATTCCGGGACACCTTTCCCAACGACGCTTTACCGTGACGTTCAAGAACGTCTCGCTGAGAAATTTGGCGGTGCGACCGCTTACATGCGTTCGCCGGCCAATGGCTTGTGGCACGAAGGCGGAGGCGGCAGCCACCACGATGACGTCGTGTTGTTCGAGGTCATGGCCGAGACTCTGGAAGCCACGTATTGGCAAACAGTGAAGGGGAAGCTCGCGGAGGAATTCCGCCAGAACGATATTGTCGTGAGGGCGACCAATATTACGCGCCTCTAAAACCTTCGACGGGTTTTAGGATTTGAACGAACCTGTTTGCGCGATGCCGAGACTGCATCCCCGTCACCCTCATGTGCTGTTTTCGCAATTTGTCCGCAAAGCCGGAAGCAGGCTAGGACAGCGATCATTTCCTGTCTCGGAACCGTTCGCTTTACCGTTCGCAAGTGGGCTTGTTCGGCGTCATTTGTACGTTTTTTACCAAGCCAATGTCTGTGCTTGCGCGCTGGAACCCTCCTGCGGCGGATCACATTTTGTGAAACAACCACAGGGGAGGTTTTCATGCGCAGAAAGATTGACAAACGTCGAATAAAACGCGCGGCCAGAGATGCCCTCCGGATCATTCATGCCGACAAAAGGCTCAGGAATCCAAGACGGGAAGGTTGCGCGAACAGTGGCTTTCTGGGGCGATGAAAAGGCCAACACCCATAAGAGAACTGCATCACGGGCCGCCTCTCTGCAGGAGATGGAAAGGGAATTGCGTGGAGCAAAACGATGAGTGAACGCGGCGCAAAATTCCTTCGCCAATGGCTGATGAACAATATGTCGGGAATTGTTGGTGCCAATGTGGTCACGCTTGCTGAAGCAACGCAGAAGCTTCTCTCCGACGCCAAAGCGATCGGCATCCGTAGCGAGGAGCTCAAGCAAGACAACGGGAGCACGTACGAAGCAGTACTCGACGCGATCGTCCAACATCGGCAGGGGCAGATGTCTCGGGAGATATCCCGGCGAACACCAACGTGAGAAGGCTTGAACAATAGCCCGCGAACGCGACCATCAGACCTCCCGCTGTCTGAATTCACCGCTCGGAATGAAGCTGCCCGCTTCGGGGTGAGGAACGGTCCGGGCGCGCGTTTCCCGTCGCCTCTAGCCTTTCTTCAGGCCGTGATTAGCCCGCAGGAAGGGGAGAATCCATTTTCGGATCCATTATGGCAAGGAAACGACAGCTCAGTGATGCCGTCGACAGGGAATTCGGCCCGGGCAGTCTCCCGCAGGCGGCACTCCTACCGATAAGGATGGAATTTCGCCAGTCGAGCGGGAGCAACTTTCGCAACGTCCCTGCTCTGACCACGACGAATATCGAAAACGCTATAGGAACGGAAAGTCGCGCTTGAGCTTATGAATAAACGAACACGCGCGGCGTCAATTTTCTGCCCTGGTGAATTTGCAGACGGCACTCCGGAGACCGCCAATGCGGATGCATCTATTCAGAGACGAGCCCATCCATAAACCTGCCGCCGAGTTCAGGGCCGACGGCCTCAAGCGGATTGAAATAGACGCCGACTTCGAAAGCCTCTGCCGCATTGTTGTCAACGCCATGGAAAATTTCGATGTGGGAGCGCGAACGTGAAATGTCAGCGCGCCGTTCACTTTTTACACCTGTGGATGGAGAGATACGATCTGCTGGACGGCCGGCGCGTGGGTAATGCGGACATAACGGAACTCGCCAAACGGCTCGCGGTCGAAGCAGAGGCGCAAGGCATCACCGACAAAGACATAGTCGAAAATTGGGATGATCTTCACAGCAGCCTTATCGATATCATGCGGCGACGTCATCCGGCTCCGAAGTCAACACAGTAGGTGGCCCCATGCGATCGAAAATGACCCGGGTGGCAACATTCAACGTGAATGGTGTAAACGGTCGGCTGCCTGTGCTGCTGAAATGGCTGTCGGAAACCGGTGCCGACATTGTTTGCCTGCAGGAGTTAAAAACCTCGGACGAGAAGTTCCCTGAAAAAGCGATCGAGGCCGTCGGTTACGGCGCGATCTGGCACGGTCAAAAATCATACAATGGTGTTGCCATCCTGGCCCGGGGGCAAGTGCCGCTTGAACGACGACGCGGGTTGCCGGGCGACCCGGACGACACGCATAGCCGCTATCTTGAGGCGGAGGTCGATGGCCTCGTCGTCGGTTGCCTTTATCTGCCAAACGGCAATCCAGCGCCGGGGCCAAAATTCGAATATAAGCTTAGATGGTTCGACCGTCTCATTGCCTACGGACAGCTACTGCTTGAGGAAAACGTGCCGACGGTTCTGTGTGGCGATTACAATGTCGTCCCAACCGAAATAGACGCGGTCGTGCCGCACCGCTGGGTTGGCGATGCGGTGTATTTTCCCGAGACCCGCAAGGCCTATGCTGACATGTTGGCCGGCGGATGGGTGGACGCCGTGCGCACAATACATCCGGAAAAAGGCATCTACACTTACTGGAATTTCACCTACCGGGGAGGTTACGATCGCAGTTCTGGCCTGCGCATGGATCACCTCCTGGTGAGCCCCTCACTTTCCGGTCGGATACACTCAGCTGGCGTCGATGTTGAAGTGCGCGGATGGGAGAAACCAAGCGACCATGCTCCCGCCTGGGTTGACCTCAGCGGTCGCGAGCCGCTTTAGGCGCATTGGCTCTATCCCATCTAAGAGAAGAACAGGGCGGCTTCGCCGCCCTGCGGTTTACATCAGAGATCGCGCCCGGGTCCCCCGCCGGAGGTCGTCGTCAGGATAGACGTCGGCCGCGGGATCGAAACCGGTCCAGCCGGCGGCTTCATACGCAGAGCGCCTGTCAGCGATGTCGACCGAGTTGTATTGCTTGAGGATCTGTTCGGCGTTCGGAACAAGACTGTCCTCGACCCTGGCTGTGACCATCGTTCCACCGCGACGGACACCCTCCGCATAGACATGGGCATCGTTTTCCGGGACACCGGCTTTGGTCATAGCCCCGATAATGCCGCCTGCGGCCCCACCAACCAGGGCACCACCGACCGCGCCGACAGCCGTGGCCGCCAGCCATCCAGCCGCAACGACAGGTCCAAGGCCAGGGATGGCCATCAACCCGAGGCCAGTCGCCAGGCCGCCGGCGCCGCCCACGACGGCGCCAAGGCCAGCTCCGGTGGCCGCATCCTCACCCGCCTCGGCGTCGTCGGCTTTGTACCACCCGGTCGCGTTGTTGGCCACGAGGCTGATCTCATCGCGAGGCACGCCAGTTGCCACAAGTTCGCCTACGGCATCGTTGGCGTCATCATAGTCGTCGAACAATCCCGTTACGGTTTGCATCGCATTTATCCTTTCTTTTGATCACTGAGTGTCGGCAACGACGTTGCCCTGATAGTCGAGAGCGACTGGAGTCGACTTGCCGTCCTTGCTCGCCGTCCCGCGCCAGATGCCCTTGTCGTCCTTCTTGAGTGCAGAGACGTCGGTATAACCGGCCTTCTGGATCGCGCTTTTTGCCTGGTCTTCGGTGAAGCTGTTGGCGCCGGGTACCGGAGCTGCGGGATTATTGACGCCGCTGGTTGAGACTGCGGGCGTTGTGCTTTCGTTGGCAGGCGCCTTGGTTTCAGCCTTCTGGATCATGTCCCGGTGCATCTTGAGTGTAGGCAATGTCTCAGAAGCGAAGGATTTCAGGGCGGCGTTGTCGCCATCCTTGGCGTACGCCTCGAACAGACTAACAGCATCGGCATGAGCAGCCTTCTGCATGACCGCATATGGCTTATCGACTGGTGCTGAAGCTGATTTCAGCTTGTCGAGGTCGCTATTGTGAGAAGCATCGAGATCGGCAGGCACCTGCAATTTCTGTTCGCCGGCGATGCTTTCGAGCTTGGCGTTGGCAGCCCCATGATCGGAGATCATCTTCTGGGCGAAGTCCTTCAGCGCCTGGTCCTGAAGCTTGCCTTGGACGACCTTGCTCGACTGGACCTCAAACATTCCGCCAATCGCGGCCTTGGTTACGAAGTCTTGCGCAGTCTCGGCGGCGAATGACGGCAATGCAAACGCCAGTGAGGTGGCAAGCGACAGAGACGTTAGGCGAAAGGTATTTCTCATGCAGCTACTCCTTTGTTGGAGACGACGATGAGAGCCAAACCTCCCGGCGATTGCTTGGTTCCAATGGCAGACAGATCGAGTCGATGTGAAGCTGGCGCGCAGGATCGGGAGCGGACGCGGAAGGCCAGGCGGAAGGATGCCTGACGAGTGCCACAACCCGCCGTTCTGTCAGGCGACGACATGAGCGACGTGTAGGCGCTGTCTTGGGAAGTCGCAGTGAGATTGCAGTGAGCGTAGTGCTTTATCGATCTGGCGCCTCGCCGGATGAACCTGCCATGGTTCGTGCGTCGGAATTGGCACCAACCAGGATCAATTATTCGGTCCCGTTTCAGCGAGGCGAAAGCTTGGCTTTGCCATCAGATCGAGGGCGGCGTCCTTTGCCATGGCCCCTGCACGCCCGCAACGACCGGTCACCCTAAAAACCAAGCTTAACCTTCGCGTAGCGCCGATGATCGCCAGGCGCGCTGGGAGGGCAGCAGCCCACAAAATCGCCGTGAGCCCGCTTAAAGAAATCCGACGAACTCGCAGGTTGGGGCAGAACCTATCGCTTCACGCTGATTGCTGACCAGCTTGTTCGGTGAAACTGTTCCCGAGGAGGACCGTATGGCGCGCAGGCAATGACCAAAAGACCAATATAGCAGCTTCCAGATCCGGTGAAAGTGCGGCCTCTCCCTGGAGGTACGAGCAGCCGAAGACGAACATCCTGGTCGAATTCTATCGCCTATGGCGAGACCTGCGGCCCGCGATTGATAACCTGACGCCTTCAGGGCAACGATTTGCGGCGACGGCTCGAAGGGACTATAATTGATAATGAGCAAAAAGACCGATGACCTCAAGCGAGAGATTCAGAACGCTGTCGCTGTGTTAGGTGAATGCGAGGCGGCAATGTGTCTCGGAGAGAGCAGCCGCGCTCACGATTTGGTTCGAGATACGATTGTCAGGCTCGAACGATGCTGCACGACGCTCAGAGCTCCCTCGCACTTAACCTGGGCTGGACGGAGGGCGCCGCACCAAACGTGCCCCGTGTGCTGCAGAGGATCAAATGGATCGGCCGAAGTGACCGGAACTGCGAAGCTTTGCCAACAGCATCGCTGCCGTCCCTCGGAAATCAACGCGCGCATGCTCGCTAAGAGGAGATGATTCCCAAGCGGCCAGCTCCGCTACCAACACGGCGGTCTCGCCGTTTACCGACGCGCACCTCAAGTCTCCGGTCTTCTCCATCAAAATTATTGCGGTGCCAGCGTCGTCATATCCGATAGCGGCCATTCGTTGGACTTGGGTGTCACCATCGATACGAACGTCGAACAAGACCGTTCCGGATGTTTTCGCCGCAGCGTCAGCGACGCGATCGGCGAATGGCCGATGCATACCGTCGCCGTCGCAAAGCGACTGCTCGAATAGCACCATTTCAACATATCCTGCGACCATTCGGCCAAGGTGCCCGCATCACCTCGATTCGCAATGGGCGCGGCGGGGATATCCACACAGCATCCACGGTTAATTATTCTGGCGAGGGATCGCTCAAACCCATGGTGCGGATGGTCCACCTTCGTTTTTGAACTGAGGCTTTGCCGGACAGCTACAAATCAACTTCCAGCGCTGTCGGAAGCGGGTGAGGTTCCCCCGGACAGCGGGACGCGGGCGGAAGGTTCCGGCCCAACATTCCACCTAGTTGCTAATGATGAATTTTCGTGAACGGCAGCGCCAATCGATGAGCACGATGAAGGGGAACGGCCGGCCAACGTCGGAAGGCCTAGTCATGGTTTGTCAATCCGGCTCATCGATCAGCGCCTTCTTTCTAGTCCGCCAAACGCGGCTCTGTTGGCCCTTCAACAACTTGGCCGTTCGATAATTGAATGAGGGAAATTGTAGCTGGGAATTCAACGCTGATGCGATCGTCGGTCACGCGCTTGATCATTCCCAGGCACCAATCATCTTCTGAGACGCACTTCGAGGGCCACAGACTTGGTCTGAGTGATTTGCGGGGCTTCGGTCAATGGCGGCCGTTCTAAAGGCCTTTTCAGATTAAGGCAGCGGGAAAATGGGCGAATTCTATGTGATGAGCACCTCCGGTGCCATGGTTGTCGAAAGAGAGCGCTCCGGTCGAACTGTTGTAGATGATATGGTCGCTACCATCATGCGAGCCCATGCCGGCGACGAGAGCGCCATTTGGTGGAGCGCCCGTGTGAAGCCCCAAAGCGTGGTCGAGATGAAACTTTTGTTGGGAGACGCTGAAGTCCGTAGGGCGGTCGGCACCGCGGGCCGCAAGAGCGCCTGCATCGAATGCGAAGGCATCGCTGCCGGCATCGGCCAGTGAGGCAAGTCCTATGCCCCTGCCGACACCGGCCGACTCTGTCACCCAGTGGCTGGCATTCGCGAGGTGATGGACGGCACCGGTTCCGTGGATCAAATCGGCACCATCAGAATTATGATGTCTACCATCGCTAGGATTGGCGACAAATTGAGTACTCGGTGTACTAGCGGTGCCAGGGCTCCCCTGCGTACCGGACGTACTGGGGGAGGTGCTCGGGGTAGGGGTTGCCGGGGCGCTTGCGGCGCTGCTGAGGTTATGTTGCTGGAACAAGGCCTGCAGCTCCGGCGAGTCGCCAAGCGCGGTGTCGCCCTGTTGAGAGCCCCACGCATAGGCATAGTCGAAGGCGGGCGATGGCGCAACCTTGGCCCAGTGGTCCAGCATGGTCTGCTCCTGGGCGACGCTGGGAAGGACATATTGGCCGCCCGTATCGGTGGTGTAGTTGCCGCCGCCGAACGTCTGATAAACCGGAACGATCTGGCTGAGCGGAACGCCAGAGGCGACCGCCGCGGCCACGGTCCTGTCGATCATATTGTAGTCGACGGTGCTTGTGCCGGTGCGCACCGGGTAGGGATCCACGCCGTAATAGTCGATATGCGTGTTGGCGGGATTGAAAGTGTTTGAAAAATCGGGATCAGCCGAAGACCCCATGTTCATCATGGTGATGAAGGTCTTGGCGCCGGGCAGGTGGGTGTGGATCCAGTCGGATTCCGCCTTCAGATTGTCGGCCGTGGCATAGGTTCCCCATTTGCCCGTGGGATCGGGCTCGTCGACGAGGAAGAAGCCGAACACCTTCGGGTTGCCGATGAAGGGCGTGACTTTGTCAATGAAAGACGAGGTTGCGCCATTGGCTTCATCCAGCCAAACCAGACCTTTCGTGCCAGCCGGCAAGGCGTTGAGTTCGTCCACGGATGAAACGTCGACAAGATTGAATCCGGCGGTTGCGACGTCCGTCGCTGATCCGCCTGATGCATAATGGAGAGTGGCCATCCAATTTCCTTCGTCGGATTCGATAGCCCCCGTGCTTGCCTAGCTGAAAACGTACATTAGCGTACAATCAAATACAGACGCTCTTTGACAGAATCGTTGATCGTAGAAGGCCACAAAATAGGTTTTAGGTGTGCGAAGGGTTAGATAGCAGACCAGTGTCCCGGCCACCGCCAAGGTCGGCCTAATGAGGACTTACCATATTGATTGTATTGAGTATTTTCAAGTTCCATAATGTATGTTATGCTACTTATTGCTGTAGCGGCTATTAACGATGCGACACACCTGGGCAATTTAGGGGCGCTTCCCGCATCCCGGGCTGGTCAACATATGGGGAGGAAGGTTGACGGCTTCGTCGATAGACGAATACACGCTGCCCATGATTCATTCGGCAATACGCGGGACTTTCGTGTATCGGGCTCGGCACCCCCGATTGCCTGGAACTTCCGCGGCAAAACGACGTTCGATCCTTTTTCGAATGAAGGAGGTCGTGATGGACTGGAACCGCGTTGAGGGAAACTGGAAGCAGGTCAAAGGCAAGGTCAAAGAACAGTGGGGAAAACTCACTGATGATGACCTTGATCGCATCGCTGGCAAACGCGATCAACTCGAAGGTAAGATCCAGGAGCGCTACGGCGTCGAACGCGACCGCGCGCGTAGGGATATCGACGACTGGTACACCAGGCAAGACTGGTAGGATAGCAGCCCGCCGCCCTCTGTGGCGGCGGCTTATCTGCTATGCGTCGAGACCTGCAGCAAGCCCAAGCCGGTCCTGCGGGGCGCACCAGATTAATACAAATCCTATTTGAATCCGTGCCGGCGGCGGTCCTAGCAGAGCGATAGGCAAAAGCCCGCCGCCTGCAAGTTCTCACGGAGAAGCAAGAAGGGGACAAGTGCGGCCCCAATTTTCCAGCATGACTGTGTTCCAAATGCGGACCCGTCGCGCAAAGCGGTGCCGCGCGGGCAGTTAGGAAAGCGTGCCGTCATCATTCAGTACAGCGGTCACGAACGCCGGAGGATATGTGGAGGTGGAAGCCAACCGTTCCGTTGATTTCTCCCACGCACGTTTCGACCGTCTTGACGCACAAAATCCTCTTATCGCGCTCGGCCGCTGACCAATGGCTGGCCTGCATCAAAAACTCAGTTGTTCGTTGACTTGCAGGATCCTAAAAACAATCGGATTTTCGACTGCCCTGTTTTCGTGAGAGCGCCGATAATCTGGTACGGGAAATTGCTGATCTCGAGGACGCGCAGGGATTCCTGTACGAGTGGCTCAATTCGGCCCTTCGACAATCCTGAATAAACGCCTATTTCGACTCGATCCCTTGCTCAATCTCTACTTGCTCAATCTCTATTCCGATCGACTCGCCCTCACCGTGGACTGCATCTCGATCCCAGTCGTTGGTCTTATCCGGGGTTTTAGCAGCGGCCTTCCGGCTGGTCCGATCCCTGTCGTTGCGAGGCTTTTGTCCCGGAATATCGCGCGATGATTTTGGGCGCATTGATTAGTTCCTTTGCTGCGTCCACATGCCAAAACATGTCCGGCATTATCAGCTTCCCCATTACATGACTATTCGGGGAGGTGCGGGGTATGCTGCTTGTCCTCGGCCGGATCGGCGTCGATGCGGGCCTTGTGCGGGTCGAATGCGCCGTGCCGGGCGACGGCCAGGGCGGCCGTTTCGGGAGTCTCGTAGGCCCACATGAAATTGTCAGCCGATGCACCGGCTGCATGCACGCGCCAATAGCCGGCCGTGCCCCATGCAGACTCCGAGGTGGCGTTGGTTTTCTCGAAAAGCTCGAAATAGATGTCCTCGAACGGGATGTAAAAGACTGGATCTCGCCCGTCTTCGTAGAGCATTTTTGCGCACTCGCTTGACGCAACAATGGCGTCAGAGAATCTGACCGTCACCGTACCATGAAAGGGAAGGATGGCAGGCGCGGTCGGAGGATACTCGGGACTCGCTGGTGAGGTTTGCATTCTAGCACTCCCTTGACTGCGTGTCCTGGAAACGTCGTGCAGCCGTGCCAGTTCCTGCCAACGGCGCAATTGGCGCAAAACCTTACACTACCTCTGTTCCTAGATGTTCAGTACCGGCACTTTGCTGGATCAGGTCGAGTTCGAAACCATCCCGTTGTCGATTGCCCCATCGGACTCGCAGGTCAGACCTCGAGGTGCGGCTCATGCAGCGAAGTTGTAAAGCGACGACGACGTGGCGCGACGATGCTTGGCTCTCGTCGTCGTAAGAGCGCTTGAGGATGGCGCCTCTGATGGTCTTGAGGATGGCGCCTCTGATGGTCCGGTTCATTCTTCCTCGAGGTGGCCTAGAGGCAGCGTCGTGCGACAGCGTCATTTTGCGGCGGAAAGCGACAATTGACCGCGGCCTCCAGAATCGCGAGCATCGCCGATGCCGGTTCTTTCGGGCCGGCAGGCAGGTCGGCGAGCGATGCTCGCCTCTTCCATCATGACCACCTTCTGGTTGACAGCGAAGCGCCTGGCCAGAGCCCCAGCGTATCCGAGGCCCGTTAAGCCGTTGGAGGAGCCTCATGGGCCGGAACCATATCGGCGTTGATGCGTCATAGAAACAGGTTCTGGTGGAGGCATCGATGGTCAGGCTCCTTCTCGTCGCGGCTGCGGCGCTTGCCCTCACTTGCGACGGGACAGCGGCGGCCAAGCTCGACTCCGCCACTGTCAATCAAGCGCAATTCTCACCCGAAAGATCGAAAGGCTTCAGCCCGGTTATCCTGAAGGCGCAGATACTTTTGGATCGCGCCCGTTTCTCGCCAGGCATGATCGAGGGCCGCTTCTCAGACAACGCCGCAAAGGCCATTAGGGCCTTTCAGACTGCGAACGGATTGTCCTCCGACGGCAAGCTTACGCCGGAGACCTGGGACAGGCTGACGGCAACCTCCACCAACCCAGTCGTGGTGAGCTACGAACTGACACGCAAGGATGTGAGCGGACCCTTTACCAAGCGCATTCCGGCGCGCATGGAGAAGATGGCCCGCCTGCGGACGCTCGGCTATCACAACGTGACGGAGAAACTGGCCGAGCGCTTCCACATAAGCGAGCAATTGCTCAGGAGGCTCAATCCGGGGATCGGGTTCATGAAGGCCGGCACTAAGTTGCTGGTTCCGGATATTGATCGGGGGGAATCTCCAGCCAGGATTGCCGGCATCGAGGTCGACAAGGGCGCACGCCTGGTGCGCGTTCTTGATCCTTCCGGTAAATGGCTCGCGGTCTTTCCCGCTTCCATCGGCAGCGCCGAGAAGCCGGCGCCGAGTGGCGAGGCGGAGGTCAAACGCGTCGCGCGCAACCCCACCTATCACTACGATCCGAACTTCGCTTTCAAGGGGGTCAAAGCCAAACGGCCGTTCACGATTGCGGCCGGACCGAACAATCCCGTGGGATCGGTCTGGATCGATCTGTCCATCGAGAGCTACGGTATTCACGGCACGCCCGAACCGGGCAAGATCGGCGCGACCTTCTCGCATGGCTGCATCAGGTTGACCAACTGGGATGCCGAGGACCTCGCGTCCATGGTGCAGAAAGGCACGAAAGTCAGCTTCAAGGACGAGACGGCGAGCGCAGGCGGCGAGTAGCTCGTAGCACAAGGATGCTCGGCCAACGGCTGGCCGGCTCATGAGCATACGAAAAAGTTCATATTTTTGCCCACCGCTGTTCGTAATCTCTGCTCCAGAACCTGTGTTCCTGCCTCGCCACATGTGAACACGGACAGTTACCGAACGCCCGATATGATCCGTCTCGTTCAGACTGCAAGTCAGCCAGTCGTCTTAAGCTTGCGACATGGATTTTTCCGCTCAAGGCTCCCGGCATTTCGACGGGCGACCTCAGTTCGGCAAGCGCCGGCTGCCACCTGCCGCGCAAAAGTTCGTCCGCTCCTGGCGATGGGGTGTGGGCCATGTCCTAACCAACTCGGCGAGCGTAGCCGAACGCCACCTACCCCAAATGCAGTTGCCTTCTCGACGCATTGCGTTTGGATAGGAAGCCATCAAGTCCAATGTCTCAACAGGTTCACCCGTGACTTGGATGAAAACGACGATACCGTATTGCGCTGTCGCAACCGGCCGACCAAGCGGCGGCAAATCTCGGCTGGCAGTGGATAGCGATGACGCCGACGTCGGCAATCCACTTTTTCGAGGCCTTGCGAGCTTCAGTGTCCCTTGCGGCTGCTCGGCGTCGCTTCCTTTCTTCGGGCTCGGCATGTCGGGCAGCCTTTTCGATGCTCGGCCATCGGCGCCGAAGCTCCTCAAACGAAACGGAACGGCACCCGCTAGGCCTCGCAGCTCGTCGTCCCAACTTGCCCACGGGATTGCCCGCAATTCCTCAAGGACGGTCTTCGAACAAGGCGTGCGAACAGGCAGGTCATCGGAAACCTCCGGATATGAGCTCGAGATCGGATCGAAAACATCACGACCCTTACTGTCGCCGTGGAGAGCGAACTACTCTGCCTCTTGCGCCAACCATCGATCGATCGGCCGAGTGGCCGTCTTTCCGGGGACGAGCGAACTCTTGCGCTCGTCCCTCCACCTCGCTCGGAGAAAGGCGCGCCTACATCGCGATAGCCATTCTATCGAATCCAAGGCTGGCGTCGCCGCCGGGAGCGTCCCCCTCCCCGTGGCACGTGATGAGCGTTCGAGCGTCCCATCGTCCTGATCGTTCGTTGCAACGGACGCCTTCCGCAGCGTTTAGGTTCACAAGCATTGATCCACAATGGACGGCTCAACTTGGCGTGGGGAGCGCCACAAACGCACCCCCTCAAACCCATCAGAATTGTGAATCAATTGCGTGTGGTCGATTCATCGAACTCATTGGACGCTTCGGCGCTCGCGAGCGAGAGTCCGCAGCATGCTAATCCCGCAGACACGACCGGCTCATCTGCACCGCATTGACGGCGCCCGCAACATGGCCAGGTTCTATTCGCTGACTATTCAGCCGACCTTTTCGGTGGCGCATCACTCGTCCGCAACTGGGGACGGATCGGGACAAAGGGCCAAATCAAAATCGAGACCTTTGATGAGCCACAAGATGTCGACTGCGCGTTCACTCGGCTTGAGCGCGCAAAGCGACGGCGAGGCTATGTTGACCCGGGCAATACCGTCGCCGATTTACCTCGGTGACTGGCTTCGGCGCGCGATAACTCGCGCAGCAGCGGCAAAAATCAATGTTTGCTGACCGCGCCGATCGGCGGCTCCAGCTTAACGATAGAAAGATCGACAGATAACTGGGCGTCGTCACAATTGGTACGCGTTTCGGAGACGATGGCGCCGCCGCGGGCCTTTACGCTGAGGGTGACGATTTCGCCAATGTTGGTTCTCGTTGATCCAGCATGTTTCGCGGCGCACCATTGCGATCTCGATGGGGACAGTCGGAGGCGATCGACGGCGCACTGCAGGCCGGAGCGAAGCGAAAGACGGCGAGGAGAGGCTTTGTTGTGCCGCGAGGGATGACGGCGCAGCCGGCAGGGCAGAACGCCGCGACGGGCCGATGCGGGACGGCCGCGCTAGCATGACCTTGAACGAGAGCCATTTTTCGTTCGGCACACGATCCTTGATGGTACCCGAACCGCTGCGCCTGACAGGGCTTGCAGACTGAAAGCTATCAGGAAGGCAACGCGCCTGTAGTCGCGACCGACCCATGCCGAACCAATATAGGTTTCGAGAGTTCCTCAACCTGATATGCGTCTATTTTGAGGATGGCGGATGTTTGACAATTTCCGGCTCGAGATGATGGAAACCGAAGCCGGGCCGATAAGGCTTCGGCATGGCGGATCCGGGCCACCCCTTCTTCTGATCCATGGCCATCCGCGCTCACATATGACGTGGGGGCAAGTTGCGGACCTACTCTCGGCAGATTTCAGGATCGTGTGCCCCGACCTTCCGGGCTTTGGGCGCTCATACATTCCGAAGGACGACACAGAGAGCAGGTTCTCGTCCAAACGGGCAAAGGCCTCGGCATTGGTGGAGGCAATGGAGCGCCTGGGCCATCACACCTTCTTCGTCGCTGGACATGATCGTGGGAGTTTGGTCGCATTCAGAATGGCGATGGACCATCCCAAGCTGGTGCGAAAGCTCATCATCATGGACGGACTGCCCGTCGTCGAGCATCTCGAACGCGCTGACTGGAAGTTTGCCCGCGATTGGTACCATTGGTTCTTTTTCGCGCAGCCCGAGAAACCCGAACGTGCCATTCTGGCAGACCCTATCGCGTGGTACGGCGCCTTGCGGCCGGATCAGATGGGGCGCGATGCCTATGACGAGCTGGTCACGCTCATCCATGATCCCACCGTCATCCATGGCATGGTCGAAGACTATCGCGCAGGAATCAGGATCGACCATCGTCATGACTGCGAAGATCGAGATGCCGGCCGAAGGGTGCGCTGTCCGATGCTGTGTCTTTGGTCGCTCAATGATGATTTAGAGCAGATCTATGGCGATCCGATCTCAATCTGGAAGCACTGGGCCGACAATGTGGGAGGCTACGGGATTGAGAGCGGGCACCACGTCGCCGAAGAAAATCCAGCTGCTCTCGCAGTCGCGTTCAAGGCCTTTCTCTGAAGACCGCAGCGAAACTCATCGACGCCCCCACGCGGGAGCGGGAATTCAGCATCCCGGTCGCCAACACTCGCCAGATCGGCTGAGCGATCGCTCGGCACAGAGCGATGCAGCGGTCTCGCCTCCAGTTCATTCCGCTTCCCGCCAAATCAGCCGGCTCCGGGACCGAGCGGGCGCCCCACATGCGCTTGTCGACGCCTGCCGGATGACGCCTCTCGATCCTATCGACCGACGCCGCCAACTCGTTGAATTCAGATTCTTTTTGACTCTGGAACCATATCGGCGGCCGGCGGCTTATTGACTCGCAAAGGTTGTGCCGGAGTGTGAGTGTCATGGTTGCAGCGCGAGCGAATTGGAAGGGTTACATCAAATTCGGCGAGGTTGCCTGCGCGGTGGCGCTCTATGCCGCCGCGTCGTCGTCCGAGCGCATCGCCTTCAACACGCTCAACCGCGCCACTGGTAACCGCGTCCGCCGCGAGTTTATCGATAGCGAGACTGGCGATCCGGTCGAGCGCGACGATCAAGTAAAGGGGTACGAGATGGAGAACGGCGACTACGTCGTGCTCGAACCCGAGGAAGTCGCTGCCGCCGTCCCGGAGAGCGACAAGACGCTTAAGATCGAGGCGTTCGTGCCCTGCGACGAGATTGACGACGTCTATTTCGACAAGCCGTATTATCTCGCGCCGGACCGGATGGGCGCCGACGCGTTCAAGCTGCTGCGAGACGGCATGCGACAGGCGAAAGTCGCCGCCTTGGCGCGTACGGTCCTGTTTCGGCGGCTGCGCACGGTGCTGATCCGCCCGCATGGCAACGGCCTGATCGGCACCACGCTGAACTTCGACTATGAGGTGCGCTCGGCGAAGGAAGCGTTCGCGGACATTCCCGAGATCAAGATCGAGGGTGAGATGCTCGATCTCGCCAAACACATCATCGATACGAAGAAAGGCTCGTTTGACGCCAAGACCTTCGACGACCGCTACGACGCAGCGGTGGCCGAGCTCGTCAAGGCAAAGATAGAAGGTAGGCCACTGCCGAAGAAGAAGGCGCCGCCACCGTCGAAGCCTAACGATCTTCTCGAGACCTTGCGCAGGAGCGCCGGACTGGTACCCGACCAGAAGCCGAAACGCGCTGCTGCCGCGAAGACCGACGGCAACCGAAAGCAGCCCAAGCGCGTCGCCAACTCCAAACGCGCGGCCTGATGGAGACCATCATGGCCGTTCGTCCCTATTGGAAAGGATATCTGAAGCTCTCGTTGGTCACTTGCCCGGTGCAGATGATGCCGGCAACGTCGGAGAGCGAAAAGGTCCGCTTTCATACGCTCAACCGCGAGACGAACAACCGCGTGGTCAGCCACTACGTCGATGCCGTCACGGGCAAGGAAGTCAAGGAGGAAGACGAGGTCAAGGGGTATCAGCGTGGAGAGAGCGATTACATCATTCTCGAAGACGAGGAACTGGAGGACGTCGCCCTGGACAGCACCAGGACCATCGATATCGATGTGTTCTCGCCGCGCGATTCCATCGAATGGATCTGGTTCGACACGCCCTATTACCTGTCGCCGAACGATCCGGTCGGCCAGGAGGCCTTCTCGGTCATCCGCGACGCCATGGCAGCAGAAGACATGGTCGGTATCTCCAGGCTGGTGATCTCGCGGCGCGAGCGCGCGGTGATGCTGGAACCGCGCGGCAAGGGCATCGTATTATGGACCCTGCGCTATGGCGACGAGGTCAGGGACGAGGACGCCTATTTCGATGGGATCGACGCGGACAAATCCGATCCCGAGATGATGCCCCTCATCCAGCAATTCATCAAGAAGCAGACCCGCCATTGGGACAGCAAGCTCGTCTCCGACCCTGTGCAGGACAAGCTGCTGGACATCATCGAGGCTAAGCGGAAGAAGACAAAGAGACCGGCCAAGGCGAAGGCCTCCGGGCCGACGGCGACGCCAAACAACGTCATCAATATCATGGACGCCCTGCGCAAGTCCGTCGAAGCGCAGAACAGTCCCGGCAGGCGCTAGACGTCGGGATAGAGCCATTTCAAGGGACTGGCTGGCCAGACCATGTCCGGGAGCTAGGCGGTGATGTCCTGCAATCTCACATTCTCGGTGACTTCGTATGGTTGGAAACGCCCCGTCGCGCGTCATGCCGCCCGCCGCATCGATCTTGCCAGTCGCTTGATGGATGCTTCCAGGAGGTGATGGCCATCGCCATAGTCCCTCCAGGCCGTGCTCTTTGCCAGCAGCCCGGGCACGGTGCGCAGGGTGAAGCGCTTCGGATCGAGATCGGTTTTGACCTGTGCCCAGGTGAGCGGCATGGACACTGTCGCGCCGGGCCTGGCCCGCGGCGACAGCGGAGCCACGGCGGTCGCCATGCGATCGTTGCGCAGATAGTCGAGGAAGATGCGGCCGATGCGCTGGTTCTTCGCCATCTTGGTCAGGTAGAGGGCGGGATTGTCCCGCGCCATCTGCAGGCAGACATCATGAGCAAACCCTTTTGCCTCCGGCCAGGTGAGCTTGCTGCGCTTGGTGACCGCTAAGGGCGTGACGACGTGCAGCCCTTTGCCGCCAGTCGTCTTGCAGAAGCTGACGAGCCCAAGATCGTCGAGGCGCGCGCGCATTTCCTTAGCCGCCTCGACAACCGTTTTGAACGGGACCTCGGGACCTGGATCAAGATCGAAGACGAGCCGGCCCGGCACCTCGGGCTGCTGTGGCTCGCAATTCCAGGGATGCAATTCCAGCGCACCGATCTGGGCGACGGCGGCGAGACCCTCCACACGGTCGATCTGTAGGTAGGGCTTCTTGTCGCCGAACACCTCCACCAGTTCAAGAAGATTTGACGTTCCCGGCATCGCATGACGCTGGAAGAACTGCTCGCCGCCGAATCCATCCGGCGCGCGGATGATTGAGCAGGGCCGGCCGCGGATGTGCTCGATCAGCCAGGGACCGACAGCTTCGTAATAGCGGGCGAGATCTTCCTTGGTTACGGGGATGCCATCATTGGCATCCGGCCACAGCGGCTTGTTCGGATTCGAGATCAGCACACCCATGACATCGACCTTGCCGCGGCTGCGGGAAGGCTTGGCTGCTGCGGTCGGCTCCCGCGGCTGGGGCACCTTGGTCTTTTCCGGCGAGGCAGGCTTATCGGCTTCGACCTCCTCGGCCGGTTTGTCCTCACGCAAGCCTTTGAAGGCGGCTTGGCGCACGAGCCCGTCGGACGTCCAGCCGGCGAATTCGATCTCGGCCACCAGTTCCGGCTTCAGCCAGACAACGCCGGGTTCGTTCTTTGGCGCGCCGATGCCGGTGAAAGGTGATTTCCGGGTCGCGGCAGCTTTCAACGTCGGCAGCAGGTCCCTGACCTTGGCTGCGCCATAGCCTGTGCCCACGCGCCCGACATAGACGAAGTGATCGCCGCGATAGACGCCGACCAGAAGCGACCGGAATTTGCCATTCGTTGTGGCATAGGCGCCGATGACGACCTCGTGGCCTGCACGGCATTTTGACTTCGCCCACGTCTCGGTACGGCCGGAAACGTAGGGCGCATCGGCGCGCTTCGAAACGATGCCTTCCAGGGACAGCCGGCAGGCCGAGCGAAGCACTGCCTCGCCGCCAGTTTCGAAATGCTCAACGAAGCGGATGCGATCGTCCTCACCCGTGTCGGTCAGAAACTGACGCAATCGCGCCTTGCGCTTACTCAATGGCAAGACACGCAAATCCTCAGCGCCTTCGAACAGCAGGTCGAAGGCGAAGTAGACAAGCGCATCGGTCTTGCCCTCGGCCAGCGCTGCCTGGAGGGCGGCGAAATCCGGGGCGCCGTTTTCGTCAAGCGCGCAGATCTCGCCGTCGATGATCGCATCGGGCAGATTGCCGGCGGCTCGGGCAATGGCGCGATATCTGGCCGTCCAATCGAGACCCTTGCGGGTCTTCAAGATAGCTTCGCCGCCCAGGACGCGCATCTGGATGCGATAGCCGTCGAACTTGATCTCGTGCAGCCATCCGTTCTCAGAGGGCGGCCGCGCCAGCGTCTGGCAGAGCTGTGGGGCAATGAAGTCGGGAAGATCGGCGGCAGTGACAGTCCCGTGCTTCTTCCTTTTTGCGCGAACGTTTGTTTTCCGTTCCTGCGCCGCCAAGCCTGTACGACTGTCCCACACCGCATCTGCCTCGGCCTTGCCGCCTTGCAGCATGAAGGGTTTCGGGCTGCGGCCCTTGCCGGCAGCAATTGCCTCCATCTTGCGTCCGGATGCGACAGAGGTGTCATTCTTGTCGAGGATTGCAGCCCCGTTTGTCTCGACGGCATATTCGTCGCGATGTTTGATCAGCAGCCAGTTGGTGCGTTTGCCGCGTTCGCGGTCGTTGGCCATCCTCACCAGCACGAAGCTGCCATGCAGCCGCTCCCCTTCGAGCGTGAATTTGAAATCGCCCTTGGCCAGCGCCTGCTCGGGGCTGTTCTTTCCCTCGGGCTCCCAATAGCCGCGGTCCCACAGCATGACCGTGCCGCCGCCATACTGGCCTTTTGGAATCGTCCCTTCGAAATCCCCGTAGTCGAGCGGATGATCTTCCACCTCGACCGCGAGCCTCTTGTCATGAGGATCGAGAGAGGGACCGCGCGTCACGGCCCAGGATTTGAAAACGCCGCCGAGCTCGAGTCGCAGATCGTAATGCAGCCGCGTCGCGTCATGTTTCTGAATGACGAAACGACGGCGGTTGGATGGCTTGACCGACCCTTGACCGCTCGGCTCCTGCGTCTTCTTGAAATCGCGCTTGGCCTTGTATGTTGTTAGCTTGTCGCTCGCCATTCGATGCCCTCGGACCACGGACCACATCGGCCTACAGGCAGGAATGTTCGGAGTGGCGACATGTTCCCCCCGAGGGGCTGGCACGCCCGCGCTGGCGTCATGCCAGCGCGGACTCGGGATAAGCAAAGGCACCGCCACCGCCAGTTCTGGCCGGAACGGGCTGCAAAGACAGGACAAGGCGGCGGGTCGTCATCGTCATCGCGCCGACGATGGCCCACGATGCGCGCTCAATGTGGGAAGGACAGCCGTGCGCGACGCTGCGCCGGCGACTGTCCCGGTGTTTGCTGGCTGGTGCTTGCGCAGATGTCCGCATCCAGCGCCTTGAGCGCCTGGAGAATCTCATCCACTTCGATGCGGGAGCCGTCTTCCAGCTGACGCAACGAGGCCGGCCAGGAACCGCGCGGGCGTCGGATGCCCAGGAAGCCAGCAGCGCCCGCTTCTCCGCACGGCTCATTGCCGGATCGTTGAGGATTTCATCGGGCTGCTGGAATAGCGGAGATCGATCTGCGTCCCGAGATTTGTGTCTGGAAAGCCAATAAAGCCTGTCATCTCCGTTTCTCCGCAATCCGTGCCTCCCGGACCCTGCCGGGAGGCAAATCGCAGCTTTGAGGTTCGCGTGGAATTCAGGCGGCACTGCGCTGCCGATCCGTATCCTGGCTGATGTGCTTGTTCTTCGCCGTCTCGTCCCCTGACGCGGCGCTGCCGGTCGAGCCGATGGCAATGCGGCGAGGCTTGAGCTCCTCAGGAATCTCGCGCACCAGGTCAACCGAAAGCAGGCCATTTTCGAGCGTGGCGCGTGCTACCTTGACATGATCGGCCAGCTTAAAAGCCTGCCTGAAATTGCCGATGGCCAATCCCTGGTGGAGAATCTGGCGGTTGCCCTCCTCCGGCTTTTTCTGGCCGGTGACAATCAGCTCGGGGCCGTGCTGGGTGAGCTCGACTTCGCCCGTACTGAACCCGGCGATCGCCATCGTAATGCGGTAGTCGTCGGGGCCGAGCTTTTCGATGTTGTAGGGCGGCCACTCCGAACCCACGCCATTGTCGAGCATGTCGAAGAGACGGTCGAAGCCGACCGTCGAGCGGTAGAGAGGGGTATAATCGAAGCTTCTCATAGCCATATCCTCCGTAAAGCAACATGGGTTACAAGCAGCGTCGCAGCGTCTCTGCGACGCCCAATCTGTCGGGCCGAAGCCCCGACGCAGAACGATTTGGGAAAACCCGAAATCCGGTTCAAGAGGGCAGATTCTATTTTTTTGATCGACACCCCGGGTGCATGATTTCCGTCCCCCCGCGACGGCAAATATGCTCGGCCCTGCCCCCATCGCGCTTACCAAACAAATGCGAAATAGGTAGAGGGTCCCGGAAGCGGTCACGGGCCCGGAAGTGGAATGGCTCAAGCCCGGTTTCAAGCCGCGTGTGCGCTAGCTCCGAGGCGAAAACAGGCGGCGCGATGCGTCCGGTGCAGATGTCCATGAGACAGACGACAATAAAGCGGCGGTGAAAGAAACCAGAGGGTCTTGACCCCTTCCCGCGACAAGCTACCTCTATCTCTATGATACCGGCGCCCCTTGTGCTTGTACTTGAAGACGAAGAGTTGATCAGTTGGGACCTGGAGGTCTCGCTGGCGGAAGTCGGATATCTCGTCGCAACAGCGAGATCATGTGCCCAAGCCGCTGATTTGCTAGCTACTCGTCGGCCGGATGTCGCAGTTCTGGACGTACTTCTTAGCGACCGCCAATGCGTCGATGTAGCGAAGAAACTTCATGCAGATGACGTTCCCTTCGTTGTGCATTCGGCTTTGGCACGGACAGAGGTCGACGACGCTTTCCGATCGGGTACGTTCCTAGCCAAGCCAGCGGGGATTCTCGATATCGTCGGTGCGGTCACGAAATTGGCTGCCGGGGACCAACGAGGGAACAATTTAAGCGAGCGATAATTTCATAGGTCAGTTAGCCAAGGGAGGGCTATCTTGACCCAACGACAAGTCGACAAAGAGCGCATCGAGCGCGCCGATCGAGAGGCGAAGCAGTTAGTCGAAGCGGAGAGGAAGGCGCGAAATGCAAAGACGGCGCGATTGCGGGCGCTACGTCTTTCGGCACAGCCCGCGGAGCGGTCAGCCCCGGTTAAAAGGCGCCGGCCGCCCGCCAAAAAACCGGCGCGGAAAATTATCGAAGTCGACTAAGCCGGAAGAAGTGCAGGGCCTCAAGTTCCAGCGGCGCGGTCGCCGCCGCTTTCTGAACGTCGCCCGATACTAAGGCCCAAACATCGCACGATTTAGTGCCAAATGAAGTTGCGCGGAGGTACCAAACGAATTTGCGCGCTACAGCACGGTGGAACTCGACGTGACCGTGGATGTTGAATCAAAAATAGGGCGGAGGAGCAGGCCATGGACACCGACCAGTACCGAGGGAGGGTAATCACAGCTTCCTCGGCAGCTTCGCTAGACACCCAGGGCGTCAGCGGGCGTCCACACCAGGACGTAACCTGCCAAAGAACGTCGCGGATCTCCAGCTTCAGGGCCCAATTCTGGCGGTCGCATCGATTAACAATGCCCTTGCACACAAAGGCCTTCTCAACATCGACGAAATCGATCCGCCGCTGCGAACTGCCGAGGCTAACCTGGCCGGCGAAGAGCGCCTGTTCGAAGACATGTCGCCCGCCAACCATGGTTCCTGCATATTTCCAACCACGCGCAAGGCGAAACCGAAATCCCCTCCTTCTCCGAGTTGGCTCGTATGATCGCCCGGAGTAAGGAGCCCCATAACGATCAACCGTGATGCGCGGCGGTACACATCCTTCTCATGGCGACACGCCACGGCGTGATGTTCTTGTTGCGCTTATTGCTCTATTGGTTTTATGTGCCGCGGCGGTGATGGCGTGGTACGTGACGGCGGCGCGCCCGCCATTTTCTCAAAGCGATCCGCAATTTGACGGCGGCGATGCCTCGCGAGGCAAACTCGTCTTCGCGGCCGGCGATTGCGCGTCCTGTCATGCAACGCCAGGGCAATCGGACCGGCTGAAGGTCGGCGGCGGGATGGCACTTGGCTCGCCATTCGGCACCTTCCGCCCACCAAACATTTCTCCCGATCCGGTCGACGGTATAGGGAGGTGGACCGCGGCCGACTTGGCGAATGCACTTGTCGGGGGCGTCTCGCCAAGCGGCGAGCACTACTATCCCTCCTTTCCCTACACGAGCTTTACGGGAATGACCGTTGCGGACATAAAGGATTTGTATGCTTACCTGCGGACGCTTCCGGCGGTTTCGGGCCGGGCGCCGCCCCACGATCCCAAAATTCTGTTTATGGTCCGCCGGTCAATCGGGTTCTGGAAACTTCTGTTCTTTCGCGAAGGTCGACCGGCCGCAGACAGCGGCGAAATATCAACGCGTGATCGCGGGGCTTATCTCGTTGAAACGGTATCGCACTGCGCAGAGTGCCACTCGAGCCGCAACGCGTTCGGAGCGATCAAATCCACCACCCTTTTTGCAGGTGGCATCGATCCGCAGGGTACGGGTTTCGTGCCCAACATAACTCAGCAGAGATTGCGCAGCTGGGACGAGGCGGATATCGCAACGATGCTCAAGACGGGCGAGACGCCCAATCATGGCCGCGTGGGATCATCCATGGCCGATGTGATAACGAACTCTGCGATGCTGCCTGATAGCGACCGCCAGGCGATCGCGCGCTACGTCAAGGCGCTTCCTGCGATTCGCCATCGACGAAGCCCAGCCGGCTAATATCCTCGCCGTTCATGAACACGACCCGACGGGTGCCTTCAACGCCACGAAATCGATCGCTGTATCCGTAGATCGTGGTGTTGAACTGGTCGTTGGATCGCAGTGTCGAAAGATGCAGGACGTCGGCTCTCCCCGATGTCGAGAACTCGGGAAACAATCTGTGCGGCGTGATGAAGTTGGCCTTTCCCGTTTTCGTCACCCACTTGCGTTCTCGCGCGGGCAACGGCCTGGCAAATCCGCCAGGTTGAAAAAGCCGCTTGTTGAAGTCCTTGAACGTCTCTGGGTAAGTGCGCTCGATGGCGTCTCGTATCTGCCCATAGTTCCCGACCCAGGCGTCCCACGGAACCTTCGTTTCTCCGAGCGTAGCCTTCGCGATACCAGCAACGATGGCAGGTTCGGAAAGAAGCTCGGAGCTGGCCGGTTTTGCCTTGCCGCGAGAGCCATGGAAATGAGCAATGGAACTTTCAATCGATACCGCCTGCGGACCGCTTGCCTGCTGGTCGACTTCAATGCGCCCCAGGCACGGCAGCAGATAGGCGACCTCTCCATGCAGAACATGGCTGCGATTGAGCTTTGTCGCGATCTGAACACTCAGATGCAGCTTCCGCCATCCCTCTTCCATGGCGGCCGTATCAGGTATGGCTTTCAGGAAGTTTCCGCCCAGGCTGATGAACGCGCGGCACTGGCCGTTGATTATTGCTTCGCAGGTTTCGACCGTCGAGCGGCCCGTCCATGTCGGCGGCTCAAAGCCGTATAGCTGGGAAAGCTTGTCCAGCGGCGCCAGACCGGGTTTCTCGGTGATCCCGACGGTGCGCTGGCCTTGCACGTTGGAATGGCCCCGGACGGCGCAGATATTTGCTCCGGGCTTGCCGATATTCCCGCGCAGCAGCGCCAGGTTGCAGACCATGTGAACGTTCTCGACACCCATGAGGTGCTGCGTCAGGCCCATGCCGTAAATCATCATCACGGCGCTGGCGTTCGCGTAGGTTCTAGCAGCCTGCATCATTTCCGCGCGGCTCAGCCCCGAGACGCGTTCGAGTTCGTCCCACCGATGGGCTCGCGCGGCCTGAGCAAATTCCTCAAAGCCAGTGGTGTGTTCCTGGATAAAATCGTGATCGAGCACGTGCTTGTTGTCTGCCGAGGCCATCGAGGCCGCAAAGGCGACCATCGCCGCATTGTCCTGGTCCTTCGGCTTCCCATCCTGCCCCGCCACGCGGCTTGCGCCTAATGCCTTGAGGGCGTCGTCAGCTTCAATCAGCGCCTTGCATACCCCGAACAGTGCCGCGATATCGCCGCCGTTCCTCACCTGATAATATTCCGACGAGATCTTTGTCTCTTTCCCGGTCAGCATCTGTGGCGACTGCGGATTGATAAAGCGCTCCAACCCCCGTTCGCGCAGCAGGTTGAAGGTGACGACCTTGACGCCCCGATTCACTGCGTCCTGGAGATCATGAAGCATCCGAGGCGACGAGGTTCCAACGTTCTGCGCGATGTAGAAAATACAGTCGGTGTTCTCGAAATCGGACAGGATCGCCGTTCCGACGGATGAACCGATGCTTTCCGGGAGCGCCACGGACGAACTCTCGTGACACATGTTGGAGCTGTCAGGCAGATTGTTGCTGCCGTACATGCGTGCGAACAGCTGGTACATGTAGCTGGTCTCGAGCGAAGCACGGCCGGATGTGTAGAGATCAACCTGATTAGGATCGAGGGAGCGCAACTCTCTCCCAATCTCATCAAAGGCATCAGACCAAGCAACCGGAACGTATTTGTCGCTCCCCGCGTCCCAGCGCATGGGATGTGTCAAGCGGCCTTGTTCTTCAAGGTCATGATCGGACCAAGTCTCCAGTTCGCTCAGCGTGTGGTTGGCAAAGAATGCCGGACCGGCTCGACGCGACGTCGTCTCCCACGCCGTAGCCTTGGCGCCGTTCTCGCAGAACTCAAGCGGATGTGGCTGAGCAGGCTTTGCCCAGGCGCAGCTGACGCACATATACCCTTCAGGCTTGTTCTGGATCGAAAGTAGCTTTGGATCCCGCAAGGGGACATGCTCTCTTGCGATAATCGCTGCCACGGATTTTGCCGACCCCCAGCCGCCAGCGGGTCCCTCATATGGTCGGATGGTTGGCGTCCGTGTCTTTGATGTCATTTCCGCCTCGCTCGCGTAGCCGAGGCCGCGCTCGGCCCCGCTTCACTGGCGCGTCACGACCTCGTTCGTGGACGTGCCGACGTCCAATCGCCGACCATTCAGTCTTGCCCCGGCAATATAGAACTTGGCACCTGTCGGACGGTTCCACGGATGACCGCCCATCTCTTCGGCGCCGTCCTTGGGGAGGACTAGGTCAGATTCCTGATCTGCTGAAAGTGAAGTGCGCGGGAGTGGCGGCACTTCCACTTCTGGATCGGTTTTGACCTCGAGAACGACCGGGCGATCGGATGCGAGGGCTTCGTCCCAGGCTCCGTCAGAGCAGAACGGATCCTAACGAACAGCGGCCCGCTATAGACCGGCCCAGCGACTGGGCGCATAGTTTGGCGTGCGGCGGACTGGGAGCGTTGAACAATGGTCTACACAGTGATTTGGTACGGCAAGCAGGGCGTAGTTGAAATGACGCCCTTCGATGCAGAGAAAGAGGCCAGGGAGCATGTCCAGGCGTCGTTCGCCGCTCGACAGCAGGAGGATGGCGTCGTGGCGGTGGAAGTTCGCAAACCTGACGGTACAGTTGTCTTTAGCCAAGCGGGTGGAAGCAGCGGCGGTGTAGACGGCGGCAGCTGAGAGGTTCCGAGTGCTGCCGGCGCAACGCTTAAAGCTCCCAGCAGTAGCGCGCCGTTGTTCCTGGCACGACCTTGCGGGGGCGAAGCTTGCGCCAACTGCTGGCTAGCCTTTCGTGCCCTTCAACGCCGCGCTCACCGACGGTCCGATAGGTTCGAAGAAGCTCGCCAGCACACAACTGTCCCGTGCCCATAGTGGCCGGAATCTCATCGCGGCCGTCCTTATTTTCAGCTCACAGATAGTCTCCGCCAGATTGTTCGTCTCGATCTCGTAGAGCACCAGGTATTGATAAGGTGTCGCCGCGGTTTTGCTCGGGGCTCAATGGGAAGCGATGGGCCGAAACCAGTCCCGTCAGCCTTACAATGTCATGCAGGTGGCGATCATACCAAGCATTGCTCTCGGCCTCCCTCGACAGGATTGGTTAGCACGGCAAAGGCATGTCGGCTCAGTTAGCACAATTTGATCCACGTCATAGCGAGCTCAGCTGCCAAGGGTGTGAAATGTAACAGGATAGAGGGTCGCATCATGCTGGTCCGCACGCTCTCTACTTTGGAATGCACGAAATTGCTGGCTGCCAATCGTGTCGGCCATTTGGCATGCGCTAAGGACGGACAACCCTACGTCGTCTGCTTCAACTACGCCTACGCCGACAGTCGCCTCTACGCGTTCTCTTTACCGGGAAAGAAGATCGACTGGATGCGTGCCAACCCCTCGGTGTGCGCCCACGTTGTCGAACACACGCAGGGACGCGGATGGAAAAGCGTGATTGTCGACGGCCGCTTCGAAGAACTGCCTGACCAGATCGGTCACAAGCTTCAGCGCGATCACGCATGGTCAGTGTTGAGCAAGCACGCGGACTGGTGGGAGCCCGGTGCGCTCAAGCCTGTGATCCCACCCGCGTCACATAGCTTGCCACACGTCTTCTTCCGGATTCTCGTAGAAGAGATGTCTGGCCGGGAAGCAAGTGAGTAGGCTCCGCCAGGCGTGTGGCCGGTCGCACGGGACCAGAATTGCGCAGGCGCGGTCCGTTTTCGACGGACCAAGCCCGCCCCCAACTCGGCCAAGTTTCTCTCTACCTCGAGTGTCCGCCGCCCGAATAATGATGCGTGAGCTGCTTTGCGCGCGGATGCCGACGCGCTGGAATGCCGATTTGGCAAGAATGCCTAAACGACCCGCCGGGGTGCGGTAGACGCAGAAACTCGGAAACTGATTATTTATAAATTCTAATATACTTTGTACGACGTCGCAGGCCAGTTATGAGTAGTGCGACGCTCTCCTACAACGAAAGCCCGGCCCTCCCCCGCGCCGGGCTTTTCATATTTGGCCTTTAGCAACCGGCCATACGCCCCGCGCGTCGTAACGCTTCTTGCCAGGCTTGGGTTGCGTTTGCTCTGTCGCGTGCCGGCAAGGCTCGGTGGCCTGTAGGTCACCCGAAAGACTGCGTCGCCGTTGAGACTCGATCGCGGTCAGGTAAGTTCGACAATCTCGGGGTACAACTCACACCAGTTTCCTGCCTTCGTGGTTTTGTGGAAGGGTCCTTGGATTTCGATTGCATTGCTTTTTCAGTAACACCTAATATCAGCTTGTTGAAATCGGCATTCTGGGGAGGAAGTGTCATGCCTAAGGTCTCAGATCTTTTCTTTAAGACAGCTATCGTATGGCTCATTCTGGGGATCGGCGCCGGCTTGCAGATGGCAATCTCGGGCGACCACGGTGCATTTCCTGCACATGCACACATCAATCTGCTCGGATGGGTCACAAGCGCAATCTTTGGCGGCTACTACGCTCTTAATCCGGCAAAGGCAGCGCGGAGAACCGCCATGGTCCACTACGGCCTCTACAACGTCGGATTGGTGGTAATGCTGCCAGCTCTGTATCTGATGCTTCACCAAGGCTATACGGCAATCGAGCCCGTTGTCGCCGTAGGTTCACTGATCGTGGCTGCCGCCGTCCTGGTATTCGCCTTCGTTGTTTTCTCAAGCGCAAGCGAGCGCGTGGCGTCTGGGTTATCGACCGCGACACGCTAAATCGGCGGAACTCGGCAGTATGAGGGCCGGCATGAGCCACTGGAGCCGGAAGCACAGGCTGACCGGCTCTAGCGCGAGCAATCGTTCTGGCCTCAGCTATGGCCTGTTTCTGTGGTCGCAGCGCAAAAACGCTCCGCTCACAAGTGGCGGGCTGTGATCTCAAACTTCCTTTGTCGAGCGTTCGCCGAGCATCGCACCGGTTTCAGCATCCACCGCCACCATGCTGACATCGTAGCCCCAAAGGTTTCGGATATGGCGCAAGGTCGCGTCGCGGCTTCCGCCCTCGAGCATGAGACCATTCTTCACCGTGTGCTGAAGCCTCAGACGCCGATCGCCCAGGAGATCGACGTCAATCACCTGGATGTCGGGCCGGCTCGCTCCCACGTCGTAGCTTTGAGCAAGCGCTGACCTTATCTTGGCATAGCCTCGCTCGTTGTGGATCGACGCGACTTCGTAGTGCGGCTCGTCGGCGTTGTCGGCCAGCATGAATAGCCGCCACTTCCGGATCAGAGCCGGGCTCAGATATTGGCGGACGAAGGATTCGTCGCGATGGTTGGCCCAGGCATCGAGCAAGGTATCGCGCCAGTCGCCGCGGCCGGCTATGTCTGGGAACCAGTCGCGGTCCTCTGCAGTCGGCGCGGTGGAGATGCGCCGGATATCCTGCATCATGTCCAGACCAAGCGCATAGGGATTGATGCCGGAATAGCGGGGGTCGTCATAGGCCGGTTGGAAGATGACGTTCGAGTGGTTGCGCAACATCTCGAGCATGGCGCCCTCGCTGATGCGGCAACGGTCGAAAAGCGTGTTCATGAGCGTGTAGTGCACGAAAGTGGCGCAGCCTTCGTTCATCACCTGGGTTTGCCGCTGCGGATAAAAATACTGCGCAATGATCCGCACGATCCGGATGATTTCGCGCTGCCAAGGCTCAAGGACGAGGCTGTTCTTCTCGAGGAAATAGAGCAGGTTTTCCTCCGGAAGTTTGAGCGACTTCTTCCGCTCTGCAAGGATTTGGTCGGTGGCGTCCTGCTTGCTCTTTCCCGGCGAGGGCGGCAGCGTTCTCCAGAGATCGTTGAATGAACGCTCCTCGTATTCGAGGCGTTCGTGCAGCCCCTCGCGCTGCTGTTCCGATGACAGCTTCGGCGGCCGCCGGTAACGGAAGACGCCTTGCTCCATCAGCGCGTGGGCAGAATCCAGGATCGCCTCCACAGGGGTCACGCCATGCCGTTCCTCACATCGCGCTATGTAGCTCTTGGCAAAATCCAGATAGCTCAGGATGCCGCCGGCATCCGTCCATTGGCGGAAGAGATGATTGTTCTTGAAGAAATGGTTGTGGCCCAGTGCTGCGTGCGCGGTCACCAGGGCTTGCAGGGCCATGGTGTTCTCTTCCATCAGGTAGACGATGCATGGATTGGAATTGATGACCATTTCGTAGGCCAAGCCGCGAGCGCCCTTGCGGTAGAGAAGTTCGTCGTAGAGGAAACGTTTGCCGAACGACCAATGCCGATACATCAACGGCATGCCCAGAGATGAATAGGCGTCGAGCATCTGTTCAGAAGAAATGACCTCCATCTGCACAGGATAGATGTCGAGACCAAGCTCTTCGAGGCCGAGCGCCTCGATCTCCTCGTACACTCGCGACAGTTTCGCAAAATTCCAGTCCGACCCGGAAAACAGCAGTTCGGACGTGCACGCCATTGCCGAAGTCCCTCACGCGCTCTTGCGTAGACCAGGCTGCCTGGCGAAGAGCTGGCGGAAAACCGGATAAATGTCGGCCGGGGCGGCAATGCGCCTCATCTGGAAGTTTGGCCATTTGCCGTCGATGGCGTTATAGGCGCGCCAAAGCGATGTCCCGTTCTCGGTCGCGCCGAAAATGTGGCTTTCCCGTTCGTCGATGATTTCTACATAGGCGAAATATTGGCAAAGCCGCATGAGCTTGCGGTCGAGCAGCTCTATGCAACGCTCGGAGTCGCCGGCGAAGTTGTCGCCATCGGAGGCCTGGGCGGCATAGATGTTCCATTCGGCGACCGGATAGCGCTGCTCGATGATGCGGTGCATTTCCTCAAGCGCGGTGGAGACGACGGTGCCGCCGCTTTCAGTGTGGTAGAAGAAGGTATGTTCGTCCACCTCCTTGGCCAAATGGGTGTGGCGAATAAAGACAATGTCGGTGCGTTCATAGCGCCGTGTCAGGAAGAGGTGCAGTAGCACAAAGAAGCGTTTGGCCAGATCCTTCTCGCGCTCTCCCATCGATCCCGAGACGTCCATCAGGCAGAACATGACCGCGTTCGCATTGGGCAGAGGCTGGGGATCGAAGCGATTGAAACGGATGTCGACCGGATCGACATAGGCAATTCGCTTGCGCCGGCGCTCGAGCCGGTCAAGCGCCTCGCGCAGGGCGGCGATGCGTTCGCGCACCAGGGCGCTTGCCGGCTTGGCTTCCAGCTCGGCAATCTGGCGGGCGATCGCGTCGAGCTCCGCCTGTTTGGGGCGCCTGAGCGCGATGCGCCGCCCGTGGCTGTTTCGCATCGTGCGTCCGACATTTATGTTGGTCGGCGCCCCGCTTGCCGCGAAACCTGCCCGTCTCGGCTTGAAGCTCAGTACCTGCTTGAGGTTGAGCTTGACCAGATCGGGTAGCTCGAGATCCTCGAAGAAAAGGTCGAGCACTTCCTCGCGCGACAGTACGAAACGAAAGTCGTCTTCGGATTCGGTGGTTCCCGCGGCCGAACCGTAGCCTCCGCCGCCGCCCGGCTTGGGGATAATATCACCAGAGCTGAATGTCCGGTTGCCGGGCAGGATGTGCTGACGCCGGCCGCTTTCCTTGTCGTCGCCGAAGCTCGGTTCGCCGGTGCCTTTGCGAGGGATCGGCACCACATGCTCGCGGTCGAGTTCGGCGATGCCGCCGGCGCGGACCTTGTCGCGGATGCTGCGCTTGAGCTCTTCGCGCGCGCGTCTTAGAAAGCGCTGGCGATTGCCAAGGCTCTTGTCCTTCGGATTCAGGCGGCGGTCGATGAAGATCGGCATGGCACCGTTCGGGCGTCGCTCAACCCGCCTTGTTCACGCGCATGTACCAGTCGACCAGCCGGCGGACCTGCCGCTGCGTATAGCCGCGCTCCACCATCCGCTGCACGAATTCGTTGTGCCGCTTCTCCGTGACGCTGTCCTGCTTGGAGCCGAAGCTGATCACCGGCAGAAGGTCCTCGACTTGGCCGAACATGCGCTTCTCGATGACCTCGCGAAGCTTTTCATAACTCGTCCAGGACGGGTTGCGGCCATTGTTGCGCGCGCGGGCGCGCAAGGTGAATTTGACCACTTCGTTGCGGAAGTCCTTGGGATTGGCGATGCCGGCGGGTTTTTCGACCTGCGACAATTCCTTGTTCAGGACCTCGCGATTGAGGATCTGCCCCGTATCGGGATCCTTGTAGTCCTGATCCTCGATCCAGGCATCGGCGTAGGCGATGTAGCGATCAAAAAGGTTTTGACCGTATTCGCTATAGGATTCCAGATAGGCTTTTTGGATCTCGTGACCGATGAACTCGGCATAGCGCGTTGCGAGTTCCGACTTGATGAACTCGAGATAGGCGGCTTCCGTCTCCTTCGGGAATTGCTCGCGCTTGATCGCCTCCTCGAGGATGTACATCAGATGCACGGGGTCGGCTGCGACCTCCTTGGTGTCGTAGTTGAAGGTCTGCGACAGGATCTTGAAGGCAAAGCGCGTGCTGACGCCGGTCATGCCTTCATCGACGCCCGCGGCATCGCGATATTCCTGGACCGACTTCGCCTTCGGGTCGATCTCCTTGAGGTTCTCGCCGTCATAGGCGCGCATCTTGGTGTAGAGCGGCGAATTTTCGTGTTTGGCAAGGCGGGTCGAGACGGTGAAGCGGCTGAGAATGTCCAGCACCTCGGGCGCGCAGGGGCTGTTCGCCAGCTCGCTTTCGCGCAGCAGCTTCTCGTAGATTTGCCTTTCTTCGGTGACGCGAAGGCAATAGGGAACCTTGACCACGAGAATGCGGTCGAGGAAGGCCTCATTGTTCTTGTTGTTCTTGAATTGCTGCCATTCCGATTCGTTGGAATGGGCAACGACGATGCCCTGGTAGGGGAACGCGCCGAAATTCTCGGTGCCGTTGTAGCTGCCTTCCTGGGTCGCCGTCAGCAGCGGGTGCAGCACCTTGATGGGCGCCTTGAACATCTCGACGAATTCGAGCAGGCCCTGCGTCGTCCGGTTCAGGCCGCCGCTGTAGGAATAGGCATCCGGATCGGACTGGCTGAAGTTCTCCAACTGCCTGATGTCAACCTTGCCGACCAGCGCCGAGACGTCCTGATTGTTCTCGTCGCCGGGCTCCGTCTTGGCTATGGAAATCTGGCGCAGCCTTGACGGCAACAGCTTGACGACGCTGAATTTGGAGATGTCGCCGGACAGTTCGTCCAGACGCTTGGCCGCCCAGGGCGAGATCAGTCCGTTCAGGCGGCGGCGAGCTATGCCGTATTTGTCTTCCAGCAGATCGCCCATGCGGTCGGGATGGAAAAGGCCGAGCGGCGATTCAAAGACCGGGCTGATCTGGTTGCCGACCTTGAGCGTGTAGATCGGGCGCTGCTCCATTAGCTTCTTCAGCCGTTCGGCGAGCGAGGATTTGCCGCCGCCGACCGGGCCTAGAAGGTAGAGGATCTGCTTGCGCTCCTCGAGGCCTTGCGCGGCGTAGCGGAAATATCCGGCAATGCGCTCGATCGTGTCTTCCATTCCGTAGAAGTCGGAAAAGGAGGGATACACCTTGACGGTGCGGTTGGAGAAAATGCGGCCGAGCCGCTCGTCCTTGCTGGTATCGACCAGGTTTGGCTCGCCGATCGCCTCGACCATGCGCTCCGGGGCCGACGCATACATGGCCTTGTCCTCGCGGCAGGCTAACAGATACTGCTGGAGGCTGATCTCTTCCTGGGCCGCGTTGGAATAAATCTCCGAAAACAGATCGAAGACGTCTGATTGATTTTCGCGCATGATGCCTTTGCCTCGACAGGCTGCCAATCGGCTCATCCACTCATATTAACTGCCGGGAAGCATTGCGGTTCCCTTCACGTGAAGGAGAGCGCATGCAATGCGACATCGACCTCGGCGACTCGGTGCATTCGAGCCAGGCGATCCCGGCTCTGGGGCAAATTCAAGGCATTGCCGAAGAGAAGATCTATCCTTACTGACGTTCGCCGATATCCAGGACAAGCGCGTTGGCCTCATGGCAGCAGCGGCCATCCAGGATCTCCTGAAGTTCGCCAGTCGCCTGGCCTGTAGAGAAGCCGCGGATCAGGTTTGTCTTGTCCCACTGGCTTTAAGTTTGGCCTAGGGACGCGGGCGAGGCGGTTGGGTTAAGACCGCTGGAAGCCCAATCTTCGGACTTTCGCGCGTCTTCAAAAACAATCCCGTGAAAATCGGACGCGGTGTGGGCTATCGCCACGCGGTCCAATTCGCAATGCTCGATTAAGGCTCCTGAGCGCACCCTCAAAGCCCGCATGTCTCAACAAGGCGCTTTACGAGTGAGGGGCCGCTTTGCACGCCCGCTTGACCGGAATCGGCACATCGCGGTCATTCTGGAACATGGCTCCTAAGCGGGCGAATGTTCAGGGCTGGCGTTGGGCTTAGCTAAAGCCGCCGTTATCGCGTCCGGAATCGATGCTGACCAGCTTCGCCGCACCACAAAGTCGAAGGGGTGATCGTCGAGGCCGCGCTCCTTGAGGACATTCCCACCGCCGATCCCCAGGCCGATGCGGCTCAAAGCGGCATTTCGAGCAGCCGAGAACGTCGATCAATCGACGCCGGCTTTGAGATCATCCCGAATCGCAAGCTGATCGCCAGATTGTGGAGGTAGTCGGTACTCGGTCCCCGATCTGATGATATGTCATTCCGCGGCGCTGGCTATTCGGCATCATCCATTCTTCAATCAAAGCAATGCCGTTAACGCCTGCCTCGCAGACCGGGCTGGCCTGCGCGATTCCCTGGAGGCGCTAGGACAGCAGGAAAGGCCGGAGATCAATTTGTCCTGTTGATAGAAGTAACAGCTAGGTTCGTCAGCTTGTTGTTGGTGGCTTTTTCCTGGTCGAGGATCTCGCTGAGCAACTTGTGCGCCTCATCATGCCCAAGATCCTTTGCCCATTCCCGTAGCGAGCCGTACCGAGATATCTCATAGTGCTCGACCGCCTGGCAGGCGGCCAGCAGGCCAGAATCGAGGGCCGTTCCTGAGGCCTCCTCGATCAGCCCGTCGGCTTCCTTGATGAGGCCCTCAATCGCGTCGCACTTCTCGCCAGAAGCCTTCATGCCTAGCGACTTGAACACCTGCTCGAGCTTCTTGATCTGCGCCTTCGTCTCCTCCAGATGGTCCTCGGCTGCCTGCTTTAGCTTCATATCCTTGACGGCCGCAGCCACCTTGGGCAACGCCTTGGTAATCGCGTTCTCAGCATAATACATGTCCTGCAGTGTATGCTCGAAAATATCGGCTAGAGTTTTCATTACAAAATGCTCCTTGCCCGAATTGGCTTTGAGTGAAAGAGCCGGCAACGCGAAAGGTTCCGTGCCTTTCTCGTCATGCCGCCCGGGTGCACTGGCAAAGTAGAATAACATCGCCAGATGGTGGGAAAAACACGCGTGATCCGGACCACGCGTCAATCATAGGTCAGACTGCACGCAAGATCGATTGCTTGGTTCAGCGCTTGATCATTCGGGCCACGGCGATCAGAATACATGCGCCGATGAAACCGGAGACAAGATAGCCAAGCCAGCCGGCCAAGGATACACCCAGCAACCCAAGAAGGACGTTGGCGACGATGGCGCCGACGACTCCCAGAATGATGTTCATGAGCACGCCCATGTTGCTTTTCATGAACATCTCGGCGAGCCATCCGGCGATACCGCCGATGACGACAGCCGCTATCCAACCGACACCTGGATTTTCCATATTTTCCCCTTCTCCTTGGAACCGAAATTGGTTCGGCGGGAAAACGTGCGTTAAACCAATAAGGTTCCCTGGGTGAACACTGAGCCGCAATCAGGTCGGGCCGCCGGGCACCAACTCGCGCTTAACGTTGGAGGTGGCGACGAAGCAGTCTGATATTGCGATTGTGGGCCTTAAAATACACGTCGAAGAAAGAGCCCAGAATAGGGACGCTTCCTACAATGGTATCAAGCAGTACGTTCCCTAACATTCTGGCGACCAACGTCTTTCGAGCACCGCAGCTTCGGGCTCGCAACACGATGTAAACCGAAACGATGCCTGTCGCCGCATCTCCCAGGACAGGCACCAGACCCACCAGGGCATCCAATCCGAAGCGAATGGATGTCCCCGGAATGCGCCAGTGGGAATCGAGTAAGGCAGCCAGCAAAGCCAATTCGGCAACTACGTTTGTCGCCTTGGCGCCATGATAGCCCTGCCCAGTTAGATCAACTGCCGAGCCCGTACGAGGCAGCGGGTCTCCCCGGGGCATGGTCGTTACTCTAGACATCGTTTTGCCCGGTTCTACTCGGGGGCACGTCGTCGAGTAGGGTTATCGCATCTGAGCTTTGCTTGGGCTGGGGTGGGAGTTCACCATTTGGCGTCATCTTGTTGATCGCCTCGGGCAGATCCCGGGTGATCCTGCTGATGAGTTCCTCGCGCGAAAGTCCAGTTTGCATCGAGAGCGATGTCAGTGTGTCTTCATCGATTGCCGCTTCCACGTCATTTGGCTTGATTGGCTGGTTGGGCCCAGTGCCTACCCACGAGTCGACCTTTGATCCTGCCCCCACACCTCTAAACCGATCAAGGATATCTCGAAGCGCCGTCCCCGAGACGCCTTTGGAAAACTGATCCAGAAGCCCGCCTTGCGGGTCGTTTGGATTACGATCGCCCGCACCACGGATCATTTCGCCGATTTTGTCGCGATTCTGGTAGGCTAGAACGCCGAGCATCGCGAGCGCCAATTTTCCGAGATTCGCCATTGGTATCTCCACCGTTCAGTAGAGAAGGGCTCAACTCCACAAAGGTTCCGTCAGCGCTACCCCGGTCGATACGGGGTTCACCATCAGGAGCGCAAACGCAGCAAGCGGGATCAGAGGCAGTGCTTCGATCGTGCGTTCGTCGAGCGGTGTCGCTATCGCCGCAATGGCCTCGTCAGAGCAAGGCGCACAATCGGCCGGCCGACCAGTCTGTGGGCCCCCAACACTGGAGCCCTATTTCAAGCTCTTGACGTAAGGTGCTCCCACATCTGCTGGCAGGCCAACGAAAAACCCGCCGACCAAAGTCAGCGGGCCATCTCCTTGTATGTCAACCATTTTGGATAGAGGCCGCACATGAACGCGCGTCCCACCTCGCGACCTCTTCATCGATCTCGCCCGCTTGATGCCAAGCGCCCTAACGTCGGCGACGAGCTTGCCCGCTGTCCACGCCGCCAACTCTTGCCGCGCGTCCTGGAGCCCGCCGCCAGGGGCCATGCCCGAGCTGCGCTAAAATAGTTCCGGAACATTTTAGACGAATTGCATGTTTGAAGGTTATGAAGGTCGACGCCGATGAATGCCGGGCAGCCCTGATGCTGATCCGGCGCACGATCGAGGAACACTGCCCGCCCGGTGTGCTGCCGAGCGAAGAAGCGGTGAACGGCCTTCACGGGCCGGAGTTGATCCATGAGGCGGAAGCGCTGGCGGCTGCCATCGTCGCAACTATCGACAAGATGCAGTTGCGCGTGATGATGAAGCCGCCTTCCCCCAGTATCAAACAGTAAGCCAGGAAGCCCACCAGCGCGCGTTTCGGCTGCCGTCCGTTCCGGTGCAATTACGGCCACCGGTGCTGTCGCCGTCTGCTTTCAGCACTAGACCAAACTGATCTCTAGGCCGACATGTGGCGCAAAGCGGTCATTGGCGATTCTACTTTTTCGAGAATGTGCGCCAGCAACAATGCCGTTTGAATTACCGGAGCTCGTGGATGACCACGTTAGGGACAACCGACTTCGCAATCTCACACAGGTGTTTATGATGGGTGAGGTAGATCACCTGGCCCACATTAGCCATCTCACTGAACAGTCGGAAAACTTCCTCCGACCGGAGATGGTCAAAGGTTTCCATGATGTCATCGGCGATGAACGGAACGGACGGCCTGAGCTTGGCAAACTCGTAATATCCGGCGAGGCGCAGAGCCAGGTAGAGTTGAAAACGCGCGCCTTTCGACAAAGCGTCTGCGACCTTCGATTGGCCATCCCGCTGCGTGGCGATGAGGACCTCACCGCCCTTTACCGGCTGGGTCGTCAAGCCTGTGTACTGGCCGCGCGTGATCAGCGCGAAGGCGTCGGAGGCCTGGCTCATCATTCCAGAGCGGTGGCGTTCGCGGTAGACCCGGAGCGCGCTTGCCGCCGACATGACACCGAGCTTCAACTCGATATAACGGGCAGCCTTGTCCTCGATTTCGAGAAGCACGGTGCGGCGCTCGGCATCGATGCGGGCAACTTGGCTGTCGCCGCCAATCGCGTCGAGCTTGTCGGTCGCTCGGGTACGCCGGACGAGTTGCTGTTGCAATGCTTCATCGAGGTCAGCGAGGCGCCGCTCGATTTCGGCCTTTTCAATTGCCAACTCGCCGAGATCGAGGCACTCCAGCAATGAGCGCGCCTGGGCGAAGTCCTCAAGGGCGAGCTCGCTCGTCAGCCGTTCTTCCAGTTCGGCCACGGTGGTCTGCAGGCCGTCTCGCTCGCGAAGCTGTTCATCGCGCTCTGAGACCTCCGGCAGAGTTCTTACCCCAAAGGCATCCAGCACTTCCTGTTTCGTCGTGTCGTTTGCCGCGACCTCGCCTTTCAGCGCCTCCCGAACCTCGCGCAATGTCTGAACGTCAAGGAGGAGATTTGCCCTCGCCTCTCGAGCACGCTCAGCTTGCTCGAGACGCTCTGTCAGCCTGACGCTAACCTGCTCTGGCGCCTCGTCGCTCACACACTCGCCGCCCTTCGCACCGAGTCTGGCCACCTCTTCGGCAAATGCAGTCCTGTCCGCCTCCATCTTGCGGATGCGGATGCGCATGGCCTCACGATCCTGCAGGGCCCTCGACAGCTCCGACAACTGGTCGAGCACACTGCCAAGTCCTGTCCCGGCAATGCCTTCTTCGAGCCAAGTGCCCTTCAGCGTTTCCTTGACCTCGGCCTGCCATGCACCCTCTCGCCTTTCGGCAATTTCAACAGCGAGCCGCCTGGCGGCCAGCTCCTCTTCTTTCGCGGCGATGCTCCTCAGCGCTTCAGCTCGTTCGGCATCGACCTTCGCCTGCCTATCGAGAAAGCGGTCGGCGGCTACAACCGTTGCTTCCAAGGCCTCACCAGCGTCCGGCTGAATTCCAACGCTTTGAAGAGCCGAGGCCAATGCGAGATGGATCCGCTCTCCCTCGGCTATTGCGCATTCAATCCGTGCGCGTGCGAGCAGAATGTCGTCCCAAGAGGCAAGCGCGTCAGCGCGTGCGGAAAGTCGCTCTTCGAGAAGTCCTATCAAAAGGTCGAGCGACTGTGCCTGGCAATCCTGAAGTAAGGCGCTAGCTGCCTCCTTGATTTCAGCGGACGCTATCTCTGCACGCTGCGACGCCCCGGCGAGCTGGCAGCTTGCGCGCTCAATTGCCGCTTCGGTCTCGGCAACCTTTTGTTTCACTGCGCGCAGATCTGCGAGCTCGCTCGCATGGGCCAATCGTCCAGCCCCGACATGATCATCCTTGGCCAATGCTGTGGCAAACAGGTCCGCGGTTTCAACCTTGAGGTCCGCCCGGTGACTTCGCCAGGCCTCGTCTCTCTCACGTCGTATGGCTGCGGCTGTTTCATCGTCAGCGAGATTGGCCGAGGCGCGGACAGCAGCCAACCATGACGAAGTAGTTATCCGACTTTGTTCATACTCAGCCAGACGCTCGGTGAAGACTGCCTTGTCCCTTCGAAGGTCCGCGGCGAGTGTTTTCCAGGCAGCCAACTGCGTCGGCGGCGGGACCGACATCTTCGAAAGTAGGTCGACATCTCCTGACCACGGCTGGAGGCGCCGCATCGCATCCGCCAGCCTTATTTGCCGCTCGGCCTCCACGGCGCGCGCCTCTCGAATTTCGCGTGTGTGACTACTCTGCTTCACCCCCGACACGGCTGCCATCAGTCTGGCTCTTGCGGGCTCGGGCACTGCCCTCTCCTCGCCAACTCGGCCTCGCGCAGCGTTGAGCCGGTCGAGCGCGGCAGCGGCTTCATCGCGGGCCATCTGCAGGTTCGTCGTGATCCCGGAGCGTTGCTCGACCATATTGCGAAGGGTGCCTCCCACAAAGGCAGGCAGAGTGAGCCGGGACGGATCCTGTTCGGCCGACCTTCCGAGCGCGGCGAGACAAGTCGCCACGACCTGGTCGAGCATCTGGACTTCCATCTTGCGGGTCGGCAGATCCATGCCCGCGGACAGATAGCGCGCCTTGCGATCGGCAAGTCCTCGCACCTGCTCCGAGATCGCCAGCACAGCTTCATCGACAGCGATTGCTTCGATCTTTGCCTTCGCGCGCTCGATCTCATCGGCGTTGGCCTGGAGGCGGGTTCTCAAACGGGTATCCTGATCGATCAATTCCGCGACGCTGCCACTCCAGGTCCGGGAAGGAGACGGCATGTCAGGCAGCTCAGCCAGCCTGCTTGCCTTGCGTTTTATTTCGGCAAGGAGCGGCGCGGCGCGCGCATATCGTTCGATCGTGGCGAGCCGCGCCGACAAGACCGCGCGTTCAGCCAGGCTGCGGTCATACTTGTCCTGTGCTTCCACCCTTTCCGCCTCGAGCGCCTCGAATGTCGAGGCCAGCGTGTCGATCGCCTCCTTGCGTAACTTGAGCTCCGCGAACCGCTTCTTCAGCAAGGCGATTTCGGTGCTCTGGGCCTGTTTGCGATAAAGACCGTCTGCCTCCGTATCCAGTGCAGCCAGGACGTCGCTGGCATGCCCAAGCCCGGCGCTGGCAGTGAAAAGGAGCTTGCCGAGATCGCCACGCGATTCAAGGATCGCTCTGCCGCCCGCTTCCAGCGTCTCGTCATCGAGTGAGAACATGCTGCTGTAGGCATCGCGGGACAAGCCCGTGAGGTTTGCCGAAATGGCAATTTCGCTGAGCGGCCTGCCTTCAGCGTCGTGCAGGGAGTTACCGCGGCTTTTGGTGCGTGAGACGGCAAGCGTCCGTCCCTCGAATTCCAGCAACCCGCCGATGCGCATGGAGCTGTATTCGTGCAGAAAATTATAGCGGCTGCGCTCCTCGATGCCAAAGAGCAGATCCAAATAGGCGGAAAGCGCTGTCGACTTGCCGGCCTCATTCAGGCCGAAGACGATATGCAAATCCGGGGCCGAAGACGGCTTCTCCCCGAAGTCGATCGCTTTATCGGTAAACTTGCCATAGCGGGTCAAGTCAAGGCGACGCAATCTCATCGCGTCGCGCCTGCCTTGAGCCGGGCCGTGACCAGGTCTACGCTTCCGGCAAGCACATCGTCGAGAAACTGTTCGAGCCCTGCTTCGTCCTTGCCGGCGAAGCGCCGCGCATCGGGCGGCAGGTCCGCGATCGTCTTCAACACGAATTCGCGCGCTTCGGAGCGAAATGCTTCCGAGCTCGCATTGGAGCGCATTGATTGAGCGAGCTCCAAAGTGGGATCCGCAACATTGCCCAAACCCCCGACAGCGGAAGCCGAAAGATCAAACTCCAGCTTCTCCACCCAGGTGTCGCCCACCTGCTCCGCTGCCTGCTCGGCTTCTGCGACGGCCAAGTCCCGGTCGCGCATCAGCGACCATGAAAGGGCAGACGTGCCGACCAGGCGAAGGCGGGCAACAAGGTAGCGCGACCTGGCACCCTCCCGGAATTGCTCCAGCCCTGCTCGGACACGAATGATGGCCTCGCCCCATTCCGACACCCCGGTCAGATCGACACTCACCCGCTCGAACTGCGCGACACTGGTGAGCCTCTCCTCGATCTCGACCGAGCGATCATCGCGGATAGTGACCAGCGTGACCGATTTCTCGCCTGCCTCGTTGACGTCCCTACCCTGAGGAATCCCTGGCATGACGAGCGCGCTCGCACCGGAATACACCTGGCGAACGTGAATGTGGCCAAGCGCCCAATACTCAAACCCGTGGCCGTGCAGGTCGGCGACGCTGCAAGGTGCATAAACGTCATGGCCTGGGGAGCCGGCCAGGCTCGTGTGCATAATGCCGATGTTCGCAGCTCCCTCTTGCGGCGCGGCATATTTGGGCAGCAGGCTTTCGGGCGCCTTGGGGCTGGCGAAACTCAGACCATGGAACGCAACGTCCACCCCAGGGCCAGACTGGATCACGGATTGGCAGCGGCCGCCAAAAATGATCACCGTGTCGGGCAACACAAGCTGCTTCGTAATCCGCGACATGGCGTCGTGGTTGCCGCGGATCATGTAGACCGTGACGCCAGCTTGATGGAGACGCGCCATCTGGGATGCCAGAAAGCGTGCCGTCTTCATCGAAGTCTGGTCGCCATCGTAAAGATCACCGGCGATCACAAGCGCATCGACACGCTCCGCAAGGCACAAATCCACGATCGCGGTGAATGCCTGGCGGCTGGCATCTCCGACGAGCTCGGCAAGCTCGGCGTTGCGCAACGCCAGCGAGCGCAGCGGGGAGTCTAGATGAATGTCGGCGGTGTGTACGAATCGAAATGCCATTCAGATCTCCGGTCGCTGAACATACTGATGTTCTGCGGCTCGCTGAATGAATTTCACGACGGCGTTAGTTGAGCCGTTCTCTAGGGAGGTACACTCCGCTATGTCCTGGCCGCAAGATGTCCAAAGCCGTAAGGGGTGGTCCCCCGCGGCGATGGTGGTGACATCGTCGAGCGTCTTGCTGGAGGTCGATATCAATTCGAGTGTCGCCCCACCATGCAGCCGGCGCAACAACTCGGAGATCGCCATGTCGCTGCCAACAACCCTACGAAGGGAAAACCGACCGTGCGCGTGGCCAAAATGGCAAGCCCGCACTCGTCCATGCCAGCGTTGACGAGTTCTTCACAGGCCGGGCATGTGCGCGACGGGTGCGGCGGCGACCGCGACATTCGATCAAATTGAGCGCGCAGTTCGCGACCCAGGAAACGTGTGGACAGAAATGCTGCGGAACCGTTCGGGCCAGCGCCAAGGCAACACGCTTCGTAACCCGTCATCGGAGCGCTTGCAGGGTCGGATGCGCGAAATGGTGAAGGAGATCTCGGCCGCGACGGAGCTCACCGGCGCCGTCGACAAGGCGATCTACTGGTATCGCAACGACCCTATCGCTGACTATGGCCATCACACGGCGGCCGAACTCGTCGCTGACGGTCAGGTCGGAGCGGTTCTGGCCTTCATCCGGGATCTCGAGAATGGGGCGCGCGGGTGAAAGTCACCCGCGTCGGCCCCGACGAGATCTTCCATCGCTATCTGACACCCAAATGGGCTTTCCGGTGCAGGCGCGGCGATGGACGGCGGTCGTTTCAACCTACCTGGCATCGAAGCGCTTTATGTGTCCCGTTCGGGCCAATCTTGTCGAAGGCGATAAGGTCACGGTCCATGATCCCGATCCCCGGCTGCCGCACGACCAGTCGTCCTGGCCGTGAGTGATCTACTGTCTCTGGGATCACAATGAGCTGACGCCCGCGTCACGGCGCTTGGTCCCCAACGACATCGTCCGTACCGTCGCCCTCCCCGCTAGCCAGCCCGGCTGGGATATCGCCGGCCAGCAGCTTGTCCTTCGACAGCAGTCCGGCATCCTCCAGCGCCTCGAAATCCGGCAGCTGGCGCAGCGTGTCGAGCCCGAACTGCGACAGGAAGTTCTTGGTCGTCACATATGTGTAAGGCGCGCCCGGCTGCGGGCTGCGCGGCCCCGACGCGATCAGTTCCTGCGCGCGCAGCACGCCGATCAGATCGCGCGACACTTCCTTGCCAAAGAAGCTCGACAACTCACCCCGGGTGATCGGCTGAAAATAGCCGATGCACATGAGGACAAGCGCCTCCGCCTGCGACAGCTCTTTTTCCCCCTTGCCGCTTCGCTGGCCGAAGGCGGCGTGTATGACGTCGCCAAAAACCTTCTTGGTCCGGTGCTGCCAGCCGCCGGCGACCGAAACCAGCTCGTACGGGCGGCTGGCGAGCTCGGCACGAATGTCGTCGATGATCAGCTCAAGATTGCAGCTTTTACCGACGACGCGCGCCAGCACCTCGCGCGGCACCGGTTCATTTGCCGCGAAGATCACCGCTTCGACGCGGCCCATCCATTCGCGCCAGCGAAGTTCTTGCGGCAGGTGCTCAAGCTCAGTGTCGACCAGCATCGGCTGGACATCATCCTTGCCCCGCGGGCGTTCGGATCGGGCGGCCTCGCTCATCGCTAGAGCCCAAACAGTCGAAAGCTTGCGCGGCCGGACAACTCGTGCACGGCTTCGAGTTGTTGCAGCCGCTCGAACAGCCGCCGCGATGCAAAACGCGACAGATTCTTCGTCGTCAGCGATCCAGAGATGGCGTCTTCACTGAGCAGCAGAAAGATTACGTCGCCAGCGCCTTTGGCGCGCAGTTTCGGCGCCACCGCCAGGAGCCTTTCGGCCCGGCGTGCCAGCTCGGCGGCCAACCGACAGGCGTCTGCGGCGGCAGCAACGAGCGCGACGCAAACCGCCCGCTCAAAATTCTTGTCCCCGGGCCGGATGCGCCGGCCACCGCCGGCCCCGATGCGAAAGGATGGTCCAAAAACCTGCGCCATTAGGAGCGGCAGGGGCTGCGGCCAGCCCAGGCGTTGCGCCAGCACCAGGTCGGCGAGCCACCAGCCAAAGAGTTCGGCATCGGGACGCATCGCGACGACCTCAGCGGCGATCGCCGCGGCGTCGAACGGCGCCGGACGCTGGGATACCCCTAGTTTTTCGACCTGGGAGCAAAGATCGGCGAGCGCCCCGCCGTCCCAATGGAGGCCAAGCTGGTCAAGTATCTTTCCGAGCCGGTCAGCAGTAGCGGCGGGCGGCTGCCTGGCCAACTGCCGCCAGGCGCCAAAGACGGCGCCGGCGGGGCCGGGATCACCACCTGGGGGACGCAAATGCCAGGCATCGCGCAAGGCGGCGGCGTCCTCGGCGCGGCCGGCAAGCCGCATGCTGGCGGCGGCGCAGCTAAGCGCCAGCCGCTGCCGCCAAGCGCCGGCCCATGCAGGCTGCGCGCGGGCGAGCGTGTCGAGAGCACCCAGGGCGGCCCCGGCCCGGAAGGCGGCGCCGCCGTCGCTCGGCGCGCCGGAGCTTGTGATCGCCCAGGCCGGAACGGAGGGCGGCGCAGAGGAGCTGGCGGTCGCGGGATCGAGGCGAATCATGATCTGGAGAGTAAAGCGCCGGTGCGCTTTTTGCTATGATTGTTGCACCAAAACGCACAGCCTGTCGGCGTGACAAAACGGATGATAATCTTGCATTATCGCTCATTCTGGACAAGCTTGCCGATTCAGGTAGAAATTGCCGGAAAGGTAGACCCAAGGAGCCTGTCTTGCCCCTGAACATCCAAAATCCGCAACCGTCGCCCCCGCCGACGAGCTCGCACGCCGCCGGGGCATCATCAAGACAGCGGCTGTTCACCAGGCCGGCAATGCCTTCTCCAAGACAGATGTCGAGGCGGCATGACAATGACTGAGGATGGTCAGGACGCCACTGTGGCTTCCGGAGAGGACGATCTCCCCGACATCATCGACCTGGTCATGGAGATGGGGCGCCCGGCGAAGCAGGAGAAAGCCCCCTCCCCTATGGCAGACAGCATGGAGCGGCTTCCCGCCCATCTTGACGCGCTCGCCGGCCGCGCCCGCGACTATATCGAGGCGGCGAGTTCAACCAACACCCGTCGTGCGTATGCTGCCGACTGGAAACATTTCTCGGCGTGGTGCCGGCGTCAGTCTTTTGACACCATGCCGCCGGATCCGCAGGTCGTCGGGCTCTATATCACGGCCCTGGCCTCTGGATCTGGAGGGGACAGGAAAGCGGTTTCGACGATCGAACGGCGCCTTTCATCGCTAACGTGGAATTTTGCCCAGCGTGGCCTCCCGCTCGACCGACAAGATCGTCACATCTCAACCGTGCTTGCCGGCATTCGCAATACCCACGCAAAACCCCCGGCCCAGAAGGAAGCCATTCTGCCCGAGGATCTTATCGCGATGCTGGAGACGCTGGATCGCGGTACCCTGCGCGGTCTGCGCGACCGGGCCATGCTGCTTCTGGGCTTCGCCGGCGGCCTTCGCCGCTCCGAAATCGTCGGCCTCGACGTGGCCCGCGACCAGACTGAGGATTCGTCCGGCTGGCTCGAGATTTTGGACAAGGGCATTCTGGTGACCTTGCGTGGCAAGACTGGTTGGCGCGAAGTCGAAATCGGTCTTGGATCGGCCGACAGCACCTGCCCCGTGGTTGCCGTGACGACCTGGCTGAAGCTCGGGCGTATCGTGCACGGGCCTGTTTTCCGCCGCGTGACCGGTAAAGGCAAGGCCGTCGGCGCCGAACGGCTGAACGCCCAGGAAGTGGCGCGGCTGGTCAAGCGTGCGGCACTGGCCGCAGGCGTGCGGGGCGATTTGTCCGAAAGCGAGCGGGAAATGAAGTTTTCAGGCCATTCGCTGCGTGCTGGTCTGGCCTCCTCGGCCGAGGTCGACGAGCGATATGTGCAAAAGCAGCTTGGCCATGCCTCCGCCGAGATGACCCGCCGCTATCAGCGCCGGCGTGACCGTTTCCGTGTCAACCTCACCAAGGCAAGCGGATTATAGGCTGGGACCAGTCCCCTCCCCTGCCCTTCCACGAGCACGCTATGACCAAGACAACTGGTCCTTCGGCAACCGGCCGCTCGGATCGAAGACAGTTACTTTATGCGGAAGGTCCGGACCCCAGTCCCAAAGGACGAGGTTACGATCCTCGTCCTGGGCACTTGGCGCGAAACTTGGGACCACAATTCCAGCAACATGGCGAGACCGCAGCCGGTCATAGATGGACCACGACGCCGGGCGCTCTGCGTCGCCCAGAGCCGTTGCCCAGGCGCAGGCCATGTCCTCGAGCGCGATGGCGAACTCACCCCTGGCCTCTTCCGTTGTCAGATCCACGATATCGTCGCAGTCGACCTCATAGGAGCAAAGGACACAGGGATCGATCCGGTGCGCAAAGCCTTGGTTGGCTTCCTTGACCGCCGTCATGATTGTCAGCCCCAGATAGAGGGCCGGCACGCCTTTGGGGTTGAATCGGGCGCCTCTCATCGCCGCTCCATCACCGGAAGTCGGCTTGAATGCCCAGCGTGGATCGTGTGCCCTGTAACAGGTTCTGACGAACCTCACGCAAAACCACCAACGGCCATGTGATCGAGATAATCACGGACCGCGGCGGCCTTGCCATCCTTCACCAGCGCTTCGGCAGTGCGTCCGCCAAATGCCGGAAGCGGCTGAGCCCGATACCAGGCCATTGCCTGTTCCTTGCCGCCCGCCCAATCGCTCACGCGGCTGATGATCTCGAGCATTTCGCGCAGCCGCCCCTGGGTCTTTACCGCAGCACTTCGCTCCGAGCGATAGAGTGTCTCACGCGCAAGACCGGCGGTCTGGGCCAACTGACCCTTGGACATGCCAAACCCATCCGCCACCTGCTCGATCGCAATCTTCCCGTTCCGGTCCATATAGGACAAGATGAGAGGCCCATTCTGCTCGGCTATTTTGAGTGCTTGGCCCACAGCCTTTATCCACCATATCGGGAGTCATGTTTCTTGTGCAAAAGATATGGCATTTCCGGATAGCTTTCAAGCCCGGGAGCCCGCCGGCGATAGGTGGTCGCATGCCGTAACCTATCCAGGCGCCCTTGAGCAGCGCCGAGCAGCCTGCCCTAAGAACCCTGTAACCAATCATCCCGTCATCCTCGCTGCCGCGCCATTGGCCTTGAGCGCGGCCATCAGCATCGGTCCGACCGAGAACTCCCCTGCCCTCGCCTTTTCCGTCAGCACGCGCAGATAGCCACCGGCCGAATTGATGTGCTGTGCCCGCTGCAGAATACACGCAATCACAATCGCGGCGACTTCCTGACCCATCACATGGCAAGCCTCCTCATAGGCTGACGGTGAAACGCCAAGGTAGCCGCGCACCTGGGCCGCGGTGAGCATCAAATCGCGCCAGTTGGCGATTCCGTCGACGGCATAGTCCGCAATCTCGGGGCAGGCCCTCAGCACCAGTCCAATCGGATAGCTTTTCAAACGCTCGTCCGGTGCCGGTCTTGGCTCAACGGCCGCCCTGCTTTTTTCGAAAGCCGGTTCAAACACAAAAATGGAGTCTGTGTTTGAATCAGATTGCTGCCGCTCAGTTTGGGACTCATTGCCGCCAGGATTCGTGGAATTCGTAAAGCTTTCCAGCATCCTATCCACTTCATCATGGAGTACGGTCAGCTCGGCAACGATCCCTTCAAGCTGTGACCGCCCTGCCCGGCGCGGAATTGCATCCACGATGGACCGAAACCGCCTCCAGACGCCGCCCCAGTCGCCAGGAACCCCTTCCTCGATCGCCGCCTCGACCAGCTTCTGGACGTCCCTGCGATGCAGCGTGATCCGCTCCCGCATCAATTTCAGCGCCAGGCACTCGGCGCGGACCTGCTCGGCGGCGCGCTGAAACTCCGCGGCCCGTGTCAGCAGAGGCGCCAACGAGAATCCGAAGGCTTCCGTGACAGCACCGCCCTGCCCCTTGCGAGCGAATCTCTTGCCGTTCGGACTGTCGCGGCGAATGATCAGGCCGCAACTCACGAGCTCGGCCAGGTTCCTTCTCAGCGTTGAATCGGCCATGCCGTGCGCCCGCAAAGATAGCTGTGCGTTCGACGGGAAGACCATCAAGCCGTTTTCCTCGCTGATCTGGTCGTCAGGATAGAACGTCAACAGCCCGCTCAGCACCGCCAGGGCACGATCGCCAACGCCGACAATCGACTTGCCCTCGCATAGCCACCGGTAGACCTGCCATTTCTCAACGGTGGCCCCTTCCGGAATCTGCCGCGACGCGGCATTGGCCTTCACCAAGGCAAGCGTCATCGGCCGCCGCCCAAAGGGCGTCGTCGCAAACCCACTCTCCATTTCCCTCACCTTTCACGAAGGCAAAAGAAACCTGCTCGCCGAAACGGCGCCACGACTCTTGACAGTGATTCGGGGAAGTGCGATTCTCAGCTTGCTACAGACGAGAAGGGCTTCCGCGACGGCGACGTTCGGGGGCCTTTTTCTTTTGCGGTTTCAGTCTCCCGTTTTCTTTGACATTTCCGATTGCCGGAAAGCTTCGAAAAGCTCGTCCAGCCGTTCGGTGATGAAAGCACCGAACGGCGAGGCTTCCCTCGCTTTCAGGGCAAGCGTGAACACTTTTCCGGTGTCGGTGATCTTGGCCCGCACCGAGCTGTCCTGCGGCGCCCAGTCCTTTTCTCGTGTCTTGGGCGCAGCCCGCGAGCGTTTCGCCGGCGCGCTCAGGAAGTCGAAAAGGAGCGCAAATCGTGCGTCACTGCTTAGCCCCGCGAAACCAGCGCTCTTCACATAGTCTGCCGCCCTGCCCGCGTTTCCTGGATGCTCCATGAGCTTGGCCAGTTGCCACCATCTGTCCCGACCGACGGCCTTGGCCGCGCCAACCGCCACGATGACTGGCTCGGGAATATTGCCGGTCACGGAGCGCATCTTCGAGAAGGTCGTGTCATCGAGCGCCAAAGCGGACTTCACCGTGTCCGAGGTGTGGCCGCGCTTGAGAATGCGATCGGCAAACAGGGTCCTTTCGATGAAGGACAAATTGGCCCTGGCGGCATTCTCCTGGCCCTGGGCGATGACATGGTCCTCGTCGCCCATCTTCTTGACGACGGCGCGGACCGGCCTTCCCAACTGGCGGGCAACCTTGACGCGGCGATGGCCGAATACTGTCTGGAATCGCCCTGAAACCTCCGGATGCGGTCTGACCAGGATCGGAGAATCCTGGCCTCTTTCCCGAATTGCCGACAGCAACTCCTGATACGCCTGATCGTCTTCGTCCAGGCGGTCCGAGACGAACGAGGTGTCAACCATGGCAGGATCGAGATCGACGACCGAACTCTTGGAGAGCTCCTCGAAGGATTGCATGATCGAACGGGAGGCACCACGAACGGCATACCCCGATACATCCTTGTTATCGGCCACCGCAGCGACGGGACCCATCACACTGCCGAAAATATCCTTGCGGGCCATTCAACCGCCTCCACACAAGGCTAGCGATCTGATTTTACGAACAAAATAGCCCATTTTTACTGCCGTAAAGTTCGCCATCACGAGCGACCCCACGCACGATGGATGAGTGTGACGACCTCAGCATTCACCGCGTCAAGCGACTCCAGGGCGCGGTCATATGTGGATCGGGTGAAGGCAGACTTCTCCACCTCGTAAAGCGTCTGCTTGGTGAGGCCCGCATCCGAAATCGCCGTCGACTTCAACATCGGGTTTTCCAGGATCTGGCCGGCAAGCATCGACTGCATGAAGCCCACCATCTGCGCCTGCGGAATATCGGTCGGTTCGTAGCGCGTGATCAGGTAGCGAAACCAGTCGAGTTCGATCGCGGCGCCGGCGGCCTTGATGGTCTTCAATATGCCGCCAAGCATCAGCAGGAACTGGCTCATCGACATGAGGTCGAGCATCTGCGGATGCACGGTAATGAGGACCGATGTCGCCGCCGACATTGCCGTCAAAGTCAGATAGCCAAGCTGGGGCGGGCAATCGACAACGACAACATCGTACCGGTCGTCAACCTCCGACAGCGCCTTGGCCATGCGCGTGAAGAACTGGCGGCCGGCATTGGAGGTTTTGTCCTGCATGGCGAGTGGCGTGTCGTACTCGTATTCCTGCAGCTCGAGATTGGCGGGGATGATGTCGAGACCGGGGAAATTTGTCGGTATGATCACGTCCGCGATCGATCTGCGTTCATCGTCATACCTGATCGCTTCATAAAGCGAGAGGTTGCGATCGAGCTCGGGCTGGAAGCCATGCAGTGCGGACAGCGAAGCTTGCGGATCAAGATCGATCGCAAGAACCCGATGACCGGTCAGCGCCAGGTGCTGGGCGAGGTGGGCAGCCGTGGTCGTCTTGCCGCTGCCCCCTTTGAAATTGACCACCGCAACCACCTGGAGCTTATCGCCAAGCTTGCGGTGCGGAACGTATTTCTTGACTTCGGTCCTGCCATGCTGGTCCAGGAACTGTCTGAGCTCGAGCATCTGTGTAGCCGTGTAGGAGCGACGGCCGGAAGGACTTTGGTCAGGCAATGGCCCCTTGCCTTCGAGATGCAGACGCTTCAGATTGTTCTGCGAGACCCCGAGGTAGTGAGCGACCTCCGCCATCGAGAATGTGCGCAGCGTCTTGGTCGCATTGGGCGGAAATTTCTCCATCCGAAGCTGGTTCAACCGCCGGGAAATCTCGGCGCCCTGTTCGAGGATTTTGTCATCGAACTCGAAACGTGGCAGCCGCATGGAAACATTCATTCTCGTCGAAACCTGAATTGGCGCTTTTTGTTAGCAATGCCCACAAGAAGCGCCATTAAGCTCCGATTCGGACTTACCGGCAAGAAGTTTTGGGTTAACAAAAGGTTAACGCTGGCCAGACAACGGCCAATCGCGCGCAACGCCTCCATAAATTTACCGCAGTAAAAACACCGCAGAACGATATTGAAAACAGAGATTTGCGCGGGCTGGAAGCGACCACTCGATAAGCAACGGGATCGCAGCCGCGATGATGTTGCCAGGACGCTACGTTGACGCGGATTCAGCGACGGATGTCGCGGAGGTCTCGGTTTTGAAATTGGCGGGGAGGGCAGGATTTGCGTGTGAAGATTTGTCTCGGCAGTTCGGCACTGGCGGCGTCGAATGCCGAAAGGTCGCCAATGTGTAAGGCGGCCGCTGCGTTCTTGCAGAGCCAAGGTTCGGGAAGGGGACGGGGACGGGCACGTCCGCAGTCGTTTAGGGCATGAGAAATTTGCCGGTATATAGCGCAAAAGTTTGAGCCCGACTGGACCTCATACCGTTGCAACGCAAATGATGCGTGACGATCGCCATTCCGAAATCGCCGCAGACGAAGATGGCGATCGAGCGCCCAATCGCCGACCAGGGTGAGCTTCTGCCGGTGCTGGACGGCAGCCAGAATAGTCGGGCCAAGGCCAAAGGCCCTGAAGACCCTCGCGGATTGTCGCTTCCGGCCTCAACAGCCCGTTGTCGGCCGGCGCTTTGACGGGCAGGGGCGCTTTATCTGGAGAAGCCGCGCCAAGAGATTCTGGCCCAGGGACAAGGCCATTTCCGACGCCGTGGAGCAGAGCATGATTTTCCGCCCGTCATTGGCATTGAGTTCGCGATTACAGCCGTTACCACTGCTTCGTCGCTGGCTCGCCGGTCTTGTCGGCGACTCACTCTCGGACAGGGGCGGTATCGGGCGCGAGGTTCTGCGTTTTAACGCAACCGCTGCGCAGCTGGCGTCGACGATTTCCTGGCAGTCAAGCGCTGAGCTTATAGTGGGTTTCTAATTCTCAGCCGTTTGGACGGCCGGCAGACCGACTTTGATAGAGGGCGGCGTCGGGTCCCGGCTGGCGACGCCGCATGGCGAAACGAGTGAAGGATGCCCATCGCCAGGAAGGTCACTTCATGCATCTAGTCCTGATTGGCAACGGAAGGATCCATTCCGGCCAACGGCGCTTCCAGGTTCCATGTGATCCCCTGCGGACCATATTCAAGATTTCCCTGCCCACCCACAGCCTCAGGTGCAACCCGTTTCAGGACCACGCTTCCAAAGCCATCCTGTGCGATGGTGCCGACACGCGGCCCATCGGTTTCGGCCCAGGTCAGGTGAAACAACCGCTTTGCTCCCGAACCCGTGATACTCCATGTAACAGAAATCTGACCGTCATCGCCCGAGAGTACGCCGTATTTCGCCGAGTTGGTCGCGAGTTCGTGGAACGCAATTCCGAGATATTGGACCGCATTGGGACCAAGCACAAACGACGGGCCCGACATATTGATGATCTCACCGCGTGGGAATGGCTGGGCCTGCGCCGCCAACAGCTCACTGATGGCCGCGCCCTTCCAGTCGGCCGAAACAAGCAGGTCGTGGGAGCGCGACAACGCCATGATGCGCTCGCGCACCTGCGATTCAAATTGCCTGGGCGTCTCCGATCGTTTGTTGGTCTCCCGTATCATCGACAGGATAACAGAATACTGGTTTTTCACCCGGTGATTGACCTCGCGCATCAACGTGCGGATACGTTGCTCGTTTTCCCTAGCCGATGTGATGTCGCGCGCAATCTTTGAGGCACCGACGATCTGCCCTGTTGCGTTGCGCACAGGCGATATGGTCAGCGATACCGGCACCAGGCTGCCGTCCTTGCGCCGACGTATCGTTTCATATGTGTCGACGCGCTCCCCACGGCGGAGGCGCTCGAGGATACGAGGTTCCTCGTCCAGGTGGTCATCAGGGATAAGCATGGTGACCGACTTGCCGATCGCCTCGCTGGCGGAATAGCCAAAGAGCTTTTCGGCGCCTCTATTCCAGCTCTTTATGACCGCGTTGAGATCCTTGCTGATGATAGCGTCAAATGAGGATTCCACGATCGCCGAAAGGTGCTGCCTGGTTTCTTCGGCACGCTGGCGGTCCGTCAAGTCGAGCAGCATATTCACCGCGCCAACGAGGCGGCCCTGCTCATCGCGCAGCGGTGTGGGGTAGGGCATGAACGGAAAAAAGGACCCGTCGGGACGCTGCGCTACAGCCTGCTGGTTGCGGACCGGCCGGTTCTCCTTGAGGGTGATCGCCATCGGGCATTCGTCGTGCGGCAGCTCCTTGCCGTGGGTGGTGAACAGCTTGAACGTGACACACCATTTGTCCTTGCCGACCTGAGGCTCCCGCCCTGCCAGATCGGCAGCGGCTCGATTGTAGTAGGTAATGATCCCATTCTGGTCAGTCGTGTAGATGGCGACCGGAAGGCCATCGAGAATCTGGTGATAGGTGTTGTCCTGCCGCCTGAGTTCTTTGCGCGTCCGCTCAAGGTCGGTTACATCGACGGTAAAGCATCTGGTGTTGACCAGCTTACCGTCGCGGAAGTGACCGCTCGACGTGAGTTCGACGTGCTTGATGGATCCATCGCTGGCTCGCAAACGCGCCGGGTATCTGGCAATCTTCTCACCACGGGAAAGCCTACTCAAAATGTCGACGATAACGTCCCGGTCGGGATAAAACTCCGTAATGTCATGGCCGATATAGTCCTCTGGACGATAACCTAGGAGATCGAACTCCGCCTTGTTGGCATGCAAGATTAGGCCATCCGCGCTCACCAGATGGAGCGCTATGGCCCCGTTTTCAAAAAAATCCTGATAGTCGAGGTTACTGTCTGGGACCGTTCCCGCCTGTGGTAGTTCAGTCAGCGGCAGTTCACTCATAACAGGTCCCCGACGTAACCGGACCTAACGCGCCGTATAAACGATCGTTCCAAGTCGCTGCCTGCATACGATTTGCCAAGAACCCACCTTCAGGGGTGAAGCACGACTTGGCGGAACGTTCTCGATATGCGCGCAACTTGTGCTGAGGGGGCTCCCCATTTCCTCGGGCCAGCGCCTGACAGGGACCCCTTCTTCGGCTGCCGGGTGTCGTGGGAACCTCGATCAACGCATTCCGTTGTGATGCATCAAGTTGCCGTCCTGTCTGGAAAACGGGCAGGGCGCGCGCGACAACCACACAAAGGATAACCACAATGAGCTACAAAACTCTCGCTGCCGCCACCGCACTTGCAACCCTTATTGCCTCAGGGGCCTTTGCCGCGAACATCGTGACATCGGCGCCCGCGGATAACAATGCTGCGACAACCGCCGCGGTTGCCCCAAATGGCAGCCTTGCTTCCAAAATAATCGGCGCTTCAGTTTATAACGGGACGGATGCTAATGCTCAGACGATCGGCAAGGTCAATGACGTACTCCTTGCGAAGGACGGCAAGGCCCAGTCGCTCATCATCGGCGTCGGGGGCTTTCTCGGCATCGGCGAAAAGAATGTCGCTTTCGACTTCAACAAGGCCCAGTGGGCCGAAAAGGACGGCAAGCGCTGGCTCGTGATCAAGACCACCAAGGAAGATCTCCAGGCTCAGCCGAACTTCGATTCGAAGGCCTACGATCCAACCACGGCTTCCAACACAGCCCCCGCGCCAACGACAGTGGCGCCTGACTCAACCACCACCGGGGCGGTCGACAAGACGGCATTGACCGCCGTCCCGATCGACAAGGTCCGGGCCGAGGATCTGGTCGGCACGACTGTCTATGGCGCCAACGACGTCAAGGTTGGAAAGATCGGCGACGTTGTCCTGACGGGCGACAAGAAAGTCGACGCCGTCCTTATCGATGTCGGTGGGTTCCTCGGGATAGGCGCCAAGGAGGTGGCCATTGGCATGGACAACCTCAAGTTCATGACGGACAAGTCGGGAAATAGGTACCTATATACGAATTTTACAAAAGAGCAGTTCAATGCGCAGCCGGCCTATGAAAAAGGCACTTACGCAAGCGCGCGCGACAAACAACGGATGATTGCAAACTAAAGTTTCTTTGGTCTATCCGTTGAGTAGATCTTCGCGGCCCGGTTCGTACCGACCGGGTCGCGGGTGATCATTCGGGGGGCGAATAGTATTGCGCTTCGCGAAACTTCGGAGGCGAGGTACCGCGCTTCCTCCAAGACTCGTCTTCCATCAGTGCGCCGCTCTGACAAGCCGTTCAAGCGTCCTGAAGTCGTCCAAATCCTCGTATGGCGTCAGATCCAAGTCGGCCGGGACGCGTGTCAGCTTTTCCTGGTCGATTGGCTTTTCATGGGCCTTCATCAATCGTTGGTAGGCTCGCCATGCTAGACCCGCCCCTCGCACGGCGTCGCGCTCGGCGCGCAACGCAATCTGGTGCGCGTGCAGGTAGTGGAGCCGTAGCTCGTCGAGCAAGGCTTTTTCGACGACTTCGTGCGTTACCAAGAACCGCGCTAGCCTGAAGTTCCGTCCCCTCCAAGACAGTATCCGGGGCAGGTGCCGGTCGATGTAGACGGTCTTCGCGTCGTCGCTGTAGCCGGCAATATATGGAATGTCGTAGTCGTGGCTAATGTTGACGCGCCTATACAGTGCCGTCACGACGTCAGCCAGGACGCGATCATCCACCTCCTCGGAGGTGTGGGGAACTTCGTTGTCGAGCTTCAAGGCGCTAGATCCTTTGGCACCACGAATCACGCTCTGCATGAAAGGCTCCGATCGCGCAGTCAGCTGGCTTGGACGCAGAAGGGAATAGCCGCTTCCTCGCGCCGGGGCTGGAAAGCCGCATTGGTCAGTCGAGCCGCGCCTTTAGTGTCCTGGGTGGCCCGCGCTCCCAGCACAGCGCGGGCCGAGCATGCCAGCGGCGACACCAGGAAAGACGCCGCACGGCATTGAACGTAGACCCCGAGGGTAAGTTCCCTTTGGGCGTCCGATACCAGCCTCGGTGCCGCCACACCTCGGAGAAAGTCGCAGGCTGTTTTTATTTGCGGGTTGTTCGCGGCGGCCGGCGCAATCTGCGTTAAGCATCGGACGGTGCAGGGTCTGCCAGGCCGGAAAGTCGATCGGGACCGTGCTGCCGGTAAGTCCTGCTACCGAAAAGGGCCTCGACGAGATGACTTCCGCCAGCGACCGTGGCGCAAGGACTGGGCGTCGACCGCGACTACTAGGTGAGCCGATGGTCGTTTGTCTCATCGCGTCTGCCCCGGGCCTACGTGGAGGATGTCCGTCGACGCGGAATGGCCTACGAAACGAATCCGGCGGGGAGGGGCCCCAAACGGGACCCCTCGAATGACCGGATCAGGCGGCCTGCTGTTCGGCAGCTCGGTCGTTCACGCCCGCCTCGCCAAGCGACGTCAGTGCTTCGTCGGTGGCTTTTTCTTCTTCCAGGTTGGCGTTGAGCAGTTCCGCGACGTCATCCCTACCAAGAGATGTCGCCCACGCAATCAAAGTGCCATAGCGGGCGATCTCGTAGTGCTCGACGGCCTGCGCGGCGCCAACCAGCCCGGCGTCCAAAGAGACCGAGCCTTTGTAGTCCTCGAGAATCTCGGATCCTTCCTCGAGTATGCCATCGATGGCCGGACAGGTCTTGCCTCGGGCCGCCGTGCCGAGAATCTCAAATACTTCTTCCAGCCGTTCGACTTGGCCTTCGGTCTCCGCAAGATGCTTTTCAAAGGCGGCGGTGACCTGCTGGTCCTCCGCGCCCCTTGCCATCTTCGGCAACGCCTTCAGGATTTTTTTCTCTGCATAATAGATATCTCTCAGGCCATCGAGAAACATGTCCTCAAGGCCTTTATTGGCGATTGCCTTCTTCGTAGCTGCCATTGCGATGTTCTCCTTGTTCGTGAACCCGTTGCGGGTAAGGTTCCCAACTTCATCGGGCCCGCGAGGTTCCCACAGCAATTGACGGGGGTCGGCCTTTTGCTGGGCGACTTGACGTCGCGGACTCCGAACAGCCAGGGAGTTCATGCCGGGCAGCGCCGGTTTTGACGTTCAACATGCGAACCCGTTGGTAAATTTCCAGGAGGTGTCGCGAGCTGAGGAACGATCCAAATTCCCCTGCATTAAGGGGCCTAGATTGGACAGCCTTTGGAGCTCGCCGGTGTCATCCGAAAGGTACCGTTTGGCCGATGAGAGAACCAACGAGGTTTCAATCGTTGATCTCATACCTGCCCTGCGGGCTTTTGCGCGCACCTTCTGCCGCATCCCCGACGACGCCGACGAACTCGTGCAGGAGACCTTGACAAAGGGACTCGCCAGCATTGCCACGCTATGGCGAACCGGGAACTCCAAGTCTTAGGTCAAGAGACTGTGATCGACTGTGGGCGCAATTGGGCGGTGCGCTCGTTCGGCCGTGACGACCGCTTCCTCGGTCCGCTCACTTATCCATCTAATGAGACAAGATTACCCGAAACTCGCAGATCAATCCCGATTCTTCAAATTTCAGCGCTACGCTGCCTGACTTGTCGGAATCAAATACCCTCTCGAGGAGCTGTGTCCCGAAGCCCTTGCGGCCGCCTGGGCCAACGCGTGGACCTCCCGTCTCGCGCCAATCCAGATCTAGACAGCGATGCTGCTTGTGACTGACGAGACTCCAGCGGATGCAAACCCGGCCCGTGGGATTCGACAACGACCCGTATTTGATCGCATTGGTCGTAAGCTCATGAAATGCCAAAGCTACCGAAAGGGCGATGTTCGGCGGGAGCCACACCGGCTCGCCGCTGATTTGGAATCGCTCAATCGGGGCGTGCGGCATGATCGATCCCAAAATCAGGTCATTCAGGTCAGCCCCACTCCAGTTTTGCTGCGTGAGGAGGTCGTGTGCCTTTGCCAGCGAGATAAGTCGGCTAGAAAGTGTTCGTTGCGCCTCGGTCAAACTGGTGGCATTGCGGATGGTCTGAGCCGCAATGGATTGGACGACGGCAAGCGTATTCTTGACGCGGTGGTTAAGTTCATTGCCCAGCAGTTTTCGGTGCTCTTCGCCGCGCTTGCGCTCGGTAATGTCCAGGCTGATTTGTACTGCGCCAAGGATCGCGCCACCGGGATGGCGAATTGGCCGTGCGCTTGAGAGCAGGAAGCGTTCGACCCCCGACGGGAGCGTGTAAGCAAACTCTTCCTGGTCGACCAGTTCTCCGCGCATTGCACGGCTCAGCGGCCGATCCTCTCGGCTGACTACATGACCATCCTTAACCGCCACTGTGTCGATTACGTGCTCTGGCTGGCCAAAGGATTTTGACGCTTCTGTCGGCAAACCCATCAGTTCAGCCGCGAAGCGGTTCCGGATAACCTGAAGCGCTTTCGGATCATAGGTGAACCATACTGCTGCAGGCACAGTATCCAAGACCGCTTCCAACTCGGTTCTGCGTGTGGCAATGGCCCGCTCTGCATCAACCATTGCATCGGCAATGGTAGCAAACTCGGCGATTGAGGAGTGCAGAGGTTCGACCTTTTGTCCGTGGCCCAGCGCTTGGGCGCGCGCCGACAGTTGGGCCGTAGCCCCGATGAAGCGTTTGGCGAAGATATATCCCAGCGCCATGGAGACAAGCAGCGACAGAAGGCCGATACCGCAAATTGCGATTAAGGAGCGCCAGAGCGGAGCCTTTGCCGTTGAGAGCGGCAAATTGGCTGTAAAGAACCAATCGGAATACGAAGACCTGTAGTAGCCAGCCAGAAGAGTGATGCCTTCTAGATTGCGAGATGTAAAGCTGCCGGACCGCCCGACAACTTTCTCAACATATTCGGGCAATCCGGGCTTGCCGGTCATCTCCTCATGCAACTTGGAACGGGCCACGAAGTGGCCTTCACGGTCTCCAACCCCGACCGTCCAGCCCTCTGGCACTGCCGGCATCATTACATTGCGGATGCGCGAAGTCGGGACAGATATTGAAAGGATAAGGTCCTCGCCTTTGGGAGCCGGCACCCGCACACCGACGGCAACGCGATAGTCCTTCGACCCCGCGGCGGCGAAGACATCACTGACGAAAAGACCCGAAGTCTGCAACCTTTGGCGGTCATGGTCGGTGATCGGTTCTACGGGTGGGAGCCTAGTCCCGTAGCCAATTTCGGTGTTCATCAGCTGGTTGCGGCCGAGATCGCGTAGGACGATGACACGGTCAGTACCCCATACTAGATTGACCGCTTGGTCGTGGAAGGCCTGCAAATCGCCTTTGGAAAGAGCAGCCGATTTTGACAAGCCGTTGAGGACCGTCTGGAGATTGAAGAGCTCGCCTTCAACCACGAGCGAAACCTGCCTGGCCGTCTGCACAGCTTCGTTTTCGATGCGGTCTCGCTCCCGAAGCGCGAATTGGACCAGCAAATAGGCCGCAAATAACCAGACCGGCACGATCGCAGCAGCGATCAGTCCAAGCAGGTGCAATCGAACGGATCGAGGTTGCAAGCCGAACCCTCCGCCGCCTCTGGATGATGCCAACCATAGTGCCAAGGCGCCGAACAGCAAAGGCTTGTTCAAGCGAATGTTGGAAAGCCTTTTGGGCTAGCGTGGCATGACGGAAGCCTCTAAGACTCTCCCGCCGGCGCAAACAGGGCCTTGCCCGCTTCAGAAGTGTCTTGCGCGTCGAACCACCACTTGCCTCAGGCAAGTGAAGACAGGCGCAGTCAGCGCTCAAATGCGGAGGGAAAAATTTGCACCAGTTTTCTCAAACGCATGCTGGAGTCCAAGCTTTGTCTGCCGTCTCTTATGAAGCGAAAACGGTACTGCAGGAGGTCTCCCGACAAGCACCATACGAAACCAAGTAGGATCGGAGCCGCGTACAAGGGTCCCAAGGCAACCGATATTGGAGCTTTGCATGGGCATCGATCTGCCTGCGCCGACGTTTGCACAATTTAGACTTGACCTTCTTGAATAGGGGCGGCCTTGCCAATCTCAGGTTCTGTCATCCACACCGGAGCTGCGGGCACAATCTCTATCACCCTCACCCGATGGACCCAAGTTGCAAAGGCCTTGCGCGCCGCCTCGACCGACGTTCGCCCATCATAGGCAGAATAACAGGCGTCAGAAGCCGCCGCATGGAGCAGCCCATGCCGTTCGACAGGCCATTCTTCTAGGAACTCTATTGCATCCATGAGCGAAGAGATCTTGCGGGCAACATTGCTCTCGTCGATTACAAAGATCGGCTGATTGAACATATCGCCTTCCATTGCCACCTCCTGAACCTAAGGCAGACCATCGTGCTTCCTCAGTTAGGCACCAGGGACCATCCCTCTGATACGTCACGTGGCACCGCGCTCGGTACATCAAGAAAGATTGGGAACGATGGCGCTCTGTTCAAGAGGACCTCGAGAGAGGACTGGCCTGAACCTCGACGGCACCGGATTGCAGTCGCCAGAGGCGTCTTTTCCCTCTTGATTCCATCCCGGACACCCTGGCTCTAAGAGATCAAGCTCAAGGCGTTTTTTCGAGGAGACGCGCGAAACTGCTCTATCACTGGCTCCTTTGGTGGTCTCGCGTCTCGCGCATCATGAGCGCCGCTTCCGTGCGGTTTCGCACATTGAGTTTGGACAGCACCCCGGTCATGTGGTGCTTGACCGTCTTCTCCTGCAGCTCCAGGCGCAAGGCAACCTCCTTGTTGCTGAGCCCCTCCGCCACCAGCCGCAGGATTTCCGTCTGCCGTTCAGTCAGTTGCCGCAACCGGTCCGCCACGCCGTTGGCAGATTGCGGGGACTGGAGATCGGAAAGCAGCCGTGCCGACAGCGTCGGCGTAAGGTAGCCCTCGCCGGCAGCCACATTGCGCAGGATGTCGGCGAGCGCGCGCGATCCGACGCCCTTGAGGATATAGCCCTGCACGCCTGCGTTCAGCGCCGTGGTTACATCGGCATTGGTCTCCGAAACGGTCAGCATGACGATCCTCTGGGCGGGATGGGCGGCAAGGATGCTTGCGACCGCGGACAGGCCGCCACCCGGCATGGAGATGTCGAGCAGCAATATGTCAGGCTGCATCGTCGAGGCGATGCGTTCGGCATCTTGCGCTGTCGCGCCTTCGCCGACGATCTCGAAACCTCCGATCTCCGACAGGCTGCGCGTCACGCCTTCGCGAAACAGCGGATGATCGTCGACAATAGCGATGCGGATAGTGCCAATCATGCTTGCTCCTCGACCGAAAGACTGATCACCAATCGCGTGCCTTGCGGCCAATTTCAAATGGCCGCGCGATGCCTCTAGCCTTCTCTCGGCGCCCAATCTGAAACCATACACAACTAATCGTCTCTGAACGGCTAAAACTACGGGGTTATTTGAAGTCTCCGCGCCGCCGCTAAGCCGGTTAGGCCAAGGGTCTTGGCTGTGCATTGCCACAACAGAGACTGGCAGGGGTGTGATTGCCGGCCGCTGCTGCGCTAGCATGTCGATCCTGCGCATAGCGCCTATAATCGGGGACTAGAAACGCGCCGGTGGGCGGGAGCGCAACGATTGGAAGTCCCCGACACCGGTCGGTCGCTTGCGAGGCATGCCGACCAGATGCCCGTGCCAGTAGTCCTGCAGAACCTGGTGGTCATCTTAGGGGTCCTGATCGGTGCAGATGTCATCAGGCAGTGCGACGCGCCACCATTCGTCTACGACCGATGGCGCTGGCGCAACGTGATTGCCCTTCACCATCAGTGATGCGCGCCGACCTTTTTGCTTTCTCTTTTGTGGATGTCGATCTGGTGGCGCATCGCGTCTGAAAGTGACAATGCCAAATAGAGGTCTTTCGGGTAGTCTGGCAGGATCCAGACGGCCGTCAGCTCGGAAATATCCTGTTTTTGACTGACATCCGATAGGCCGCGCAATTGCTTGGCCATCTTATCGACGGCCCGGGGTATGGCGGGTATGGCGGGCATCCCGCACCATACCGTGGCATATATCTCGGGCTGCTCGGGTTCTGTCGCGGTGATAGGGTTCATGACGCCTGTCTCCAGAATACCTCTTGACTTGACAGGAATATATTCCTTATTTTAACGGCGTTTAGGCTAGGAAAGGCTTATGGGAAAGCGCCGAGACGCGCCGGCCGACGAAGCTATGTCGGAATTGGAATTCGCGGCCCGAGCAGCCATCACCGCAGCCGGTGGTGACACTGTGGTTGCCTTGCTTAGCCCTCTGGCCAAGAATCCCGAACTTAAGCGGAAACTCGCTCTGTCACTCGCGGAGATCTCGAATGGCTTTTCTCGCGGCTGACACAAGGCGTGCCCTGGATGCTGAACACCCCCATGACAATTTCCGGTTCGAGGTATGCAATCGAGAGAAGACCCATTTCGAAACCAAAACTCAATCGCTCGACGCCGTGGTGAGCCAAGCGGCATGGCACGCCGCCAGTCGGCCCCAGCCGGGCGTGCTGCTGACCCAATGCGACAGCCGCCATGCGATGGAGAAGATCACGTCCCCGAGCAAAGTAGAGGTTCCGCCGCAGACGATCATAGACGGGAGCATTCATGCCGACTGGAGTTGGCGTTCGGCGACCTTTGCAGTTGGCACACGCTGCGATCGTGGCGGAGGACCTTGTCACATCCCGGAGGGGAAGCCTGCAAGCTTGATCTAGCGGTATGGCAAAGAAGATTGGTGGAGCGGGCTGTTATGCACGAGTTGCGACGGGTCGGACCCGTGAGGTTGGAAATCCACAGACTACCAAGGAACTGAAGGGATTTCGGCAATGCACGACTTGATCGAATTCTTCCAGGCCAATGCGGCTCTGGTGATCGCCAACCCCATGGCCTTCCTGACTTTCGCTGTCCTTTTTGGAACCGGAGGGTTCACCGTCGGTCGCTATTTCCTAACCGAACGCATCGCCAATCTAGAAAGTCGAATTGCTCGGCGTGATGATGAAATCGCGGCACTGAAAACAGACAGTGCAAAGACGGCAGAGCCGTCAATGATCCCGATCATAGGCACGTCGGCGCTTGGTAAAAACGACGCAATCCCGATGTTGAGAAAATGGCCTGATCGGCGTCTGCCGGAAACCCCGTCGGCACCTCTAAGTCGAGGCCGTGGCTAACCGCTCGTTACTTGGGTTATCTCATCTTGTGAATCCGCACAAACCCCATGGGGAAATTCTGCGCGAGATATCGGACAACGCGCGCTCTCCATCAGCGCATGGAGGTATCATCGCCAAAGAGCACGACGCGTCACCAACCAACGCGTTCGGCGTGTCTCAGAGCCTTCTGGCTCAGGGCTGCCAAATCTGGCTGCTCCGGTGATCCGAAGGCTTTCCCTGGTGTTACCTGCGATGTGGCGTGGCGCTACGAAATGCAGACCACGGCCTGCGCCCCGGCCTCTTGTCAAATGACATCAGGCTCGGCCTTTCTCTGTAAACGTCCATGCATGGCGACGCGGGTGATGGAGTTGTCGGGCGGGGCAGGGCGCTCCTGAAGCCGAATGCCCTTTGCCCAGAGCCGCAGCGCCTCCCAATGGATGCCGACGGTCACCTTGAGTGTCAGCAGAGGGTAGGAGATCAACGCGCGCAGCAGACTGGCATCGCTCAGCGCCTGCCGCTTGCCGGCGAAGCTTGCCACCATCAGCGGCCCTTGGTCGTCGCTGGCAGTGATGTGTATCGCGACGTTTTCGCTGGGGAGGCCGATGCGAAAGCGATAGTTCAATCCCATGGCCATGAAAGGCGAAACGTAGAAGCGCTTGTCGCAGTGTTGCCTGACAGTCTCGTCGTGCCGGTCGCCGACAGGGATCAGGTAGCTGTGGCGCTGCCCAAAGGTGGATCGCGACGAGGTCGCTCTGCCGGTTATGGCAGAAATAGATGCTGAGCGGATTGAAAGCGTCCAACCATCAATCGATCCGGGGGGATCGATCGGATCGCGAACATGGACCTCCGAGCTGAACAAAAGAGGCGGGCAAGAGTTGAGGCGCTCTCCGGCTAATCGCTGCAGAAGCGTGACGGCTCATTGTCGAAACTTGCCGACATCCTTCAAAACGCTCGCGGCGCTAAGGCCATAACACCTCCAGGAGAATCCGCCGTACTTTCAAGCGCCTAGTTTTCGGACGGGGGCGGGGACGCAGGAACATATTGATTTAGAAGGGTCGACAAAGCGGTGATGACCTGGACGACGGCGAATGGCTTGGCAATCATGACGCTTCCCGGCACGCCTTCCGCGCCCCAATGAATGTCACTGTCGCCGCTAATATAAATTACGGGCAGGGCTGAATTGGCTTGACGCAAATGCCTTGCAACTTCCCATCCGGTTTTACCCGATCCCAGGCGAATGTCCGAGATGAGCGCCTTGAAAGATGTCGGATCGGCGTCGAAAGCTTCAATGGCTAGAGCCGCGCTGTTAGCAGCGACGACAAGAAACCCTGCCTCTTCAAGCGCCGACTGTATGTCGAGCAAAATCAGCGCCTCGTCCTCGACGACTAGAACCGAACTGCCGTTCATTATCATTCCCCTCTAGCGCGGCCGTAAACGGCTACCAGAGGTTTAAGTTCCGAACCAATGAATCACTTTAGCGCGAGCGCCGAGTCCTCGGTCACGGAAAGGGCTGTGCCCATAACATCACAAGAGCGACGCTCCTCATGATTTTGCTCATTTGTGATGTTGGAGCAGCCATATTCTACAGCGACCAAAATTACGATCAAAGCGAAGAACATACGCGTGGCGAGACTCCGACTTCGTTACAGTGGAATATTTGACAATCGGGAGTGCCGATTTGGAACATGGTAAGTCAAGTCCACGAACTCGGATTGGTGGTTGCATCTCTCACACTTCGTCGCCAAATAGCATCGCCTCCAGAACGTCCGTGCGAACCGCTCGCATCTGCTTGCGTAATTTCCAATTACCTTGAAAAGCCGCCGACCGCCCAACCTAGCGATATGGCTAAAACAAGCCCGAGAATGACAGCTGTAAATAACCACATATTATTGTTCCTTGCTCGGTATACGAGCATGAATGACTTTTTGCCTGAAAGGTTGCGCGCCAACTTGTTCGACTGCGCGTCTCATCTTTCCTGAGGTGACATCAAGCGGCCGCAGAAGCCATCAAAGGGAGCGACGATTGGGGCAAAGAACCTAGAGCAGTGGCCGCCGGAATCGGAAAGCCAGATCGGCCGATCCACATTTACTAACCTTTAGACGCGAGTTCTGGCACACGGTTGCTGGCAACGCATTGACTGCGGAGGAAGTGGGCGCGCCCGCAAAACTCGCTGAAATCGGGACTTGGCGGGTTCGGCACGAGCCTCGATACCTTCGAACGAGCGCGATGACCGAGCTTCCCGGCTGAGCCCGCTACATGTCGATCGCCGGCGAGGCGCGCCGTTGCGGCGCCCGAATCCAAAAGAGTTTGAAAAGTGGCGCCATTGATCGCATCAAGCCGAACGGCAGGAAATTGCTCACGAGCCTCGCGGCGCCGACGGATCCGCTGAACGGCGTTATGACAAGAACAGACGTCGTCGCTACTGATAACCAGGTCGCCCCCGGCGACTGCGATGCGCTTCGCCATCAGGGGAACCCAAATGTTTGTGTAATTTTCGACTTGGGAAAGCTAAATGCCGCCCGGAACCAAATTGAAATCGCGGCGTTTGGGGACTTGCGGGGGAATGTATCGTTCGCACGCGAGGGGCATTTATCCGACATGGATCGACCGGGAGGGGCGCTGTGACTGTGCAGGCATCCAAGACGCAATTGGACCGTCGTAGCATACTGAATTCTCTAAAGGCCTTCCGGCGCGGTGACTTCTCAGTCCGCATCGACAACGTCTACGAAGGCCTCGATTCCGAGATCGCAGAAACCTTCAACGAGATCGTCGATCTGAACGACCAGGTGTCCCGAGAATTCGAGCGTCTGAGCAGGGTCGTCGGCAAGGATGGGCGGATAGGCGAGCGTGGCCGCGTCCGAAACGCTACAGGCAGCTGGGAATCCAGCGTACGGTCGGTCAACGATCTCATAGAAGACATGGTCCAACCGACGGCCGAGGTCGCGCGCGTCATCGGCGCCGTCGCCAAGGGTGATCTGTCGCAGACGATGATGGTCGAGATCGACGGTCGACCGCTCCGCGGCGAATTTCTGCGCATAGGCAAGATCGTCAACACCATGGTTGGTCAGCTTGCTTCCTTTGCCTCCGAGGTAACGCGCGTGGCGCGCGAAGTCGGCACCGAAGGCAAACTCGGCGGCCAGGCGCGCGTGAAAGGAGTCGCCGGGACGTGGAAAGATTTGACCGACAACGTCAATGCCATGGCAACCAACCTGACCGGCCAGGTGCGCAACATCGCGGAGGTGACGACGGCGGTTGCATCCGGGGACCTGTCGAAAAAGATCACCGTCGACGTGAAGGGCGAGATTCTGGAGCTGAAGAACACCATCAACACCATGGTCGACCAGCTCAATTCCTTCGCCTCGGAAGTGACACGCGTGGCGCGCGAGGTCGGCACCGAAGGCAAGCTGGGCGGCCAGGCGCGCGTGGAAGGGGTCGGCGGGACGTGGAAGGATCTGACCGACAATGTGAATTCCATGGCCGAAAATCTGACCGGCCAGGTGCGCAACATCGCCGAGGTGACGACGGCCGTCGCCTTGGGCGACCTTTCCAAGAAGATCACGGTCGATGTGAAAGGCGAAATTCTTGAGCTGAAATCGACCATCAATACCATGGTTGATCAGCTCAATTCCTTCGCCGGCGAGGTAACCCGCGTCGCGCGTGAGGTTGGCACCGAAGGCAAGCTCGGCGGCCAGGCGCAAGTGCGCGGCGTTGCCGGCACGTGGAAGGACCTCACTGACAACGTCAACTCGATGGCTGAAAACCTCACTGGACAGGTGCGCAACATCGCAGAGGTCACGACGGCGGTTGCCTCTGGAGACCTTTCAAAGAAGATCACCGTCGCGGTTCAAGGCGAAATTCTGGAATTGAAAGACACCATCAACACGATGGTCGATCAGCTGAACTCGTTTGCCTCGGAAGTGACGCGCGTGGCGCGCGAGGTCGGAACCGAAGGCAAGCTGGGCGGTCAGGCCGAGGTGAGGGGCGTCGGCGGCACATGGAAGGATCTGACCGACAACGTCAATCTGATGGCTGCCAATCTGACCGGACAGGTGCGCAACATCGCAGAGGTCACGACGGCGGTGGCTCGCGGCGACCTGTCGAAGAAGATCACCGTCGACGTCAAGGGCGAAATCCTGGAGCTCAAGGATACCGTCAACACGATGGTCGATCAGTTGAATTCCTTCGCCTCGGAGGTCACCCGTGTGGCGCGCGAAGTCGGTTCGGAAGGCAAGCTTGGTGGGCAGGCTCATGTCGAAGGCGTCGGCGGCACCTGGAAGGACTTGACCGACAACGTCAACGCAATGGCCGGCAATCTTACCGTGCAATTGCGCGATGTCTCCAAGGTGGCGACGGCGATCGCCACCGGAGACCTGACGCAGAAGATCACGGTTGATGCACTGGGCGAGATCTTGCAGATCAAGGACGTCATCAACACGATGGTGGATCAGCTCAATTCCTTCGCCTCGGAGGTGACGCGCGTGGCACGCGAAGTCGGCTCGGATGGCAAGCTGGGCGGTCAGGCGCAGGTGCGTGGTGTCGCCGGCACCTGGAAGGATTTGACCGACAACGTCAATGCCATGGCCGCCAATCTAACCGGCCAGGTACGCAACATCGCCGAAGTGACCACGGCCGTGGCGCTTGGGGATCTGTCAAAGAAGATCACTGTCGATGTGCGTGGGGAAATCCTGGAGCTCAAGGACACGATCAACACGATGGTCGACCAGCTCAATTCCTTCGCCTCGGAGGTGACGCGGGTAGCGCGCGAGGTCGGCACCGAAGGCAAGCTCGGCGGCCAGGCGCAGGTGCGCGGCGTGGCTGGAACTTGGAAAGACCTGACCGACAATGTGAACTCCATGGCCGAGAACCTGACTGGCCAGGTGCGCAATATCGCGGAAGTAACGACCGCTGTTGCGCGCGGTGACCTGTCGAAAAAAATCACGGTCGACGTGAAGGGTGAAATCCTTGAGCTCAAGTCGACCATCAACACCATGGTGGACCAGCTCAACTCCTTTGCCGGCGAAGTGACCCGCGTGGCGCGTGAGGTTGGCACCGAAGGCAAGCTTGGCGGACAGGCGCGTGTCGAAGGCGTGGCCGGTACCTGGAAGGACCTGACCGACAACGTCAACCTCATGGCGACGAACCTGACCAATCAGGTGCGTGGAATCGCCGACGTCGTGACAGCGGTCGCGCAGGGTAATCTCAAGCGCAAACTGACGGTCGATGCCAAGGGTGAGATCGCTTCGCTCGCTGACACCATCAACGGCATGATCGAGACGCTGGCTACCTTCGCCGACCAGGTGACCAATGTCGCGCGTGAAGTGGGCATCGAGGGCAAGCTTGGCGGTCAGGCGCGCGTGCCAGGTGCTGCCGGCCTGTGGCGCGACCTCACCGACAACGTCAATCAGCTCGCCGCCAACTTGACCACGCAGGTGCGCGCAATTGCCGAGGTTTCGACAGCGGTGACCAAGGGCGATCTGACCCGCTCGATCAGCGTCGAGGCCTCCGGCGAGGTCGCCGCGCTCAAGGACAACATCAACGAAATGATCCGCAATCTGAAGGATCAAACCCTTAAGAATGCGGAGCAGGATTGGTTGAAGACCAATCTCGCGCGATTTTCGCGCATGCTGCAGGGCGAACGCGATCTTGCCACCGTCTCGCGGCTTATCATGTCCGAGCTCGCTCCGCTGGTGAACGCGCAATACGGAGTCTTCTACGTCACCAACCGCGACGAAGAGGAATCCTATCTTGAGCTTGCGGCGTCCTATGGCGCCGAAAGCAGGGCCGCCATCAAACAGCGTCTGGATCTGCGTGAAGGTCTGGTCGGGCAAAGTGCTGCTGACAAGCGGGCCATCATGCTGAACAATGTGCCGCCGGAATTTCTTCGCGTCACGTCAGGTCTCGGCAGTGCCTCGCCAGCCAACGTCATCATTCTTCCCGCCTTGTTCGAGGATGAGGTCAAAGCCGTTATCGAACTCGCCTCGTTCGGCGAATTTCGCGACACGCACCAGTCCTTTCTCAACCAGCTGATGGAGTCCGTCGGCATCGTTCTCAACACCATTGCCGCAACGATGCGCACCGAGGGGCTGCTCAAGCAGTCCCAGCTGCTGACCTCGGAATTGCAGGCGCGTCAGACCGAACTGACCAAGAAGCAGGAAGAGCTGCATGCGACGAACGAAGAGCTGCAGGAAAAGGCGCAGCTTCTCGAGAACGAAAAGAAGCAGGTGGAAAACAAGAATCTCGAAATCGAGATGGCGCGGCGCGCTTTGGAGGAGAAAGCCGAACAACTGGCGCTTACGTCGAAGTACAAGTCCGAGTTCTTGGCCAACATGAGTCACGAGCTGCGCACACCGCTCAACTCACTGCTTATTCTTTCCAACCTTCTTGCGACCAACCAGCAGGGCAATCTCAATGAAAAACAGGTCGAATTCGCGCGGACCATTAACTCTGCCGGAACCGATCTTCTCAGCCTCATCAATGACATCCTCGATCTGTCGAAGATTGAGTCCGGTACCGTCTCCATAGACATCAACGATATGCCGGTGACCCATCTGCGCCAGCATATGGAACGCACATTCCGGCAGTTGGCCGCCGACAAGGGCCTCGGTTTCACCATCAAGGTCGATCCCGCACTTCCCGAGACGGTCCGCACCGACGAGAAGCGCCTGCAGCAAATTGTCCTCAACCTTCTTTCGAATGCATTCAAGTTCACCTCGCAGGGCGAAGTCAGCCTGAATTTCCGGGTCGAGACGGCCGGCCGCCGCAATGGATCCGGGCAAGCGATGAAGGCCTTGGCGATCGCCGTGACCGACACCGGCATCGGCATTCCGGAAGACAAGCAGAAACTGATCTTTGAAGCCTTCCAGCAGGCCGACGGCACCACCAGCCGCAAATATGGCGGCACCGGGCTTGGCCTGTCGATCAGCCGGGAAATCGCACGCCTGCTTGGCGGTGAGCTACGCGTTGAAAGCACGCCGGGCAAGGGCTCGACCTTTACGCTGGTCATACCGTTCGACGGCCCCCATGCGGCGGCCGCTCAGTCGGCCTTGCCTGCGCCAACCGAGGCAGTTGCCGCGCCGGCATCGCTCGGCACCTCGCCTTCGGCGGAGCTAATCGACGATCGCGATTCCATCACGCCGACGGATCGGGTCGTATTAATCGTCGAAGACGACCCGACCTTTGGCGGGTTGCTGCTTGGTCTCGCGCGTTCGGCCGGCCTCAAAGGTGTCTTGTCGACCGCCGGTTCCGGCACACTGGCCCTGGCCCGCAAACTCGTTCCTGATGCGATTACGCTCGATCTCGGTCTTTCGGATATCGACGGCTGGGTGCTTTTCGATCTGCTACGTCACGATCAGAAGACCAGTCACATCCCAGTTCATGTCATTTCGGGTGCCGAGGATATCGACGCTCTCGCCCGCAAGGGGGCGTCCAGCATCGCAACCAAGCCTGTCTCTTCCGAGGAACTGATGAGGGTGTTTCAGGATATTCATTCCAAGAAGCTGCGCATTCAGAGGCGCGTTCTGGTCGCGGACCCCGACCCGGAGCGCCGGCTATCGCTGGTCGAAGCGATCCGCGACGGGGTGACCTCGGTCACTGCGATCGGCCGTTTTGCGGCAAATGCCGACGATATCGGCACGGCTTCGTACGATGCCGTCGTGCTTGGCTTCGGGCGCTCGGCTAGGGACAATGCACAGGTGCTCGACGAGCTCACCGGCCAGTTTGGCGAAGCGTTGCCTCAGCTGTTGTTCTTTGCCCCTCATCCCGATGCGCTTGAACAGGTGTTGGCCCTGAACCCGGCGCTTGCGAACGCGCCGCGGGCCGAGAATTTTGCCCAACTGGCGCTGCAAATCTCGGCGACCCTGCCCGGAGAAGGACGCGAAGAGGGCGATCCAGGAGCCGAGCAGGCCGGCAAGTCCGATCTTGCCGGAGCGAAAGTGCTTATCGTCGACGACGATATCAGGAACATCTACTCGCTCACCAGCGTCCTTGAGACCTACGACATTCAGGTTCTGCATGCCGAGCGCGGCCGCGACGGCATCGCACTGCTGGAGCAGACGCCCGATGTCGACGCCGCTTTGATCGATATCATGATGCCGGAGATGGATGGCTACGAGACGATGCGGCGCATTCGCGGGATGCCGGCGATCGCTCACATCCCGCTTATTTCCGTCACTGCCAAAGCGATGAAGGGCGATCGGCAGAAGTGTTTGGACGCCGGCGCTTCCGATTATATCGCCAAGCCCGTCGATCTCGATCTCCTGCTGGCATTGCTTCGTGTCTGGATAGGCCGTTCCAGGGCACGCACGGACACTCCGGAACAGATGCTCGTGGCAGTGAACTGACGGCCATGCAAAAACCTCAGAGGAATAAGGTCAGAAAGCTTGAGGCCGGGCAATTGGCCGAGAGACCGGCAAGGGCGCGGATCCTTGCCGTTGATGACGATGAACGTAATCTTCTGGCGATCAGCGAAGTCCTTGCTTCGACGGGCGATGTCATCTGCGCGCAATCGGGCGAAGAGGCCTTGCGGTTTCTGCTGAAGGAGGACTTCGCCATCATCCTCCTGGATGTCCTCATGCCGGGAATAGACGGCTATGAGACGGCTGCGCTTATACGCCAGCGCGAGCAATCCAGGCGCACTCCCATCATCTTTCTTACAGCCATCAACAAGGAGCAGGCCCACATGCTGCGCGGCTATGATGTCGGCGCGGTCGACTATGTGTTCAAGCCGTTCGATCCGGTCATGCTGCGTTCGAAAGTCGCTGTATTCGTCGACCTCCACGAAAAGACGGCGGAAATCAAGCGAAAGGCAGCGACCGAGAAGAGACTGCTGGCACAGGCACTCCAGGCGCAGAAGGACAAGCTTGAGGCGGAGCAGACGCTGCGCAACGTAGAGGAACGGCAGGACGCCATTTTGAGTTCGCTGCCGGTTTGTTTCCATGCGAGGGCAGCCGAGCCGCCCTTTGCAGCGCGCTTTGTCACCGATGGAGTGGAACGTCTGACCGGTTTTTCGGCCAAGACATTGACCTCGGATCCGCCCTTTGGCCTCAGCAGGGTTCATCCGGACGATCTCGCCAGGCTGGAGCAAGCGCTGCTGGCGGCAAAGACGACCGGCTCCTACACCTGTGAATTCCGCTGGCTGTGCGCCAATGGCGAGTATCGGATCTTTCTCGACCAAGGTGTGATGTCTAGTGGCTCTGATGGCCGCGCACCGGAAATCTTGGGGACGCTGCTTGACGTCACCGAGCGGCGGGCTCTCGAGGACCAGCTGCTTCAGTCGCAGCGACTTGACGCCATCGGCAAACTGACCGGTGGTTTGGCTCATGATTTCAACAATCTGCTCGCCGCAATCTTGAGTGGGCTGGGACTGCTCGAACGCGGTGCAAGCTTGGATGACCAGTCCCGGCAGGTTCTCGAGCTGATGCGACGCTCGGCCAGACAAGGGGCCGATCTCGTCACTCGAATGCTCGCCTTTTCGCGACGCCAGACGCTGAAACCGCAAGCGGTGCGTCTTGCAGGGTTTGGCGACACCATGAACGGGTTGGTAGCGCCAGTTTTAGGGGGCTTGATTCGCTTCGATTGGCAGATCGACGACACGGTATGGCCGGTACATGTCGATGCCGGGCAGCTTGAACTTGCGCTGATGAACCTTGTTTTCAACGCACGCGATGCCATGCCATCTGGTGGAACGATCGTTGTGCATGCAAAAAATCGTGCCCTCAACGCGACGTCGCAAGATTTGGCGGCCGGCGAATATGTGGTCGTAACGGTCAAGGACACGGGTTCGGGAATCGCTCCCGACATTCTGGAGAAGGTGATAGAGCCATTCTTCACGACAAAGCCGGTTGGAAAGGGAACTGGGCTCGGGCTCAGCACGGTTTATGGCTTCATGAAGCAGTCCGGTGGTTCTCTTCGCATCGACAGCGCCCCTGGACGAGGAACGGCAATGGAACTGTGGCTGCCACGCTCTTTTGATAATTCCTTCAACGATAACGCGGCGAGCAACGAGGAACCCTTAACTTACAGCGGCAAAGAAACCCCGTCTGTCCTTCTGATTGACGACAGCAGCGTGTTGCGGCAACTGACTGCCGAGTCGCTTCGGCGGCGCGGTTTTCCGGTAACCTGCGCGTCCGGCGGCGCTGAGGCGCTGGCTGCCATTGAACGGGCACCGCATGATTTTGACGTAATCGTCACTGACTTTGCCATGCCGCTAATCACCGGGATCGACGTCATTCGATTTGCGCGTAACCTTCGCGGCGACTGGCCCGCCGTGATAGTGACGGGCTATGCCGAAGCGGATACGATTTCGGATCGCCCGTCGGACGTCCCATTGTTAAGCAAGCCGTTCCGAGAGAAGGATCTCATCGAGGGGATCTTTCGGGCAATCGCACAGGCGGCCACGAAAATAACAAAGGCAGGATAGGGCGAGCCACTTGACCGCAGCGAAGCGTCCAGGAAACCATCTCGCTGCGCGCCAAACGGGTCAAGGCTGCGACGCTGTGAATGTCGAATGCACTCCTACCAATCTCTCAGCAGGGGCCTAGCGCCTGACCTTGAATCAGCCAGGGCGTAAGCGCGAAGACTGAATTGCCATTGCGCCTCGGCCTATCTGATCGGCGAAAGAGCCGAACCGCGGGCAGCCGCACGTCCCATCGCAGGGTCGCGCTGGCCCGGCGCCCTCAATACCCCTCGGGACACCGCGCAACATAGACGCGCCCCTGGCGATCCCTGTAGCGGCACTGGCCGGCCTCGCTGGCGTGCCCGATCACCGCTCCGGCGATGGCACCCGCAGCTCCGCCGACGACCGCGCCTTGGACTGGGTTGCCAGCCACGGCGGCGCCGATTGCCGCCCCACCCAATCCGCCCACGGCAGCACCCTGTTCCGTGCGGGAACATGCAACAAGCGCACTGAGAAGGCTTAATACGAGCATTGTCCTTTTCATGAGTCGTCCTCCAGCAGCCCGAAAGTGAGCCGGATGTTAAATGCGCGATTCCCGCTTTGGATCCACATCAGCCTAATTTAGCTCTGGCTAAACGATGATTTTTGACGAGCCACATGAGTATCTCGGCGGATCCCCGGAGTGCGGGCCTCGAGCGCTGTGCCGCCGCCTTTCGGCACACTTCGGATCTAATCCAAGCCAAGCGGAACATCCAAAGCCTCGACGCATTGCATTAGCAAAGATGGAGCTCGTTCGGTTTTAGGGACCAGCATGCTCCTTCTTTCAAGGCGATCTGGCCAGGCTGGTTACCGCGCCGTTGCCTGCAGAGACAGCGAATCCGGTCACAGCGAGCAAATGACTCTCGGCGATAAAAAGAGAGCATGTCAGGCGGGGTTTTGGCGTCGCCATGGCCTGTGTGAGTGCGACGATAACCGCTATCGTACCGGGTCCACGCCGCCCTTAGCATTTGTTGATGAAAATGCATGTGGACGAAGCCGGTGGGCACGCGCGTTGGGGCGCTATGAGCATGAACAATTCTATGCTCCGTGAAAGGCATCCTTGGCTCGGAGGGTTCCGCTTGCTCCGGAACGCGCCGGCCTCAGCCTTGCTGCCAGACTTGCCGACAGTCCGCCGTCATTTCGCAGTGGTGTTGAATTCACGGTTTGCTGCATAATCGATGGTGAAAATGCCCGGAGGAGCGCGAACGCCCTCCTTCACATTGGAGATAGTGACCGTCGTGCTTTACCCTCTTTCGTCGGTTAGGCTCCATCTGCGCAAATCGAGCGATTTCCTGTCGAAGACCATCGTGATGTTCGAGTTTCCAAAGACCGACTTGTCGGCCAGCTTGATGGTAACAACCTGGGCGCCATCGTCTTTGACACTTTTCAGGCGACTGCCAGAGAATTCGACCTTGTCGTCCAGCAGGAGCTTGAGCGGCGTCTTCGAGAGAGAATCGAGGTGCGACGTCTTGAGCCTTTCGTTGTAGATTTCGACAGATTTTCCATCTGCAATCAAGCTGATCCCGGATTTGCCTGCATAGTCGAACCGAAGCTTGCCCGGGCATTGGAGAAAAAATCTACCTCCGCTCTTTTCCTCCCTTGGGCCGGACTGAACGAAGTCCCCGGACATGGACTTTATCGCCGAGAAATGATTGGCAATCGTCGCTGCATCTGAGATGCGCGTCCGAAAAGGCAGGCGCAAGGTCAAGATTGATGGCGGTAGCGCTGACAACTACAAACCCGGAAGCCAGCAGTCTTTTGATCTTTTCCGCATTCCAGGTTCGAGCGACTTCGATGACGGCGACGAAGCTTTTGGCCGATGTCCTACCGTTACGTTGTAATACATTTGTGCCCGGCTCTCGAATTGAGAGCCGGGCATAGGGCTGCCGTCAGTATCCTCCATTCTCGTCCTGCTGGATAACAACGTGGCGATGCCGATGGTGCGATCGATCCATCGGGCTTCGGATTACGACCGTGTCGGAGCGATGGTGCCGGCGACCGTGATCGAAGAAAGCGATATCGCCATGTCGGCGGTGATGGAGGCGATGTCCTTCGCGATAGATGACCACACGATCATTGTTCCAGTGAGTGTCGGTGATGTCGATGGTCTGAACTACGATCGCGTCGGCCGAGGCCACGGATGGTACGAGCAGGCACAGTGCCGAAGCACTAAGAATGGCGGTTTTCAGTTAAGATCCTCAACGATTTAAGATGGCCCTTCGCCTGCTTAACATCGTGTGATCGCTTTGGTTCCGGGCGATTTGAGGAAGGCTGGCGGGTGGTGATCTATGAGCAGGAGCATCCAGGACTCGTCCCGATCAAGAGGTGGACTTCGATCGCGGCAGCAATTGCCGCTAATAAGGTCGCCGGCCACTGAACGGTTGCGGCGTTTGGAAGAAAGGGGTTTCCTAACGTTACCGAAGGACCCGCCGGGGCATCGAGGGGACTACGGGTCGGTCGATGGCGAAGGGCGTATCGTCGAGATCCATTGGTAGACGCAATTTCGGAGGTAAACGGATGTCCTGTTGCCATCAAAAAGATCTCGGTCGTTTGTCGGACCGTTTCCAAGGCGCGCACCAACGCAAGGACCAAAGCAGCAAAACCCGCTAAAGCCGCCCAAGGACGACGTCGTAAAAATACGGCCTCCTATGGAACATTAGGCAGTCGGAAATGTTGATTTCGACGCAATGACCAGATCGGCAGGCAAACAGCGTGGCCTGCCTATTATTTTGGAGGCCGACATATGCACAGCATTATCTACATCGTAGGGCTAGTCGTCGTTGTTCTTGCGGTGCTGAGCTTTTTTGGCCTGAGGAGATAGGCCGGCAATATCGTTGGTGCCGCTACTGATCGCGGAATGGGATTGCGTGGTAGCCGACCGAGCTGAGGGAGACCAGGTAGGCTCCTAAGGCCGCGGCCAATGCTGAAAAACGTCAATGCACTACCGCTTATGCGCCGGCAATCCTCGCAGTTCGGTTCGGCAGCTTCGCTGGGGCCAACGACCTACCTTAGGAATGTTCCATCTGGACCTAGCACTGGCGTGGGCGGGTTATCTTTGATCAGGAGTGTCAAGACATGCGTGACAACAAGAGCCATCCCGAAACCGGGGCGACAAAATATCCGGCAAAGACCGGCGCGGACCCTTCGGATGCGTTCTCTCAGGACGCGGCGGGAAACGAGAAGACCAAGCATGGCGGTGGGCTGACGCGCCCCGTGAATGAGGTGGAAGACAAGACTCATCAATCAAACGGGCAGCAACCATCCGACCAAGTACCCAATTCAAGGTCATAACCCTCGCCATCTGGCGTGGCTGTCGCGCCGATCACTAATATCGCCCTGGGGAATTTCCCTGGCCAAAGTCACTGGCCTGGATAGGCTCCACGCAGATTGCGACGCCATCTGCTTCCCGATCCGGAAGTTGAAGACACGCTCCTGCGGCCAAAGCGTCGCGCAGGCATGGAGGCTTCGCTGTTCAAAACCTTTCAACGACCGTCGAGAATCGTCCTCACCTTCTCCGCGAGATCTTCGTTCCAGAATCGAGAATACCGTCGTGAACGATAGCGTTGCGCGTGTAGCCCGTGGTGTAGAGAACCTTGAGTTCTGGATTGTCCGTGCGCAGGATATCAACCATTGCCGCCCCGACTTTCCGGCATGAAGGCATCGTTGTAGAGCCAGATGTGGTCCTGGCCCCAGACGACAAACATAGGTTGTGCAGAGCCTAGAATGAGATCGACGAGTGTCTTCAGCTCTGTGGGGCCATGAAGAGACCGGCCCGATAGATGTAGCGCCCCAACCAAACGAACCGATACGCTCAGCCATGTCTCCGGCGCTGCGAAACGCGGCGCTCGCCCTGTCCTTGCTGGATGGTCCCAAGATATCCCCCGAAATATCGAACCGGACAAAACGGCGGTTTTGGTTGCACGGCAAGGGGTAGGGCAGCGTGCGCCGCATGAAAGCAGACGCGGTATCGACATCGCTGTTCAACTTTTTCCTTGAACGCACGTTGTGTCCTGAGGCGGTGGCAACTCAGAAAAGTGGCCGTATCTAGCTTCGCGCGCTGATAGGATCCACGACGACGGCTGCTCTGTGCGCTTGCCAATCAGTCTGCGGTTTTGCCCAACGTATCCGCTACAACTGCACCACGCTTGCCCATGGGCAGGGGCGGGCCTGTCGTGGAGTCTAGGGCTGTCTGATGCTCCATCTCGGCATTGATCGCGGCACCGACGGATGATGACGGAAATCCACGTCCACATCATCAAACCGACTACGGCGCCGAGGGATCTATTGCGGTATGGCCTTCTGCCGGTTTCGTGGACACCGAGATAAGGTGTTTAACGGAACTGGAGAGTTGGAATCGAAGGAAATTCAGCCGCGAGTTAAAGCTTGAGGCTGTTAGATTGATCAAGGATCGGGGCGTTACGGTGGCCCAGGCTGCCCGCGACCTCGATGTCCACGATCGCCTATGAGGAACGCGAAAAACGCAGCCTCATCACGCTCAACCTGATGTCGATCCTATTCACCGTCGGAGCGTTGCTGATCGGCATCGTGCTGTTGCTCACGGTGGGCGTCGTTCCCGCATTCTTGCGCTATTTCTATCTCGATGCGTGGACGGAGACGCTAGTCGCAGCGGCCCGGTGGCCGGTCCTGGTCTGCGCGATGCTGACCGGAATTTCTCTGCTTTATCGCTTCGGCCCAAGCCGCGAACGCGCCAAATGGCGTTGGCTGAGTTGGGCTCTTTGATTGCGACCGTGGCGTGGATCGCGGCGTCGTGGTTGTTTTCATCCTATTTGCAGAATTCGCCAACTACAATGCCACCTACAACCGACGCAGTCCCCTGATTGCGTATGATGAAAAGGCAACGCATTTTTCCGCTACGGCACCCGGAGAGATTGTCCCTTTCTAGCGCCACAGAGTGAGCACCAGTGATCACCTTCACGCAGCTGGAGTTATCCTATGACTTCAACGCTTGAGCTCCAGGTTAGCGCCAAAAAGTTCACCGACCAGGTGCTCCAGACGCTGCTCGCGATACCGCGCCCGCTACCGGACCCCTACCTTGGCATGCAGCTACAGCGGGTGCGCTACCGCGGCGCGAGCCTCCGCCGCGACGTGATGGCGTCCTACCAACTATTGCATGTCAACGCCGGCCACGACCAAGGTCCCGGCTACAACGCAATCACCACGCGACAGACGCAGCTGGCTGTCGACGTTACTGTCGATATAACGGCCGAAGCCAACATCGCAGCAAACCCGAACCGCGTCGCTACTCCGGATGTGACCATCGACGGCACGCTCATCTTCGACCTCGAGGTAAAGCAATCTTCGATTGGCGTGCTGGCGCTTTAGACGAGATTCCGCGACCTCCTGGTCGGCATCACGTTCCCGTCGATCGCGGGCGTCGTCGACCCAAAGCAATGTGCGATGGACAAGCTGAAAGCGCTTCTCAACCTGAAGCCTTTCAAGTTGGATCTCTCGGACACGCTCGCCAAGGGCCTGCAATTCTGGGACCAGGGGATCGCCCTCGACGCGACCGGGCCGAGTGGCCGACGACGGCAACGCCTATCGCTGGACCGACTTCTATAACGGCGTGATGACGGTGAGGCTCGGCGGCGCCGACTGGGCCGTTGTCGCACTTCCAAAGGACCTGAGCCTCACGATCCAGACGCAGATCTGGGGGCGGCTCACGCAGGCGCTCGGCCAGTATCGGGTGCGCACCGTCGATGTGCAGTATTCTGGCCACGGCGATCGCGCCTCCTTCACGATCAGGCCCTATCTTAATGTGCGGGAGGACGGCGTCGAGGTGCTTGGCAACGTCGTCTCGGCCTCGTTCGGTATCTCGGTGGGATACGAGGCCGGCGAGGTAATAGTCGAAATCGACGCCTCCGCGGCCGACGACCTTGCCGACGGGATTCGGGCCGTGATCGCCGGCCTCGTCGCAGCGTTCGTCCCGCTCGTCGGTTTGGCTGGCGGCGATAGTGCTCAACGAGCTGCTCGGCGTGCTGCTCGACGAGGTGTCCCACACCATCGCCGAGATCGCCTCCGGGATCGACGGTCTCCCGGAGGGTACGACGGTGGAGGAAATCGAACGCTTTAAGTACCGCGCCCGCATTCCGTTCACAGCACCGAGAGCCCTTCCTGGCGCGATCACGACGTTCTCAGCCGATGCCGAAGCGGTGACCGTCGGCGGCACATGGAGCGTTACGAACCTAAGCCCCGGCGAGTTGAGGGTGACAGCGTCGCGGTTTGCACAAAACGCTCCGTTCGTGTCGTGTGGCGTGCTGGGCTACTCCACCCTCAAGGCATTCGACGACGACCCAGCCCGCTCGATCAGTATGCATGCGAGGCTAAGCTCACGACGACCGGCACAGCGTCCGTATCGGTCGACAAGGTCATTCCCGTGCGCATGCCCGCCACCGACGGCAGCACTGGCTTCACCTTCGTCCCCGGCGATAGCGCGCTGCCCTCGAAGCTCGAGCTCGACGGGCCAAGCTCGCTGCAGCTCGCCGAACCGATTTTGGTCGAAGTCCGCACTAGCATCGGTGTGGTGCGGCCGAAGTTCGACCAGGTCGCCAGCACTGTGATCACCGTGCAGGAACTGAAGCGGCTGCGATCGCAGATCAACGCGAACCTGGCCCACTGCGACGCCGAGGAGCTACCGATCTGGTGGCTCAAGAAGCACGATCTGATTCCGGGAGGCCCAGACCTCACACCCGAGGAGATTAAGGCAAAGCTTCAGGAGGAGACCGTGACCACCATCCCCGCCTTCAACTAATCCCCCTAGTTGCGAGGCGCTGGGTGCCTTCTCGCACCATAATTCCGTTGCGGCCGCGCTCCTTGGGCGCTGAGAGGACGGGCTCCTATGCGAAATGGTGTAGACAGCGAGGCCCGGAAATGGCGGAAGCAAAAGGGCGCTTCGAGGCAAAGCAATGGGCGTCGTGTGCGGCCCGCTCGACAAGCGTCATTTGCCCATTGTCAGACTGTAATGCTTGCTTTTGATGCCTAAGAGACCCTGGGTGCGGCCAGCGGCCTCGCCTAGAGCCCTGAGCGCATTGAAGAATGTCGCCCCTCCCGTAAAGGGCGCAAGCAACAACAGCACCAACCCGGACAGAAGTTTGAAAATTGCAGACACAGGCGCACGGAGCCATTTCGATGCCGGCCGTCGATGAGATTTGTCATTCAAAGATACAAGGGCGTGGTCGCGCGCTCGTCTAATCTGGTACCATGGCGACAGCCGTTCGCGCACGATCTGCTCGCGAACGACAGCCTTGGGTGCCCACCCCGTCTTGGCACCAAGTTGCCATGCATCCCGCAAAAACCGCGTATCTTCTCCTCCAGTTAAATTATAGCGCTCATCGAACCTCAAGTTCGCCTTTCGAACGAAAGGCAGGCTCACAAGCCAGTTATTCGTTGAGAGGACAATCTCTGACTCTTTGCCGTTGGCTTTTCTTTCGCCGCATGTTTGCTCCACCTGCTGTACGCGCGATGAGAGACCCTTCCAGACGATTCGGTTCCAGAAGGTCAATGGACGCGGGTCAACAAATGCCCTGACCGGCCCTCCGACAATGTCATATTGGCCGCGTTGTTGTTCCGATAGCAGTTCGAGAATCCAGGTGGGCGTGACGACCTCATCGTCATCAACGAACGCCAAGCCATCGAACTTCGAGTTGATAGCAAACTCGAGAGCGGCGTTGCGCGCGAAAACAATACCCAGCCGCGGTTCGACAAGGTGATGAATCTTGATGCTAGCACGGGTTGCCGCAAAACGCTCAACTGCCTGCCGCAAGACTTCGCCATTGCCATTCTCAACGAGAATGATTGCCAGCTCAAGGTTCGCTCTGATGTCGAGGCGAGCAACCGAGTCAAGAAGTTCTGAAACCATTTTCGGCCGATCTCGCGAGGCAATGCCAATATAGACGCGCGTCATTACCTCAGCACGCGGTTCGCGGATCATCGCCTTGCCGTCAATGATATGTGAGAGTCGGGACCTGGCTCATAGTGGAAGTGACCTCGGCTGACGGTGCCATAATTGAAGAGTTTGACGGAAAAGTTTTCTGCGAGCTCCTCAACGAGCATGCCGCTCAACTGAACCGTCCAACCAGCGCCCAGACACCGGTGATGATCAAGTCCGAGCGGAGCATAAGAAGCGCCTGAGAATTTCTTGTCGACAAATCGGTCGGGCTTGAAGACATCCGGATCGAGAAACTGGCCGGGGTCTCTGTGCGCTTCCCAAATGCAGATCCTGACTCGACTTCGCCTTGGAATAAGGAAGCCTTCGAAGACGATCGGCATGATGGCAGTCCGAAGGATAAACTCGCTTTGCTGCATGCGGAGGGTTTCGGATACTGCTGATTTTGCCATCAACTCGCGTCGCCCAGCATCGGGTTCGGCTGCTATCAAATTCAGGTAACTCTCCTCGCCCGCCAGTTCGAGAAGTATCCAACGCCACAAGCCGTGAAAATCGTAACGAGCAAATTCGGTCATATGTATCAAATTGCCAATGACCGTGTCATCGAGCGTTTGGGACCGCACCATGTATTCGAGTAAGCTCGAAGGCGCAGGTTCCGATCGTTTCAGGTCGTCCGCCAATGCAAGCACTAAACGTTTGATGCGCTCATATTTGGCGCGCTCGGTGGGCGTGATGACAATATGCATGCCGTTTGGGGCATAGTCATCGTACGCGTCCGTGAGTTCACCAGCGATCTCGGACCCGTCTTTGGCACCCAAGACGAGTTGCAGCATCAACGCCGTCGACGCTTGTTTAAGAATTCGAGCTGCTGCCTGGGAGCGCAGCCGGCCTTCGCCGGTGGTCAGTTCGGCCAGGCGGCTGCGAAGGATAGTCCTAAGTTCTGCGCTGCGACCTTCAAGCGAGACGGCTCGGAAAGCAGCTAGAAACATGCGGCGATAATGGACGTGAGTGCTTCCCTCCATTGCTCGTAGGAAGCCCTCTGGAAAGATCGGCGTCATATCGATCGTGGCGGCGCGCAGCTTGGCTTTGTTTTCCGTCAGAAACCTCAGGCCTAGTTCATGCCCCACGATGCAGGTTGTCAGCTTTCCACCCGACCATGTCTTGAAAATATTGCCGTATTGACGGTGCAGTTCAAGAAGATGAAATTGGTCAGCGGGCGCCCCGCTACTCTTTGAAATAAGTCCGGGAGCCAGTCGGCTTGATGTGAAAATACCGTGCAGCCATGCTTGGCCTATTTTGCTCGCAATTTTCAGGCGATCTAGATGTCTCTTCGTAGCGCCCATTCACCACATTCCCGGATGTCCGCGAGCGTCCCTCAATTGTCGCCGACGTTGACGTTTCAAGCTAGCGCTTCCAAGCTGCGATGCAGCCGTTCATCGGGGGGCGGCAGATAGGTGGTTACCTCTTTGGGAACCGCAAAATCGCGACAAAAAGAATTTCGCAACTCGTGCCGCCAGTTTTGATCGTTTTGAAAAAAACCTACGATGTCGACTGAGTATCAAGCTGCTCGCCCTCTTTTCAACCCTAAACGAACGGGACCGAGTTTAGTTCATGTCGATGAGCGAATAATCCAGAAAAATGCGTCAGGTTGGTGAGCCACTATTCTCGTCGCATCACACGTTAAGATGGACCGCGCAGTTCTGGGTTGGCCCTGCACCGACGCGCCTGAACAGCCCTGCAGGGTTCGCCTTTAACGACAGCCTGCCGCATGGTAAGGGGTTGCTCATGCAAATCTTAGCGCCGTCTTTTGTTAGGTTGCTTTCCACACCCACCGCCAAAGAACGAAAGCGCATACTTGCATCGATGCCAGGTGGACCGTTCACGTCAAAAACGACACGGCCTAACCGGTTTCTTGACTTGGACACAGCCATCATCTCGGCCACCCGGTGGTTACCGATAGACAAGGAAGTCACCGTTCACGACATGGCTGCATCTGACGGTATTACGTCTTTGGAACTGTTCAACAGGCTAAGCCACGAGCGACCTGTCAGGCTTACGGCAAGCGATTACTACGATGAGATTTGCGCGGCCCGCAAAGGGATATTCTGGGTCTTCTTCGACAAAGACCAAGTTGTGCTCCAGGTAGCACTGGGCGCTATCGCATTGAGAAGCCAGCGGGCAAATGAGTTTTTGGCTCGGCTGTTGTCTCCAAGCGTAACAAAGCTGACGTCCGTTTCACTTTTCCATCCCGACGTCATGGCAAGGACGAAAATTGACAACTGCTTCGTAGCAACTAGGGATAATTTCTTTTCGCCTTCACCTACGCAGTATGATGTCGTGCGCGTGATGAATGCCCTTGGGGAGAGAAATTTTCCGCGCGTTCAAATCGAACGCGCGCTCCGGGCCGTTGCAAAGACAGTCGTCGATGGCGGTTTGCTGGTTTTGGGACGCAGTGCCGACGAACTCGATGGTGGTGCTCAAGCCACGATATTCCAGCGGCGTGAAAATATGTTCGGAGCTGTTTCCGACATGAGAGGCGGTTACGAATTGAGGGATTTCGTGTTGGAGCTGCAGCCTGATGCTTAAATTGACAAGACTGTGTTTCTTACTTCGTCATTGGGGATTGCTTGCGACCCGCCGCCGTGCCTGACACCTCATCCAACCCAAGCAAGTCCCCGAGCAGTTCGATTAAATTACCAAGCTTCCAGGTCAATCTCTGGCTGCTCTAGGAAGGTCGACGCGGACGGCATTTTCTGGCTATTGATTCCCGGATCCGGACCGTCTGCTGCCGTGAAGAGTTTCGGGCGCCGGCAGGCGTACGAAAGTCCCCGATGAAGGAACCCGCGGGCCACAGGCGATGGCTATGGGGATTTCGATTTTCGGCAGGCGTCGGCGATGGCGCGACCGCCGCCGGGAAGCGGCGGGTTTGATGCGGCCGGACCGCTTCGCCTTTCAGCCATGCGGTATTAGCCCTGGGATGCTTGTCAGCGCTGAGCTTGATGCAGCGGACCACTTGCGAGGCGAGTATCTGGCTTGCGCGCCCGCGATGCGATTCATTGAGGATACCGTCGTTCGAATGCCGGAGCTCGTGAACCACCTCGCCACAGCGCAGTTGCGACTGAACGACGCCAGGGCCGCCATCGCCAAGTCTTGCGCTCTAAGAGCCCCGAAGCGTTCCCCACCCCTCAAAGATATGCATCGGCGGCTACTTGCCCGATTGATGCGGCCCGCAGCAAGACGCGCTTAGAACGGCGGCCAGCCGAAACGCGCGCTGGTGGGCTTCCTGGTCTACTATCTGATTACTGCGGGCAGGCGGTTTCATCATCACGCGCAACTGCATCTTGTCGATAGTAGCGACGATGGCAGCCGCCGGCGCTTCAGCCTCATGGATCAGCTCCGGCCCGTAGAGGCCGTTTACAGCTTCCTCGCTCGGCAGCACGCCGGGCGGGCAGTGTTCCTCGATCGTGCGCCTTCATCACGCTCAAACATGCAGTCGTCTAAAATGTTCCGAAGCTATTTTAGCGAAGGCTAATTGAATCGCCGCTTGTGAGTCCTGTGCATGCGTTGAAGGACGTCGCGCCCTCAATGCCGATATGACGAGCATCGAGTACGTGGCCGCTGAGGTGACATGGCTGGAAGGTGATGGGGCGTGGCGCCCTCGGTGTCACCTGTATGGCGGCGGCGACTCTGGCGTCGCTCGCTACGGCTTATTGGGGCGATATCTGGCGCTTGCTGCGCGGCGGGGAAGAGTAATCCTTCGGTTCTAGTCTGCGCTATATTCCGAGGGTTAATGCAACAAACAGAGCCGGCGCGAAGGCAAGGCCGATTGCCATGATAACGACGACGACGATGCCAAGTCTCTCCGTTCGTCTGACACGGTCCTCAATGTTGTCGTCGTCCGCTGAAAGGATGAGGTCGAGCGCTGACGAGATATCGGGCGCAGGGGTATTGTTATCATTGGCTGCTTGATTTGCGACGTCGTGGACTGTCGGGCTCTCGACAACGGTCACCGTCTCCCTCGCTTCTAAGAATCTCAAGACGTCACCTCTAACTCTGATCCAGCGCCCTCCACGAGCGAGGTGCTCGGGGTGCGGTCGTAACGTGATTGCAATGCTTCGGTTGCGGGGGCAGGACTTCAGTCGGGGGCTCGCCGGACCTTAGCCTCACAGCGGAACGCAAATGCGTGCGTGCCATTGCTCGTCGCCTTCATGGTTCTGGTTTTTGGTTGCCGCCGGTTTGGGGCTTATGGCCGATCTGTTTTCCGGCCCCCACCAGGGCGCTATCTTCGGACGCCCGGGAACATAATGATTGTCGCGCCGTCTTCGGGATCCAGCGGTTTATGCCCAGGTTCTTCATGGTAGAGGACCTGGCGTAGATCGCGCTGATCGACCAACTGTCCGCAGTAGGGACAGGAATAGAAATGGTCTTCTTCTCGTGCTGGCCCGGCGCCATGTCGCTTGCCGTAAATAGGCGGGCCAAGGTCTGAAAGCTTGGTCATAGCGCGTCAACCCGGTTCATCGATCAGCGCTTTTTTCCGCTTGGGCGGGACGTAGCTCTGGACCAGACGCAGCTTGTCCAGATCGACCGTAACCATCGTCCCCAACGTGACCGTGACCTTGTCACCGTCAATCCGCGTAACGTGGCCGGTTAGCTCGATCTGCTGACCCTTCACCAGCTTGGTGGCCGGATCGATTATCGAATGGGGGAAATTGTAGCTCGGGATCGAGACGCTGACGCGGTCTTCCGTGACGCGCTTCAGCACCGTCGCCATTATCGCTACTTCGTCGCCGACCTTTATTGCCATGCACTGATTCTGGCGCGGCACACGACGGCGTCAAGGATTAGCGGAAGCTAAATTAATATCGTTCTACCGCGAACTTGAAAACTTCCCTCCGGCCCTGATCCACCACGCGGAACCAATGAGCCTGCACGGTTCGGATCACGAACGGCCCTGCCGTGACCTTGTTCATGGCCTCCAATGCACTGGTTCCGTGGGCGATGTGTAGGGCCAGCAACTCATCGCCCTGCATTTCGTCGATATGGTACTTGGTGGTCATGGACTTCACCGCCGTGTTCTAACCCCAACTTCATCGACCAGTAGAGGTTCCTCACGGCTCGATTGCCCGCCAAAGTTCCGGAACTATTTTAGCAAAAGCTTATTTAGCTGCCGGCTTGTGTGAGTTCCGTGCATGCGTTTGAAGTTCGTCTCGCCCTTGATGCCGGCCCTTGTCGAGCAGCCTCCAGAAGGCGACGGCTGGATTCACGAGGTGAAGTTCGACGGCTACCGCTCGCAACTGATCATCGATGAGGACGGCACCAGGATCTACACGCGTAACGGTCACGACTGGACGGCCAAATATCGCGACCTGGTGAAAGAGGCGGCGAACATCGGCGCCGACAATGCGATCGTTGACGGTGAGATCATCGTTTTGAACGAGGCCGGCCTGTCCGACTTCGGCGAGCTGCGAAAGGCGATCACCAGGCGGCAACACGACCTGTATTTCGTGGCCTTCGACCTTCTGCACCTCAACGGCCACGACCTTCGCGAAATGGCGCTGGAGGAGCGCCGCGAGATCCTGGCCAGCATGATCGAGCCCGGCGGGCGTATTCAGTTCAGCGAGCCATTGCCGGGCGAAGCGAAGGCCATCTTCCATCTGCTCGACCAGGCTGGGCTTGAGGGCATGGTTTCGAAGCGCAAGGATAGCAAATACCGCAGCGGTCCGTCGACGAGCTGGTTGAAGGCGAAATGCTACTCGGTCGACGAATACGAACTGATTGGCGTCGAGCGTGAAGCCGGCAAGCCGGCCTTTGCCCTGATGGCCGATCGCAAAACCGGCCGCTATGTCGGTTCGGCCTTCATCAACTCCAGCCAGGCTATCCGCGAGCGGCTGTGGAAGCGTGTCCAGGAGCATGCCGGGCCTGCGCCGAAGGGTATCAAGCGGCCAGCGACGCAATGGGTCAAGCCTGGCATCATTGGCCGTGTGAAGCACTTGCGCGGCGAAGAGAATCTGCGACACGCTTCATTGCAGGATTTTCGTGAGGAATGAGCAAGCGAGGGAGCGATTTTCTCTATCTTTGGATTTCGGACCATCTATCCGACGATCCGATCAGTGACCACGTACTGCTGATCATCGAAATGGCTGTGGATGCGAAACGGGGCTGAAGCACAAGGCATTTCCGCCCAAGAGATCGACGAGGAAATCGGCACGATCTACAAATTCATGATGCAGGGATTGCGCTAGTGGAGCGCTGGGAACCGAGTTCCGTAATCCACGTTTTTTCCGAAGGTCATGCTGCATGACCCAACGACGGAGGAAACAATGAATATCAAGAAGCTCACAGTGGGCGCGATTGCGCTTTCCATGATGACCGGTTCGGCTCTTGCCGCTGGCAACACATCTGCACTCGACGATCCGGCAAAGATGTCGCCGTTCTTCACCGATGCCGGCATGAAAACATTGAAGACGGAAAAGGATTTCAAGACCGCATGGGCGGCCATGAAACCCGACGAACAGAAAGCGGTGTTGAAAGATTGCGGCGATACCACGCTCAACAAGTCGCACGCAGATTTCTGCGCCATGGCAAAGAAGATGGGCGGCTGAATCTAGCCGGACGTCGAAGGCGGGCCCAAGGTCCGCCTTCGAGTAATAGCAGAGGAAGCGCTGCACAAGAGCATCAGCCCGACCAGAAACGGTTGGAGAGGTTGGCCGGCCGCGTCGACGCTACCAGGCGCTGTCGAACGACGAGCAGAAGGATGAGGTCGATCTTGGTATCTATCTCAGCCAGATAGCATCGGCGGTAATGGCTTCGCATGCGGTGGAAGGCATACGCCTGGACATGAAGGTGGATACCTATCCCGTGTCGATTAACGTTGCGATGCCCACGGGGCTGGTTGTGAACGAATTGCTGACCAATGCGCTCAAACACGGCTTCAAGGGACGAGAAGGCGGCACGATAACGCTTCACAGCGTGGTCGATGGCGACGGATGCCGCATCACCATCGCCGATGACGGGGTTGGTTTGCCGGAGGGCGAGACATGGCCGAAGCCCGGCAAGCTCGGTGCTCTCATCGCGCGCTCCTTGACCGAGAACGCGAAAGCGCAATTCGAAGTCAAATCCAGCGCCACTGAAGTGACCAGGATCACCATCGTTTTCAAGCGATCGGCAGCTACCTGACGACCCTCCGCAGATTGCGCTCGCGCCAGCCATCAGGGCGAGTGCGACCCACCGCTTAGTGCCTAAGTCCCGGCGGGACACTGTCCTCAACCTGCCCGACGAAGGGTCCGCTACGAGCGATTTCGCAGCCAGCGCAAACCTGCGGAGCCGAGCAATCGGCGACACCATTACTTCTTAATCCCCGAGATGCCCCAGCGATCCACTCGATCGCTTTGCTGTTGGCACGGTCGTGATCGCGGTGCCAAGCCAGCCTCAAGCGCTTCTACCAACCGGTCGTCGCCTGGCGTTCGTGGACGCGTTGCGATCTAAAGCCTACTGCACGGCGCGCGATGCGAAGGGCCCAAAGGGGGCGAGCGCCGGGTGATCGCGTCCAGCCGCAGCGGCAGATCCTTTATTCCTCGGGGGCAGGAACCGCTTGATGATAGCGAAGTTCAATTCCTAGGAACAGGAGTGAAACATCATGGACACGCCAACTACGGACGACTTTACGGGACCGGGTACCAACGAAAACGGCTGGCGGGGCAGCGAGGGTGCTGAGCGTGCCGAGACGAGCAAAGAAGCTTTGGGCAAGCTCAAGACAAGTGCGGCGGAGACCGCGTCGCATCTGAAGAATGCCGCCGCCTCCGTGTCGAGCGATGCCAAGGATTATGCCGGGTCTGTTGCCGCTGATGCCGCGGGCGCCTTCAAGGAGGCAGTCGAGTCCAATAAGACGGCCGGCGCCGACGCTATCGCCAATATCGCCCACTCCGTCAAGGACGCGGCGGACGGCATCGAAAAGCAGGCGCCCCAGGTCGCAAGCATGGTGCGCAGTGCTGCCGAAGGTGTCGAGCGCATCTCAACCGATATCAGGGACCGCAACGTCGGCGAGTTGCTCGATTCCGTCACGAAATTCGCGCAGCGTCAGCCAGCCGCGTTTTTCGGCGTCGGTATCCTCGCCGGCGTCGTCCTGACGCGGATCATGCGAAGCGCCGATCGTTCCTGAGAAGGATCATTCGCATGGATGATGGAATGGATCACCGGCCCTTCGGGAGCGTGCTCGGCCAAGCGCTAAGCCAGTTTGGATCGTTGATTCGCCTCGATCTGCGTCTGCTCGAGGCGGAAATGCGAGCCAAGTCCACGGCACTCGTGTCATCGGGCGCGTGTGGAGTGGCCGCTGTCATGTTTTTTGCGCTGGCTGCGTTCGCCATTGTTCAGTGTCTCATCCTTGCAATGATTTTTTTAGGGATTGGCCCCATGCTCGCATGCCTGGTTGTGGCCCTTGTTTTGATCGGGGCAGGTTCGATGTCCCTTTATCTTGCCAAGCGGGCGCTGACCGGGTGGACCATCACGCCCGTCGAGACGGTCAATCAGGTGCGGACCGACCTGGCGGCCTTGAAGCAGGGAATACGCTATGGCTCAACCCAGCAATGAAATCAGGGATATCCTGGTGCAGAGCCGAGCCGAACGGCAAGCTCTGTTCGGCCCGGTGAGCGAAGTGAGCCGCCGGCTGCAGCCCAGACATTTGGCGGACGTTTCCACTCAATACGCCAGACAGAAAGTCGCCGCGGTGGTCGGGGGGATCTCGGATGCCGTCAAGGAGAATGGCGGAATAGCGGCCGCCGTGGCATTGGGAGCAGTCGCCGTTTTTGATGCGGGACGAAGGAGTGCTGACGGCAATGCCGCTACAGGGCGCGTCGAAGCATCCCCGGCGACATTGACGAGCGGCCGAGATGCCCATGCAGAGCGAAACGGTTATCAGGCTGGAACGCCTCGCGCCGTTACAAATCTCGATCGCGCCAAGATGCTCGCCGGCTCGGCGGCAGGAGTGTTGGTTGGCCATGCCATTGGCCAGGCCTTTCAGCCAACGGCCAAAGAGCGCGCACTGTTCGGCGAGGCTGCCGGCGAAGCTCGGGAGGCCGCGGCTAGATTTGTCCTCGAGCACAAGCGCGGTGCAAAGATTGCAGCTGCCGAGGCCTTCGGCTTCGCGCGATACGGCGCCGCCTTCCTGGCGGTCCTGGCGGCGGCCGGCGACTATTTCGTCCGCAACGAAGAGCTTCGCGCCCCCTCCGAGAGGTAATCATCAGACGGTCAGGCGCACTTGTTGCGTTCGCAATCTCGACGCCGAGCCGGACGCTTGGCCATCGGCGTAGGAGCGGGCGTTACGCTCAGCCTCAAATGGGAAAGTCAGCGTATTGCCGAAGGCCGTCACGCGGACGGTCCGTGTGTTCTCGCGAATGATTTGACGACGGCGCCGAACAGACTGGCGCTTCCCCTGAGCTACGCGCCGCCGCCCGGCGCGCAAAAGAGCCGGCGCGCCTTCGGCGCTCTACCCGCGATCGCGCTGAATCCACCGCGTCTTGTAGTCGCGAACGCCGTCGCGCACGGCAAGTTCATCGGCTTCGGTCGGTCGGCGGCACCCTTCGAATAAAAATACCGGAACAATGCCAGCACGCCCCCGTTTGTCGCTGGTCAGAAAAAGCCAGGGATTGGAGCCATCATGTCGATCAATGTCGCCGTCTTTGTAGGTAGTCTGCGCAAGGCTTCGTTCACCCGCATGGTAGCCAATTCGCTGATCGAACTCGCGCCGCCGGGCCTGGCTTGTCGGCTGGTCGAAATCGGCGACGTCGCCATGTTCAATGACGATCTGGAAGGCCAGAAGCCAGCGGCATGGGAGCGACTACGGCGCGATGTTGCCGGCGCTGATGCCTTTCTATTCGTGACGCCCGAATACAACCGTTCAGTCCCTGCCTGCCTGAAGAATGCGCTGGATGTCGCCTCCCGCCCGGAAGGCAAGAACGCCTGGGCCGGCAAGCCGGCCGCCATTGTCAGTGTTTCGCCCTACAAGATGGGCGCCTTTGGTGCCAATCATGCGCTGCGCCAAGCGCCTCGATGTTCCAGCCATGCAGCAGCCGGAAGCCTACATTGGTGATGTCGCCGCCTTGCTCGACAAGACCGGCAAGCTGAACAACGACAAGACCAAGGCCTTCCTCGGCAAATTTATGGCCGACTTCGAGAAGTGGGCTACGGCTCTTGGTAGATCGGACACCGATGGCGGCTTCGAAGACTTCATGGCGCGGCGCGAAAAGATTGCCGCGGCCTATTCGACCGGAGATGCGAGCATGCTCGATACGATCGTCGCGCGCAAAGGCACGGCAACCTTCTTCCCCCCTACCGGTGGTTCAGTTTCCGGCGCCGCAGAAGTCGCCGCGCGCTATGACGGCGACGCAAAGGCGTTCTCGCTCGGAAACGAAACAAAACTGAAAGTGTTGCAGGCCTCTCAGGACGTTGCGTTTTGGACCGGTTTTCAGGACTTCGAAGGCATGATTGACGGACATCCCGCCAGCTTGAAGCTGCGCGTCACCGAAATCTTTAAGCGCGATGGCGGCGAATGGAAGCTGATCCACCGGCACGCGGATCCCGCGTTCGCCTCGTCCAAGCCGAAATAGCCGAAGGCTGTCGCTTCGATCAGGTCGGCCTGCAGCTTGGTCAGTTGCTTCTCGGCTCATTCGACAGCATACCGAGTTGTCGGACAAAGAGGCGTTGGAATAGCGGAAACTACCGACATCTCGCCAAAGCAGGCTAAGGACCTGACCGCCGAACACGGCAAAGAGAAGGCCAAAACCGAAGCCGCGAAGTTCAAAGCCGAAAGCTAAGGATGATGTGCCGTAGGTCTGGAGCCGCTGATGCGGCGATTGCCTGCCTCCTGCTTCACGCAGGGCCCCATCGACCTCTCGAACGGGCGGATTTGGCCGACGGACAGCTGAAGTCTCGGCCGCGTATGCCGCAAGGAGACACGCCGGGAACACCAACGCCGCGCCATTGCCGCCGCGCTACCTGAGCACTTGCGAAGGCGCGCATTTCCTCAGTCTTTCGACGCGCACGAGAGCACTTACATAATCGGCCTGCCTACCCAAACCCGGCGGTCGCGTCGTCTACGCCTTCGACGACCTTCAGGCCTGGGTGCAGTGCGGTGCAAAGACGTCGCCCGCAATGGTAAAACGGGAGCGGCTGATCGCTTCGTTTGTCTGCTCGGCGAAAAGGGCAAGGTGCTTTTGACCTTCTTCACCGCGCAGTGAGTATCTCCGGCATCGCCAGCTCCAACATTTTCTCGGGAACGCCGCTACGACTGCTACTCCCGTGAATACCTGAAGGATTGCGGCTCAAGCTTTGCCTTCCAGCGGCGCTTTATTCTGGTCTTTATAGGATTTCGCAGCTTCCTCGATCTTGCGCCAATCGTTTCCGTGACGGCGCACAAGTTCTCGCGCTTGGGCCGGCGAAATGTCATGCATCTCGACGATGTGTTTGACCTCGGCATCTTCACCCTTCAACGGTCGACTGCGTCTCTTTTGCAACGATCGCCTCGACAATCCTTCGTCCGCCATTGGTGCCTCGGCCGGGCGGCCTCCAGTTTCAGGCAATGGCAGGCCTGTGGCGGCCGCTGCCAGCAAAGGGCCGCCGACCATGAACGTGACGCCGGCGGACTCGAAGGCTTTGCGGACCGCTACAATTCTTTCCGCGCGCAGGATGCGCCGACCGCTCTCAAAGTCGCGTATCGTGGATTCGCTTAGGTTGGACTTCGCAGCCAGGCGGGCCTGGGACCAGTCCAATAGTGCGCGAGCTGCCCGGCAATACGCCGGGGAAAACTCCTGCCGGCTGGCATCCACACCTGGCTCGGTTTCTTTTGACTCCGTCATGCATGATGAACATTCGATAGGGCTAAAACGTTCCATGACGCGATCCAGTGGGTGAGGTGCTATTCAGGTTCAAGGTTCCCACGGTAAATGGCGTTCGCATCGTCCATCATCCGCTCGATTCACTGGCAACATCTTCCTGACGTCAGATTGACCGCGGCGCAACGCCGGGGCCTTGGCCCTCGGCGACGCCTGACGATGCCTTCGCCAAATCCCGAACCGCCGCCGGTGACGATGGCGACCTAGCCAGCAAGTCTCATATCTGTTCCTTCGTCGCCGGCAACGTCCGGCGAAGTCGCGCTTGTTGCACAGTCCGATTATCCGAACGACCTTTTAGCTTTCCTGGTTTGAGGTCGCCGGTGGCGGGAGCGATGGTCGCGGCGGAATTCGTGTGGACGCCGGCGCGGTCCGGCCAGGAGATGCAGGCGCTGAACCGCGCGACGGGCGAGGTGATGGCCACCGTGCCGCGCGGCGGGGCGGCCGATGTCGACGCGGCGGTGGCCGCCGCACGCGCCGCCTTCGAAGGACCGTGGTCGAAAATTCTCGCCCTATGAGCGGCAATGCGTGCTGTTGCGCATCGCCGATCTGTTCGAGACGCATTAGGAAGAGCTCAGCGTGTTCCTGGGTCTGGCTACCCACAGCGGGTAGAGAATCAGCATGGGTCATGAGTTGGTATGGCAACTCGAGACCGAAGTTGCGGTTCGGTGCAGATGGGTAGACTGGACCTGGCTCACCAAGGACACAGTGCGCCGGCATCTGCAACTTTTGCTAATGCAGCGAGATTTTATTTGGCCTACGGACCTTTGCTCAAGGTAGCTCGTTAAAGGCAAGGCGACAGCCCATGAACAACGTCAAGAACAGCCCGGTCGTCAGGCCGTCAAAACCACGCCTCCTTGGAGTGCTCGGGCCGGGCCTCGTCACCGGCGCGTCCGACGATGATCCGAGCGGAATCGCAACATACTCTCAAGCGGGAGCCCAATTCGGTTTTGGGCTGACTTGGACTATGCTGTTCAGCTACCCGCTTATGGCGGTCGTCCAGGAGATCAGTGCCAGGATCGGTCGCACGACCGGACGCGGCATCGCTGGTAACATGCGCAAATACTATCCGAACTGGCTGCTTCAGTCGGTAGTCCTCCTTCTGCTCGTAGCCAACACCATCAACATCGGCGCCGATCTCGGTGCCATGGGCGACGCGTTGAAGTTGATTGTCGGAGGACCGCCCCTGGCGTATTCGGTGGCCTTCGGTGCCATCTCGGTCATCCTTCAAATTTTCCTGAAATATACGCGGTACGTCTCCGTTCTGAAGTGGCTGACCCTATCCCTTTTCGCCTATTTCGCCACGGTCCTGGTGGTGTCCGTCCCTTGGGCCGACGTCGTGAAGGGGCTAATCCCCAAATTCACTGCCGACGCCAATTTCTGGACATCGGTGGTGGCGATACTCGGCACGACCATCAGCCCATACCTGTTCTTCTGGCAGGCGTCGCAGGAGGTCGAAGACGAGAAAGCCAAGCCAGAGCGCCAGCCACTGAAGGACGCCCCGGAGCAAACGGAAAACGCGGTCGAACGCATCCGCCTCGATACCTATGTCGGCATGGCCTTTTCGAACATCGTGGCGCTTGCCATCATGATTACCGCCGGCGCGACCTTACATGCTCATGGTGTGACGGACATCCAGTCCACGAGTCAGGCGGCGGAGGCCCTTAAACCCGTCGGGGGCAACTTTGCCTTCGCAATCTTCGCCGTTGGCGTCATCGGCACAGGGCTTCTGGCAATACCCGTGCTCGCGGGCTCGGCCGGCTACGCCTTGGGAGAGGCGCGAAAGTGGCCGGTTGGTCTCGACCGCAGGCCGCTCGAAGCCAAGGCCTTTTATGCCACGATCGCTGCCGCGACCGTCGTGGGGGTTGGCCTCAATTTCACGCCTATCAACCCAATCAAAGCCCTGTACTGGAGCGCCGTGGTCAACGGCGTGGTTGCCGTCCCCGTTATGGCCGTGATGATGGCGATGACCGCGAGGCCTGACATTATGGGAAAGGCCACCGTTCCTCTGGGGCTGCGCGTGGTGGGTTGGGTCGCAACAGTCGTGATGGCTGCAGCGGCCGTTGTTATGATTGGACAACTCATCCGAGGTTGAGAAGAGGTGACGCCCGACAAGAGAACCAAGCTGGCATTGGATGAATCGCGGACGCTGATGCTTGGCGCGCAGATTTTGCTCGGCTTCCAGCTTCAGGGACCCTTTCAGACAGCATTCTCGTCCCTGCCGTCCGATGCCAAAGTGATCTACGTCATCGCGTTGGGCCTGATGGTCCTCGTTGTCGGGCTTTTAATTACGCCGAGCGCCTACCATCGCATTGTCGAACACGGCGCGGCTGGACCGCGCGTTGATCGTTTTATTACCCGAGCCGCCGAAACCACACTCGCGCCGTTCGCTTTGGCGATGGCCCTGGACCTTGCTATCGCCGGGGAGGTTACCGGTGGAGTCTCTGTCGCCTTCGGTGCCGGGACTGCGGGGCTCGTTTTGGCGCTGACGTTCTGGTACGGCCCGATGGTTTTCAGAGCGGGGCGACAGGAGGGAGCATCAGCCATGCATCAAACGTCGACCGAGACCAAAATCGAGTATGCGATGACCGAAAGCCGCATTGTGCTGCCCGGGGCACAAGCCATGCTGGGCTTTCAATTGGCAATTGTGGTCACTCAAGGCTTCGCCGCCATGCCGCCGCTTGACAAAGCTTCTCATGGGATTGCCCTGGCGTGCGTTGCGTTGTCGACCGTCCTGCTCATGACGCCGGCGGCCTATCACAGGATCGTCTATGGCGGAGAGGCGGCGCCGGCGTTCTACACCGTGGCGAGCAGGCTGGTCCTCGCCGCAACTGTATTCCTGGCGGTCGGACTGTCCGTGGAGATGTACGTCGTGGTGAGCAAGATTACGGGGATAGCCGCAGTGGGCGTATTTGCCGCCGCCGTCTCAATAATTGTGCTGGTCGGCCTTTGGCATGTCTGGCCGCTGCTGCGCCGATGGCGGGAGACGCAGCCATGAACTTCTCGGATCGGCCAAGGTATCTGGAGCGGTTGCGCCTCCGCAAAATGGCAAAGTCGCAGCATGCATTCGTGCGCGGCAGCGCATGGCTGTTTTATGACTGGCTGAACAAGCATGATGAAGGATTGCCGCAAGGCCCCGCTGCCTGGATCTGCGGCGACTGCCATCTTGGCAACCTGGGAGCGCTCTCGGACCTGGAAGGCGGCGTAGCGATCCAGATCCGGGATTTTGACCAGACCGTCATCGGCAACCCGGCAGATGACCTCGTGCGGCTGGGCCTCTCGCTGGCTTCGGCCATCCGCAGTTCCGACCTCCCGGGCGTGACAACAGCGCACATGCTCGACAACCTCCTCGCCGGCTACATCAAGGCAGCGCCTTCGTCAGGCGCGCGGGGATCCGAGGACCTGCGAAAGCTGCTCAAACGCGCCGCGCATCGCCGCTGGCACAACCTCGCCCTTGAGCGATTTGAAGGACAACAGAAGCAGTTGCCGCGGAACCGTCGGTTTTGGCCCTTGCATCACCCCGAGCGCAGCCAGGTGCGCACCTTCTGCCAAGTTCTGGATATCTCAGGCCTAACTCCTGAGACGGAACAGCACGGCAAGAAAGGCTGGGAATTCATGGACGCGGCGTACTGGATCAAAGGATGCAGTTCGCTCGGGCATCTGCGCTTTGCGGCCCTCATGCGGGGCAAGCATCGCCGCATGGCGCTGCTCGACATCAAGGAAGCGACTGCTGCGGCCGCTCCCTCGGCACGGCGGGCACAGATGCCGGGCAATCATGCTGAGCGTGTCCGGGCAGGCGCGCGCGCCATGTCTCCAAACCTTGGCGATCGCATGGTGTGCGGTGAGATTGAGGGGAAGCCGGTCTTTGTAAGGGCTATATCGCCACGCGATATGAAACTCGAAATCGACCGGCTGACAAGTCGACAGACGCAGGCGCTTGCCCGCCACCTCGGTTCGATTGTGGGCGAAGCACACGCACGCCAGATGGACGTCGCCGATTGGCGCTGTTGGACCCGCGAACTGTCGCACGCGACTGGCGCGAACACTAAGACACCGTCGTGGTTATGGACGAGCGTCATTGACCTGCTCGCAACGCATGAGCTTGCGTATCTTGATCATTGCCGACGGTTCGCTCTCGCAAACTAAGCGGTTCTCTGGAAACGCGACGACGGGGGAACCTCCAAGTCGATGGTTAGTTCATCCCTGACTCATGACATGGGAGAAAACCGACATGACAACTTCCGACAAGAACCCTCAGGCCCCTCAATCCAAGTCTCCATCACGGCCTGCAACGCCATCGCCGTCCACACAGAAGGTCTCCGGCGCCGGGCCCGCCCTTTCCGAGCATTCCAAGGACGCCAAGGCGCCAAAGAGCGGGCGACAGCCTGGGGCGTATGTCAAGGACTGACCCGAAAGACCGATAGCGGTGGAGTATCCCATGCAGATTCTTGAAACGGTCGTCGAGAACGGACCTTTCCCGACAGTCCGCTTCGTGGGCGAAGGTGGTGAGGCGATTTCCGTCTCCCTGGCCTATGACAGCGCCCTCGATGACGTGCAATTGATTGCAAAGGCAAAGGTGCTGCTATTGCACGCCGCCGCGTTCGATGAAGACAGCGGCGCCGCAGACGCCAGTATGCGAAGTCAGCTGGAATCAGGCCGCGCCGCGTCTTATACCCTCGAGTATCAAGACAAGGGTCAAGTGCGAGAGCTCGCAGGCCTCTCGTTTCCCACGCTGCAAGCGGTCTTGGACGAATGCCGACGTTCTGCGGCCGACCTGTGGCAGGACGCGCTCTCGCGTGGTGAAACGCCTGTCGGTTGGGCGGTGCGGGCTAAGGATGCAAGCGGGGCGGTCGTCGCGACAGTCGATTACGAGGATGTTCGCGCATCAGATGACGCGAACGTGACTGGCGTAGCTGAGCCGACCCCCTCGAACTTATAGCCATATCGTGCCGATGCCCGGCGTGATGGTGTGCGCCAGCCGATCAGGGTGACGGAGGCTATGAGCGTGTGGAACGTCCCAGCTCCCGGCAAGATAGCGGGCGTTAACCGCTACAGCCGATCGAAATCAGTAAGCCCGAGACGTATTCGCTGGCCCTCTGCGTAGGCCAGGGCGAACGGCTCCAATTGGAATGATCGGGTTAGTTCCTCGTCGCCGTCGACCACGCGGACGAACCATTCTCCGCAGACTTCGATCACTTCAACGCAAGGGCTGACCTGATCATTGAGGCTTACGGTCACGCTATCCATCGCAAGCTCCTTAGAAAGCAATGGGGAAAACATCGATTTTTATAAGGCTCGCCCGCGGCCGGTTTCAATATCCAATGTGTATCGGAGCGTAGGCAAGGATGATCGGCGACAAGGCCTGGATAGAGGGATAACCCTTCCACCGAACAAGCCTGGAGTGGTCGAATCTGCGGAAATGTGAATCCCCAACCCATGGGCGGAACATTAGCACCGCGTAGCGGTTCTAATTTGGTTGGAGGCCTTCGAATCCCGGGTGGCTATGATGTCCGTATTGGCGTTTGAATTGGTCCATTTTGCCGGTCTGACGAGCAACGACCTGCTGGGCGGTGTCGTATCCCTGCTGGCGTGCCTCGTACTCTTCAACGTCATGGCAAAGGATAGCCCAAATCAATAGAACTTGCGCTCGGTGGGACGTTGATGCCGCATATTGTGCACCACAATACGGGCTTGACGAAATGCATGCTCGTGGCAGAAGCGTGTCCGAAGTGATTTTCGAGGCGATCAGTCGTGGCAAGTGGCCCGGCCCGCCTTCGGGCTGACACAGGATGACTAGCCGGGCCGCGCCGGCCCTTTGAGCCAGCCGGGCGAAGCGACGAATCTCACTCTCCTTGAGTCGGCTCTCAATAATAAATCGATGTACGATTTTACGGAGTTGTGATTGTCGGCATGGGTCTGACGGCGTTGCCCGACCCCAGTAGATTACCCTGAAACGACTTGCCTGCGCGGATCACGGTTCGAGCAATGGCGAACTGTGTTTTCCGTCTTGGTGTTCTCTTCTGGTTTTTTCCGATCAGCCGCTTGTCTCAAAGCCAATGCTGCCGCTGCCTCCCCCGTCGCTTCACAGTGCGCACCAACGACCTCTCGAACGGATGGATCTGGCTAAAGGACGACAGCTTGATCTGTTCCACGCGCTGCCGGGTGTTGTCGCTAGGGCCGGGAAATGCGTAGCGGCAAATGAGCCAGCGTTGCTTGCGAGGATGGGGATGAGGCCCGAAATGCGCGTAGGCTCCAGTAGGACAGGTCGGGCCAGAGCGGCAGAGGGTGGCCGCAAAGACTACAAAGCCTGCTGCCACCCCTTCAACTTCCGCCGCCCGATCAACGTCTGCCGTCTGCCGTTTAATCGTACACCTTGACGATCTTGCGCGTACCCGGATCGACCAGGACGGTCCGGTTGTCGATCACGACGTACCGGTATTTGACGTTGGGAACCTCATGCAGCTCAACGGTATCAGGTAAAGCTGTGCCAACATTGAGTTCCACGCCAGGAAGCTTTACGGAAGCCAACGGTTGCTTTTTCACATATTCCCGGATGACCGTGTCCTGTTCAGGCTGGATGACCACATCCTCTGCCGCGGCCGCACCGATTCCGGCTATGAGCAAGAAAGCCGCAGCGGCGGCACCGAAATGCATCCTCATGATTTTCTCCTTCAATGCTAGTTGAAGAGCACCTCGTCGGCGCTCACAAATCTAACCCAGAGGGCGTCGAACCGTTCCAGAGTCGGACTTTGGTCCCAAAATCGGGTCTACACCTGACCTGTTTATCGAGGCTGAGGAACCTGACTGTTATGGGTGGCGCCGCAGCCATCGAGATGACCGTGACCAATCGCGGTTTGGCCTCACATTCGATGGAATCCATTCGGGCCGGCCCACTCCGGACCGCCGGACCGGCGGACCGGCCCCTCCGGATTCGAAGCGAACCAATGCAGGCTTGGCCGCATTTTGGTGAAAATATACTAAGGCGTGCCCGAACACCTGGTGGCTTGCCTGAAGTGGGACTTTGCAGCGATCGCACCCGCGGCCGAGCCCTTGTGTGCGGTTCCCCTGCGTCAGACCGTCAGCCGTTACGTCTTTCGGGAACATATTAGCAATTCGAAAGTTTGCGGGCGAAAGGAGCGGCGCTCGCATGCCGTCGGCCTTGGCAAGTCTTAAGTCGCGGACGCACCTACAATGAAGATCGCCCAGATTGCACCTCTAATGGAGTCCGTCCCACCCAAGTTCTATGGGGGTACCGAGCGCATCGTCTCGTATCTGACCGAGGAGCTGGTTCGACAAGGCCACGAGGTGACGCTGTTCGCCAGCGGCGACTCAAGGACGTCGGCCGAACTTGTGGCGTGTTGCGACGCTGCGTTACGCCTGAGCCCTAAGGGAAGGGACCCCGTGCCGTGTCACGTTTCGATGCTTGAGCAGGTACGCAGATGGGCGGAAGCCTTCGATGTGCTGCATTTCCACGTCGACGTTCTGCACTTTCCGATCATTAGAGAATTTAGCAGGCGAACCGTTACGACCCTTCATGGCCGGCTTGACCTCCCAGACCTCGCACGGCTTTATGCAATGTTCGATGACATTCCACTGGTTTCGATCTCCGATGATCAGCGCCGGCCGATGCCCCCGGTCAATTGGCTCGGAACGGTCTATCACGGCTTGCCGCCTGGTATCCTGCCCTTCCGTGAGAAGGCCTCGAGCTATCTGGCGTTCCTTGGCCGCATCTCACCGGAAAAGGGACCGCTGGCCGCGATAGAAATCGCCGCCCGCGCAAGAATGCCGCTGAAGATCGCGGCCAAGATCGATTCGGTTGACCGCTCGTTTTGGAGAGAAAGCGTCGAACCACAGGTGCTTCGAAATTCAAATGTTGAGTTCATCGGCGAGATTAATGAGAGGCAAAAGGCGGAGTTCTTGGGCAATGCGGCAGCGTTGCTATTCCCGATCGACTGGCCGGAACCGTTCGGCCTCGTGACCATTGAGGCGATGGCCTGCGGAACCCCCGTGGTGGCGTTCAATCGTGGCGCCGTTCCCGAAGTCATTGATGATGGGGTGTCGGGATTTATCGTGAAGAATATCGCAGAGGCCGTGAAGGCCGTTCATCGCGTAGGTGACCTCGATCGAGCTCGGGTGAGGAGGACTTTTGAAAAACGGTTCACCGCCGAGCGCATGTGCGCCGACTATATGGCGATCTATCGCTCGCTCACGGGCGACAAGCAACGTTCCTTCCGACGTAGTAGCTATGCTGGAAACATAGCTGGTCAGGCGACTGAACCGGCGGCGTAAGCGATCGGCTGGATATCAAGTTTGATTGCTCAAAATCCAAAATTCGCCAATCATACCACCTCCAGTCGAACGACGCTTTTGCGTTCGGACCATGCCGCGCCGAGGCGGGCGGTGGTGACGAATTCGATGTCGGCGACGATCGACAAGCATGTGCCCTCAATGGGCAAAGTCTCTTTCGAACGGGAGAGCTGACATGATCGCTGAAACCGAAGATCGCAAGCTTGACCCAGCTGTGGCGCTGCCGGCGATCGATGAATCGGCGCCACGCGAGCCTCACAGGCAATTTGCGCTCAAGCATGAGGACTGCTTCATCGTCTCGGACAGCTACGGCGACATACGTGGCACCGGCGACGGTCTTTTCCGCGACGACACGCGCGTACTGTCGCGCTTCCGTCTGTTCATCGGCGGGCGCATTCCTTCCCTGCTTGGCGCCTCGCTGTCGCAGGACAACATACTGTTCACCGCCAATCTCACGAACTTGGCCACGACGGGTCCAGACGGTCGTGAAACGCTGCCGGGTGTCGTCCACGTCGAACGGACACGGTTCATCTGGCAAAATCGCATGTTCGAGCGGGTCACCTTCACGAATTACTCTGGGCGCGAAGTGCTCCTGCCTGTGAGATTCGACTTCGACGCCGATTTTCGCGACATGTTCGAGGTCCGTGGCACTACGCGCAGCCGCCGAGGTCACGCCCATGACGCGCTGATCGGCGAAGCAAGCGTCACGTTTCGCTACGAAGGGCTCGACAATTTGGCGCGCCAGTCGAATATTTCGTTCTCGACGCGGCCTGACCAGATCCAGTCCAACCACGCCGTGTTCTTCATTGTAGTGGGCAGGCGTGACGCAATGGCGCTGTTTGTAGAGGTTGGTCACGACGAAGAAGCCCCCTCCAGCGACCGCTTTCGAGCCGCTGCGGCCCGAGCACGATTTGCGATGCGCTCGAAGCGGCGGCAGGGCGCCACCGTCTTCAGTTCCGGCCGCGTGTTCAATGACTGGCTTACGCGCACGCGCGCCGACATCGCACTGCTGACCACCGATCTTGAGACCGGCCCGTATCCTTACGCCGGCATTCCATGGTTCTCGACCGCTTTCGGCCGCGACGGCGTCATTTCGGCCCTTCAGATGCTTTGGCTCAACCCGGCACTTGCCCGCGGGGTCCTGGCATTCCTTGCGCGCCATCAGTCCACTGAGACTTCGACATTCGATGATTCCGAGCCCGGCAAGATCATGCATGAAACGCGCAAGGGGGAAATGGCGGTGCTGCGCGAACTGCCGTTCGGCCGCTACTATGGCGGCGTCGATACGACCCCGCTCTATGTCTACCTCGCCTGCTCCTACGCCGATCGCACTGCCGATGAGCTGTTTGTCAATCGCATGTGGGATTCGCTCTGTGCGGCGGTCGGATGGATAGAGGATGTCGGAACGCGCAACGGCGAGGGCTTCGTGACCTATAGCAGGGCGGCGGACACTGGGCTTTTCAACCAAGGCTGGAAGGATAGTGCCGACGCCATATTCCATGCCGACGGCACGATCCCGAGGGGACCCATCGCGCTGGTTGAGGTGCAAGGCTATGCCTTTGCAGCCTACCAGGGCATGGCAGCACTCGCAGCCAGACGCGGCGACCCGGTGAAGGCAGCGCGATGGAGCGCTCTGGCGGAAAGTATCCGCAACGCAGTGGAGAGGCATTTTTGGATGCCAGACCAAAATTTCTACGCCTTGGCCATAGACGGGGAAGGTAAGCAATGCGCGGTGCGCGCTTCTAACGCCGGTCACCTGCTTTATGTCGGGCTAGCGTCGGCGGAGCGGGCGTCGTCAATAGCCGAGCAGCTCTTTTCGGGTCACCTCAACAGCGGCTGGGGCGTCCGCACCTTGGCCGACGACGAGGTGCCATTCAATCCGATGTCCTATCATAACGGCTCGATCTGGCCGCATGACACTGCCATCTGTGCCGCCGGGCTCGCCCGCTACCAAGAGCGTGCCGGCGTCGTGAGACTCATGAGCAGCATGTTCGAGGCCGCGGTTCGTTTTAACATGCGGCTCCCCGAGCTATTCTGCGGGTTCACCCGCGCGATTGGCGATGCACCGGTTGCCTATCCTGTCGCGTGTCTGCCGCAGGCCTGGTCCGCCGGCTCGGCCTTCATGATGCTGCAGGCCTGTTTGGGAATTCGGATCGACGGGTGGAACCGTGCGATCGAGGTCGACCGGCCACGGTTGCCAATAGGCATCGACAATATCGTCATTCGTCACCTGGCGGTTGGGGAGGCGAAAGTCGATCTCACGTTCGAGCGCGTCGGCGACCACATTGTTTGTTATCTCGACGAGCGCCATGAAGGGCTCGTGCCGCTGCTAGTGCGCTCCTAGCTGGGCCGGTCGCCGGAATTCCTTTGTACCCTGACATTCGAACTTAGGTGAAAAAACGTGGAAGAAACACAGGGGCGACGACCGGCTTGTTGTTCTCTCGGTTACCGTGCTGGGCAAACTTCCCGAAAGAATAACTAAAATCATCCGCAACCCGGCGATATTTTCGGTTTTCATTCCTGATAGTAGGCCTCAGGGAGAAGCTATGGCGACGAAAAGCGATTGTCCGCGTCTATTTATGCGCAACAGAATAGGCCTGTTCTTCTGTTTGGATTTAACCCATTCCTCCTGAATATCTGACGGCTGCGCTACATCGCGATTGTTGGCCGAGACGATTACGTCCCCACGGCGAAGGTCATTTTCAGCGCCGAGGCTATTTGGGGCGACGTCTTGAATAAACACGCCTGTCGCGTCCGGCTGAAGGCCGAGTTGCTGGCGCGCCTCTTCTGGAATCGGGCTGAGAGAGAGCCCCAGGTGTTGCTCGGCTGCTCCCGAACTTGGTACGGTACCCGTCCGCAGCCCCTCATCCTTGCGTTTGCCGACTGTCAGGTTGAGTTCGTTTTCTCGGCCTTGTTGGGTTGTTGTTAGCGTCGCATTGGATCCTGGCTTCTGGTTGGCGACTGCGAGAGTGAGATCGTGGACGCTTTGAACGTCCTTGCCGTTGAACCTGGTAATGACGTCGCCGGGACGCACTCCTGCCTTGTCGGCCGGGCTACCGGGCTCTACCGAGGCGACTAGCGCACCCCTGGTGCCTGTAATGCCAAGTGCCTCGGCAAGAGAGGGCGTGACCTCCTGAAGATGCACTCCGATGAAGCCGCGTTCGATGTGACCGGCGCTGATCAACTGATCAACGACACTCTGCGCAGTTCGAGAGGGCACGGCAAAGCCGATCCCAACACTTCCACCGGATGGCGAGACGATCGCCGTATTGACCCCAATCACCTCGCCGCGCGCGTTAAACAGCGGCCCTCCGGAATTCCCCTTGTTTATGGATGCATCTGTCTGCAGGAAATCGTCATAGGGACCGGCCTGAATGTCTCTGGAACGGGCAGAAAGCACTCCGACGGTGACAGACCCGCCGAGTCCGAAGGGACTGCCTATCGCAATGGTCCAGGCGCCCGGTTTAACGGCGTCGGAGTCGCCCCACGCAGCCGTTGCCATATTGGGCCGCGGATCAACCTTCAGTACCGCGATATCCGTGCCCGGATCGCGGCCGACAAGGCGAGCAGGCTTGGTTTCCTTGTCGGAAAACACAACGTGAACTTCGGTGGCGTCGGCCACGACGTGATTGTTGGTGACGATGTAACCTTGTGGACTGATCACGAACCCCGAGCCCAACGCCTCTCGGACCTGCGGTTGGGCAGTGCCCGAGCCGCGACTGTCGAAAGGGTCGAGGAAATCGTTGAGCGACGCCTGATCGTCGATAAGCTGCTTCGTCGTGATGGCGACGACAGCGGGTAGCTTCTGCTGCACGATTGCGCTGAAATCGTTCGGGATCTCCTGAGCTGAGACGGGAGCAAAACCGGGCGGGATCATCAGAGTTCCCAGCACCACCCCAACGCAGAACTGTTTCTTCGCAAGCATGCTGAACCTCCTGTTGGCCACGCCGGCATCTTTGCGGCCATGCCAACGCCGAAACTGAGATTTGCGCGGTTTGTTTCACCGGTTGAAAAAATATGTTCCAAACATGGTCCGTTGAGCGAACGCGCCAAGTTCTATTCGATCTGCCGTTAGGGTCGTGCCGCCTCGATGCCGCCTGGCGCCGCTGGAAGTGCGCCTGACGTGGGCCGGCGCACGGATAATCAAGCACGAGCGTTCGCAGCGCCGGCAGTGACAGCGGCCGCATCAACGAGCGCGCTATGCCAATTTCGTCGCTGATACGCAGCGGGGCCGGGTCTTGTCAGGACGTCGGTGCGCGATAATTTTTGAAGGGTAGGGGACCTCAAGCCACAGGAGCCCACCATGAAACATCAAACCCTGGAACAACTGCACACAGTCGCGAAGATTCAGCCTTTGTCGACGTACCCGTTCATGACTCGCCAACAGCGCATAGAACGTTGGGCAGTACTGCTGGAAAAAGACCCAGATCGGTGCCTGGGCGCTCTTACAGGCACCGAGCACCTGAAGCGGGAGGCCCGTGATTCGGCACGCTGTGAGGGCTCGCCCATCACCGTGGCGTTCGAGGATCCGGTATTGCGGGAGCTGGGCCTGAGGGATGATTCTTATGGAGAAGCCAAGCGGTTCTTCGAACTGACCGACCGGCAATTGCACAGCATCGTATGCAGTTGCCACGTCGGCACGACATTTAAGGCTCAATGGGCGGCCGCACGGGTTCGCAGAACGATTGGCGGCAACAAGCTGCTTGAATGGCTGAGCGAGAAACTGTGGCACTAAAGCTTTTGATATTGAGGTGGCAGCTTGGGTCGGAGATAGGCGTCTTAGCGGCGGCGACCATTGGTAGCTGGAATCAATCGGATATCCGCCCGACGTCAATTTCCGGCGCGTGCTTTTCGCAACGCCTCAGACTGCTGTCCGCCGCGACAGCACCTTCCTATCCGATTTGCCCGCTCCCCCCAGGAGCGGGCTTTTTCTTCTGACAATGGCCCAGCAGTTGAAGCTTGACGCTGACGAAGCCGGTCAGGCCGAAAAATTGGCCACATCGAAGACGCCATTCAATGCGCGCTCGATAGGCTAGCAGGAGAAGACGGCAGACCTCCGGGACGCGAATTCGCTCGCCCCTATCCACCCTGCCTTGGAAACTGCTGAGGCTGACCGCGAAGATTCGCAGGACGCAGAGGGAACGCAGTCACAAGTGGTCCCCTCATAGCGACATGCCAATTTGTCAGGTCACCGAATGCCGGAATGCGAACGACGGCAACCAGAACCTTGTCGGTTAGGACGGCCTAAAACCGCATTCCTAAATTCGGAACGCCTAACGCCCACGCACGCCACGGCGCTTCCTGTCAAGCCGCTGGGCGGACCATTGCGCAGCCTTTGCCACCGCCTGCCGAAGGAGGTGAACTTCCGTCCCCGGCCGGTTCGGGAGCAGGCGACCTTAGGTTCGGCTGACGGAAGTCCCCCTATTTCGCATCGCACCGCCGTTTAGCGCTGTGGACGATATTTTCATGCTCCCGCTTCTCTGTTGAGGACCCCTGTTCATGCGATGTCTTTCAAAAATAGCGATCTTCTCTTCGTAGCCAATCCGCACCGTTGCTCCGCAGCCCTCGCATTTGAACCTCCCAATCGTTATCAGCCATGAGCCTTTTCTGGCAGTGGGATGGCAACAGATCGGACAACGAAACTCGATCGGAATATCGCGCAGTTCTTGAGATAGAGGCATGGGTTTTCTCTTCCGCTCAGCGGCCGGCCCTCAAAACCAACGGAGCGGGCGAAAGTTTCCCGACCTCGGACCTTTGCTCATCTGAATCGGACTTTGGTCTTGGCGGCAAAAGGAGACGTCCGTCAGAGCTCTTTGGCGCATCCGTCCGGGACAGTTGCCCGCCCAGCTCCGGCCGGGCTTGCTGGCGCGGAGATAACTGCGTTTTCAATTTCCAGAATCGGAGCCTGGAGCCGCTTCACAAGATGCCCCCGTAGCCGCATTATCGTGCGCTACGAAAATACAGAGGTCAGCCCCAAGGACCGGTATGCGCACCTTCAAGGTCGAGGTCATATCCGGGACGGTTGTCGTTTCATCCTCGACAGTGGAGGCGGCACTGCCGTTTAAAGCCGCCGAACGGCATGCTCAGAAGCCAGTTACGCTTCGTCGCCAGGAAAATGAGTGGATCAGGGTGACAGAGCTCAACGGCGAACACAGGATGTTTGCATACACCGTCCGGCGCTCGGCCCAGCCGTCGTCTTCATGAGTTAACAGATCCGCTCCCTGGGGCACGGGTTGGCTTTTCCAAGGACCTTCCTGGAACCAGAATCGCGTCCCTTTTCCTTGGAGCGCTGGATGAAGCCGTGAGCCTTGGTCGGCCGCGCCGTCGCCGGAGGTGGCGCGGACGTGATGGCAGACATAAAGCATGAAGGGCTGTACTGGATGGCTAGGAAATCAAGCTTGATCTGAAAAAGCGCGAACGCTTTGGCACGCGGCTCAGGTCCGGTTGTTCTTTGGCTCTGTGGCGCCGTTGACCTAACGTCGCTCCGAAACCTGGCGGGCTATTGGTCCCCGCCGAAGCGAGATCGAGACCGACCTGTTTTACCGAGGCAGCTACTTGTCGATTAACGCGCCTACGGCTGCTTGGCGGTCCAGCCAGAGGTCAAAATGAGGGATGCTTCAAACACCTTTGCTCCATTCTCGCTCCGCACTTTGACGGTCAGTTTGAAAAGATCGCGATCGGGCATCTCGTCGCGCGCGACATCCTGAAGGACACGCAAGGCCTCGTCCTTGGCACTTTCCTTAGAGGCAAACAACTGGCCCTCCTCGTCCAGTACCTGCCCCTCGCTGTTGTAGATGTCAAAGAAATACCGGTCCATTCAACGCTCGCTTGGGCTGAGCACCTAGATCAATACCCCTTCTTCGGTCTGGTTCCTCGTTATGCTGGCATTTTACGCGAAATGCAGGCAGATTCACAAAATCGGGCCCTGGGGATTGACCATGCTTGAACCGCTGTACCTGCAGCTTGCCCAGCACGATGTTCTTTCTGATGCCGAAAGGTCGATGCTGGCGCAGGTCGTATCGGGCGGAAAGGAATTTTCGGTCGGACAGGACCTGGTGTCTGAGGGCTCCCGGCCAATCTACAGCACGTTGCTCGTTGAGGGGCTAGCAGCGCGCTACAAAGTTCTGGAGAGCGGTGGCCGGCAATTCACGTCCCTGCAGGTGCCCGGAGACTTTGTGGACCTCCACGCGTTCCTGCTCAAAACCATGGACCATGGGATTGTGGCCTTATCATTGTGCCGCGTCATGTTCGCGGACCACACCAAGCTGCGCGTCATCACGGAGAAGGCGCCGCACCTGGGTCGGTTGCTGTGGCTTGACACCCTCGTTGACGCGGCCATCCACCGGGAGTGGATTGTCGCGATGGGACGCCTATCGAAAGTCTCCCACTTGGCACATCTGATCTGCGAATTGTTTATACGTCTGCAGGTCGTCGGGCACACGAATGGAACGAGTTTCAATCTACCCTTGTCACAGGCCGAATTGGCGGACGTGTTGGGACTGTCCGTGGTCCACATGAATCGAGTCATTGGCAGCTTGAGAAAGTCGGCGGCCGTCAACTGGGCCAACCACACGGTCACCATCGTGGACTGGCGACTGCTCGCCCAAATGGCTGAGTTTGACCCAACTTACCTGAGTATGACGAACGAGCCAAGATAGTCAGGGTCACCGCTTAGCCAACGAGGGCGAGCCGGCCGGATCGGGTCGCGCCGCAAGCTTGTTGGTATGCTTCGTTCGTGGCGACGTTCCGTGCCTGTCCGCTGGTTGGCAGGTCGCTTCGGACTCGACAGGAACGCCCAGCGCGCCGTGTGATGGCTCAGGACTTTCATCCTTTTATGTCGACCAACGCAGGCGCAAACGTGCCGTGGTGTAACGTCAAAATCGTGCCAAAATCGTTGGCGATCAAAATGCAATGCGCCCTTTTTTGGGCTGACATTGAATGGAGGTTAGCAATGATCCGCAAAGCCGCTATTGCCAGTGCACTTGTCGCCATTTTCACCATGCCTGCTGTTGCAGCCACGGAGTACTGGGTTGCTAAGGATGCGGCGACCAAGAAGTGCGAGGTTGTGAGCAAAAAGCCGGACGGCACAAAACTGACCGATGCCGGCAATAAGACATATACAAGCAAGGCCAATGCCGAAAAGGCGCTGAAGGAACTGGCTGCTTGCAAATGAACTGCCAGGTCGGTGGAGGCCGCCCTGGTCTATGAACGGGCGGCCTGCACTGCCCGCCGATCGCACCGCGGCTCAAGCGGGCGAGGCCTACCAAATCTGCGAGACAATCAAGAAGACCTTGAACGGCGCGACCGAACCCCTGATCATTCGTCGGCGTCCGGATTCAGCTGGGCCTGATATCGCCTTCATCATCGGGCTCGATCAGGTCGATCAAGCCTGCTACCCGTGTTCCTGGCAATGGGCGTCCCTGGCTCATCAACGCCTCATCCCCGAAGGTCCACGCCCATGCCTCTCTCAACTCCTCGAGCGAGGCACCGGACGCGATGATTTCGGCAATCGTTGCTTCGTCGACGGGTCCGAGGACCGAGACAACGTCCTGGCGTGTCATGGTCATACTTACCTCCACCTTAAATCCCAGCCGCACGCCACGGCCAGCCGAGCTCCCTCAGCTGTCTGCCGACTGAGGTCGGACCAGGCGGAGCACGGGGCGTGGGGTCCGTTCCTGGCCAACCTCAACAATCGGCAGCGCGACAAGGTCCGGCGGATTGGTCAACCGGTGCTGCAAGAAAATCGGATGCAACCCCTCTCCGCGTGGCGCTGCAAGTTCATGAAATTGCAACAGCGATAGCTTCATGGCGCTATTCCCGTATATCTTCACCTGCAGCGGCAACGTCGCAGAATGGCACTCGTTTCATGCCGCTGACGAAAATCTCGCCAGAGAGTCTGGAACCGGTGCGCGATGAGGATGTCCGGTCGGTTCCCCGCCAGGCCAGGGCTAGATCCTGTTCGCCAGCGCCTCGAGAAATGACTTCCGCCATTGTGCCGCGTCATTGCGCCGGATGCGTTCGATCAGAGCACCGTGTCTTGCAATTCTTTCCTCAAGCGGCATGGCCAGCGCTTTTGCTATCGCGTCAGCAACCTCGTCGACCGCATACGGGTTCACGATCAAGGATTGCGCGAGTTCTTCAGCCGCGCCGGCAAAACGCGACAACACGAGGACCCCGGGATCGGCTGGATCCTGGGCGGCAATGTATTCTTTTGCGACGAGGTTCATTCCATCACGCAGGGGCGTGACAAGCCCGACCTGACTGGCGCGCAACAGACCGGCCAGGCGCGAGCGCGGAACGGTGCGGTGGATGTAGCGGATCGGCGTCCAGGTCAAATCCGCGTATTTTCCGTTCACGGAGCCAGCCGTTGCCTCGAGTTGCGCGCGTATTTCGGCATACGCTGCGACCTCTTCTCGCGTGGGCGACGCTATCTGCAGATAGGTTACCGCCCGCTCGTGTTCGGGGTGCTTTTCGAGAAGGCGCGCAAAAGCCTGCATGCGGCCGGGCAGTCCTTTGGAGTAATCCAGCCGGTCGACGCCGATGATCTGCTTGAGACCAAGAATCTGGCGGCGCATGGAATCGATCTGAACATCCTCTGCCGCCTCATTTGCCATGCGTGCGAAGGCGTCGACATCGATGCCTATCGGAAAGCTTCTCGACAGGACGGTCCGGCCGCTGCTTTGGGCTACGCCGCCGGCGTCGAAGGTGGTCGAACCTGTCGCCCGAGCGGAGCGTCGAAAATTCGTTACGTCGGTCGCGGTCTGGAAACCCAGCACGTCGTATTGCAGCAAATCAGCGATAAGTTCTCCATGGTCAGGCGTGGCGACAAACAGGTCCGGCGGCGGGAACGGTATATGGAGGAAAAAACCGATCCGATTTCCCAATCCGAGCCGCCGCAACGCCGCAGCCAGGGGGATAAGGTGGTAGTCATGAACCCAGATCAGGTCATCATTGCCTGACAGCAAGCGCGCGAGTGCCTGGGCAAAGCGCGCATTGATCTGCCTGTACGCGTGCAGAAACTCGCTGCGGTGCTGTACGAGGTCGAGCCTATAGTGGAAGAGCGGCCAAAGCGTACTGTTGGCATAGCCGTTGTAGTAGAGCGAATACTCCTGCTGCGGCAGCGTCAGTGCGGCCGTCTCGATCTTGCCGACGCGTTCGAGGTGGATGAGCGGTTCGTCGCTCGCGGCTGAACCATGGTGCTCTTCGCTTGCTCCTAGCCACAGCCCTCCACGCTCGGCCAAGGCGTCGAGGATGCCCGCCGTAAGCCCGCCGGCTTGCGCCAGATCGCGTACGTTGCCGAGCCGATTCGAGACGACAACCAGACGTCGCGATCTGGCATCATTGCTGGTGTGTCGATCGCCCAACGCGGCCTCACGCTCTGCGAAATCGCAAACCGTCTGCGAAGCCTCGTCATGGGTTTCGTTCGGTGGCTGCAACACGAGAAAATCCTGAGCCTGAAGATCGCCTGAGAACGGTCCGCCGATGCGATTGTTCCATGCAATTCGTTCCGTCCCTTCCATGGATGCGCCGCACCAGTACCCGGCTCGATTCTGCGGGTCACTGTCCCTGACGCACCACCTCGGCCTGCCCTTCGCCAAGGCGAGGAGCGCTCACCGGCTTTCAGGGTTTTATTGGCTAAAATCGTCGGGCGGCGCGAAAAGACCCTAAGTTATCCCCTGCCAATATACGCGGCCAGTTCGTCCGGCGTGCCATTCGGGAAGGCCTGTTTCAAAAAGCCCAAGAACGCCGACACGCGCGCGCTGAGCAGCCGCCGCGATGGGTAGAGCGTCCATAGTGAGATTTCGGAGCCATCAATATCCCCCCAACTCACCAGCGTGCCGTCAGCGAGGTCGTGGGCAACCAAAGAAATGGGGAGCCGTCCTGCACCGACGCCGGCTCGCACGGCATCCCGAACCATGATGAGCGTTGACAAAACGAGAACCGGCTCGATTGTAATTGTTGACCGGCCACCTTGTGTCTTTACGTGCCATGTTTGCAGTTCGCCCGCCCCGCGCGCAACGCCAGGAGCGGCACGCTCACGGGTCGTGCGAGGAAGGTCGGGGCTCGCCACAACAACCAGACGGTCGCGGAGAAACGCCCGTCCGACCAGGCTTTCGTCGGGATCTGGATTGACCCGGATTACCAGATCGTAGCCTTCCTCGATCATGTCGACAGGCCGATCCTCAGTCGTGACTTCAAGCGTCACCTCCGGGTATTTGAGGGCAAACCCCGCGCCGATCTTCCCCATTGCGGTCTGCGAAAAATGTAAAGGTGCGCTGATCCGCAACCTGCCTTTGGGACTTTGACCGCCCGAGGCAATCGACGAAGCCGTCTCGTCCAGTTCGGTGAGCAACGCCCCCGTCCGCTCGAAGAGCGCCCGTCCTTCTTCGGTCAGCTTCAGGTTACGCGCACCCCGCTCAAACAGGCGTAGATCAAGGCTGCTTTCCAATTCTCCAACACGCCGGGACAGCGTTGCCTTGGGCCGTCCGGTGGCTCTTGCCGCTTTGCCGAAGCCTCCATGGCGGGCAACGAGATTGAAATCGGCGAGGGCAAGAAGATCCATGAGTGTTCCACGAGTGGGACAGTGCGTCTAAAATTTCCGTCTATTACGCTCTCAGTGAGCCACACATATTGGAGGTGTCAAGCAACCAACAGGAGAAATTTCATGACCATTCTCGTTACCGGCGCCACAGGCAATATTGGCCGCCAAGTCGTCGAACACCTCGTCAAGCGCAGCGCTGATGTCCGTGCTCTCGTGCGCGATCGATCGAAAGCCAGCTTCCCGGAAGGCGTATCCGTCGCGCAAGGCGACTTTCTCGATGTCGATTCGCTGCGCAAGGCCATGTCAGGCATTTCCACCCTGTTTCTCTTGAACGCCGTGGTGCCGGACGAATTCACCCAAGCGTTGATTGCGCTCAACGTCGCCCGATCGTCCGGCATCGAGCGCATCGTCTATCTGTCGGTGATCCACGCTGACGTCTATGTGAACGTGCCGCATTTCGCGGGCAAGTTCGGCGTCGAGCGAATGATCGAGCAGATGGACTTCAAGGCCACGATCCTGCGCCCCGCCTACTTCATCCAGAACGATCTGATGATCGAAGACGCCATCACTGGCTACGGCACCTACCCAATGCCGATCGGCGCCAAGGGTCTCGCCATGATTGATGTCCGTGATATAGCCGAGATCGCTGCCCTTGAGCTGCTGCGCCGCGAACAGTCCGTAGAGCCGCTTGCGCTCGACCGGATCAACCTCGTCGGTCCGCAGACACTGACTGGGACGGATATCGCCGCCATCTGGTCCGACGTGCTCGCCCGCCCGATCAATTATGGTGGCGACAATGCAGAAGGCTTTGAGCAAAATCTCAAGCAGTTCCTGCCCGCCTGGATGGCCTACGACATGCGCCTGATGGGCGAGCGCTTCTTCTCCGAAGGGATGCTGCCTGAGGCCGGCGACGTCGAGCGCGTGACTGCGCTTCTGGGCCGTCCACTTCGCCCATATCGCGACTTCGCGTCGGCCATCGCAGCAGCCGCCTGATAGCAGCAAGGGAGTCGAAAGGATCATCCCACGGATCTTTTCAACGGACTATGCGGCGACAAATAACCGAACCTCGCGTCGACGCGTTGCCGGATCGATCCAGCAACCCGCGCACGGTCAAACGCTCGTTGCGTTTGACCGCCCTGATTCGGCCAGACCAAGCCCTGGCAGGCAGTACGGACCCACTTCTATCTCAACGCATGGGGAAGTTCGCCGAGGACGACGACGGAACAAACTTTCCCCAAACTGGTTGAAAAAACAAGATTGGAATCGGGAAATGAATGCCTCCAGCATCATCACGCAAGCCGGTACACTGACCGCGAGGCCATGGGCATTTCTGATCCTGGTGGTCTACGCCGTGCTGTGGATTATTTTCGAACGCAGCAGCTTTGATTGGCACGGCGCCGCGACATTGGCCACTTGGGCGATGACCCTTTTCATACAAAGAGCAGAACATCGGGATACCCAGGCCATACAGTCAAAATTGGACGAACTGTTGCGCGCCAATAGCGCGGCCAGAGACGAACTGACACAGATCGACAAGAAGGAACCAGAGGAAATTGAGCGCCAGCGGGAGGCTGAGCGGCCCCAAGCGAAGATTGGCATGTAAAGGCGCCTTTGTAGTCACGATCACCGGGGGGGTAATAGCCGTCGACGGCCGGCACGGCCCCATTACGGCGTCATGGGCGACGCCTATTTTGGGTGGCAGCCGCTCGATGCCCTGGCGAGAAACCGCGCTATCCAAATCACGGGGCCGCGTTTGTCATGCCGAAATCTGGCGACCTCCGCCAACGAACTGGATCGCCCGCAAATGCCTCCTAAGTATGGCGGGAAATCTTCAGCCATCCGCGCTACCGATGGGCTGCCCTTCCAGCCTTTGTTGGCCCGCACCACTGGCAAGGCGATGCGGGCCCGGCCAAGGCTTCACGCCCATGGCCAGCAGCGCGAGGGGACGCTGCCGCCGTATGTAACTGGTTGTGAAAAATCGGGTTCCGTCACGCTCTTCAAAAAGGCCCGCCACCGATCGGCAGCGGGCAGGGTCTGGAGTGGCTAGGGATCAACCCAGCACGACGTCAACGAGCGACGGTGCGTTTCGTTGCCTCTATACTGGGCGGGGCAGGGGGGGTGAACCTCGATGCAACCATCGCCGTGACGCTCTTCTACATCCAAGGCAAAGGTTTTCAGCGAGGCTTGTCGTCCAGCGCGTAAAGCACGGCCACCGCGGAGTTGCCGCCGCAGTCCGAAGACCGGCAGCTGAGATTGGACTGACGGTGAATTTAGCCCAATTGGCCCGAATGACCGACGCGGGGAGGGAAATGCCGGTGAAGCCTGCCAGTCCCACGTCGGCCACCACGGCTTCTTGAGGGGTTGCCGCCTGCCAAATCTACAACACCCCGAACGGCAGGCAACTCGTTGGTTAAAAACGTACACTGCGCGGAAGTCCGGTAGAGAGATTTGGCGGACCGAAGGCCAGCGACGAGATTATTGGTCAGGTCATCGGGCGTTAAGCGCTGCGGGACGTCTGAGCTGGACATGCCGGCCGCAAAAAAAGGTCTTCAACGTCATCATTCTTTGTCATTCTTTGTCGGGAAATCCACCAGATTCAGCCCTTCCATTGGATGGCAACCGGAGCTCGGCCTGCCAAAGCGGGAGGAACCGCCGGACCTGTAGGCATGTTAAAACCGAAACGTGTTTGCATCTATCCGGCGGAGACCGCATCGATGAGCATTCTACAAACCACCAGAAAAGCGATCGAGACCATCACCGGTTTCGCAACTCCGGGCGAGGAAGAAGTCGCCGCCTTCGTGAGGCAGCGAAAACCGAATGAGTTCCGGTTTGATGACGACGGGCTGGTGCCCAATCATCCATCATGGCCGCTTGTTTTTTATCGCGGTGCGGTGAAGCTGCCGGAGAGGCTTGATCCGGCGGCCGTCATGGAGGTGATTTTCAAAAGAAACGGTTGGGGCGATAGCTGGCGAAATGGCATCTATGACTACGTCCACTACCATTCGCGAATACACGAGGTCCTAGGGGTGGCGCGCGGGACGGCCAAGGTCCGGTTTGGCGGCAAGAAGGGGCGGACGTTGAAGGTGAAGGCCGGCGACGTGGCGATTCTCCCAGCCGGGACCGGGCACCAATGTCTGTCTTCATCCGATGATTTTTTGGTTGTAGGCGCATATCCTCGGTTCGGCACTTACGACGAATGCACCACCAAGGACGAACACGATGATGCGGTCGCGACCATCCCAACCGTTGTTCGTCCTCGTAACGACCCCTTATATGGAAGCAAGGGTTCCCTGATGACGAGTTGGAAGCGCTAAGGTCTCGGACCAGGAGGACACTGTCTTGAATGGCAGTGGGCGACCGCAGCCGGCAAGCACGTCTGCGCAAGCTGGCTTCTCGCGCGATGATGTTGGCGTTCACCCAGATTCGCGGGGGGCGCCATTGAATTCCTTCGTCGGACAATTTCCTCGTACTGGCTGGTGATGTGCTGAAAAAATCTTCGCGGCTGATATACACGGCCGATCACCCGAAATTGCGGGGTGGGCATCGGCGTCGACTCATTGGAAATATTGGCGTCCAGCATCCCATTCCGCATTGACGAATATCGGGCCGCGGCCGTGAGAGCTGATGCGCTTTCCAAAACTGATATCCTTTGGGGGAGGGGCCTGGATGGTCTTCTTCGTTCTGGACGGATGCCAACTTGTAGAGAGGTTACTGCCATGATTTGCTGCATGAAAGTGTTTCAAGCTTCATTCCGGGGAGTAGCTATTACGGCTGCGAAGTATTACGTTTTCAAAGAGGGGGACCGCTGGAAGATCCGTTACGACGGGAAGGAATACCCATACGATTCCAACAGCGATGCCGTATTGGCCGCCGTCAAGGCTGCGAAAGCCGCCGCCTCATGCGGCTACGACGCCGAAGTCGTGACCCAGGGCGTCGACCTGAAATGGCGAACGGAGTGGGCAAGCTAGCATTGGAGAACGGTCAGATTGCGGGTGGTTGACAGAGCTGCAACAAAGAGCGCTCGCCCCGCCATGCATCGCCTATCAATCGCGACCGCCATCTGACAAGCACGTTGCTGCCCACGGGCTTGTGTATGAGCAACCTCTGGTCATCCGATTGACCTGTTCCAGGCTCTCAGGCGCCGCTGCTAGGAAATCCCAAACCCCGAAAAACAAAGGCCAAGGATCCACCTGGCTAAACCGGCGCTGCTCTTTCATCGGTCGTGGACAAAGTCGACACTTTCGACCTGCCACGGCCAATCGTTTGCTGCGCGAAGCAGGAGCTTGCAATGATTCAATCCGACGCGTCAGTCAAACGCTGAGCCCCAGGTCGGGGATCAGTCGCGATACACAAGCGATTCGAACCGAACTCCCGTCCGTCGCGGCCGCGAGCGAGGCTGCGAAGAATGCCGCGTCAGTGGCCGTGAAGCCGAAATCCACGCGTAGGGGGCGACCGGGCACCAGCACGAACGGGTCGAAACAGTTCTTTAACCATCCCATCAGGGTAAACACTTTGTGGAGAACATATCAGGTTGCAGAAGGTTGTGGGCGGGTCTGCAACAAGGAGGACAAGCCCCGCCATGCATCGTCTGCCTATCGCGACCGCCCTTCTGATCTCCTTCGCGACAGCCTTCGGACTATGCGTTTGGGCATCCTCTGCCGTCGGCGTTGACCTTTTTCCGGCTCAAGCGTCACCGTTGCAAATACGCGGGTTTGATAGCCAGCAAGGCGGAACTGGTTGTCTACGGGCGCGTTCCTGTGCGGGCCTCAAAACAGAGAGCGACTATGGATGACGACCTGCGCCGGAAGCTCAAGGAACTGAGCACGAGCATGCAAAGCCGGGCGGACGAACTCGCGTTGCCCGGCGGGAACACTGATATTTCCGCACTGATGTCCGGTATCGCCGTCACGTTGGAGGCTTCTCGTTATAGCTGCGGGGCGCGACCATGTGCCGGTGGGTCGCTCGCTGCTTCGATAGTGCGTCGCCCAGCTAGCCTATCCGTTCGAATGATGCCAGCCCAGTGGGCTGGGCGCGTTTTGGCCCTAGCCGCCGGCAAGCATTATACCTCAACAAACCGCCGCCTATGCCCGGCTGCCGACCTAGTAGCCCAAATCTTCAACCGCCGGGCCACCAGCTTCGTTGCTATATACAGAGGCACCGCGGAACTGGTCGATCCGCCTCTTGGCCTTTGATGGCGCGGCGCCTTTTCAGGTCGCAGGAATCGAACGTGTGCGCACCAAAGCTTTGCAGGCATCGCATCCGAGGCTTCCGATCGCGCGAACCCAGCAACCCGACCCACCATACGACGGACGTGGAACTTCGTCGGCATGATGTTCCACCTGGGACGAGGTATCTTCTTACCGACCCTTGAGGGCCTCGGCTTCCCGTTCCAGCGTGTCGCGGTCGTTGCCGTGCTTTGCGATCAACTGCCGAACCTGCGGGATAGACAGGCCGAATTTGCTCGCGAAATAGCCGACCTCGTATTCCTCGTCGCCGCTCACGCGGCTTCGATCGTGATAGCCAAGCTTGTTCTTGTCGTCAGGCATGATGGTTCTCCCAAGCTGCGATTCGACCGCAACGCGCGTCAGGTCAATTTGTTTCGCTGGGCATTTCCAGGCGCGGAACTATTTTAGCTGTAGCTAATTGAATCTCGGCTGGTAAAAGTTCCATAGATGCGTTTGAAGTTCGTCTCGCCCTTGATGCCCACCCTTGTCGAGCAGCCTCCGCAAGGCGATGGTTGGATTCACGGAGTCAAGTTCGACGGCTACCGTTCGCAGCTCATCATCGACGAAGACGGGGCACGCATCTACACCCGCAACGGCCATAACTGCATCTCGCGACCTGGTGCAGGAGGCGAAGAGCCTCGGCGCGGAAAATGCCATGGTCGACGGCGAGATCATCGTTCCGAACGACGCTGGCCTTTCCGACTTCGGCGAACTGCGAAAGGCGATCATGCGTCGCCAGCATGACCTCTATTTCGTCGCCTTCGACCTGCTGCTCCTCAATGGCCATGATTTGCGCGACATGGCGCTCGAGGAGCGTCGGGAGATCCTTGCCGGCATGATCTAGCCCGGCGGTCGGATCCAGTTCAGCGAGCCACTGCCGGGCGAGGCCACGGCAATCTTTCATCTCCTCGACAAGGCTGGCCTCGAGGGAATGGTATCGAAGCGCCGTGACAGCAAATACCGCAGCGGCCCTTCGACGAATTGGCTAAAGGCGAAATGCTACTCCATAGACGAATACGAAGTGCTTGGCGTCGAGCGTGAAGCCGGCAAGCCTGCCTTCGCCCTGATGGCCGATCGGGCGACCGGCCGCTATATCGGTTCGGCTTTCATCACCTCGGGCCAGGGTATCCGCGAGCGGCTGTGGAAGCGGGTCCAGGAGCATGCCGGGCCGGCGCCCAAGGGCATGAAGCGGCCGGCGACGCAATGGGTCAAGCCCGGCATCATTGGCCGCGTGAAGCACTTGCGCGGCGAAGAGGATTTGCGGCACGCTTCCCTGCAGGACTTCCGGGAAGAGGATCAATCCGCAGACGGTCGGTGTCCGGAGCGGCGGTGAGCGAATCCGTCTTGATCCCTTCCCGCGACAAGCTATCTCTATTTCCATGATGCTGGCGCCCCTTGTGCTTGTGCTTGAAGACGAAGAGTTGATCAGTTGGGACCTGGAGGTCTTGCTGGCGGAAGCCGGATATCTCGTCGCAACAGCGAGGTCATGCGCCCAAGCCGCCGGTTTCCTCGATACTCGTCGGCCGATGTCGCAATTCTAGACATTCTCCTTAGCGACGGCCAATGCGTCGATGTGGCTAAGAAACTTCGTGCAGACGGCGTACCCTTCATTGTGCATTCGGCTCTGGCACCGACAGAGGTCGACGACGCTTTCCGATCAGGCACGTTCCTAGTGAAGCCGGCGGGTATCCTCGATATCGTTGGCGCGGTCACGAAATTGGCCGCCGGAGACCAACGAGGAACAATTTAAGCAAGTGATGATTTCATAGGTCAGTTAGCCAAGGGAGGGCTATCTTGACCCAACGACGGATCGACAAAGAGCGCATCGAGCGGGCCGATCGAGAGCGAGGCTGTTAGTCGAAGCGGAGACGAATGCGCGAAATGCAAAGACGGCGCGATTGCGGGCGCTACGTCTTTCGGCCCAGCCCGCGGAGAGTCCAGCTCCCGTCAAAAGGCGCCGGGCGCCCGCCAAAAAGCCGTCGCGGAAAATTATCGAAGTCGACTGAGGCCAACTGGCTTCGGATCACGCGAAGCTGCTGCGGGAAGGACGGAAGTACATGGCCGTTGCCAAGAAGGATCAAGAGCGCACCAGCTACGCCTGGATGTACGGCGTTCAGGCCGCAAAGACGGCAAGGAGCGAGCAGTGCCCTATTTCTGGCAGGAGTCTGCCCACGCGTGGCTAGAGGGATTTACATGGCCACAGCGAGCGGCCAGGCCAAGCCGGTCAACTCGGATTTGCCGAGCTTGTTGGGTATGAGCACGCGAGGATCAACTCCCTGGATCAATGGCTGGCCGACAACGTTCCTAACGGCGAAGGCCGATGTCATCTCCGTCGACGAGTTCACGCACAAGCCAAGGCGCTTGGCATCAAGCGCGGCGAAGTCGATGAAGAATCGATAGCCTCCATCGAACGATCGTCGACGCGATTGCATTACGATCCCGGCCTGCTTGAATAACCGTTGCAATCAAGATCGAGGCGAGGAATACAATCCTCCCGTTACGGCGAACCGCATAAGCGTCCTGGCGCTCTCTTTCTGGGTCATGTTGTCGGCCGCGATCAGCCGCTTTCGGCGCGCGACCAGCCGGCTTCCAGCATACAGTCGACGATGACTTGGAAGCCGGGCTCCACGCCTCCTGGCAGTCGATGACGCGGTCGGGATATTCGTCCTCTTCTCATGGTCGACCAATCATCTCGCCGCCGCCAAATGCCTGTCGCCGTGTTCAATGCTCGAAAAAGAGCCAACGTGATTTTCGATCCGTCTACTTTGCCGCGGCGCCGCCGTCATGCCTTCGGCAAGCTTGATCGGTTCGTCGCTCACAGCGGATCGATCGGCCCGACCAAGGCAGGGTGGTCATTCGGCTGCTTGTGTGATGACGGTCGAATTGAAGTATTCCCCCGGCGTCGCCGCCAGGCTTCATAACAGGCCCGGTCGAGGATGACCGGTTGTCGATCGTGCAGGTTCTTCATCGGCTCGCCGGCGGACGCGGTGAGGATGGTGCAGCCGGCGACGTCAAGATTGGAGTTCTACGCCCAGAGTCCGGCAAACGGAAAAAGGGCGCGTGCGCAGGCAAATAGATTTGCCAAGGATCCTTCTTGCCGTCGGCCGGCGAAATCGCCCATTCTTAGAAGTCATCGGGATCAGGCAGCACTTCGACTTGAAGGCGTCCCGAAAGGCCGGCGCCGTGTCGATCCTTCAATCCTGCCGTTGAACATAGCCGCCTTGGGCATTTCCTTCGCCCAAGAACGGAACCAGCCACCATCAACCTTGCGCTGCTCGTGATTGCCATCGTCCCCAACCTTGAAGAAAGGGCCTTCATCAGTAGATTCGATTTTGTAGCGCGGCGCATCATTGGGTCCGATCTCTGCAGGCGCCGTCAGCCGGTAGGACCGATGGACTTTTGACCATGTCAGCCTGTTGCGGGCGAGATGGACGCCGGATCCGAGGATCTGGCAATCAGTGAGTCAGCACCGAAACAGTCCTTCAGGGCTCAACGCTCGGCGCGGCAGCGCTCAATAACAAATGATGTAAGAAGCGGAAAATTTCGTCGGGAACAATTTAAAAAGTCAGCCTTTTTTGGCCCGTCTGGTCGAAGGAGGTTGCGGATGAAACGTCGGAAGGTTGATCGCGAAAGGATAGAGAGAGCAGATCGAGAAAGCAGGCTCGTACTTGATGCAGAGCGGCAAGCCAGGGAGGCAAAGACCGCCCGGTTAAGGGAACAGCGGCTCAAAAAAGCGACTGAGATTTTGCTGGCTGAACTCAACCGGCCGGGTGAGGTCGAGCCTCCATGAAGGCCGCACGCTATCGGGTTAGTTCTCCTGCCTCATCGACCATGCGGACGACCCTCTCTCCGCAGGCTTCTATCACTTTAACCGCCACATGACCGGGTGCTGTCGAAACTCAACGTTCGACAGCGCATCGAAGCGCCGCTCATGAGGCGCGACCGTGAAAGGAAACTGGTGTTTGTTGGCGCTTGAAGACCGGCACCAGGCCACGGAGAGGCCGACCATTCATCGGCGCGCGGCGACACTGGCGAGATCGGCATAAATTGCGGTGCGGTGTCCGTCATGCTTTTCGATCAGGGCCAACGTTTCCGCTCGCGTCATTTGGCCAAGCTTCATCAGAAATTCAAACTCGTGCTTTGGTATCGACGCCGCCAGGCGTTCGAGCTTCGTCTTTCTGCTTTCACGTCTAACAAGCATTGAACGTCAACGACCAGTGGGTCGAGGCTGGATAAGGCCTACGTCAAAATTAACTGGCAAGTCTAAGTATTTCTTCTGGAACGCGGCTGTTTTCAGCGGATCCACCGGCAAGATAATCACCATTCGCGCCATCGGTTGAGACCCGAATTGTTTTCCGGAAATTAAGAACGTTATTGCCAGAAGACCTATTAGAAGAATAGTGGCGAAGGCATTAGCGATAATCTCTCCAATTTGCACACCGCTCTCCGGCACTGATGACTCGACCGTTTGCCCCCCGGCGGAACTTTCAGACAGCGGCATGGTTCCTGGTCGCAGACTTCAGTCGCACACTGATTGGACCAAGGTCCCATGAGGGAACGTCAAGTGCCGCAAGATGCTTATTTGTCCATGGGCACAAGCGGAGCCGAACTCTTCGCCAAATCGGTCGCACGGGACCATCCATCCGATGATCGCGTGGCGGCAATCCATAGCGCAAGTAGAATTCTAGAGGCCGAGAAGGCGGAGGCGGCCGCGAAGTCAGAGCGGGCGGAGGCCACAACGCAAGATGGAATCCCAAAGGTTGTCGACGACCAACACGGCTTATTCGACAATGAAATTCCCAATCCTCTAACCCGCGTCATCGTTGCTGCCTATCGCAGCGACTTTTTCCCCCTCCTTCTGCTCCTGACAGGCTACATGCTGTTTGCGTTCGGAGCGGCTCTCATCCTGCTGCTATGGTTGATCGCGCACCCTGCATAGAACAAATCGCTTGTTCCTCAAGGGATTTTCCGGCGCATCATGCCCGAGCGATTGCTAGCTGAGCTTCCATCCTTGCAGTCTCTGTCCCGGTCATTGTCGGCGGCGATCAGCCGTTTCAGGGAACGCAGAGTTTCGCCGCGACTAGAGGGAGCGGGAAGATATGCTGGTGAAGGCGGAATGCAGTTGTGGAAACATCCGCTCCTGGCGCTGGCGGATCTGGAGCCCGATCTGCTGAAGCCAAGGTTCTCAGGCCACGACATTTCACGGCTCCAAAATACTTCATCGCTGTCACGGATAGGGGACGGTGAAAAACTAAGGAATTCGTGGTGAAGCTCACTATTGGCGATTGCTTGTTCCCATTGTCGAGCCTCACCTCAGCTCACTCCAAGCGCGCGCCTCAAGCCCCACAGGCGGACATGGAAACCGATACCCTGCGCGCTGTGTAGCAACCCTTGTCGCGGTTTGTGGGCACCGGCGCTGGTTGGCGAAGTCCAACAATTGAGGCGGGCCGGCCCGCAGTGGGTCACTTGCAATCTGGAAGCTTCTTCAAGGCATCCTTCGCTTCCGCCTCGGTCTTATACGTGGCCTTGCTAAGGGCTATGACCAAGGTTCCGTCTGGCTTCTTTGTGACGACCTCGCACTGCTTCGAAACGGCATCCTTAGCGACCCAATATTGAGCGGTGTCTCCAAATGCCGAACCTGAAAACTCAATGACCAGCGCTACCATAATTGCGATTTGGCGTACCATTTCTATGCTCCTTTACCGCATTAGAACGTTCGGATTTGAGCTTCTGTTCCCCTGCACTTGCCGCACGCCACGGGGACGCCGACCGCGCCCTGGGCTTGCACCACGCCCGACCCCTGGCGACGTGCAGACGCCGGAAAAGACGCCGCGAGATGAATGGTTGCGGCCGTTGCTGTGTCGATCGCCAGACGGCAGAGATTTTTGCGAAGACAGGTGGTCCTCCACCGATCTATCGCGCCGTCTTAACGATCCAGCTCAAACCAGGCTGCCGTGCTGTCATCAGGATGCGTTACTCTGATCCATTCGCCCATGTCAGGCTCATCGCCGGGCGGGATGGTCACTGGTCCCCATATCTTCGCAGCCTCAACAACGTTCTCAGCCAGTATTGCGACGCGTTTCACCGCTTTGCCGTCACGTACGAACTCGACGGTGAACCTCTGCATCGATCAGGCCTCCCGGCGCGATCCTATTCCTAATCAGTCCGAGGGAAAACTGACCGCCCTGAAAGCGAGCATGGAACGTCGCGGCGCTACGCAAGTTCTAAGGCCGCACATTCACCTTGGAGGACATGCTATGGTCACGCGTCGAGAGCAACAGGCAGAACTGACACCCGCCGAGGCGGTGGACCGCATCTGGAAACTCGCCGAGGAAATCGACATCTGTATGTTTGTCACCTGGGACGGCCAATACAATCGTGCCCGTCCGCTCTCCGCACGCGTCTCCCGAGAAGAAAACGCCATCTATTTCCTCGTCAATGATCACAGCGCGAAGAACAAGCAACTTTCGACCTATCCAAAAGTGACATTGGCCTGGAGTGACAGCAGGCACTACAAGTACGCCACCATCTCCGGTTCCGCTGCGGTGACCAATGACAGGAAGAAGATTGCCGACCTCTGGGAGAAAACCGACGCGGCTTGGTGGGACAACGCTGACGACCCCGAGATTCGACTGATTACAGTCAAACCCGACGAAGGCGAGTTGTGGGACAGCCCCGGATTGGTCGTTGCTACGGCAAAAATGATGTTCGCGGCCGTCACGGGCTCGAAGCCAGACGTCGGCGACAACGCCAAAGTCGACCTGTGATTGTTCTGCCGGTTGTCAGCTCTTGCTGGAGCCCCGGAACACAAACGCCGCGACGGCAATTTGGCGGCTTATTCAGGAGGTCCCGCCAGTTGAGTACTTCTCCAACATCTTAGCGGCGATCAAATGCGCGATTGGAAGTGTCCATTTCTAAAATCAGCAGCGCGGCAAGATCCGCCCCTGCGGACGGTCATTATTGGGGGACGCGCGCAGCCCCTCCACCTTTCCCGGGGGCCAGTCATGGCGCCATTCCTCCATCGCTAAAGCAGCCGATTGAAGCTGAGTTCTTCAGGGAAGGACATCCCGAAAGCCGGAAACTCATGCAGGGCGATCATTTACCGGGCGGAGGGCTCCGATGCATGAGTCGAGCACGCACGGGGCCATGCCAGGTACATATTGGCGGTGAGGGTGAGCTGGGCCTGGATCGACCATGCGTCATGCGGGGCGGATCGCTTCCTGCTCTGCATAGTCTCATATGGCGCCCTTCGCCGGGGGCGGTCGGTCCCGCATCCCGCCTCACGGCGGCGCTATGCTGATGCTCCTTCGGCCGCCCTGTCGAACCGGTCTCAGGGCCACGAACGTGCTCCAGCACCGAACTGACTTATTGCCGCTTACGGACATTTCGGTGCTTCCGCCTTGTACGCCCTTTTTCACGTTGGTCGGGAGAGCAGGGCTCTCCCGACGGAGAGTCCGAGGAGGGGCCGGGTTTTCCGCGACGGGTTGTAAGCGGGAGGAGAGGCCTTCGGCGCCCGTCGCGGAGAACCACGATGTCTGTCCGGACCAATCGAACCCATGCCGTCGCCGACCGGTCGAACCTCTACGACGAGATCACCGGCAAGGTAATTGCCGAGCTGGAAGCGGGTCGTTTTCCTTGGGTTCAGCCCTGGGGGACGTCCGCCGCAAAAGCCGCGCTTTCCCTGCCGCAGAATGCCAGCACGTATCGCGCGTACAGCGGGATCAACGTGCTCATCCTCTGGGGCGCCGTCGTCGAACGCGGTTTCTCAACACAGAGTTGGATAACCTATCGACAGGCTTTCGCGCTCGGCGGGAACGTCCGCAGAGGCGAGCACGGGACAACGGTCGTCTATGCCGATCGTTTTGTCCCGGATCACGAGAAGAAGCGCGCTCGCGAGACGGGCGAGGATGCTCTAGCCGTACCGTTCCTCAAGCGCTTCACCGTTTTCAACATCGAGCAATGTGAAGGGTTACCTGACGAAGTCGCAGCTTCGGCCCCGCTGTCGGTGGCAAGCCCGATCGAACCGCGGGTCGAGGCGCTGATCAAGGCCACCGGTATCGACTTCCGTATTGGCGGCGACAGGGCGTTCTATGTGCCTGCCCACGATTATATCCAGGTGCCTCCGCCCCAAGCTTACTTCGAGCCGATCAACTGGCATCGGACAGCCTTGCATGAGCTCGGTCATGCAACCGGTCACAGCTCACGCCTGGATCGCAGATTCTCCGCCTCTACCGCCTCCAGAAAATATGCTTTCGAGGAACTCGTGGCATTATCTTGACAGTCTGCACCGACTCCAAGTGTCTTGATGGCGTCGATGCAACAGGACTGACGGAGGCGTTGTCCAGGCCGGCCGCAGCGCTCCCACATAGCTGGCGGAGGCCGGCCTGGATAGCGCCGGGCAAGTTGAACTCCTTCGTTGATGCTGGCTCCCCGGATGGGGGTCCGGGGGAAGGTTGAACAACTTGTGGACAGCATAACTCCAGCTTCAAGCATCACCATTCAGGAGCGCAGATCAGCGGAGGGCCTTGACGCCCATGTCCCAATGATCCTCCGGGACGGGGCGCTCTACGATCCTGATCTGGATCGTTTCTTCCGCGACCTGCCTCTCAACGGTGTTCGCTCGCACCATTCCCTTCGTGCCTACGGCTATGATGTCCTCGTCTGGGTCCGCTTTCTTTCGGAAGCCTGCGCCAAGACGGTATGGCAGGCTGGTCGGCAAGACGTCCTTGCCTATCACCGGGTTCGGCGCCGTGCGGAGGTCGGACAACGCATCTCTGCTGCTTCCTGGAATCGTGCCGTCGCCTGCCTCGACCGTGTGTATCGGTGGGGCGCCCAGGAGGGTCTCATCGCGGAAGCGCCGTTCACGCATCGATCGGTGTGGAGGCAAGGCCACGCTGGCCGGCGAGCGCGGATTGCGGCTCGCAACGATGCTTATGAACCTGTCGCACGCCGCTCGGATGTCAGCTTCGTCACACTCGACGACTACCGGAGATTTCGAGATGTTGGCCTGAGAGGGCTACTGCCTGATGGCGGAATGCGCCCCGGCGCCCGAGATCGCAACGGCATTCGCAATGCGCTGTTTTCAGATCTCTTGGTTACGACGGGCCTCCGGCTGGAGGAAGCTTCATTTCTCTTCGCATCCGATCTTGCTGTCGTTGGTCAGCCACCAGGCCGTCAGGTCTGGCTCGAACTGCCCGATGCTTTGACCAAGGGCGATCGCGGTCGCCAGATACTTGTTCCCGCTCGACTGCTCGAGCAGGTGCGCGCTTATATCGCCGTCGAGCGTTCCCATGCGATTGCAAAGTTTCAGCGCCGTTCGGGGTGGCAATCGTTCGACCGCCCGATCCTCGTACACCGGGAGCCGCGCAATTCCCGGCTACGACTGCGTGATGGCGGCGACATCGCGCTTGACCTACTCAGCCCCGACGAACGCGGCCGGATCATTGTCTGCAACGACGACGGCACACCGAGCGAACCGGCGGTATTATGGCTCTCGGAGGTCGGCTTGCCGATACAGCCGAACTCCTGGGAAGTCATCTTCGCCCGTGCTTCCGAGCGATGCAAATCCTTCGGCTTCGACGTCAACATCAGTCCGCATCAGCTCCGCCATTCCTTTGCCGTTCATATGCTGGCGATGCTCATTCAGCATCGCCTCCGTGACGCGGCGTTGCCTGCCGGGCCGATGGAGGGATACCGACAAGTCCTCGGCGATCCTCTTCAGCAAGTCCAACGGCTCCTTGGTCATGCCAGTCTAGCAACGACCTACATCTACCTCGACCACATCGCGACACGCGCTGATACCGTCGATGCGGCGGTCGAGGAACTGCTCGCACTGCTTCCATCGGAGACTTCATTGTGACGGAGCGGCCGCGCAAGGGAGCTCCAGTCCGTTTTGCACCAGCCGATGCCATTGTTGCCGCTCACGCCCGCGATCCGGTCCTCGGTCTGCGCTTCAACATCGAGGCGCGCTACGGCGGGACGTTTGAGGTTGACCTCACCGGCGTGCATCCGCGACCCTTCGCCATTGCTTTTGCAGGGGCTCTGCGCCGGCAGTCCGAGCTTGGTGCTCCGCTAGGTGCGCGGAGCACCATTAAACAGCACTTTCAGGCTTACCTCCGGTTTTTCGCATATCTGCGCGAGCACTCCACGGCAAAGACGCCCGCCGACCTGCGCACTAACGATATCGATGGGTATGAGGATTTCCTCGAAGCCCGCGGGATGACCCCGATCCACCGGCACACTGTTCTCGCCAAAGCCATCCTCGCATTGCGCTCGATCGACGCCAACCAGCCTGGCCTTCTGCATGAGGGCGTCCGTCGACGCCTCAGCTACACCAGCAGACAATCCGTCGGCCGATCCCGAGCGCGTGACGCGTATAGCTCGTTTGTCGCACGGCAGCTTCGGGACGCTGCCCGCGGAGATATCGCCAGTATATTCCGGCGGATCGGGAAGCCGCTCGGGAGTGACGATGGCGATGCCAATCTCCGCAGAGTGACCGACGAAGCCAATGCCCGGATCGTTGTCTCGGGCAGACTCAGCAGTGGGGACCACGCCTTCAAGAGCCTCTATTTCATGAGGCTGCGGCGCAATCTGCCCGTTTCAACCCTGGCTGAAGATCTACACGCACGGTTCCATCTACGTGCAATGGATATTCCACCACTTCTGACCTTCCTGTCTCTGGAGACCGGCCTGGAGCTCGAATGCTGCAAGGCGTTGACAATCGACTGCCTTCAGAATCCCGGACCCGGCACGATCGAGATCGCCTATGTCAAGCGGCGTGCCCGCGGCGCTGAGCACAAGCATATTCGCGTCCGTGACGGCGGGATCGGAACACCGGGCGGTCTGATCCGCAAGCTGATCGAGGTAACGGCATTCACACGGCAGTTCGTCCCAAGCAAGATCCTTTGGCTCTATTATTACACGGGGCGGAAGCAGCTTCGTGCAGGTCTGGAGCATCAGCAGGAGCTCGTAGCCAGATGGATAAAGGGGCATCATCTCGTCGATGATGATGGTGAGCCGCTCCGCCTCGTTCTTTCCCGCTTGCGCAAGACCCACAAGGCGCTTTGGTATCTGAAGACCGAGGGTCATATGGCCCGCTTTGCGGTCGGGCATACGCCCGAGATTGCCGCACGCCACTACGCGGATATCCCCTCGCTGCGACTGCTGCACGAAGCCACCATTGCCGAGGCACTTTCCGAAGTCGCGGCCGCCGCCGGTCCGATCGTCCTGGCGCCTGCAGATGAAGATTCCTGGCGGCAAAGCGATCCCCCGCCCGAAGGCCGCGAGGACCGCGATGGTCTCCTGCGTGGTGAACAGGACGTTTGGCTGGCGGCATGCTCTGGTTTTGATCGCAGCCCCTTCGCAGAGCCCGGAGCGCCTTGCCCGCAACCATTCTGGGGCTGTCTCGAATGCCGCAATGCGGTCATCACCGCGCGCAAACTGCCGGCGATCATCGCGTTCCAGCAGTTTATCGAGGAGCAACGGGCCAGTCTCTCCGCCTCAGACTGGGCGATGAAGTTTGGCCGCGCCCATGCTCGCATCGCCGGGCAGGTTCTGCCCTCATTTCCCGAGAGTATGGTTGCCGCAGCCCGCCGTGAGGCGGGAGTGCATACCCTTTATCTGCCGCCGGAGGCCCGGCAATGAGGGGATTGTCGCCAGCAGCTTCCACCTCCCGGCAACTCGATCTGCGCCCAGTTCTTGCGTCCGCCCCGTTAAAGCCGGGCTTCGCGCGGGAAGCACTTTCGCGCTACAGCGATCCGAGCTGGGATCTCGGACCGGCCGTGTTTCGCGAAAGCGCCCGTCGCTGTCATGTCACTGTGCATTTCGGGGCCGTCGAGGATGTGAGCGTCCGCGAGGCGTTGCGCGAACTTCTCTATGCCCGGCTGAACGTCGACCTGCCGGGTCACCGCAAGATTCTTTCTCCCGGTAGTGTCCGACAGGTCTTCAACCGCGCACGACGCTTCTTCGAGTTCGTGCGTGATGAACTCGGTGTGGTCGATTTCCGCCGTGTCGACCAGCCACTTCTTGACCGATATGCCCGCCACCTCAAGGCCGACCGTGCTCGTCGGCCGGTCGTTGTCACCCACCTGCTGGAGGTCCCGTTCGATCTCTATGCCTATCGCGATGATCTTCCTTCCGGAGGGGTATCATTCCAGCCGTGGGCCGGAAGACCGCCTGCGCGCGTCGCGGGCTATCGTCAGGTTCGCGAGAACCGGACACCGCGCATCCCCGAGGCGATCATATCGCCGCTGCTGGCCTGGTCGATCCGGTATGTCACCGAGTTTGCCGCCGATATCTTCGCAGCCCGCAAGGAGATGGATTGTCTCGAAGCTCATTGCGCCATGCTCATCGAGCAGGACAGCGTCCTCGAACGTCAAGACCGCCGGCGCCAGCAGCGTAACCGGCTTGAGGACTATTTCGGGCGGCTTCGCAGTGAAGGTCGCGGGGTGCCGATCTGGGGCACCGCCCATAACGGCATATTTCTCCGACACCCCGAGACAGGGGACCTGTCGCCACCCGTCAACTCCCACTTGCTTCATCTGCACATCGGCATCGACGCCCGCGCCGAGAAGCGAATGCACGTTCAACTCGCAAGCGGTGCGCCCGATCTCATCGATGCCGCCCTACGCGAACTCGGTGTGGAAGCCGGCGGGATGGATACGCCGATCTCCATTCTACCCGAGACCGGCAAGCCCTGGCGCCCCCGCTTCGACGCCAAGACCCTCGCGGCGGAAGAGCGCATGCTGCAATCGGCGGCCTATATCCTGTGCGCCTATCTGACCGGCATGCGGGACTGCGAAGTCCAGGCGATGCAGCGTGGGTGTCTCTCCCTGACGCGCAGCGAAGACGGCATGATCATGCGCCATCGCGTGCGATCCGTCGCCTATAAGGGCAAGTCCGCCCAGGGTGAGCCCGCCGAGTGGGTCACCATCGAGCCCGCCGCCAGAGCTGTCGAGGTTCTGGAACGCCTGTCGTTCCGGGTGGCTTCCGCCCGAGGCCTCACGACGCTCTGGCCCGTTCTGATCGCTCGGTCTGTTTGCAAGGATCACCTCTCGGCCGAGATCGTCCGTCAGCTCAATCATTTCCGTGACCATCTCAACGACCTGTTCGGCACACCGGACACGCCGGCGGTCCCGAACGGGCCAGCTGGCCAGCCTTGGCGCATCACGACGCGGCAGTTCAGGCGCACGATCGCATGGCACATTGCCAACCGTCCCTTCGGCACCATCGCCGGCATGATTCAGTACAAGCATGCCTCCGTCGCCGCGTTCGAAGGCTATGCCGGCTCAAGCCGTTCGGGCTTCCGGGCGGAAGTCGAGAACCAGCGCAGCCTCGGCCAGATCGATGATCTCTTGACCTATTTCGATGGGCGGCAGGCCGGGGCGACGTTGTCCGGGCCAGCCGCAGCGCGTGTCACAAAGACACTCGACGGCATATCGACAGAACTCGGTCCGCTTCCGGCCATGATCGCTGATCGTGGGCGCCTCCGCACAATGCTAGCGAGCCTCGCGCGGACATTGCATGTCGGGGTGCTGGCCGACTGCTTCTTTGATCCCGGCACGGCCGCCTGCCTGAAGCAGGCGACGAACATCGACGGCAAGATGCCGCTGACCACGCTTTGCCAGCCAACCCGCTGCCCCAATGCCTGCATCACCGCACGCCATCGGCCAGCCTGGTCACGCTCTGCCGAGGACGCCAAGACCTTGCTGAAGGAGAAGCGTCTGTCGCCTTTGCAACGGACCATCGTGAAGCAGGATCTCCAGCGGATCGAGGCGGTTCTTGATGGCATAGATCGTCGGACCTGAGAGCGACGTAGCGGCTTTGCGTGCGGCCCACTGATCGGATGTCCCGTCGGACCAACCCCGGCGTTCGGCGGAGCGCGCGATGTCAGGTCCGCCCGCGCAACGGCTGATCGCCGTCCTTCGCTCACGCTGCGGCTCTTCGAGTGCGCGGTCGGCCCTTAGCCATCGCAGATGGCTGCTCCGCCGCCGGGGATTGGCCCCGGCGGGACAGGAGTTCCGACCATGGACACGCAAAACCGCACCGACGTGTATACCCGCATCACTTCCGAGATAATTGCCGCCATCGAGGCCGGCGCCGGCGAATGGCGGATGCCCTGGCACCACGATGGAAGCTCGATTGCTCGCCCGACCAACATCTCTTCCGGAAAGGCTTATCGCGGCGTCAATACGCTCGCTCTTTGGATCGCAGCCCAGGCTCACGGCTTTGGAAGCGGCCTCTGGGGCACATACCGGCAATGGCAGGCCCTTGGCGCCCAGGTCAGCAAGGGCGAACGCGCAACGACCGTCGTGCTCTGGAAGGAGTTTGCCGCACACTCTGACGATGATGCAGTCGGCGACGATGAGCACCCCCAGCGACGCCTCTTCGCCCGCGCCTTCTCGGTCTTCAACAGCTCTCAGGTCGAGGGCTTCACGCCTTCCGCCGCTCCAATCCTGCCTGACTCCGAACGAGTCCCGCATGCCGATGCCTTCATCAGTGCGCTCGGCATTCCCGTTACGTTTGGCGCCAACGCTGCATACTACCGCATCGATCTCGACCGAATCTTTATGCCGGACTTCAATCGCTTCCACGATGCTGTCGCTCACGTCGGGACTTATGTCCATGAGGCCGCGCATGCCACGGGCTCTAAGCATCGGCTCGATCGAGACTTCACCAAACGCTTCACCCGCCAGGCCTTGGCAGTCGAAGAACTGACCGCCGAACTTGCTGCAGCCTATATCCTGGCCGATCTGGGCCTGGCGCATCATCCGCGTCCTGACCACGCAGCCTATGTCGCATCCTGGCTCAAGGTGCTGAAGGACGACGCGCGGGCGATCTTCACCGCCGCAAGCAAAGCGCAGGCTGCCGCTGACTGGATGCACGCGCAACAGCCGCCGAGCTGAGCGCCACGTCGCCTTAGGGCCGCCACCGACGCGCGCAGCCATGGCCTTTTCACCTTGGCTGCCGCCCAGCCCGCGAGGATCAAAAAACCGCTGAGGCCTGACACTTCGCTCCGCGATAACCACGATCGTCAGGCTTGACTGTCAGGATATGTCGCCGAGATCAACGCGGCCTTCTGCTGCGCGGCCTTGGGCATCGTGCCTACTGTTCGGCATGCGGATTATATCGGCTCATGGCTAGAGGTTCTGAAAGAGGACAATCGTGCCATCGTTCGTGCCGCCAGCCAGGCCAGCAAGGCGGCGGAGTGGCTTCTTGGCCACCTGCCGGATGAGGTCGGAGCATCCATTGAGTTGGGCGCAGGCAACGATAGAAGGGCTGCATAGCCATCGTTGACCGGACCAGCGCAAGCGCGGTCCGTCAATCACCGGGTTCACAGGGTTCCGCGTCGGGATTGCACGCAGCGGCCCCGCCGACCGTCCCGGGTATCAAGCGCCAGCCGCGCTTGATCGATCCCTCTCATTGTCGGCTCATGCAGAAACTGCGTTCACGGCTGTGCGCGCTGTGCAGGCTCGGCAGGCGATCAACGGCGTGCCGGATCGTGCTGGCAGGAGAGGGAGAGTGTTGGAGGGATTTCGTGACGGGTTCAAGGTCGAGAGAGAGGCTCTCGGCGCCCGTCGCGGAGAAAACCCCGATGGCCAACGCCGTTCAGAAGATAAGCCTGTCGCCTTCGCGCGACATTCCTTTCAACAAGCTGGTGCTTGCCCAGACCAATGTCAGACGTATCAAGGCCGGCGTCTCGATAGAGGAACTCGCGGCCTCGATCGCCCGCCGCGGTCTCATCCAAAGCATTCATGTTCGTCCCGTGCTCGATGCCGGCGGCAAGGAGACCGGAATGTTCGAAGTTCCCGCCGGGGGGCGCCGTTATCGCGCGCTTGAGATGCTTGTGAACCAGAAGCGCCTCGCGAAGACCGCGTCCATTCCCTGTGTCGTCGGCAATTCGTCCGGGCCGATCGCGGCCGAGGAGATCTCCCTTGCCGAGAACATTGAACACGCCCCGCTTCACCCTCTCGACCAATATCGCGCGTTCAAGGACATGCGCGACAAGGGCATGTCGGAGGAGGAGATCGCAGCCGCGTTCTTCATCTCGACAAGCGTGGTAAAACAGCGCCTCAAGCTCGCTGAAGTGTCGCCGGCGCTTCTTGAGATATACGCCGACGATGGCATGACGATCGCCCAACTTGAAGCATTCGCCGTCAGCAACGACCACGCCAGACAGGACCAGGTCTGGGAGGCGATCAAGAACAGCTGGTCGAAGGAGCCATACCAGATCCGTCGCATGCTGACCGAGAACACCGTGCGTGCCTCCGACAAGCGGGCCCTGTTCGTCGGTCTGGAGCGCTATGAGGCGGCGGGCGGCGAAGTGCTGCGCGATCTTTTCCAGTCGGACGATGGCGGGTGGTTGCAGGACGTCCCGCTGCTTGAACGGCTTGTCACGGAGAAGCTGCAGATGATGGCCGACGAAATCGCCAGCGAAGGCTGGAAGTGGATTGAAGTCGCGGTGAGCTTCCCCTACGGCGCGACAAGCGGCTTGCGCGAGCTCGAGGGCACGCCGATCGACCTCACAGGCGATGAGCAGGCCACGCTCGATGCGCTGCGTGACGAGTTTGACAAGCTTCAGGCGCAGTACGAGGAGGCTGACAAGCTGCCGGATGAGGTCGACCAGCGGTTTGGCGAGATCGAAACCGCGATCAAATCGCTCGAGGCGCGGCCCGTCCGCTTCGATCCGGTCGAGATCGCGCGCGCAGGTGTCTTCGTCAGCGTCGATACGGATGGAATGCTTCTCGTCGAGCGCGGCTTTGTGAAGCCGGAGGATGAGGCGCCCGTGACACCCGAGGGCGACAACGATCCCGGCATCGACGAATCCGGCAATTCGGCCACAGGCTCTAATCAGCGGGCCATCATCACCATCGGTGGCCGGCCGGTCGACCCGGATGATGAGGAGGAGGATGGCATCAAGCCATTGCCGGATCGGCTCATCATGGAACTGACCGCGGATCGCACGCTGGCTCTGCGAGACAAGCTCGCGAACGACCCGGCAACCGCTTTTCTGGCCGTGCTTCACAAATTCGTCCGTGACACCTTCTCTCGCTACAGCGCTCAAGGCGTGGCGATGGAAGTCTTTGTCCGCGGCACGGTCTTTCCGGTCCAGTCCGAAGGGCTTCGGGATACGATTTATGCGCGCTCGATCAAGGCCCGCCACGATGCCTGGGAAAAGCGTCTTCCAGCTGACGTCGCCGACCTTTGGAACGCGCTCTCTGCACTGACGGGCACCCAGCAAACTGAGCTGTTCGCGCATTGCGCATCCTTCGGCGTCAACGCGCTCTACGAAAGGGCTGATCGCTACGGTAATGGCGCCATCTCGACGCACGGCGTCCAGCGGCGGCTTGCCGACGCCGATCACCTTGCTCGGGCAGTTGGGCTCGACATGATTGACGCCGGATGGCGCCCCACCGTCGGCAACTATCTCGGCCGCATCACCAAAGCGCGTATTCTGGAAGCCGTTCGCGAGGGTGCTGGCGAGCGCGCATCCCAGCTCATCGATCACCTCAAGAAGGGCGACATGGCCAAGGAAGCCGAACGCCTGCTCGCCGATAGTGGCTGGCTGCCCGAGCCTCTGCGGCTTGTCGACGGCGATGTCGAAGCAGTCGACAACAACACTGGCGACGAAGATGAAGCTCTGCCTGAATTCCTGGCAGGTGACAATGACGTTGCTTTGGTCGACGGGGAAGAAAAACAGCTCGACGCCGCCGAATAGGCCCTTTCCCTTCCGCACCTTTCGCCCGGCTCTCGCAAGAGTGCCGGGCGTTTTTGCGTGCTGTGGTGAGAGTGAGTGTCCGGCCGGGACGGCTTGAGCCCGTGCGGTCAGAGAGAGCGCCGATGGGCTTTCCCGGTCTCGCTCTCCGGAGGATCTCCGATGAACTTCCTGGCTCCGACATTAACCGGCACTCCGGTCCCTTCCGCCGCTAACCCTGCCGATCCAGCCGCAGCAGTCTACGCGGCAGCCCTGCGTCTACTTCCCCACCTCGAATGCGGCCGCCGCGTCGATGCCGTCGTCCTGCGAGCTGCGATGGAAGCCTCATTCGGGGCGTCCGACACGAGCGGTGCCTGGGACTGGAAGACGGCCTATGACGCCTGCGAGGCCGCGACCGTCCTGTTCCTTCGCAAATACGGAAAATCGCTTCTGCGCAAGGCCGGCTCTGTGGCGTCCGCGTTACCGCTTTTCAGCCGGATTGCAGACCTTCTGCCCACGCATACCCGCCGCTCTGAGGAAACTCAGGCGCTGCAGCAATTCTCGACGCCTATCCCGCTGGGCCTCGCAGCCGTCTGCGCAGCCGCAATATCGGCGTCTGACCGGGTGCTTGAGCCTTCCGCGGGCACCGGGCTGCTTGCCATCCTCGCCGAGATCGCGGGTGGCTCGCTTGTCCTGAACGAGCTTGCAGAGATGCGTGCGGGTCTTCTGTCCAATCTCTTCCCAACCCTTTCGGTCACGCGGTTCGACGCGGCCCAGATCGACGATCATCTCGATCCCGCCAGCTTGCCCACGGTCGTGCTGATGAATCCGCCGTTCTCGGTCCTCGCCAATGTGCACGGGCGCGTCGCAGATGCGGCCTATCGCCATGTCGCCTCGGCACTCGGCCGGCTTGCCGACGGGGGTCGGCTGGTCACCATCACCGGCGCGGGTTTCGGGCTGGAGATGTCGGCATGGCGCGATGCATTCCTGCGCCTCCAGGAGCAGGGTCATGTCGTTTTTTCCGCCACGATCAGCGGCGCCGTCTATGCCAAGCATGGTACGACGATCGACACCCGGTTGACGGTCATCGACAAGACGAGGGTTGGTGATCCGTCCTTCATGCCGGCTTCGCCCGGCTTTGCGCCGGATGTCGCGACCTTGCTCAGCTGGATCGAGAAGCACGTCCCGGCACGGCTGCCGATCGCCGAAGCGGCCAGGGTTGTTCCCGCCATTCCCGCGCCTCGGTCGGTCCGCGGTTATCTCGCCCGTCCTGTCGCAGGCCCGATTCACCGGCAGCTGTCCGAGCCAGTCGGCGTTGAACTGTCCTACGAGACGGTCGATTGGGCACCCGGCGAGGGAGCACGGCTGACCGACGCGATCTACGAGGAATATGGATTGCAGACCATCCGTATTCCTGGTTCGCAGGCGCACCCGACCAGGCTGGTCCAGTCCGCGGCGATGGCATCGGTCGCGCCGCCAAAGCCCACTTATCGTCCAACCCTGCCCGGCGATATCCTGACGTCTCTCTCGGACGCCCAGCTTGAAACGGTGATCCTGGCCGGCGAGGCTCATCATGGGTTTCTCGCCGGATCGTGGTCGGTCGACCACACGCTCGATGTTGTCAAAGCAGCGGCCGAGAACGCGCCAACAGCCGTGCGCTTCCGGCGAGGCCTCTTCATCGGCGACGGGACCGGCGTCGGTAAGGGCCGGCAGTCTGCGAGCATTGTGCTCGACAACTGGCTGCAAGGCCGGCGCAAGGCCGTGTGGATCTCGAAATCAGACAAGCTGCTTGAGGACGCGCAGCGCGACTGGGCGGCGCTCGGCATGGAGCGTCTGCTGGTCACGCCGCTGTCGCGCTTCGCGCAAGGGCGCACCATCACGCTTCCAGAAGGCATCCTGTTTACAACCTATGCCACGCTGCGCTCCGACGACCGTGGCGAGAAGGTTTCGCGCGTCAGGCAGATCGTCGAATGGTTGGGCTCGGATTTCGACGGAGTGCTCATATTCGACGAGGCGCACGCCATGCAGAATGCCGGCGGCGGCAAGGGAGAACGTGGCGATGTCGCACCCTCACAGCAGGGTCGCGCCGGCTTGCGCCTGCAACATGCGTTGCCTGGCGCCCGTGTCGTCTATGTCTCCGCCACCGGCGCGACCACCGTCGCCAATCTGGCCTACGCCCAAAGGCTTGGCCTCTGGGGTAGCGAGGACTTCCCGTTCTCGACCCGAGCGGAGTTCGTCGAGGCGATAGAGGCGGGTGGCGTGGCGGCAATGGAGGTGCTCGCCCGGGACCTTCGTGCGCTGGGCCTCTACACGGCACGCTCGCTCTCCTTCGACGGCGTCGAGTACGAACTGGTCGAGCATGAACTGACGCCTGAGCAGCGGCGCATCTACGATGCCTATGCGGGCGCCTTCGCCGTCATTCACAACCATCTCGACGCGGCCATGCGGGCCGCGAACATCACCGGCGACGGCGGCACGTTGAACCGCCAGGCCAAGTCCGCCGCGCGTTCGGCCTTCGAGAGCGCCAAGCAGCGCTTCTTCGGTCACCTGCTGACGTCGATGAAGACGCCGACGCTGATCCGCTCGATCGAGCAGGATCTCCAGTCCGGGCATTCGACCGTGATTCAGATCGTCTCCACCGGCGAGGCGCTGATGGAACGCAGGCTGGCGGAGGTGCCGACGCAGGAATGGAACGATGTCCGTGTCGACATTACGCCGCGCGAATATGTGCTCGATTACCTCAAGCATGCCTTTCCGGTTCAACTCTACGAACCCTTCACGGATTCGGAAGGCAACCTGTCGTCGAGGCCGGTGTTTCGCGACGGCCAGCCCGTTGAAAGCCGCGAGGCGCTCGCGCGCCGCACGGCCCTGATTGAGAAGCTGGCGAGCTTGCCACCGGTCCCTGGCGCGCTCGACCAGATCGTCCAGCGCTTCGGCACCGAGATGGTCGCGGAGGTGACGGGCCGGTCGCGACGCATCGTCAGGAAGGGCGAACGCCTAATGGTCGAGGGCCGCGTGGCCTCGGCCAATCTCGCCGAGACGCAGGCCTTCATGGATGACGTCAAGCGCATCCTGGTGTTCAGCGATGCCGGCGGGACGGGCCGAAGCTACCATGCGGAGCTTTCGGCGCGGAACACGCGCCTGCGCATCCACTATCTTCTCGAGCCTGGCTGGAAAGCCGATACCGCCATCCAGGGCCTTGGCCGAACGCATCGGACCAACCAGGCGCAACCGCCGCTTTTTCGACCGATCGCCACCAACGTGAAGGCCGAGAAACGCTTCCTCTCCACGATTGCCCGGCGTCTCGATACGCTGGGCGCGATCACGCGAGGCCAGCGCCAGACCGGCGGGCAGGGCTTGTTTCGCCCGGAGGACAATCTGGAATCGCATTATGCGCGCGATGCACTGCGCCAGCTCTATCTGCTGATCGTCCGCGGCAAGGTGGAGGGCTGCTCACTCACGCTGTTCGAGCAGACCACGGGGCTGACGCTGACGGACGAGAACGGCATCAAGGACGAGTTGCCGCCGATCACAACTTTCCTCAACCGGCTGCTGGCGCTTACCATCGAACTACAGGACATCCTGTTCGCGGCCTTCGAGCAGTTGCTCACAGCCAAGGTGGAAGGCGCCATCGCGGCTGGGGTTTATGATGTTGGGCTCGAAACGCTGCGGGCGGAGAGCTTCGTCGTCACGGATCGGCGGGCGATCTACACCCATCCGGGCACCGGCGCCCAAACGCAGCTCCTCACCATCGATCAGCGCCAGCGCAATCGACCCGTGCCCGTCGAGGAAGCTGTCGCCCATCTCGTCGACCAGCGCGCCATCCTGTTGGTCAACGAACGCTCAGGGCGTGCTGCCGTCCAAGTCCCCGCGCCATCGTTCATGCTAGATGATGGCGAAATCGAGCGGCGGGTCAGGTTGATCCGGCCGATGGAACAACACCGTGCGTCGCTGCGTATGATGGAGGACAGTCATTGGCAGCAGGCTGATCGCGCGACCTTCGCTGCCGCCTGGAGTGCCGAGGTCGCGAGCGTCCCGACTTTCTCGGACTCGACCATCCACATCGTCGCGGGGTTGCTGCTGCCGATCTGGAAGCGACTTCCAAACGAATCGAGCCGGGTCTACCGGCTCCAGACCGACGAGGGGGAGCGCATCATCGGACGCAGGGTTTCGGCCGCATGGGCCGCCGATGCGCTCGCAACAGGCGTCAGCACGCTGACGGCACAAGATGCCTTCAACGCCCTTGCGGATGGGCGGACGATGCTCGACCTCGATGAGGGACTTCATCTGCGCCGCGTCCGCGTCATGGGCGCCAATCGCATCGAGCTGTCGGGCTTCACCGATACTATGCGCGAGCGGCTCACGGCCTACGGACTTTTCCATGAGATCATATCCTGGAAACTGCGCATGTTCGTGCCTGCGGACGCGAGTGGACCTGCGGTGCTTGCCAAGGTGATCGAGCGTCATCCGATACAGCGCATCAGCGAGAGGGAGGCCAGCTGATGCCGCCTCGCGATGCATCCGAACTCGCAAGCCGTCTCGCCCAGCGGGCGGAGGCGGTTTGCCGCCGCTACCTTTCCAATGGTCGCCGCCAGGGCCGCTACTGGCTGGTTGGCGACGCCCGCAATGCACCGGGGCGCTCGATGTTCGTCCGTCTCAAGGGATCGGATTCCGGCAAGGGTGCTGCCGGGAAATGGACCGACGCCGCCACCGGCGAGCACGGCGACCTTCTGGACGTCATTCGGGAATCGCTTGGCCTTGTCGATTTCAAGGAAGTTTTCGACGAGGCGCGGAGCTTTCTGTCCATGCCCCTAACGACGAACGAACCAAAGGACCGGCGGGAGCAAGCCGGTCCCGCTGCGGGCGGCTCTACCGAAGCGGCGCGGCGGCTGGTCTCCATGTCGCAGCCGATACCAGGAACGCTTGTGGAGAGGTATCTGCGCGGACGCGCGATTACAATCTTGCATGAGACCGGGAGCCTTCGGTTTCATCCGCGCTGCTATTACCGTCCAGAGAGCGGCCCGACCGAAACATGGCCGGCAATGATCGCGACGGTCACCGACCTCAAAGGCAAGCTCACCGGCGCCCACCGCACCTGGCTCGATCCGGGCGGATTCAGCGAGGCTCATCTCGGCCGCGCTCCGATCGACACGCCAAGACGGGCCATGGGCGAACTGCTCGGTCACGCCGTCCGCTTCGGCTGCTGCCGCGATGTCATGGCGGCCGGCGAAGGCATCGAAACCATGCTGTCGCAACGCATTGTCCTGCCCGCTATGCCGGCACTCGCGGCGCTGTCGGCGGCGCACCTGTCCGCAATCCTGTTCCCTGACACATTGCGTCGGCTCTACATTGCCCGCGACGATGATCCGGCAGGCGACGCAGCAGTGGCAACCCTCATCGAACGCACCAGCGCGGCCGGTATCGAGGCGATGGTTCTGACGCCGAAACTTGGCGACTTCAACGAGGATCTGCGTCTGCTCGGCGCCGATGCGCTGAGGGGGATCCTGCGGGTTCAGATCGCGCCACAGGATGTCGAACGCTTCATGACGCTGGCGGCCTGACCGGAAAGGGGAGAAGGGGCCGTGCCAGCGATGCGTGGCTCGCGTGCGCGGGTGGATCTTCGCTCGGCGAGGGCCGGCCCACGGCCTTCAAGAGGGCGATCGGGCGCCGGCCGGTCCGGACAGGCAATGGCTGCGCCCGGCTATTTTCCGGCGGCCCTTGCCACCCCACGCGGCGGGCCGCGCGGGGCCCCGTCTTCGGGCCTTTCCATCGCGAGGCAAAATAGCCGGGCTTCGCCATCCTCCACTCCCGTTCCGGCCCTGCGCTGACGCTGCGGGTGCAAGTCCGGATCGTCCATCGCCTTCGTCGCCATGAAGGCCGCGATGGGCGCGGCCGGTCCGACGAAGGCAAGCCGCCATGAGCACCGAGCACGATACCGAATATCAGTCACAGACCGCATCATCACCCATGGACCACGTCCTTCAGGAGCTTCAGCTCTACGGCTACCGTCCCTTCGACGACGAACCCGATCCGCGCCCGCTTCCCGAAGGCCGGGTCGTGGCAGCCAGCATCGCCGACATCTTCGACGCTCTCGTGGTGGCGATGGCCGACACACGCCTTGAGCCCGACCTCGAGGAGCTGCTGTGGGGCACGGTCAATCTGTTCCATCGCGCGACCAAGCGGATCGAACGCGAGCTCGATGAAAACGAAGTTGGCCAGCAACGGCTGCAGCGCGAACAGGATGGATCCGAGGTCAACTCGGTCGAACTCGAGCGCCTCATCGCCCAAGGTCAGACCCTGCTCGAACGCCGCAGCGGCTTCGAATTGATGCGCGACCAGGCCGCCGAGCACTACGAGCGTCACACCCACTCGATCTGGCGCCCGCGTTCGGGCTCTGTCGTCAACCACCGCAACCTGACCGCGGCACTGATCGACAGCCGGGACTTCGTTGCCGCGAGGAAGCACGCAGACGGCCAGGTGCTGTTGCCACCTGGACCGAAAGTCGCCTTCACCGGAGGACTCGATTTCAACGATCATCGGCTGATCTGGGCCAAGCTCGACCAGGTCCATGGCAAATATCCGGACATGGTCCTGCTCCACGGCGGATCACCAAAAGGTGCCGAGCTGATCGCGGCCAAATGGGCTCACAGCCGCAAGGTGCCGCAGATTGCCTTCAGGCCGGACTGGACCAGGCATGCCAAGGCCGCGCCCTTCAAGCGCAACGACGCCATGCTCGACACCTTGCCGATTGGCGTCATTCATTTCCCCGGCTCTGGCATTCAGGACAACCTCGCCGACAAGGCCCGCAGGCTCGGCATTCCGGTGATGAAGTTTGGTGCAACGTGAAGGGGCCACCAGTCGACCCGCCTCAAGTCATTCGCTCTGATTCCCGTCACTCTTGGCGCGTTGATCGGACGACCGCTCCTGCCGATGTGGCGTCGATGAAGGCGAGGCGGTGGACCACGAGGTTCACATCGCACCTGGTCTTGGAATGGAGGACAGGGAACCGATCGCCGCGTTTGTCGGCGCAATTCCTTGGTCCGGTCCAAGGGCCTGATGCCATCAACCCATGAAGGGTCGGACTACGCAAAGCGTGCCGCCGTTTCGGCCTTGCCTTCACGGTGATCGCGGCCCTCGGCCGGACACATCGGGCGCCTGTCACGCGGGGATCGCTCCCCGCTTCCAGAACAGGAGCCGGAAAAATGTCCCTCGTAGAAGCCAACGCCTTCGCCTTCAGCCTCGCCACCAGCCTGATGGTCAGCATCGTCATCTTCCGCGCCGGCGACGGAACACTCACGGTCGTGCGGGCCGACGAATATGAAGGAGAGGTCTCCCAGATCGTCCGCGAGATCGATCCGCACGAGCGATGATCCGGACAAGTTGCGGCCGGTGATTCTCTGCGTCCGGCCTGAGAGGCAGCGCTACACCTCGAACCGAAGTTGTCGTTGATCCGACGGCGACACATCGCCTAGCGACGACAGTGTTATGCCCAACAGGCGGATGCCTTTCCGCACGGGGAATACCGACCTCAGGAGATCGGCCGCGAGCTCCTCGAAATCACGAAGCTCGATCGGCATCGCCACCGTGCGGCTGCGCGTGATCTGCTGGAAGTCGGCGAATTTGACCTTCAGCGTGACGGTTCGGCCGCGGATGCCTTTGCCTTCGCAGTATCCCCAGACTTTGGCGATCAACGGCTTAAGTTCGGCGAGCGATGCATCGAGCTCGACGATATCGGCTGCGAAAGTGTCCTCCGCGCCGATTGATTTGCGCGGCCGATCCGGTTCGACGGCGCGTTTGTCGATGCCGCGCGCGATCTGATAGTACCAGAGCCCTGACTTTCCGAAATGCTGCTGCAGGAAGGGGAGCGACCTCTCCTTGAGATCGGCGCCGGTCTCGATACCGAGCGCTTCCATCTTCGCGGCTGTCGCGGGGCCGACACCGTGAAATTTCTTGACGGGCAAGGTCTCTACGAAGGCGGGACCGTGACGTGGCGTGATGACGAACTGGCCATTAGGCTTGTTCTGGTCGGAGGCCATCTTGGCGAGGAATTTATTGTAGGAGATGCCGGCGGAAGCAGTCAGCCCGGTTACCTCCAGGATCTTTGCCCGGATCAGCTCTGCGATCGTTGAGGCCGCAGGAATATTGAACCGGTTCTCCGTGACGTCGAGGTAGGCTTCGTCGAGCGAAAGCGGCTCGATGAGATCGGTGTGTTCGGCGAACACGTCGCGGATCTGGGCCGAAACCGCCCGGTATACCTCGAAGCGGGGCGGTACAAAGATCAGTTCGGGGCATTTGCGCTTTGCCGTGACCGAAGGCATGGCGGAGCGAACGCCGAACGCGCGGGCCTCATAGCTTGCGGCCGCGACCACGCCGCGGGCCGCGGCCCCACCGACGGCAAGCGGCTTGCCGCGCAGTTCCGGATTGTCGCGCTGTTCGACCGAAGCGTAAAACGCATCCATGTCGACATGGATGATCTTGCGCGGGCCAGCGCCGCGTTCAGGGGCCATTTGCCTGCAATGTCATTTCGCCAGGGTGTAAGGTTCCTGCTTCCGGATCCTACAATCTTCAGATCGCAAATTCAGCCTGTCTGCGACCCTGGCGGAGACGCGAAATCGCAAAGCTTGCACCTGGAAGGGGACGAAGGACCTCGTGTTCGGGCTGCGTCATGTCGAGCCAAGCCGCGCGTTCGTCCCGGCGCAGCACTACCATCTGGCGCTCATGGTAGGGCGCAATATCGTCGTTGGCCTGGATCGTCAGGATTGCGTAGGCTTCCGACCAATCGCGGGTCGCTGGCCGCCAGATGCCGGCGAAATAGAACCAATCACCGTTTGCGAGGCGAAAGCTGTAGTTCTTTCCCTGGCTGCGATGCCGGAATTCGGACGCCGGCACCAGGCAGCGATGGCTCGGGAACGATCGGTCCTCTGCGCGTACGACCGTGAAAGGTCGCCCGCCGGGTTCCCTGGGTTGGAGACCCCATGGCAATTCAAGCATCTCAACATCGCCGCCATAGCGTCTTATGATGATGCGGCGTTCGTCGAGCGGTGCGTCAGTTGATCGAAGCCATAAGGCTGGCCCAGCGCGGAAACCGGCTTAGCCGAGAGGGCGTGATATCGGCGCTCCGGCAAAGCCAATATCGCGGTATTGCATACCCAGACGTCGTCAAATGGGATGCCAGGCAGGACAATGGCGCCGCGATGACGGCCTTGCACGTGGTCGAGAAAGGCCGGTTCAAGCAGATCAGAATGATTGCTCGAGCGTCAGAGACGTCGGCCCTTTGATTGATCAACGCGGACGCGACGCCTCTGGTTTGAGGATTTCACGAGATGCCCAAGGCATTCTCCAGTTGCTGCTACGTCATCTTTGACCGGTCAGCGATCTTTCGACGTTGCGCCCGTGCGTAGAGCTCGTCACGCAACTGGCGTTTCTCGGCGACGCGCAGCCAGGCGAACCGATGGCTGCTGCGATCCCACGCGACGAAATGGCGCTTGACCGGCTCCAGGCAATCGAACGGTTCATCCGCTCGATCCACACGCCCAACCTTCCCGATGCCAGGTTGACCGCTGTCCAGCGTCGGCGCCTTGGTCACATGCTGCGATGCTTGGACGGTCGCGAGGAACAGGCATCCCATTTAGAAGTCGCAACCGCCTTGTTCGGCCGTCGGCTGGTCAACGCCGCCGACTGGCACGACCCGGCGTTTTACCAGACGCAGCCTCGTGCGCGACGGGCTGAAGATGGTCGAGCGCGGCTCTCGCCAATTGCTGCACGCGCGAAGGCGCCATCACTGACAAGTCCCGCCGGCCGCGCTGCCCAATTTCTTACTCCGTTTTCAAGCCGACGGTTACTGTCAATCATGAAGCGAATGGCTGTTTGCGCCTCATGTCCGCCGTTTAACAGCCGCGCCAATCGAGAACTTGGCATCATCAACGACCGAGCAGGAATGCCGCGCAACCATCACATCGCTGCTTCCTGCTCCATCTCCTTCATGTCCTGAAAACGATCCGCGATCCGCGGATGGAGGCGGCCGCCATCCGCCGCGCCTATGGCTACGACGATTTCGTCGGCGGCCGGTCCATCGGCGATCTGGAAGTTGGCTGTGATGAAATGCGAGCGGCGGCCGTTCTCGCTCTTGTGCATCATCGGCAATGACAGAAGCGCGCCCGGCGCGTTGCGCGTGTTGCAGAATTCGAGATAGGTCGTGCCGCCGACGGCATCGCGAAACACATTGCCGAAGCGCAGCGTGTGGATCATGGCGGAAGCGTGTTCGATCTCGCCAGCGACCCCAACGGCGGCGGCCTTGCCGTAGCTCTCGATGCGCTCGGCAGGCATGAGTTCGAGCACGCGTTGCGTGAGCTCATGTCCCAAACGGGGTGCGATAGCGACAATCTCCGGCCGCAGGTTCTCGACGAAACCGCGCCCCGCCCATGGATTGCGCAGGACAGCGGCGACGACGATCGATCTTACCGGCCTGGCGCCGGCCTTGCCGCCTTCGATGTGCACTTCTTCGATGAAGGTGCAGACTTTTCGCAATTCCATAATTTTGGGCCCTGTTGGTGGAAGCTCAGCCTAATCGGATCTAGCGGACGGGTATTCCTCCGGTTCGTAGGAAAAATCGACGTGCACCCCGCTTGGAAGCGGTGTAGCGTTCATATATCCGCGACGGCTTAAATTGGCCCTTCGCGAGGCGGAAGACCGGGCGTGGACCACGAGTCTCAAATTCTCTCTTTGCGGGACGCCGCCAGCCTCATCAACTCGGGTGGCGATCTCCAGTCCGTGTTGCGAGACCTCGTGCTGGCAGCCTGCCGCCATGCCAAATGGACGCTGGGCTCGATCATGAGCATCGATGCGCCGCATGGCCACGCCTATGTCATCGTGCGCCATGACCCCACGCTCATTCAACGCAGTTTGCCTGACCGCTGGGAATTGGCGACCAGTCCGTCGATTGTCGCGCTCAACCGGAACGAGCCGGTCTATATCAGGGATGCGCGTGTGTCCGAGGAGTTTCCTGGCTATCGCCGGGAGGCGTTCGAGCGCGACTATCGCAGCGTGCTCGTCATGCCGATGAACTGCGTCGACGACGACGGCCGGCCAATGGTGCTGACCGTGGTCTCGCGCGAAATCACCGAAGTGAGTGCCGAGGATATCGCGTTCATTGGCATGATCGTGCATTTGGGCGAGATAGCGGTGGAGAAGCAGCATCGCCTGCGCCAGGAAAAGCAAGCAGGCGAGCGTCTGCAGCGCGCCTTGTTGGCGCACACCTCGCTTCTGCAGCAGGCTCTGTCGGAAGGATCGGTGGTCTCACTCGCCGACAAGGTCGGCGAGCTGTTACCCAATGCGGTCGTGGTCATTGATTTCCACGCCAACCTGGTCGTGGCTGGCCGCTCGCCGAGCGAAGCGCATTTTGATGCCGCGGCCTGGCGCCAGGCCGTTGGCGGCGCGCTCAACCGGCAGATCGTCAAGGTCGCGCGCGGCGCGTCGGAAGCGCGCCAGGAGGAGACTTTGTTCGTTGATGACGGCAAGCATCGCCTCAAGCTTTCGGTGCGCGTAGAGCCGCTCACAATCGATGACGAAGTGGTTGGCGCGCTCATGATTTTTCCGACGCCGCAGCAATCGGGCCAACTCGACCAGATGCTGCTCGACAGCGCCAAATTCGCGCTCAGCGTGCAGATGATGCGCAGCTTCGTCCGCTTCCGCTTCGAGACCAGATCGCTGACCGAGCTTTTCCTGGAAGTCGTAGAACGACGCTGGCGTGACGAGGCGGATATCGTCAACCGGGCACGGCGGCTGGGGCTTGACCTGACCGTACCGCAAAGGCTGATTGTGGTCGACTACGCCGACGCGGCCAAGCACGGCGGCGGTGGTCTGGCCGACCCCCATCATACCCTTGTCCGGCTGTTGGACCAGGCAGGCGTGGCGGGCACCGTCATCGCCGTAGAAGGCGATCTTGTCTGTCTCGTGGTGGGCGATAACCGGGAGAGCATTCGCCTGACGAAATTGCCCTACACAATCGCTGCGGAGTTTGGCCGCCATTTCGGACGTGAGCCGGCGGTGCTGGTTTCCGAAATCTGCGCCTTGCTGGCCGATTATCCCACCGCCTGGGAGCGTTGCCGCCGCATGATCCGCATCGGGCGATCTTTCGGACGCACCGGCGTTTTCGCCGGCCAGGATTTTGGCCCGCTGCCGATGCTGGTCGCTGCCGCCGATGTGCCTGATGTGCGCAACTTCGTTGACAAGAGCGTCGGCGCCTTGATTGCGCATGATCGCGAGCACCACACCCCCTATCTGGACACGTTGTTTGCCTATCTGCGCGAAGGTTGCCGCAGCCAGGCTTGCGCCGATGCGATGGGGCTGCATGTCACCACCTTGCGCTATCGCCTGTCGCGCATGGAAGAGCTGTTCGGGATCAAGCTCGACACGCCCGAACAACGCTTCGCGGCCGAACTGGCGATCCGCCTCAGCGGCATCATCGACAGCCGGTTGCCTGAAAACCGCTAGAGCCATTTCATCGCGTCATTGCCGTCGCTGGGGCGGTCCCGCCAGGCGCGGACCTGCCGTGCTTCTGCTTGCTCGGGATGGCAGCAGCCGGTTGCCAACTCCTTCCTATAGATCTGAGGAAGAACCGCTGCCGGCCCCTGCCTAGCCTCCGTCCCAGAAATGTGGAGGAAGGCAATGGCGGACGCTGTAGCACAAAGGACGATCGACCCGATCGCCTTGCGTCGTGCCTTCGGAACTTTCGTCACGGGGGTCACAGTCATCACGACGCGCGACAGCGACGGCAAGCCGCGCGGCATGACCGCCAACTCCTTCACCTCCGTCTCGCTCGACCCGCCGTTGCTTCTGGTCTGTGTCGGCAAGTCGGCGGCAAGCTTTCCGGCATTCAATGAAACGAGCGCTTTCGCGGTTAATTTCCTGCATGAGGGGCAGGTCGATGTTTCATCGGTCTTCGCCTCCAAGGCGGCGAACAAATTCCAGTCGGTCAATCATGACAGCGCCCACACCGGCGCGCCGGTCCTCACCGACAGCCTGACATGGTTCGACTGCACCGTTCACAACCGCATCGAGGCCGGCGACCACATCATCCTGATCGGTCAGGTCCAGGCCTTTGGGACGAGCCCGTCGGCGCCGCTCGGATTTTGCCGCGGCCGCTACGCCAGCGTGAAGGATCCGCTGCCGGCCGGCTGGCTCGCCTCGCAGGATATGATCATCGGCTATCTCGTCGAAGCGGGGGACCGCATCCTCCTGTGCGCCGACGGCAAGGGCAGCTGGGTGCTGCCGACGGCGCGGCGCCGCAAGGCCGACAGCCAGCTTGTGCTGGACGGCGGCGAGGCGCTGAGCCTCGTTCCTGAAAATACCTTCCTCTATTCGGTGTTCGACGTCGCCGACAGCGACCCCGGCTATCTGATCTACCGCGCCGAACTGAGCCGCGAGAGTGCCGAAGCCGCGCTTGCCGACGGCCATGCCTTCTTTTCCGTCGACGCGCTGCCCTATGAGCGGATCGCCACGCATGAATTACGCGCCATGCTGCGCCGCTATGCGCGCGAGCGGCAGGACAAGCGCTTCGGCATCTACATCGACACCGGTGACGGCGGTCGCGTCGCCATGATCGACGGCCAGTCGCAATCGTGGACGCAGGCGGCGTCCGAATAATGAATCTCCCAGGACAGACAGCATGAAAACGACGATTGCATCGCTCGAAGGCTCGCGCCAGAACCTGTTCATCAACGGCGCGTTCGTGGCGCCGAACGGCGGGCAGTATATCGACAGCTTCGACCCGACCACCGGCAAGCCCTGGTACCAGTTTGCCGAGGCCGGCGCCGAGGATGTCGGCGCGGCTGTCGAGGCCGCGCGCGCCGCTTTCGCCGCTCCAGCCTGGCGGCGCATGACCCAGACCGATCGCGGCAAGCTCGTGCGTCGGCTGGCGGAACTGGTGATGGAGCACGCCGATGAGCTGGCGCTGATCGAGACACGCGACAATGGCAAGCTGCTCAAGGAAATGCGGGCGCAGATGCGCGCCATGCCCGACAGCTACACCTATTTCGCCGGCATGGCCGACAAGCTGCTTGGCGACACCATTCCAGTCAACAAGCTCGACATGCTGAACTTCAACCTGCGCGAGCCGATCGGCGTCGTCGGCATGATCACGCCGTGGAACTCGCCGCTGATGCTGCTCGCCGGCACGCTGGCGCCATGCCTGGCGCTCGGCAACACGGTGGTCGTCAAGCCGTCCGAGCATGCCAGTGCTTCCACACTCGCTCTGGCCGAGCTGATCATGGAAGCCGGCTTCCCGGCCGGCGTCGTCAATGTCGTCACCGGCACGGGTGCTGTGGCCGGCGACCCGCTGACCCGGCATCCGGGCATCGCCAAATTGGTCTTCACCGGGTCGACCGTGACCGGCCGGCGGATTGCCACCAACGCGGCGCAGAATCTCGTTCCCTGCTCGATGGAACTCGGCGGCAAGTCGCCGCATGTCGTCTTCGGTGATGTCGACATCGACCATGCCGTCAACGGCGTCGTATCCGGTGTCTTTGCGGCGGCGGGACAGACCTGCGTCGCCGGTTCGCGCTGTTTCGTCGAGGCCAGCGTCTACGATCGCTTCGTCGAGGCGCTGGTCGAGCGCACGAGGCGCGTGCGGGTCGGGCTGCCGACGCTGGAAGAAACCGACATCGGTCCGCTGGCGCTGTCGGCGCAGCTTGCCAAGGTGGAAGGATATGTCGCCTCGGGTGTGCGCCAGGGCGCCAGCATCGCGGCCGGCGGCAGGCGGCCGCAAGCGGCCGAGCTTGCCGGCGGCTGGTATTTCGAGCCGACCGTGATGACCGATACCGACAACAGCATGGACTTCATGCAGGAAGAGCTGTTCGGTCCGGTCGTCGGCGTCATGCCGTTCTCGTCGGAAGACGAGATGATCCGGCTCGCCAACGACACGCGCTATGGGCTCGCCTCCGGCATCTGGACGCGCGACATCAACCGCGCGCTGCGCTTTGCCAGGAATGTCGAGGCAGGCACGGTCTGGATCAACACCTATCGCGCTTCCTCCTTCATGTCCGCCAATGGCGGTTTCAAGGAGAGCGGCTACGGCCGGCGCGGCGGCTTCGACGCCATGGAGGAGTTCTCGCGCCTGAAGAACGTCGTCATCGACTACTCCGGCGCCATGCAGGACCCCTTCATTATCCGCCTTCGCTGACCAACCCGACACACTGGGGAGACCGACATGAAATTCGCCGTTTCGCTGACCATGGAGCGCTTCTCGCCCGACATCCCGATGTCGAAGGTGAAGAGCAATCTGCTCGAACTGGCACGCATGGCCGACGAGGGCGGCTTCGAGACGTTGTGGACGGCCGAACACCACACGATCGAATGCACGATCTCGCCAAATCCATTGATGACGCTGACTTGGCTTGCCCAGCATACCGAGCAAATAAGGCTCGGCACCTCGACACTGGTCGCGCCCTATTGGAGCCCGATCCGGTTGGCCGGCGAGGCAGCGCTTTGCGATCACCTGACCGGCGGACGTCTGGAGTTCGGCATCGCGCGGGGCTCGTACCAATACGAGTTCGACCGCATGGCCGGCGGCATGCCCCAGCAGGAGGGCGTCGCCTATCTGAAGGAGCTGGTTCCGGCGGTTAAGAAGCTCTGGGCGGAAGACTATGCCCATGACGGCCATTACTGGAAGTTCCCTTTGGCAGCCGGCGTGCCGAAGCCGCTGCAGAGGCCGCATCCGCCGATCTGGGTGGCCGCGCGAGACCCGGGCACTTTCGACTGGGCAGTGAGCATCGGCGCGTCGATCCTGTCGACGCCCTTGTCGGCGCCGGCGGCCGAGATCGCTGCGCTTGGCGAGAAGTTCCGCAAGGCCGTCGCCGATCATCCCGAGGTCCCGCGCCCGCGCCTGATGATGCAGCGGCGCACCTGCGTCTACGAACGGGCGCAGGACTGGGAGATCGCCGTCGGTCATGCCATCGACTATGGCCGCGCCTTCGAGAACTTATTCCAGAACATCGGCACCGTGCAGAACGGCTTTCCCGAAGCCGTCCCCTACGAGAGCGTCAAGGGCAAGGACAACTACGATCCGGAAAACATCCGCCGCAACCTGATGTTCGGCACGCCGGACGAAGTGATCGAGAAGCTGCTCGACTATGAAGCGGCGGGCGTCGACCAGTACTGCCTCGGCCTTACCTTCAACCTGCCGTTCGAGCTGCAGAAGAAGACGATCAAGCTGTGGGTCGACGAGGTGATGCCGGTCTTCGCCGCGCGCGAGCGTGACAAGGCGCGCCAGGCGGCGAGGGCGTGACCATGGCGTGCTCCGGCCATCTCGATGTCGAAGGCGTGCTGATCAACTGGCGCCTCGAGGGCAAGGGCGACGTGCCGCTGGTCTGCATTCATGGCGTCGGCTCCTATCTCGAAGCCTGGAGTGGCGTGGCCGGGCGGCTGAAGGATCGTTTCGCGGTCCTCACCTTCGACCTGCGTGGCCATGGCCGCTCCAGCCGGGTCAAAGGCCGCTACGAGATCGACGATTTCGTCAAGGAGACGCTGGCGCTGGCCGATCATATCGGGCTTGCCACCTTCCATCTGGCAGGGTTTTCGCTGGGCGGTTTGATCGCACAGCGTCTTGCGCTGACGCATGCCGAGCGCCTGCAAAAACTGGTGCTGCTGTCGACGGTTGCCGGCCGCACGCCCGAGGAACGCAACGCGGTGCGCGGTCGGCTGGCGGCGCTGATGGCCAGCGATGCCCCGGCGCATCACGCCGCGTCGCTGTCGCGTTGGCTGACCGAGGAGTTTCAGGACAACAACCCGGAGATTGTCGCGGAGCTGCGCCGGCGTGACGCCGAGAATGACCGCGATTGCTACGCCGCCGCCTACAGAGTTCTCGCCGAAACCGATTTCGGCGGCATCCTCGACCGCATCACTTGCCCGACACTGATCGTGACCGGCGAGGACGACCAGGGTTCCAGCCCGCGCATGGCACGTCTGATGCACGAACAGGTGCAGGGCTCCGAACTCGCCATCCTGCCTGGGCTCCGCCATTCCATCCTGATCGAGGCGCCGGCTCTCGTCGCGGACACGATGGCCGACTTCCTGCTGGGCGCTGGTCGCGCGAGAGGGGCGGTCGCGCATGGATAGCGGTCTTCGCGGAGCAGGTGAGGGCATCTCGCCGGCAACAGGCCAAAGCTTTCCCCGTGAGCGAGGGAATGACGGCTGCAAACATCCTCCACGGCAGCGGAAGACCGGACCGGCTCGGGCATCGCTAAATCCGCGAGCCGTCCGGAGGATGCCGACCTCGTCGGCAAGGGATTGCGAGATCATGACCGGCTGAACGGCCATGAGGGCAAGTGAATGAACAACAACAAGGGGAATACGCATATGACAATCTGGACCAGACGACAGCTGACGATAGCCGCGGTGGCGCTTGCGCTTGGCGCATATCCTGCCCATGCAGGCGCGGTGCTAGACCGTGTGATGGCAGCCGGCACGCTCAAAGTGGCAACCGACGCCAACTGGGCGCCGCAGTCCTTCGTGAATGCCAGCAACGAGCTAGACGGTTTCGACGTCGACGTCGCCAAGGCAATCGGCAAGCACCTCGGCGTCAAGGTCGAGTTCGTCACGCCCGGCTGGGACATCATCACCGCCGGCAATTGGGCGGGGCGCTGGGACATGCATGCCGGCTCGATGACGCCGACCAAGAAGCGCGCCGAGCTCTTCGATTTTCCGGCGGTCTACTACTACACACCGGCGGCCGTTGCCGTGCACAAGGACAGCAAGGCGAAGACTTTGGCCGACCTCGACGGCAAGGTGGTCGGCGCCACCAGCACCTCCACCTTCGAGGCCTATGCCAAGAAGGATCTGACGCTCGACGCCGCCGGCGCGCCGCCCTTCGAGTACAAGCTCAATCCGAAGGAGGTCCACTCCTACGAGAATTCGACGACCGCCTTCGACGACCTTCGCCTCGGCGACGGCGTGCGCCTGGACGCGGTGGTCTCTTCGTTGCCGTCGATCCTCGACGCCGAGAAGGCCGGCTACCCGATCAAGCAGGTCGGCGATCCGGTGTTCTACGAGCCGCTGGCAATCGCCATCGAGCGCGGCGACCCGGAACTGTCGGCCAAGATCGCCGACGCCGTGAAGGCGATGAAAGCTGACGGCACGCTGAGCAAGCTTTCCGAAAAATGGTACGGCCAGGATTATTCCAAGACCAACTAGCTCCCTTCAAAGGCGGCCTTCCCCTGGGCAGGCCGCCGAACAGCCGGTGCTCAAATATGCTCTATCCCGATACCGTCGAAGCCGAAATCCTCGTCCATAAACCCTGGTTCGTGGCGACGATGTTCGGCGCCGTCCTGCTTCTCTTCATGGCTTTCAACATGTCGAGCACCAGCTTCGCCGAACTCATGCGTCCGGTGATCGGAGAGCCGTCGACGAGCGGCCTCTACGGGCGCTTTGCTATCGGCTTCGCCATAGCGGTGATCTTCACGCTCAACGTCGTGCTGATTGGTTTCGCGCCGCTCAAGGTCCAGATCGGCATCGTCTGGCTCGAACTGCTGCTGCTGTTCATTGCCTTCTTCGAGACGTTCCACCTCAGCCTGCCCTTCATCAGGGAGAAGCTGCCGTTTCTGATAAGTCAGGGCGTTGTCACCACGCTCTATGTCTCGGCGATTTCCATCGTCATCGCTTCAGTCATTGCGGTGGCCGGCGCGGTCGCCAAGCTTTCCAGCAATGGCTTCGCCTACGCCATCGCCAGTTTCTACACCTCCTTCTTCCGCGGCCTTCCGCTACTCATGCAGGTCTACCTGATCTATCTCGGCCTGCCGCAACTCGGCTTCGTCATCAATGCGGTGCCCGCCGGCATCCTTGCGCTTTCGCTCTGCTACGGCGCCTACATGACCGAGATCTTCCGCTCCGGCATCCAGAGCATCGATCGCGGCCAATGGGAGGCGTCGCGCTCCATGGGCTTCGGCTTCGCATTGACCATGCGCCGCATCATCCTGCCGCAGGCGCTGCCGGTCATCATTCCGCCGACGGGCAACCAATTCATCTCAATGCTGAAGGACTCTTCGCTGGTCTCTGTCATCGGCGTGTGGGAACTGATGTTCCTGGCGCGCACCCTCGGCCAGAAGACCTTCCAGCACATGGAGATGCTGATTTCCGCAGCCATGATCTACTGGATGCTGTCGATCTGCCTCGAACTGATCCAGGCGCGGATCGAGCGACATTACCACAGGAGCAAGGTCCGATGAGCGCTCCCGCCATCATCGAAGCGCGCAACGTGTCGAAGTGGTACGGCACCTTTCACGTCCTGAAGGAAATCAACCTGACGGTTCATAAGGGCGAGCGGATCGTTATCTGCGGCCCTTCGGGTTCCGGCAAATCGACGCTCATCCGCTGTTTCAATCGCCTGGAGGCGCATCAGGAGGGCGAGATCACCGTCAACGGCGTCGCTCTGCATGGGAAGATGGGCAATGTCGCCGACGTGCGCTCCAACGTCGGCATGGTGTTCCAGCACTTCAACCTGTTTCCGCACATGACGGTGCTGATGAACTGCATGGCCGGCCCGATGTGGGTGAAGGGCGTGCCGGAAAGGGAGGCGCGCAAGACCGCGCTTAAGTTCCTCGAGCGGGTCCGCATTCCCGAGCAGGCCAACAAGTTCCCCATCCAGTTGTCCGGAGGCCAGCAGCAGCGTGTGGCGATTGCCCGCAGCCTGTGCATGGAGCCGGCTGTCATGCTGTTCGACGAACCTACATCCGCGCTCGACCCGGAAATGGTTTCGGAGGTGCTGGAGACGATGACCGGGTTAGCCCGCGACGGCATGACCATGGTGTGCGTGACGCACGAAATGGGGTTCGCACGGGCGGTAGCCGACCGCGTTATCTTCATGGACGCCGGTCAGATCGTCGAGGAGGGCACGCCCGACGCGTTTTTCAGCCGCCCGCGTCACGACCGAACCAAGCTGTTCCTCAGCCAGATTTTGAAGCATTAGCCTCCAGCAAAGGCTGCTTTTCCGGTCGAGTTCCTGGAAACTTAGCGGTAGACTAGGTGATTGGTTACGACGACCGAGACTGCTAGCGACGGGGACGGCATATGTCGGCGACTGCGTTTGCATTGACTGTATTCATCTCGTGGGCACTGGGACTGCTGATCGTGATGGAAGTGATCCGTACATATCTGGTCATCTCTGGGAAGGTCGCAGCAAACGGCTTTACGCCAGATAACGCGGCTCTTTCTCCCTTTATGCAAAGGTTGGCCCGCGCCCACGCCAACTGCATAGAAGGGCTTCCAATCTTCGGAGGTCTGCTCGGAGTCGCGATCCTTATTTCAAAGACCGATGTGACGGATCCGCTGGCTTCTACACTATTAGCCGCGCGAATAGTTCAGTCGATAATTCACCTCGTCTCCACGAGCCAGGTCGCGGTCAGTCTCAGGTTCACTGCGTTCACAGTGCAAATGGTAATTGGTGCGTACTGGTCCTGGGCGATGTTGAGGTGAAAAGTGCCAGAAGCCCGGCGGCCCGTGGCGCATTGCGCGGGAGCCGAAAAGAGGGGCGCCCGACGTAGGGGCGGATTGGCAAAATGCCGATAACCAGACGCTCTACCCATTCAACGCGGTACAAAACTATGCCGCGCGTTCTCAGCCTGGGTTTTTCCAACTGTTGCCCGACTATCCGCTGCGCTTTCGGACACCCGGTTGATCAGCAAATTCGGAACAAAGCAGCACAGGCTACGTTTTCAGAGACGAGGTCCATCCGTTCAACCGACCGCGTTTCAAGTGGGCAAGAGAGTGCTCTTTAGACGCCGAAATCCTGATGGTCTATTCGAGCGATTGCGCATTTATATGTGGCCGCGCCGCTCCTTCTCGCGATCGTTTCAGTATGTTTCAAAGCGTATCCTCCGTCTGAACGCCACTCCAACGGCCGTCGCGGCGGGGGTGGCGGCTGGGGTTTTCGCGTCTTTCTTTCCACTAGGGTCCCATTTCGCCATTGCCGCCATCGTGTGCTGGCTGATTTCAGGAAACATGGTGGCGGCAGGGCTAGGAACATTTGTCTTTGGCAATCCGCTGACCCTCCCGTTTGTTGTGGGAGCGACTTGGGAGACCGGCAAGATCATGTTGCACGGCCACATGCAAAGTCACGAACGGCCAGCCCATCTGAGTGAGATGTTGCAGACCCTTTCAATTTCGCAACTGTGGGCACCGGTCTTAAAGCCCATGCTGTGCGGTGCGGTGCCACTCGGGCTGATTTTTGGCCTGTTGTTCTATGGCATCACCCGCTATGGCATGACAGTTTTCCGCGAACAAAGGCGCAAGCGACTGGCCGAAAAGGGGAGCCTGCTCCAGTAGCAGGAAGACATCGTGTTATCGCCCCCTCTGTCAACTCGACATCGCCGTTCTGGAGGGTGAATTACGGAAGGGCAGCCGTAGAAATGCGTCCGCTCGTCGGCAATATCGCCGCTATAAGCGCGTCCCTACAACTGGCGGCCCGGATATCTGGAGCCTCCGTCATGGGTTCCTCGCCGCACTTTTATTGATGAACGCCCCGTCTGCCGAATGGCAGCTATCCGCCGTGCTCGCCCCGATAGCGGACTGGCCGTTTCCCCCCCATTCGGACAAAGCAGCAAAGAAAAACCCGCCGACCGAAGCCGACGGGCTTTTTTCCTCGTACTACGCGGCTTCCCGGGATGGCCCCCGCCAGAAATCCAGAAAACTCAGCGCTGCGGCCATCCGTAGCTTAAAAGCTCAATCGGCGCTGTAACCCGGTAGCAACAGGCGGCCTGATTTCGCAACGTGAGGCGTGTTGGCGCCTCCTTTGTGTCGCCTTGAGTGTGTTGGTTCTAAATTGGACGCCAGAATCTTTTGATCCCGGTCAAGGCGATGATTTCGCATACACTATTTCATCCCAAGCTCAGCACCATTTTCTTGGGTGACTTAGTGGTGAAGAAATCCCGGACCCCCTTATCAGTAAAACGGATAATCCATTCTCGCTTCTTTTGCCAGAAAGAGGCCAACCTGCAGTGGACCGTATGGGACCGCGTCGCCGACACACCTGCCAGCCTCGGCGGACGTGAACTGGTCGGATGCACGTCCTATCGCGCAAGTGCGGCCGCTTCCCTGTGACGCAGATTTATTCGCATGGGCTGGAGGCCGGTGCGCACCCGCAGCGGCCCGAGCCAGAAACTCCAAAGGGCTCGGAAGTACGCGCCTCGCGGGATGCCGACCAGGAAATTTCGCGCCAGTCTTCCTAGCGCCTTCCTCGGCCAAAGGCTGTCACCCCTTCCGGCCAGAATGAGACCGGCTCCTTGGGGCTCTCAGGGCGCGATCCCTCGGCAAGCCCAGGCGACATTTGCAAAGGAACGCGGGCCGTCCGGCTGGCCGGCCTGATATGCTTCGCGCACCGCCGCCTCGGCTCTCGCGCGATCCGGCGCATCGAGGGACGACAAGAACTTGCCGAACGGGCCCTCGCCTGCGGCCATCGGCGACCAATAGTCGTCAAAATTGCTGTAATCCATCCGGATCATCAGCTGCGTCTCGCTAACCTGCAGAAGCCCTTGCTCAATGAAGGTCGCCCTCATCTCTCCCGGCATCATCATGGGTTGGAAGCAATAGCGCGCACGAAACTGGCGGCCGGCTTCGCCGAGCGCCGCCACCGTATCGGCCATCATGCGCATGCCCGGCATGCCTCCCAGATGATCCCAGACAGAAGCGGCCACGACGCCACCAGGCCGAACGACGCGGCGCATTTCGGCCACAGCCTTGCCGGCGTCGGTAACAAAATGCAGCACCAGAAGCGCCAGCGCGCGATCGAAGGCTCCATCGTCAAAGGCGAGCGCGCAGGCGTCGCCCTGCTCAACCTTTATCCGCGGATCTGTTCTGCGCCTGATCGTTTCAGCCACGAAAACCGGCGAATAGTCGATGGCGGTGATCTCCTTGAGCTCAGCCGCCTTCAGCAGGGCAAATGTCAGACTGCCAGTGCCGCAGCCGACGTCGAGGATCTTCTCGCCAGCCGAGATGCCCGCGAAATCTATGAACAGCGGCGCAAGCTTCTGGCTCCATCGGCCCATGAGCTTCTCATAGCCGCTGGCATCATGGACTGTGAAAGTCGAAGTCACTTGTTCCCTCCCTTAATGCAACGCGGACACATGCTTGTTTGGCCGGCGCGTCGGTTGTGGGAAAGTATAACGCTCGCTAGAGATAATGCCACCAATGCGCACCAGTGAGACGAATTTGTCTGAAAATCCAACCGACAAGGTCATGCTGCGCGGCTCCAGCGCTCTGCTGGCGATGGGCCTGCTGGTTCTGATGGGCATCGTTGCCGCCACATACCTGCTCGCCGAGAAGTCGCGCATCAGTTTTGACGATGTAACTGCCGCGCGTGACACCCGCACCGCTGCCGTCGATGTCCGCAATTCTCTCCTCTCGGCGGAATCCAGTCAGCGGGGTTTCCTCTACAACGGCAACGAGATCTATCTCTCGCCTTACGATACGGCAAAGTCGTCGGCTCTTCGCCGGTTCGAAAAGTTGCAGCTCCTCGTTGCCGGGGAACCCGAGGCGGCAGCATCGATCGACCAGCTCAAGGCAATCATCGGCGAAAAGCTTGCCGAAATGGACAGGACCGTCGCCCTGAAGCGACAGCGCAAGGACGATGCCGTGGCGGCGATCGTCGCTTCCAACCGTGGCAAGGCGCTGATGGATCAGGCCAACGTCTACTTCAACGGCATCATCCTTGCGGCCGACGACCGGCTGACCGCGCGCGTGGCGGAACAGAGGTCCTACTTCGCCTGGCTGCGCATGATAACCATAGCCGGCGGCATTGCGATCGTTATCGTGGTCGGCTTCGCCTGGGCCTCGCTTTTGCGCCACACGCGCGAACTCAGCGCCGCACGGTGGAACCTCGAGGCTCTCAACAGCGGGCTGGAAACCAGGGTGCGCGAACGTACCGCCGACCTCGTGCGGGCCAATGAAGAGGTTCAGCGCTTCGCCTATATCGTCACCCATGACCTGCGCGCGCCCCTCGTCAACATCATGGGTTTCACCAGCGAGCTGGAAGCAGGTGTCGCCACCCTGCAGACGCTCATCGAAAAGTCCGGCATCGGCGCCAACGCGTCCGACCCCCTGGTTGCCAACGCACGAATGGCGGCGGAGGAGGACCTGCCGGAAGCCATCGGTTTTATCCGCTCGTCAACGCGCAAGATGGATGGGCTCATCAACGCCATCCTCCAGCTTTCGCGCGAAGGACGCAGGCCGTTGCGGCCCGAAGCCATACAACTTGCGGCTTTGATCGAAAGCACGGTTTCCAGCTTCCAGCATCAGGTCAAGGAAGCGGACGGGAAGATCGACGTCGACCTCGCAGGCGTGGAGATCGAGGCCGATCGCCTGTCGCTCGAACAGGTTTTTGCCAACCTTTTCGACAATGCAACCAAATATCGCTCGCCCGCGCGGCCGCTTCGCATCAGGGTCGGAGCAAGGACTATCGCCGGCGATCGCATCGCCATCGATTTCGAGGACAATGGCCGCGGCGTCGCCGAGCAGGACGTGGAACGCATTTTCGAGTTGTTCCGGCGATCGGGTCTACAGGACCAGCCTGGCGACGGTATCGGACTTGCGCATGTACGAGCCATCTTGCGCAGGCTAGGCGGCGACATCACGGTCAAATCAACGCTCGACGTTGGGACAACTTTCAGGATAGAGCTGCCGATGATCGCGGCATCAAACGAAAGAGCGTTTGCATGAGCCAAGCCGGCAAACCAGTAACGATCGTTATGATCGAGGACGATGAGGGCCATGCGCGCCTCATCGAGAAGAACATTCGCCGCGCCGGGGTCAACAACGATGTCGTTGCTTTCACCAACGGTTCCAGCGCGCTCGCCTACCTGCTGGGGCCGGACGGCTCTGGCGACGCGAGCGTCGGGCGTCATCTTCTTGTGCTTCTCGATCTCAATCTGCCTGACATGACCGGCCTCGATATTCTGCAACAAATCAAGGCCAATCAACATCTCAAGCGGATTCCTGTCGTGGTGCTGACAACGACCGATGACAGTCGCGAGATCCAGCGCTGCTACGATCTCGGCGCCAACGTCTACATCACCAAGCCCGTGAACTACGAAGGCTTCGCCAACGCCATCAGGCAGCTCGGCCTCCTGTTCACCGTCATTCAGGTCCCGGAAACGGCCTGAAAAACGATGCCTAAGACCAGGGTCCTTTACATCGATGACGACGACGCGCTCGCGCGCCTCGTGCAGAAAAAGCTCGGCCGCCTCGGTTTCGTCGTCGAGCATGCTTCCAGTCCGGAACAGGCTCTGACCAGACTTGAGGAAGGCGGCTTCGACGTCTTGGCGCTCGACCACTATCTGGGTGCCGGGACCGGGCTTGAATTCCTGGCAAGGCTTGCAACGCGCGGCGCCGGCCCTCCCGCCGTCTATGTGACCGGCTCTTCCGAAATGAGTGTCGCGGTGGCCGCCCTGAAGGCCGGGGCCAGCGACTTCGTGCCGAAGACGATCGGTGACGACTTCATAGCGCTTCTGGCCTCCGCCCTCGATCAGGCTGTCGCCAAGGCACGCCTCGTTGCCGAGAAGGAAGCCGCTGAGGCGCAGGTGCGTGCGGCGCGCGACCGCGCCGAACTCCTGCTGGCCGAGGTCAACCACCGGGTCGCCAACAGCCTTGCAATGGTCTCAGCGCTGGTCAACCTGCAGGCCAATGTGTTGACGGACAAGGGCGCCAAAGATGCGCTTGCCGAAACCCAGGCGCGCATCTTCGCCATAGCCTCGGTGCACAAGCGCCTCTACACCTCCGGCTCGGTCGGCATCGTCGAACTCGACGGCTATCTCGGCGGCCTCCTGGAAAACCTTGGCGGCTCGATGCGAGGCCAGGGGCACGGCGCCAACCTGATCAGCGATCTGGCGCCGCTGACACTCGGCATCGACGCCACGATCAATCTCGGGGTGATCGTGACCGAGTTGGTCACCAATGCCTTCAAATACGCCTATCCCGACAAATCCGGCGATGTGCGGGTACTCCTGCGCGAGGACAGCCCAGGGCGCGCTTTGCTGACCGTCGAGGACGATGGCGTCGGCAACGCCGGCAAAGTCATCAAGGGAACCGGGCTGGGAACGCGCATCATCAAGGCAATGGCTAGAAGCATCGACGCCGACGTTGTCTATCACGCACGCGACCCGGGGACAGCGGTGGTGCTGAGCTTTGCCCTGCCGCAGTGACGGGCTATGCGCGCTGGCAGGCTTTGCCTCCGCCATGGGTCATGCAAGGATGCGCCCGGCGTTTTCTTCAGGTGGAGAGTTCGATGTTTTGGCAGACCGGTAGATTCGCCATGCAGCAGTTGCTGCCGATCGCTGCTCTGCTGCTCGCAACCAATGTCGCCTCGATGGCCGAGGGGTCACCCGGCATTACCGTTCCGACGGTTCTACAGCCATTCGTTCCAACGGCGCCGAGCTGCTCGAAGCCAACCGACCTCAAGCCGATCCTAGCATTCGCCAAGGACAACAAGCGTGAGTTCATCGAGGGTGTCGATCATGGCCTGGCTCAGGCGGCCGAAGACAACCATCTGGAATATCGTGTCGCCCTCGCCGCCAATGACAGCGCCAAGATGATCTCGGACGTCGAGGCGCTGCGCGCCGAGCGGGTGGGCGGGATCGTTGTGTCTCCCGTAGACCCGGCGGCGCTGGCCCCCAGCCTGCAAAAGGCCATGTGGTCTGGAACCTATGTCAGCACGGTCGTCGCACCGCCGGCAACGTCGCTGCTCAACGCGCCGCAATATCTCACCGGGAAGGAACTGGGAGACGCGGCGGTCGCGTATATCAAGGACAAGTTCCACGGCCGAGCCGACGTGGTGCTGCTGACCCAGGACAGCCTGCAATTTCTCACGCCGCGGTTTGTCGCCATCCGCGATGCGCTCGACACGCTGCCAGACGTGCGCATCGTAGCCGATATCTCCCCCAATCCCGTCAGCAAGGAAGGAGGATTGGCCACGATGCGGATGGTCATCCAGGCGCATCCGCATGTGGACGTGGTGCTGGGCGCCGATGGTGTCGTCCTTGGCGCCCTGCAGGCGCTGCGGGAGGCTGGCAAGGACAGGCCGGATCAGTTCATCGGAGGGATCGACGGCGAGCCCGAGGCAATAGCCGAAATCACAAAGGGAGGTCCCTACAAGATGACGGTCAGCCTGAATTCGCCTGTCTTCGGATATGCGATGGGCCAGCATGCGGCCGACTGGCTCGAGGGAAAGCCGATCCCGCAAGCGATGGATATCCTGCCGCACGTCATCACGGCGCAAAACCTTGGCGACTATCAAAAGGATCTTGCCAATCCAGGCGCGGTCTATGCCGATCCGGCGCGAAGAGATGGCTATCTACGGATGTATGGCAACATCTGCTACGACAGCCGCGATCAATATCTCAATTTCCCCTGGTCGTCTGAATCTCGATAGTAGACGCACCATCCGGAGGCTGGGCAACAGGCCATTTGACCGGACCAACGCCATTACGACACCGACGTGTCGAATTGTTTGCATTCAAACGACTTTTGCGACGCTATCTCCGTGCCCTCACTTGGTGATCGTGGGAGGACACATGGGATCGCCCGAGCACGCAGTCGAAATCATTCGCGACAAGAAATGGACCGTCCGCGTGACAGCCTACGGCAACACGCTGACCTTCCCTTTCGAGGCCGAAAGTTACGCGCGCTCCTACGCGGACGGCCAGGCGTTCCGGCTTGGTGTCGAGGTAGCTGAACGCAAGAAGTGCGCGTGAAGGCTCGTGCGTTCGCCTAACACGTGATCGCGGTCTCGACCGCCAGGGAACGAGCTGGCTTGGCTCGATCTTTCACTTGGAGTCGGTATTGGCTTGTGGGACCGACGGGGTTCCAGAGCGAACCGGGTCCGGGATCAACTTCTGGAAGATCGCATCGTTCTTCGCTCGCCACGCTTCATCCGCAAGCCACAGATATTTCTGGTCGGGCATCAACGGCACGGCTTTGACATCGGCGCTGGAGATGCGGAGGTAGAAGCTTGTCCGCTCCTCGTTCACTTGAAGATAACGTAGCGGGACGACGATGCTGTCTTTCCCGGCGATAAAGAACCCACCGGAGGCAACGACTGCGTAGTCCCATCGGTCCTTCGTGCCAATCACGACATTTCGAACTTCGCCAACGATCTTGTCATCCGAGCTGCGGACCTCGGAGCCGACGATCTCGTCGACGCGAAGGCCAGGTCCAAGGTCGTCGAGATTGATGAGCGGGCGGGCGTCTGGGGCGTCACGATTGCCCTGGATACCCCCACCTTCATGCTGCTTAGGTTCGCCTGCTGCCAATTGCTCATCGGCAAGATCCTCATCATTACCCGCGAGCTTGGCCATTGACGGCGCGGCGATCAGTTGGCGGATATTGGCGAGCACGCGCTCGCAATCGTCGTGCAAACCGTATGTCCATAGAACGAACGCCGCATCCCTCAAGGTGCGCAGGTCATGGACCAGGTATCGGTTTTCTGGCTTGCGCAACTCAGGGCTCTTGAGCACGGCCTCCTCGAGTTTCGCATCGGAGATATTGCATACAGCGAACGCCGGGCTGACACCAAGCGCGCAAAACAATGCCAACGGCGCTGCAACCTTAACGAATTTCATATTGTTTCCCACAGGCGGCTTCTTGCTTTGACTTCGTGTGTCGAGCACGCCAATCGGGTGGAAATGTACCGCGGAACATTTGTACCAGCACAGCTCAACAGCCCGTGTGGATATTGGTTCCAGCGGTGGGGGTCGTATTTTTCCGAGTCGGCCTGAACACAACAAGCTCGCGTGGTGGTTTCGATCGCATTTGCCTAGCAGGCGATTGCGGTCTCGACCTCCAATACGGGCAACGACCCGTAGAACAGAACACCCGGGCGTCCTCATATTCGCCACTGGCCGGATCGCCGCAGCGGCTGAAGGCGATCACCCCAGCGGCGGTCTTAGAGCATGGACGACTCTGAAACCGGATGAACAGAAAGCGGTGTTGCAAGATTGCGGCGATACCACGCTCAACAAGTCGCACGCAGATTTCTGCGCCATGGCAAAGAAGATGGGCGGCTGAACCTAGGCCGGACGTCGAAGGCGGGCCCCAGGTCCGCCTTCGAGTAACTGCGGCTGGTGCTGTGCCTACAATCCCTCAGCTATAAAGGCTTCCCGGCGCGCATCATGGCCCGAGCGATGGCAAGCTGCGTTTCCGTCCTGGCGTTCTCCTTCTGGGTCATGTTGTCCGCCGCGATCAGCCGCCTAAGTGATCGCAGAGTTTCACCGCGCGACCAGCCGGCTTCCAGCATGCAATCGACGATGGCTTGAAACCCGGGCTCCATCGCCTCCTGGCAGTCGATGACACGGTCCGGATAATCGTTCGCTTCTCTTGGTCGACTGATCATCTCACCCCCGCCAAATAGCTGTCGCCGTGTTCGCGATGTTCGAAACAGACCAATGTGATGGTTGTCGGCTTTGCAAATCCGAACGGCGCGCGCTTGCCGCAAACGTCAAACTCGCAGACATGATTTTCGATCCGTCCACCTTGCCGCGGCGCCGCCGTCATTCCTTCGGCAAGCTTGATGGGTTCGTCGCTCATAGCGGATTGATCGGCCCGACTAGGGCAGGGTGGTCATTCGGTTGCTTGTTGACGACGGTCGAATTGACGTCGCGTCCGACAGGGTTGAACTGCAACTTGTCATCGATGTCGTGGCTGAGGATGTCTTTCAGGTATTCCTTCGGCGTCGCCGGGTCGAGCCAGGCGTCGTAATAGGCCTGGTCGAGAATGACCGGCTGACGGTCGTGCAGGTTTTTCATCAGCTCGCCGGCCGGCTCGGTGATGATGGTGCAACTCGTGATGTCGAGATTTGAGTTGTGGGCCCAAAGCCCGGCAAACGAAAAAGGAGCGTGGCCGGGAAGGTAGCTGTGCCAAGCCGTCGGCCGGCGAGATCGTCCACTCAAAGAAGCCGTCAGCTGGGATCAAGCATCGTTTCGACTTGAAGGCGTCCCTGAACGCCGGCGCCGTATCGATGCCTTCAATCCTGGCGTTGAACATGGCCGCCTTGGGCATTTCCTTTGCCCAGAACGGTACGAGCCACCATCGCCCCTCCCGCAGGCGGTGGTTCCCGTTCTCGCCGGCGGTGACGAAAGGAACATCCTGCGTCGGCGCGAAGTTGTAGCGAGGCTCATCATTTCGCCCGATTTCCGCCGGCGCCGTCAGGCGGTAGAGACGGTGGATCTCCGACCATGTCAGATATCGGGTGTAGCGGCCGCACATGACATATCCTCGATCGACAGGCTTCCCGATCCTTCGGTGCAGCTATCCTGCCGACAGTGAACGAAATGAGAACAAAATAGTCAAGCGCCTCTTGACCGGACAGGAATATGTTCCTTATTCCTGACCTATCTGAGCAGGAAAAGGGCCATGGGAAAGCGCCAAAATGCGCCGATCGGCGAAGCTATGTCCGAATTGGAGTTGGCGGCGCAGCAAGCCATTGCTGCAGCCGGGGGCGACGCCGTGGTCGCCTTGCTGACCGCTCTGGCTAGGAACGCCGAACTTGAACGGGAACTCGCTTTGTCACGCGCGGCGGTCTCGAATGGCTTTTCTCGCGGCTGGCACAAGGCGCGCCCCTAGATGGTGGACACTGCCGAAGACAATTTCCGGATCGAGGTTTGGGATCGGGAGGAGAAGACGCATCTCGAAACCATCTGTCGAACGCCGGACGCGGTGGTGAGCCAAGCTGCCTGGCACGCCGCCATCCGGCGCCGGCCGGGCATGCTGCTGATCCACTACAACAGCCGCCACGTTATGGAGAAGATCGTTACCCCGGGCGAGGTGAAGGTTCCGCCGCAGACGATCATCGACGGCAGTATTCACGCCGGACTGGACGTCGCGCTGGGCGACTTGCGCAGCTGGCACACGCTGCGTGCGTGGTGCACGACTTGCTCGCATCATGCCGAGGTGAAGCCCGAGGGTCTGATCCGGCGCTACGGCAAGGAAGCTCTGTTCAGCTCGGTGGAGCGCGCTCTTTTCTGCACGAGTTGCAAAAAGGGAGGACCGGTTCGGATGGAGATACACAGCATGCCGCGAAACTGAGAGTGGTCGTCGGCGCTGTTGATCAGTGTCTCGAATTTCGAGATGACGCGCGGGCTCCAGGCTCGCGCCTGCTCCACCTTCGTCATCTTGCTTTCGAGAAGACGATCGTTGACTAGCGTCACGCCAGATCCTCAACCTTTCCTCGCGACAGCCTACTAAAAACGAGCGCGGTGCGAATGGATTGAATTCCTTTGTTGGCACGACCCCCCTCCACGGCAACTTTCTGGGTGGTTCGTCTCGGAACCGCACCGTCTTCTTGCGGCCCAAACGAGACATACTCGGTACGCCGCCTTGTGCGGTTGGATGGAGCAAGCTTTCATCCAAGTCACGTCAAACCGTTATCGGTGGACATCTCGGCCTGCAGTTCGCTTCATCATTCTTGATAGCCAGGTGCCGCCATTGCCTCCCTTCTTCATTTCATAGAGCGCACCAACGACCTCACGAACGGGCTGATCTGCCCGAAGGACGGCTGAAGCCTCGACCGCCTATGCCGCAATGGCGCGGCGCGCGTTTCTTCCCCTGGGCGAAGCCCATTCCTCGCGGAACCAAGAAACGCGCGCCTGCGCCATCCTCCGCTTTGCTGCGGTCGCAAGCGATGCGGCGGCGGTCGCCTCCGGCCTCTCGATCGCCATCGAGGTCGCATGGTGCGGGCTCGGAAACGAAGAGACGGAGACTGAAAAATGGCTACCATCGGCACTTTCAAGAAGACCAATGCGAACGAGTTCACCGGCGAGATCGTCACCCTCAGCGTCCAGGCCAAGGGCGTGCGCATCGTCCCCGACACAAGGGCCAGCGGCGAGAACGCTCCAAGCCACCGCGTGGTGGTCGGCAAGGCCGAAATCGGCGCCGCCTGGTCCAAGCGCTCCAACGAGGGCCGCGACTATCTCGGGCTCAAGCTCGACGATCCGAGCTTCACCGCTCCGATCTACGCCAACCTCTTCGCCGACGAGGAAGGCGAGGGCCACAGCCTCATATGGTCCCGCCCCAGCCGCCGCAACGGCGAATGAATGAAGATCCTCTCGCCTGGCAATCGCGCCGGGCGAGAGTTCTCTAGGTCTGATCAGACCGTCGCGCAAATCGTAAGCCCGCGCCGCCGCCATTTTCCGCAAGGAATTCGATTCCCGCTGTCTCAAACGCACGGCGGATCGCAGCTAGATTGTTTCGGTGCGGAATACGAATACTCCTCTCGAAGTCTACTATCGTAGTTCTGGAAACAGCCGCTGCCTCGGCTAGGTCCCCCTGACTCCATCCGAGCATGGCTCGTGCAGCACGACACTGCTGAACAGAGATCGCATCACTCTCAATATCGTTCTTTTTGGTTGACATAGGTCAAAAAAGCCGCTTTTAGTATGCCACCCTACGGAAGTCATTGATGAGGTCTGGCGAAATAGCCTCGCTCGGCCCCACTACGCGACGACGTTGATAGCTCAGAATCTTCATTGATTCTGACGATAGCTACCAATTGTCCTTTCGTCACGGGTGAGAACGGGAGGCGCCGGTGAGTGGAGGTAAGGCAGCTTCACAATCCCCATCAATTGGCGAAAACCAGCCGTCGGCCGATCCAGCACTTCTCCTATCCCTTGCCTGGATTGACGCTCACGTTGCGATGCTGGCCTCGTGCGTTCGGCAGCAGCAGGCTGAGGAGGGGGTCCTGGAGTGCGGTGCGCTCATGCCTGTCGGCGAAGTGATTGGGCGCGGAGAGAGGGTTGGCGCCGACCGCGACTGGCCTGATTTTCTGAAGGAAGAGCAGGATGGCGCTGAAAAGGCCGACGCGTTGCTGGCTGAGATTGTGGCGACGCCTGCACAATCCTTGGCGGGCGTGGTCGCCAAGCTTGCGGTCATCCTTCGGGAGGCGACTGACAACACCGACCTTTGCGAATTTCCGCTGTCGCATATCCGCTCTGCTTTGGCCGATCTAAGGCGCCTCACGCACGAAGCGACAGGCGACGAGCCTGCCGGCTGGCCCGCAGGCGACCAGTCGATCGGCGCGCTGTTCGAGCAGCCTGCGTCATCGTTCGCCGCATGGCGCGCCTTCAGTGCCTGGAGCCAGGGCGATGACGACGCCTATCGCGCCTGGACGAACACATTCAAGACACTGCAAGGCGCAAGCCAGCAAGCATCGCGAAGTGTCACCTGACTGCTCGGCGCCGAGATATCTCATCGTCCATTCGTCAATGACGGAATCCAAGGATTTCGCTCAAAGCCACGTCCCCCTATCAAATCCTTGAGAAGGGAAGGATGCGGATGAAGACGGATACATCGCAGTGGCGTGACCCACAGGCATATGCGTTCGTCCAAGGTGCCGCCGCCGATGCGATTGCCTGGGAGTTCCTGCGACGCAATCCCCAGTATCAGCAGGACTTCGCGGCCTCCCGCTCGGCCAAGGCGATGCGCGCATTGCGCCAGCGCTGGGGTTTGCAGTTTCGCCGCCAGGCCTGACCAGTCCGCAGTCGAGCAGACCGTCTATTGGGCGCCTCAGATCGATCCTGGGGTCGTGAACCTTGTCCAGATGCCGCCGGATCTGCGAGCGCAGGAAGGCAGTGCTTCCGACGTCCCGCTGGCCGCGGGCCGGCATGACGAGGTCGGTCTTCACACGCGCTCTTCGCCGGGCGGCACGCAACTGGCGCTTCTCGACGACGCGAAGCCAGGCGAACCGCTTGCCGCCATCATCCCGCTCGACGACATGGCGCACGACCGGCTCCAGGCGATCGAGCGGTTCATCCGCTCGATCCATAGGCAGCACGTTCCCGACGCTCGATTGACTGCGGCCCAGCGCCGACGCCTTGGCCTCATGCTGCGATGCCTGGATGGCCGCGAACAGCAGGCATCCCATTTTGAAGTCGCGACCGCCTTGTTCGGTCGGCGGCTGGTTAGCGCCGCCGACTGGCAGGACTCGCCTTTTCGCTACCAGACGCATCGCCTCGTGCGCGACGGACTGAAGATGGTCGAGCGCGACTACCGCCAATTGTTGCGCGCGCGGCGGCGTCAACTCTGACGAGTGCCGCCGGTCTCGTTGTCCACTGACTTGCGCTGTCTCCAAGCCGACGCCTACTCTCAATCCTGAAAAGAATGGCGGCTTTGCGCCCATTTTCGGTCATTGTCAGGCCCATCTTCCCGATCCCGAAAGCGGACATAGTGACCTGGGCCCGACGATTAGAAGCTAGGTGAGTTCAATCGCTTCTAGCAGCACTGCGCTGGTGGACCTTGAAGCGCAGGTAATCATCACAATCTTGTCCAGACGCCTCCTGCAATCGACGAACGAATGGCGGCGTCGATGAAAGCCAGGCCCTTGACGCCGTCGTCGACGGTTGGGAACAGCGTTTCAGGAGCTAGCGACCTATCTTGGCGCATGGCGACGATCGCCTCGGCGACTTCACGATACAGGGTGGCGAAAGCTTCTAGGTAACCTTCCGGGTGGCCAGCCGGAACGCGCGAGGCACGTCTGTTTGATTCATCTGCGCCTGCGCCGTTGCGGGTAATGATTTGCCGGTTCTGGTCGAGCGATGACCAGACCAGCTGGTTCGCGTCGCGCTGCGTCCATTCCAACGATCCCTTCGCGCCATAGACGCGAAGACTGACCTCATTCTCGTTGCCGATCGCGACCTGGCTGCACCAGAGACTGCCACGCGCGCCGTTTTCATAGCGGAGCATGATCTGGGCATTATCGTCGAGCCGCCGTCCTGCCACGAATGTGGTAAGCTCGGCACATAGTGCGTCAGGTTCGAGCCCGGTGACGAAACCGGCAAGATTGAAAGCATGGGTGCCAACGTCGCCAATTGAGCCGCCCGCGCCCGAACGTGCTGGATCCGATCGCCACTCGGCCTGCTTGTTGCCGCCGTCCTCGAGTTTCGTCGCCAGCCAGTCCTGCGCGTATTCGACCTGGACGATGCGGATGTCGCCGAGGTCGCCGTTGCGGACCATGGCGCGGGCCTGCCGGAGCATCGGATAACCGGTATAGGTATGGGTCAGTGCCACGACCAGCCCAGAAACCCGCGCCGCCTCGCGCAGCGACAGCGCCTCGGCCAGCGTCGTCGTCAGCGGCTTGTCACAAATGACGTGGATACCCGCATCAAGAAAGGCGCGGATAGCCGGCGCGTGCATGTGATTGGGGGTCACGATCGAGACCGCTTCGATGCCGTCGGCGCGGGAGGCCTCGCTGCGCGCCATGCCAGTGAAATCGGCATAGCTGCGGGTCGGGTCGAGACCGAGCAGCGCAGCGGATCGTGCCGCGCGCCCCGCGTCCGAGGACAACGCTCCCGCGACCAGGTCGTAGCGGTCGTCGAGGCGGGCGGCGATGCGGTGCACCGCGCCGATGAAGGCTCCTTCGCCGCCGCCTACCATCCCCAGACGGATGCGGCCACGCCTTCCAGCGAAACGGTTGCCGCTCATGGCGCTCTCCATTGCTGCGGTCGACCGGAGACGTGGCTGGGGGCAGACTTTGGCGGCCTCCAGCAGGCCATCACGCAGCCGCGCCCCGTTCGGCGATGATCTTGTCGGCGACGCGCCAGGCATTGGCCATGATGGTCAGCGTGGGGTTGGCGCCTGTGCCTGTCGGGAAAGGCGATCCGTCCACTGCGTAGAGGTTCTCGACTTCGTGCGCCCGGCACCATCTGTTGAGCACCGACGTTGCCCCGTCATCGCCCATACGTGCCGTGCCGTGCTGGTGCGAGCAATTGCCGGTGACGCGGTCGGCATAGACCTTGCGGATGGTCAAAGCGCCACTGGCCTCCAGAATGTCGGCACCGCGATCGATCAGGTAGCGTCCTTGGTCGAGATCGTTCTGGTGCGGCTTCAGTGTCACGCGCGCGACCGGCAGCCCCCAGGCGTCGACCACCGTTTCGTCGAGGTCTATGCGATTGTCGTGCTGGGGCATGTCATGCAGCACCATGGCAATCGCCAGCGAATGGCTGAAGTGGTCGCGGTCGTTCTTCTTGGCCTCAGCGCCCCAGGATGGCGTGCCCGGCATGCGCCAGTTGATCGGCAGCGGGATGCCGACGCCCGCCACCGCAATGTGCCCGCCGGAGACGAAGCCGCGCGATGCGTCGTGCTCGTAATGTTGAAAGGTCGAAGCGCTGACATAGCCGCCGCCGGCCCAGGCATAGACCGGATCATCATAGGTCCCGACCGCAGCCGAGTATTCGTGAAAGGTAACGTTGCGCCCGACCATGTCGCTGCCATTGGCAACGCCGGTCGGGAAGCGTCCGGACTTCGACAGCAGCATCAGGCGTGCGGTTTCCATTGCGCCGCAGGCAAGGATGAAGAGATCGGCCTCCTGCTCTATCGTGTCGCCATCGGCGTCCTGGTAGATCGCTGCCTTGATGTTGCCTTGGCTGTCCAGAGTGAGTTCGCGAACCACGCAGTCCGGCCGCAGCTCGAAATTGCCGGTTGCAACGGCGTCCGGAATGAAGACGTTGAGCGCCGACGAGCGCGTTCCGGTCGGGTCTCCGTGCTGCTGTGCAAAAGCGCTAACCACCGTCGCCTTGCGACCGTTGAAAGGGCGCGACAAGGCGGCCTGCGGCGTCGGGAAGGCGTTCCAGCCAAGCGCGTTGCAGCCCTTGATGAACTTCTGTGCATAGCGCGACATCGGCATTGGCGGACACGGATAGCCGCCCGAGCGGTGCGACTCGAATTTGTTGGCGCCGGGCTGGCCGGACACGCCAAATGCCCATTCAACTTTGAGATAGTAAGGCTCGAGCTCGCGGTAGGTGATCGGCCAGTCGGCAAGGCTGGTGCCCGGCAGGTCGCCGGCCACGGTGCGCAGGCGGAAATCGTTCTCGGTGAAGCGCGGCAACCAACCCTGCCAGTGGACGGTGCCGCCGCCAACCATCTGCGGCACCGGGCAGAACATTTCGGAACGCGCGTCGTCTGAGGCGGTCTCGCGCCAGGTGCGCGGATTGAGGATTGGGTCCGGCCAAAGATTGTAGCGGTTGATGTTGGCGAGTTCGTCACCGCCAAAGCTTTCCTTCTTCCGCCACGGCCCCTTTTCGAGGGCCAAGACCTTGACGCCGGCTTCGCAAAGCACCTTTGCGGCGGCGGCGCCGGAAGCGCCGGCGCCAATGATGACGACGTCGGTTCTCGCGGGTTTTCTCTTATAGGCCATCATGGAACTCCCTGACCTTGTCGGCTTCGCCTTCGGCGAAATACTGCAGCGTGGTGTAGCGGCCGGTGTGCACATCCTTCAGCGAGGCGGGGCCGGGAAAACCGATCACCTCCCAGCCGATCCGGTTCCTGTTACCGCCATAGATGGGGTCGGCATAAAAACCCTGGCGCGTGTGGGTGACCAGCAACGGCAGGAAATCGAGATCGACCTCTGTCGAGGTCTGCTGCAGCGCGGGTTGGGGCGAAACCGGGCCAGCGAGCGGGTCGTTGACGGCGAGCGTCGTCGGCGCATCCGTGCCGGTCTGCTCCAGTTCGTGGAGGATATCGTCCTGCTGCTGTGGCGTCAGCGCGACGAAGTCGGCCGAAAATCTCCCTTGGGCGCGGGCATCGAGGTCGAGCAGTCCGGCGACATAGCGTTCGCGCATGATTTCGATGCGCTGCATCCACGCCTTGGCCGATGCGCCTTCGAGAACTTCGAAGCCTGAGCCGTCGGGCTTGGCGAAGATGTAGCCGATACCGGAGAGATAGCGGTCAACGAAGTCCACGCAGCCGGCTTCGCGTGCGCCCGGCGTGTCGTCGGTTGGAATTATGCGGGCCATAGCGGCCTCCACCGTGGCGCGCTGATGCGGATTGAAGAAGGTGTCAGACATAGCATGTCCCTTGCTGCAATTATCTTTTCGGGCCGACACGTCCGGCCAGCGCGCCACAAGCTTGCTGCCTGGCAAAGCCCACCTGCGTTCTTCCGCACTCCGCCTAACGCTTGCGCGTTTGGCTGATGGCGACTGCGATGATGATGATGGCGCCGCGGGCGATCAGCTGCTGGCTGAATTCCAGTCCCATCAGCACGAGGCCGTTGTTGATCAGGCCGATCATCAGCGCGCCCATGATAGAGCCGACCACCGTGCCGGCACCGCCGAACAGGCTGGTGCCGCCAAGCACGGCCGCGGCGATCACCGAAAGCTCGTCGCCTTCGCCGAACTGGAAGCGGCCGGAATGGAGACGGCCCGCATAGAGCATGCCGGCAAAGGCGGCCGCCACGGACGACAGCATCAACACGCGGAACTTGATAGAGGCGGTGTTGACCCCGGAGTAGCGTGCCGATGTCTCGTTGCCGCCGGTGGCCAGCACGCGCCGCCCGAACGTGGTGCGTCGAAGCACGATGTGGCCGGCGATGCCGATGATTGCCACCCAGATCAACAGGCTTGGTATCGGGCCGAGGTTACCGGCGCCGAAGATCGCCGCGTAGGGCTTGCTCAGTATGGGGATCGCCGCCGTGCCGCTGATCCACATGGCGACGCCGCGTGCGATGCCCATCATGGCCAGCGTGGTGAGGAACGAGGGAATTCCGATGCCGGTGGTCAGCCAGCCATTGACGGCGCCGACGACGACGCCGGTGCCCAGGCCGTAAAGGATGCCGCCGGGGATGCCGAACTGGTCGATGCCCATTGCCGTGGCGACGGAAGCGAGGCCCGCGACTGCCCCGACCGACAGGTCGATCTCGCCGGTGCTGAGCACAAAGGTCATCGTCACCGAGACCACGGCGATGATCGCGGTCTGACGGATAATGTTCAACAGGTTGTTGGGGTCGAGAAAGCCCCTGTCGCCCAGCGTAGCGGCAAAGACGAGGAAGATAACCACGAAGCCGATATAGATGATGTATTCACGCCAGTTGGCCAGTGCCGAGAATTTGCTCGCTGATGCGGCCGTGTCGGTCATTGGATAATTCCTCCGCGGGCTTCCTGCATGAATTTGTTGAGTTTCTGTTCGGCGTGCTGAAGACTGTCGATCGAGTCTACCTTGGTGGCGTCATCGAGATCGTGACGGGCGATGTCGCGCACGATGCGGCCTTCCGACATCACCAGGATTCGATCGCAAGCGGCGAGCAGTTCCTGCAACTCCGACGACAGCACCAGGATTGCCTTGCCGGATTTGGCGAGGTTGCGGATCAGCGTCACGATCTCCGATTTCGAACCGATGTCGATGCCGGCGGTTGGTTCGTCGAGGATCAGCACCTCCGGTTCGGTCGCCAGCCATTTGGCGATGACGACCTTCTGCGCATTGCCGCCCGACAGCGTCCTGATGGTCGCTTTGCGCGAGTCGGTTTTGATGCGCAGGCGCTGGATCGAGCTTTCCGCCAGTGCCGCCGACTTGGCGCGATCGACCCATGTCTTCGTCGAAAGGCGATCAAGGTTGGGTAGGTCGATGTTGCTTTCCACCGAATGGAAGGCGACGAACCCCTGACGGGCGCGGTCTTCCGGCACCAGCGCAATGCCGGCGTCGATGGCATCTCGCGGCTTGGCGATCGAAACCGCCTTGCCTTTGATCCGGATCTCGCCACTAGTCATCGGCTGGACCCCGGCCAGCACGCGCGCCAGCGACGAGCGGCCACTGCCCAGCAGGCCAGCGACGCCGACCACTTCACCGCGGCGAAGCGTCAGATCGATACCGATCGGCTTGCCGGAGCCCGAAAGGCCGCGTGTTTCGAGCAGCACTTCGCCGATAGTCGCCGTCTCACGCACCACGTCGGAGAAGCCGCGAGAGCGTCGGCCGATGATATGGGCGATCATCGATTCCAGCGTGAATTCCGACATCGGCGCGGTGATGATGTGCTTGCCGTCGCGCAAGATGGTAGCGCGGTCGGCTATGCGGAAGATCTCGTCCATGCGGTGCGAGACATAAACGATGGCGACGCCCTGGCCGCGAAGCTGGCGCACATATTCGAACAGCCGCTCGACTTCGTTCTGCGACAGCGCAGTGGTTGGCTCGTCCAACACCAACACCTTGCACGGTTGCGAGGTCGCCTTGACGATCTCGGTAAGCTGTCGGTGTCCAGCCGGAATGTCCGAGACCTTGGCGTTGGGGTCGATCTCGACGCCCATGCGCGCGAAAAGCTTTCGCGATTCGGCCGCCGCGGTTCTGTCGTCGATGAGCCCGGAGTTGGTCCTGATCTCACGGTTGAGGAAGACATTCTGCGCCACCGTCAGCGTCGGAATCAGGCTCATTTCCTGGAACGCCATAGCGACACCGGCATTGCGCGCTGCCTCGGCGGTGAAGGTGGCTAGCGGCACGCCGCCGATCTCGACCGTGCCGGAGCTTGGCGGTTGCACGCCGCGCAGAATCTTCAGGATTGTCGACTTGCCGGCGCCGTTCTCACCGAGCAGTGCGTGCACTTCGCCCGGGCTAACGTCGAGATGAACGTCGTCAAGCGCCCGGACACCGCCGAAACGCATGCTGACATTTCGCATTCGGACGGCTTCGGCTGCGTTGGCAGTGTTCATGACAACACCCAGGGCAAAACAAAGGTTGCGTCGGGTGGGACGAATGGTTCGGCCTGCCGGACAGAAACGTTGCGCTTCTGCTCGAACTCGGCCGAACCCATCTCCACCGGGAGGACCTGTCTGCGAAGTCTACTGCATACTTTGCTTGATCTTGTCGGTGACCGGCTTGTGGTAGACCTGCTGCCAGGCATCGGCGAGATTGGCCTTGGTTACCGGCAGTGCCGGCAGCGCGACATAGGCCGGCGCCTGCTTGCCAAGCAAACCGTAGCCGGCCAGCATTGCCTCGGTCACGCCCTGGTCGTAGGGCCGCTGCGCTGACAGGCCCTTAACCGGACCGCCGCTCGCCATGTTGATGGCGACGTTTTCGCCGAGGTCGCAATTGACAATTACCAGGTCGTCCCGGCCATTGGTGAGGGCGGCGGAGATGACGCCTTCTGCGGGCACATCCCACACTGCCCAGATACCCTTGATGCTTGGATTGGCGACGAGCAGGGCGCCTGCCGCCTTCTCGGCATCGCCTGAGAAGTCGGGACCGCCGATGCCTTGCTCGGCGACGACGTGGATGTCCGGATAGTTCTCGGCCAGCGTCTTCTTGACGGCGTCGTAGCGCTGCTTGGTGACGAAGAAATCGGCTGCATGGAAGATCAGTCCGACATCGCCCTTGCCGCCAAGAGCCTGTGCCAGCAGGTGCGCGGTGGCGACGCCGTTGCCGTAGTTGTCAGCCGAGACGGAGCTGACGTAGTCCTTGCCGGCTACGAAGCCTTTCGGCACGTTGTCCATGAAGACGAGCTTGGCGCCTGCGTCGGCCGCCGCTTTGTAGGCCGCTGCGGTCGCGACCGGGTCGGTCGGAATCGACACGATGATATTGGGCTTCTGGGCCATTACGGTCTCGAGGTCGGACACCTGCTTGTCGGGCTTGAAGCCCGCGTCGGTAACGGCGACAACTTCGATACCCATGGTAGCGAACTGCGCCTTTAGGCCTTCGATTTGCGCCTGCGACCAGTCGTTGCCGGCATAGTGCATGACAATGGCGGCCTTTGCGTGCATGTCCTTGATCTTGGCGAGTTCCTCATCGGTGAGCTTGACGCTCGAGGCGGCTTCCGGCTTCTCGCCGTTAGGTCCGAGGCTCATCACATGCTGGCCTATCTCGGTCAGCGCCTGGGCAGGATCGATGGCATAAGCGGCGTTCGAGGCGAGGCCCAAGCCGACCGTCAGACAGATTGCCGTCGACCGAAGCAAGGTTTTCATGCGCATGGTGTTTTCTCCCTGATATTGTTTGGTTTTCGTTATTGCAGTTACAGACGCCTCCCGGCGGCAACGCCGGTCGGCAAATTCAGACTTTCGCCAGTTCCGCTTGCACAAAGGCGTGGCTTTCCCGCGCTCCGGCGGCAGGATCGGCCCAGGCGTCGAGTTCGTTGCAGATCCAACCCGTGTAACTGATGTCCTTCAGGGCCCGGATCACGGCGCCATTGTCGCAATCGCCCCGGCCGACCGGCACGAAGGCGAACGGGTCGCGCTGCCAGCCCTTGAGGTGGACGTAGGAAATGCGTGACGCGTGCTCGCGCACCATCGCTGCCACGTCGCCTCCGGCAGCGGCCAGATGCGCGGTATCCGGACAGAACCCGATCGCGGTCTTGCCGAAGATCGTCCGAACCTCGTCCGGGTTCTCGACGATGGTGGAAAGGTGGGGGTGGTAGTGAGCTTTCAGGCTGCGCTGCGCGGCGATTGCCATCACCTTGTCGAGCGCAGAAGCCAAGGCATCGTAGTCGCTTTGGCGCGTCCCGTCGTGGCGCCGCGCGCCGCCGCCAACAACCAAATGCTCGGCGCCGAGCGCCCGCGCTGCGTCCGCTGCCTTGGTGACGCGCGCCAGTTCTTCGTCAAGGATGTCCGCGAAGATGAAGTTGCCGCCAGTATAGACCGAGACCAGCGACAGGCCCGTGTCGGCGAGGATCTTGCGCATAGCGGCGTAATCGTCGCCTTCGCTTTCCACGACATTGCCGTCGAAGAACTCAATACCATCATAGCCCGCTGCCGCGATATCGCGCGCGGCCTCGGCCATGTCCCCGAACGTCCGGTAGGCCAAACGGTTGATGGAGGTCACACCAACGGCGTCGCCCCCAAGCGGACCCCAGCAATTGGCGTGATAGGCCAGCTTCCAAGCAGTCATGGCGTCTCCTCCCGACACGGCTCAAATGCTTTTGTATTTGCAAACGCACCTTTAGTTGATAAAAAACAAAAGTCAAACTACTTTCTGTGTTAGGGACAAAATTGGGCATTGCGTCTTCTGAAAGTGCTCGTCCATGGTGGACCAGAAAGGAGCAATCGGCTGTGGCTAGGACTGGCTTGGGAGGCACCGCAGTTGCGGATCCAGATCGATCCGGGGAGACAGGTTCTCCGGCGGCGGCCGATCGCGTAAAAGCCCTCGAAGCCGAACGCCAGAGTCTTGTTTCGCTTCTCAACATTCTGCGCTCAAGTGAGACTTGCACGCGCCTCGACCTCGAACGAGAGGCCAGGCTAGGACGCGCCGTGGTCACGGACCGGCTGTCGACGCTTGCTGCTTTCGGCCTTGTTGACGAAGGCGGTGTCGGGCGCTCCATAGGCGGGCGCGCGCCGCGACTGGTGCGGTTCCGATCGGAGGCCGCGCGCATTCTGGTTGCCAACATCGACGGCGACACCATCGGCCTTGGTCTCGCCGATCTGGACGGGCGGCTGATCCTTGAGCACTACGAGGATTTTGACGCCGCTTCCCCAGCGCAGGCACTGTTCAATCGGCTCGAGGCGCTGTTCAACTGGTCGCTCGGCAAGGATGGTGCTCCGCTGTGGGCGATTGGTCTGGGGGCGCCGGGCGCGGTTGAGCAGAAGGACTCGAAAAGCCTGGCCGTCCCCAAGCTTAGCGCGATGCCTGCTTGGGACGAGGCGAAGCTTCTGGAACGTTTGATACATCGTTTCCAAGCGCCAGTCTGGGTGCGGGGCGCCGTGCAGATGGAAACGATGGGTGAACTAAGCGCCCTTTCAGTACAAGCAAGCCGCGACATGCTTTATGTCGACCTTGGCTCGGATATCACCGCCGGAATCGTCGTCGACGGGCGCCTGCATCGTGGCGCGCAAGGCATAGCGGGACAGATAGGGCATATTTACGCCGGCGAGCCGCACAAGCGCATTTGCGGTTGCGGCAATGTTGGCTGCCTGCAAACCGTCGCCGGCTGCGATGCCATCGCTGAAGCTGGCCTACGCGCGGCGAAAGAGGGACGAAGCCGTCTTCTCGGTGAAACGCTCGCCGCGACCGGGAAGGTGACGGTGGCAGACATTGGCACGGCGGCCCGCCTTGGCGATCCGTTCTCGGCCGACCTGCTGGCGCAGTCCGGACGGCTGATCGGGACCGTTCTGGCGACGTTGGCCAATATGCTCAACCCGTCGATGATCGTTCTCGGCGGCGAACTGTCCCAAACGGGGGACATCTGCCTGGCGGCGATCCGGGAGGGTATCTACGGGCACGCGCAGCCGCTCATCAGCCGCGATATCAGTATTGTCCATTCGCGCATGGGGCGGTCAGCTGGACTTGTCGGTGCCGCAACCGTCGCCGTGACTGAACTGTTCGCACCAGCGTTCCTCAGCGAATGGATCGTATCTGGCACGCCGCTTGCCCACGCCGGGGTTACCGGTTTGCTGGCCGTTGCCGAGAAGACTGCTATGACTGGCGGTTGAGCGTGCAGTCCGCCCGCTGTCGCGCAGTCACCGCGGTCAGCCGTGATGCTTGCAAACCCGAACCCCTGCGGTAGGTTCGATCCAATAAAGCTGCCCCGCAGAGGTGGCGGGCGGGAGGAGCAACGGGATGCAGAGAGCTGATGCAGCAATTCCGTCTGGATGTGCGTTGCCGGTTTCGTCCGTCGCGCGTCCACTGGTTGCAGGTTTGGGGCCACACGGCGAACGGCCGGCATCTCCCGAATTGCTGCTCCCATCTGCCGACATGCTGGAGCGCGCCAGGGAAAGAGCCTTCCGCGTGGCGATCGTGCTGCACACGACCGCTTCGGATTGGGCGCAGCGTCAGATAGCGGGCATCAAGGCCGGCTTGGAGCTGGCCGGCGCCGTCGTCGTTGACATCGTCGATTGCGGCTACGACGCGGCCACCCAGATCGCAGCGATCGAGCGGCTGGTGCAATCGAAGCCTGATGCCGTGATCAGCATCCCCGTCGGAAGCACGGCCGTGGCCGCAGCTTTCCGCAAACTGGCGGTCGCCGGGATCAAGCTCATCCTACTCGACAACGCGCCTTCCGGCCTGCTTCAGGAGACCGACTATGTAAGCGTCATATCGTCGGACAATTTCGGCCTTGGCCAGATCGCCGCCAGTCTAATTTCGCCGCACATCCGGCAGAACGGCACAGTCTGCGTGGTTGCCTACAATGTCGACTTCTTTGCGACGGCGCAGCGTGAGATCGCATTCGGCAAGTGGATGCAGCACGAGCGCCCGGACATCACACTGACGCAGCTGAAATTTGAAGTGCCAGCAAATGCCGGCAGCGCGGTTGGTCTCTACCTCGATGCCAATCCTGACCTGGATGGACTGTTTGTCGTCTGGGACGAGCCAGCAGTTGCATCGCTGCCGGCTTTTTCTGGCCGCTCCCGGATCCCGGTCATGACCACGGTGGATCTCGGTAGCGCGATCGCTGAGGCCCTTCTTGAAGGAACGATCGTCAAGGGAGTTGCCGCGCAGCGGCCTTTCGAACAGGGCGAGATCGCGGCGATGGCCGCGATTGTCGGGCTGACCGGCAATGCTGTGCCGCCGTGGATTGTGCTGCCGGGGGTAGCCGTGACCTCTGGCAATGTCGCGGAAGTCTACAAGCACGTCGGCGGCGCGCCCAACTTCTATTGAGATGACATTACGAGAGGTTGCACGAAGGCGCGACAAACGGTTGAATCTTTTTTGACGTTTGGCAATACGTCAGGAGCAAATCCGACCTTGGGGTGTTGAAAAAATTCCCTGGCACTGGATCCATAGCTTCCATCTAAACAACGGGCGGGCCGCATCAGTGCGGGCTACTCTGAGCGAAGCTAGCCTTCATATGCCGCGATGGCATTGACATGACCATTGTCCGCGCCACGAAATGGCTATGCGCGATTGTGGTAGCTGCGCTTCTGTTGGCGGTGCTTGGCATCCGCAGTGCCGCTGTCGTCATTGCAAGGGAAGTGTGCATCAGGTCTTAAGATGTTTCCGTTGCAGCGCATGGTTCCAAAATTCTTTGTGATACTTTTGCGGTCATCGAGCCGGATGAGATCGTATCTTCGAAGGTCGCGGTCTGGAACGGCGGCTTCCAAGCGACCTAGCCGAAAGCCGACCGTCTGCAGTCGGCCCCAAAATGATACGCTGGAAACTTCGAGGGTAGGGACAATTCGTGGCGCAAACGAGTTATAAGCTCCGAGCAGGTATCGCTGTTCGCGAAACGGGCGATTGCCGGACATTGTGATGTCGAATGTTGGCCAGCTGCACAGGTCTGCCCTAAAAGCCTTTGAACGCCAGCTTTGCGCCCCATGTCGGCTGTTAGAACCCAGTCACTTCCGACCACTGAAAGCAGACAATAGCGGCAACCACGCTGGAGGCCCTAGTTGCGCCTCATGTGAGCCGAAGAGGCAACTAGGATGCGTCGTCTTAGCCGGTCGACCTAGGGTCATTTGGTTTCTGCGTCTGAATCGCGAGCGCCAAGTTAGCTTCGTGCAGAGATGCATGACGCGTTGGACTGCCGACCCTAGCCTTGGTCGTCGTAGGCTGCGAGCGCTTTGGCGACACCCCCAACGAGATGTTCAAGATCACTTGCATGTTCGTACGCAGTCCCGGTTTGCGCAAATTGCATCGGCGAAAAGTCAGGCGCTATACGCTTGACCTCTGCCATAGTGCGCTGAGCTTCCTTCAGTTCGCCGAGTTGCGCGTAGCACCCCGCCAACCTTGTCAGTCGCCAGGGGGATTTTGAGGGGACCTTGGACATGCTGACAAGCGCGGCCTTGTAGTCTCCAGCTGAGTATAGCGCGATGGCGCGATCATAGTGGTACCAATCAGGATGAATCGGGTTGATCCGTATCGCACTGTCAATCGCCGCGAGTGCTTCAAGAGGCCTGCCTCTCATAGAGAGCAGGAATCCCATTTGCGCAATCGTATCGGCGTCATAGGGATTGAGGTCGAGCGCGCGCTGAAGATGATGCTCAGCTGCTTCGAACTGGCGCGCGTAGATCAAAGCCTGGGCGAGCACGCGATGGCAGCGCGGCTCTTCCGGCGCCAAGGTCACCGCACACTCCGCGCGATCGATCAGCGAACCAAGCAATGTCGGGGGCGCCTCGGCATAGCCAGCGATAATGAGATCGGCGAGCACGGTGTAGGAATGCGCCAGGGCGTAGCTCGGGTCCTTTTCGACCGCAGCCTGGAAAAGACTGCGCGCAGCCTTGTTGTCATCATCGCCATACCCGCGCAGCCTGGCCAGTCCACGCAAGAGAAGCTCGTATGCGGCCAGGCTGTCGGGAGGCCTTGGGGTCGCCTGCTTAACGCCTGCATCGTCGAGCCGAGCGACCAGCCGGTTCACCACGCGGCGGGCGATTTCTTCCTGCATGTCGAAGATCTGACCGCCAGACGCGGAAAAAGTATCGCTCCAGAGGACGCCACCCGTCAAAGCAGCAATGAGACTGACGGTGACCCGCATGCCGTCCGCGCGAGTCGTCGCCCTGCCGCGAACCAGATAGGTTGCGCCAAGACTGTCGCCAATGGCACGCCAATCGGAAGCGGCGTCGGAGACAAATGCAAATCCGGAATTGCGCGCCAGAACAACGATCGTTCCAAAGCGAGCCAACGCGTTGACAATGTCCTCGGCGAAACCGTCGATCAAAGGGGTGTCTTCCGGCGCGCCTTCATTGCTGAAACGCAGCACCGCGACGCTCGGCTGTCCGGAGCGCTCTTGCTTTGGCGTCTCGAGTAGCGAGAGGACGTAGCCACGTTTGGCGACCGTACGGATGATGGTTTGGCTTTCGTCCTGCAGTGCCTTTCGCAACTCCCTGACCGCTTGCGTCAGCGAGTCCTCGGTCACGAAGACATCAGGCCAAACCGCTGACATCAGTTCCGATTTGGTCGCGACGCGTCCAACATTCCTGCAGAGATAGGTCAACAGATCGAACGCCTTGGAGCGCAGAGCAACAGGTTTCCCGTCGCGGAGAAGCTGCCCGCGCGCAAGATCAAGCTCGCAACTGCCAAGTGCCAGTACGCGCCCTGCGTTTTCCCCAGACATCGAATGCCGATCTGACCAACTCGACCAAACGCTGCCTTATTGGTGTCTTGATCGGCTTCGACGTCAAGGGATCAGGAGAATTTGATCCACCTTCACCTTGGTTGGACGTCATGCGCCTCTCCATGGTCATGATCTCCAGCATCTCGAACATTGTTCCAGGCATGGGCGCACAAGGCGACGCAGCCATGACGGTGGATGCATATTCCAGGAGTTCCTGCCGGGCGGCTTGGCGCGTATCCTCATTCGTTGACATAATTGACCTCATCCGGTTCGTTCCCTTCTGAGAACAATGAAGCCAAAGAACCGGCGCGTACCGGAAGATTTCTGAAATTCTGCTGAATCTTTCTTATCGTTGGGTCTGCCGTGTCAACCCTGTCGGCTGGCCTTGTATTGAAGGGAATGCTAATATTGGTCAGGCTGGCGAATGCCATTCCAGCTTCTCCAGCTTCGCGCGGCCAATGGCGGCAGCTGGTGTCGAGGGGGACGCATGCGGATCGCAATGATAGGGGCGGGCGGCATAGGCGGCTATCTCGGCGCAAGGCTCGTCGAGGCGGGGGCCGACGTCAGCTTCATCGCTCGCGGTGCCCACTTGCAGGCAATGCGCCAGGACGGCCTGCGAATTCAAAGCGATCTCGGCAACGTCTTTCTCCCCAGTGTGTCCGCGAGCGACGCGCCGGCCGACATCGGTCCCGTCGATCTCGCGATTTTTGCGGTCAAGCTCTACGACAGTGAGAAGGCCGCCGCAGCGCTCGGACCGCTCATTAGCAGGAATACGCGTATCGTGACGTTGCAAAATGGCATCGACAGCGTCGAGACGCTCGGTCGTCATGTTCCTCGCGACCAGGTGATTGGCGGAGCCACCTACTTGTCCGCATTCATCAAACAGCCCGGCGAAGTCGTCCACGCTGGCGGGCTGCGTCACATCCTGGTCGGCGGGCACCGCGAGCCTCTCATCAAGGATCTTCAGGCGCTCTGCGATCGTGCTGTCGGGCTCGAGCTGAAGCCGGTTGCCGACATCGACAATGTGCTGTGGGAGAAGTTCGTGACACTTGCTGCGTTCTCTGGAGGAACGTCGCTCATGCGCTCCGGGATCGGTCCGATCCTCGACGACCCCGAGGCACGTATCTTCGTAGAGCAGCTGCGCGACGAGGGGATGGCGGTCGCGGCGGCGGCTGGCCATCCGATGGCCGATGGGTTCGAAGGGCGCGTCATAACCAGATGGACCGCATTCCCCCCGCACGTAAAATCGTCGATGGCCAACGACCTCGAAAGAGGAAAGCCGATCGAGGTCGCCTGGCTTTCCGGACGCATGCACGAGTTGGGCATCAAGTTCGGTATTGCGACCCCTGGCCACACGGCGGTCTTCCGCGCCTTGCATCTCTACGCAGAGGGTGCCGCCCCCTAGCGGTGTCCCATCAATGTTCCTTGGGAGGATAACATGGCAAGTTCGTCGAGCGAGAGCATGCCGGTGACGACAGCTGACGAGGCAACCGGCACCCAGGACATTTTCAATAAGGAGCTGGAGACTTATCGCAGGGTCGTGGCCACCAACCTCATGTTTCACCGCGAGGTCTATGGGCTCCTGCGCGATCTGCTCGTCGAGCATGCCCCAGGGTCGTTTCGATTCCTCGACGTGGCATGCGGCGATGCCACTGCCTCCGCAGCGATGCTGAAGACAACCGCGGTCGGCGGCTATGTCGGCATCGACCGGTCGGAAGCGTCACTGAGGCTGGCCGATCGCGCTCGACGGGCTCCCGTGCCCGGTCGAGCTGCGCCGCGGCGATTTCGCGGAAGCGATGGCGAACTGGTCGGAACCCGTCGACGTGATCTGGATAGGCATGTCGCTGCACCACCTGGCGACCGAAGGCAAGGCGAGGCTGATGCGGCACGCCCGCAGGGCCTTGGGCGGCCCGGGCCTATTCGTCATCTGGGAGCCGACCCTGTTCGAGGGAGAGGATCGCGCCGCCTGGCTCGCCCGCTTCTCCTTGCAGCGCGATAGATGGTCAACCCTTTCCGACGAGGAGTGCGCTGCCATGAAACGGCATATGCTTGTGGCCGACTTCCCCGAAACCGCCGACACATGGCTCGGCATGGGGCGTGATGCCGGGTTTCGCCGCGCGGAGGAGATTTTCATGATGCCCAACAGAATGGGCCGAGTGTTTCGCTACTGGAACTAGCCAGCGCGTCCGGGCGACAATGTCATCAAATCCGAACCCGGGCGAGATCCCGACGGGCGACGCTCCGGTTCCCGCCGCCATCGTGTTGGTTGGTCGCCGGGGCCGCCTGCGCCCGCTCGACGCCGAAAGAGACGCATCCCGTCTCTACCCGCTCTCGCACGACGAGCATATGCATGCCACTGGGTCGATATGAAAGTGGGGCCGTTCGCCACCGAACAGGCTTTCACCGAGCATGTCGTCGCCCTGGTGGCGGATCCCAAGCGAGCCTTCCTCACGGTAGACGGTCCCGATGGCAAGGCGCTTGGGTGGCTCTGCCTGATGGAAGCAAAACCCGCCCATCGTGTGGTTGAGCTCGGCTATGTGCTCTACACGCCGCCGCTGCAACGCACGGGGCTCGCCGCCCACCGACTGGCGGCCGAACCCAGGGCAAGGCCAAGGGCGGATGAAACGCGGCGGCCATCCGTCCTTTGCGGGGGTAGTGCGGTGGAAAAGGTGCCGCGCCTGAACAGGCGGAGTTTGCGAGTGGCCGACGCCGGCTGCTAAATATATGCGCGCATGCTAATATCACTGAATCTAAACGAAAGAGACACAAGGCCAGTCGGTCTTGACAATGTCACGGGCCCTGCCTCCGCGATGGCCACGCGGCGCGGCAATGTCCTAAAGGCACACACCTGAGCAATCGCCTGCGGCCGACAATTTTTGCCCACCGGTCCCATAGCTTTGAGTCAAAGGCGACTGAAACAGGCGAGCACGCTCGGTGAGCGAGGCGCGAATAAAGGCGCGCAATCATATTGACATACAATTAACGCAATGCCTTCCATTCAAGCTTTCCTGTCGATGTACGGGGAAGCGACTTTCTATACTCGAAAATTCGTGGAACCTTGTACGACGATAAGTTCTCCTGACACCATGCGGTTAATTTTGCAGAAGCGTCCTCCTCCGGTCTACCCGGCTTCAGCACGACAAGAGCCTTGACCGACTGTCCGCGCCGTTCGTCTTCGATGCCAATCACGCCCGCGTCGGCGACATCGGCATGGGACATTAGCACCTTCTCGATCTCGGCAGGCCAGACTTTGAATCCGGAAACGTTGATCATCCGTTTGCGGCGATCGGTGATGTAGAAGAAGCCGTCGGCATCCACATGGCCTATGTCGCCTGTCATAAAGAGCTTCTTCCCATTGCGATGCATATAGGTGGCCTCCGTTTCCGCCGGTCGGCCGAAATATCCGCTGAACAGTTGCGGTGAGACGATGACGAGCTCTCCATCGACGCCAGTCTCGCAAGGCTCTCCTGTGTCAAGTGAGACGATACTCGCTTCAACACCCTCGAGCGGGAGGCCGATCGATCCCGGCTTCGGCGCAGCGCGCGGATTCATGTGCGTCGCCGCCATGGTTTCAGTCATGCCGAACCCCTCGACGTAGTGCAGCCCGGTGACAGCATGGACCCGCTCGTGCAAGGAAACTGACATGGGAGCGCCACCGCCACCCAGGAATTTCAGACTCGATAGATCGTACCTTGCGATGCTTGTCGCTTCGACAAAATCTTTCATCATGGTCGCGACGTTACGCCAGCACGTGACCTTGTGACGCTCGATCAACTTTGCGGCGATCTCAGCATTCCAATGCCCTGCAAGGACAAGGGCCGCGCCCGCTGCGATCGGCACGTTCATGGAGCTTTGCATGCCGGTGACGTGATAAAGTGGAAGGCTTACCAGGGCGACGTCATCCGACGTGATAGCGCTGGCTTTGCGCGTGCTTGCGATAGCGCGCTGGACCCCGACATGGAGGTGTGCGCACCCTTTCGGATCGCCTGTCGTGCCCGATGTATAGACGATAAGCGCAAGGTCATCGCCTTGCCCCCCTCGCTTTGCAACCATCTCTCCGCATTCTGTGGCCTGCTCGAAGGATTTCCACCGCTGTCCAGCGAGGCCGACATCCAATCGTTTTTTCTCTGGGGCACCAACGATCAAGCCGCCGCGCAGGCATTCAACCGGCCCCGCCAGCAAGACTGAAGCCTGCTCGCCGTATGTAACCGCGAGCCCGGGCTTCGCATCAGCCAGGATTTGCTGGACTTCGCGCGCGGCCTTTCTGGGATTTATGGGAACGACGACGCCTCCGGCCCGCAGCACCGCATAATAGGAAACGATGAATTCCAGGTCGTTTTCGAGGATAAGCAGCACTGCCTCGCCGCGCGCTATCGACAACTTGGATTGCAGGAACGCGGCCACCGCAGTTGCCAGTTGATCGAGCTCTTTATAGGTAACTACACGATCTTCGATGTAGACCGCGGGCTTGGTGGGATACCGTTCGGCTGAAGCGCTGAGGTTGGCGTCAAGGGGGTGGACTGCAAAACTCATGAGGTTCGGCCCGTGCTCGTGGCGGGGGATTCAGGAGATCAGTTCGCCTCCGTCTGCGACGATGACCTGCCCAGTCACATAGGCGCTCGCATCGGACGCCAGAAACAGAGCCACCCCGGCAATATCCTCCGGCGTCCCTATTCGACGAAGGGGCGTGCGATTTTCGATCTTCTCCAGCCATTCCGGATCTTCCCACAATTCCCGCGCGAACTCCGTCTTGATGAGGCCGGGCGCTATGGAATTAACTCGAATACCGCTCGGACCCCACTCAACCGCCAAATTGCGGGTCAGCTGGATCAGCGCAGCCTTGGAAACCCCATAGGCACTCGCCCTTAGAGCCGCGCAGGGCGGCAATGCTCGAAATCATGATCACCGATCCGCCGCCAGCGTTCACAATATAGGGAAGCGCCGCCTTGCAGAGCCAAAGATTGCCCTGCAAGTTGGTGGCAAAGATCTTTTCAAAAGCGGCGTCTTCAATGTCGGTTAGAGACCCATAGAAGGGATTGGCAGCTGCGTTGCCGACGACGATGTCAAGACGACCGTACTGGCTAACGGCTTTATTGACGAGTTGTTCGACCTGATCCCTTTTGCTCATGTTACAAGGTTGAGAAATCGCTTCAATCCCTTGTGACTTGAGATGCCTAAGACCGTCCTCACAATTCTCTTTCCTGCGGCTCGAGACGACAATTTTGGCTCCAGCCTGCCCAAGAGCTTGTGCTATCGCCAAACCGATGCCCCTTGTCGATCCGGTGACGATCGCAACCTTATCTGGAATCTCGAACATCTGCCTTCCCGGTAGGCGATGGATCAAGATGCACCCGTGGGGCATTCACGTCAAACGCAAGCGGTCATAGCGACGGCAAGGTGTAGGCCGCATCCTGGCCGACGAGGAAAGAACGGCCGATCGCCACATGTGCATTCAGTGCAGAGAGAGAGGAATACACCCCATGGCAGGGGGTTACGTCGCGCTGTTGGATTGCAATATCGGTGGAACAGTGTCCTCTGAAGGCGGCTTAGAGCGTCCGCCATAAGAACGACAGGCCCACTCCGTGAGTTCACACCCCTAGTTGCGGAACCGGTAGACGCGCGCCAGTCTGTTGGGCACAATCATCAACTCGTCCGCAGTTCGGAAACCGGCTTCGTGGCCCATGCGAATCCAAGTAGCGGCCGTCTCGGAATAATCAGATGCACGGCAGTGGCTCTCAAAGGCGGCGAACTCCTCGTCAGTGACCCCAGACCACTCCGGTCGCACCTGATGAAAACGCTCAAGCCATCCTTCGCGATCTTCCCCCTCCAGGCGCGTCGGCTCCCAGATCATGAAAAGACCGCCTGGTGGTAAAAGGTCGCGGATTTTGCGCATAAGGGTGACCTTGTCGTGCGCAAGGAGATGGTGCAGAGACTGACCAATCCACACGACGTCGAGCGGCCCTTTCCAGGAATCGATGGCCGCAACGAAATCCTCGCACCGCAGTTCAACCGGACAGGTCAGAGGTGCAAGCGCTTGCTTCGCGACGTCGAGAGACTCCTGAGAAATGTCCACGCCGATGTAGCGTGCGATGGGAGTGCCGGTCAGCGCCGATGCTGAACCAGGAGCTGTGCCGCACGCAAGATCGGCAAAGACGAATTCGTCGATGACCTCATCGAGCAGCGTATGCCGCAGGGTTTCATAGACCTCCCTATGGGCCATGTAGTTAGCCACGACAACTTTTTGGTATGTGGCAAGGCCTTTCGCGAATAGTTCCTGGTCGGACTTCATGGTCCCTCCGACGAATAATGTCGCATCGAACGCGTAAGAAATTGGCTCTAACCTGATATTGGACTGGGCTGGGAAAATGTCATCCTTTTCACCGAAGCCGTCAATATTCTTAGCGGCGCGAATCCCGCTAACGTCAATATCCATGGAGCTTCCCGGCGTCCTATTGCCGGGGATGGTCTGGACCAACTTCAACAGGGGCTCATGGACCTAACCAAGGGCATGATAGTGGTCGCAAAGGTAGTCGGGCAGCGGGCGATGATGCTCTTGTGCAACTCCTCTGCTGCCGCAGGGAGCGGTCGACTACAACCTGCGATAGCTGTTTGGAAGGTTGGTACTGGCCATGGGCGATGTCCGTTTAAGCGGTTCCCCGCGTCGTTTGGCATCCGTCTGGGCAAGGTCGGACGCGGCGCCTTCGCTCTGGCGGTGCGGCCGGCCGTGGCGGACGATCCGCTCTCGAGCGAGCGGATGGACGCGATGCTGTCGGCGCGCGCGGCACTGTGGAAACAGTATTGCCGGCTACACGATCTCGTCGTCAAAACGGTGGCGCGCAGCGAACCGTGCCGGCGCTTCATGGCCATCCCCGGCGTCGGCCCGCTGACGGCGCTTTCGTTCATGACGGCGATCGATGATCCCCCACGCTTCCGCCGCTCACGCGACGTCGCGGCCTATTTTGGCCTCACCTCGCGGCGCAGTCAGGCACCTCGATCGACGTTCAGGGCCGCATCTCCAAGGTAGGCGACGCGGACGTGTGGCGCGCACTCTACGAAGCGGTGTCGGGTTTGATGACGCGCTTCAAGGACAAGGACAGGGTCAAGAGCTGGGGCCGGGAGGTCGCCAAACGCTCCTGCCACCGCAAAGCCTGTGTCGCGGTGGCACGCAAGCTGGCGGTGATCATGCACGCCATGTGGAGCGATGGAACGTTCTACGTCGGCGATGCGGCCGCGGGCCAGACTGACGCCGCTGCGCGCGCCCATGGCAATGCCCGCAAGCTTCTGAGGGCCTATCGATGAGCAGAAGACCGACAGTTGAAACGCATGACTCCCGCACGCTGACAGACGCCATCCGAACAAGGGGGATCCGCTCCGGCGGATGAGGACCGATGCAGACCAGGAATGACGGAACGCACGTTATCTTGCCTGAGGCCGCGCCGATCGACAGACTGGCCGGACCGCGCTCGATTGCCTGTGACGATGCTCCGTCAGTCCGATGGAAAAGTGCGCCACGACGGTTCGAGCGCTGCACCACTGCAGCGGAAACACGCCGTCGCAGAGCGCGGAAGATTGCACGGCGCATCGCCCGAAAGCGGGATCTTAGCGAAGAGAATAGAGTCGTATATTATCATCAGGGAGGAGGAACGACGATGGCCAAAAAGTATCCCGAAACACATGCGCGCCATGTTCGGTGACCGGCACCCGCGCACGGACACTGTCACTCTGGTTGGCCAGCCGACCGTGCAGCAGGTGCAAGACAATCTGACCGAAGTGATGCAGGCTCTGCTTTCGCCGCTCTACGAGCGCTTTGATTTCTTCGAGGCACCGTTCGAATTGTTCGACACGGAACTCAACAAGCTGCGCCGCGGGCGCTTTTAGACTCCGCGCCAAAGCCAAAACCCCCGGCCCGGCAATTGACGGACTGAAAGCGAAGACCTCGGCAAAGTCCGACTTGGACTAAAATCTGACCTTACGAATGCATAGCCTTCGCGGCAGCGATAGTTCGCATGCGGAACAGCAGCTTCTCGCACCACCCAGCCGATACCGGACTGTCCGCTTGCGGCCCAAGGCTGCCGGTCTGATTCGCGCCTCATCTCGGTCATACCGGCACCTTGGCCGCTCGCGAAAGCAGACATTTCTCGTGACGACCGTGACTCGGTGATTTGCGGCAGAAGCGGACATCACAGGCTTGTGGCTGCGCAAAGAACGCTGGCGAGGTACTGACAATGAGCGCTTGGCATGTAACAGTGTTTGCTAATGTAGGATGCATTTGGGGAAGGATGCCGCTCGCACTCTTGGCGGAATTTTTTTGGGGGAGAAAGCCGACATGCAGAGCTCAGTCGAAATCGACCTTGCTGGTCGACTCGAATCGGCGAACCGGTACATTGCCGAGCTAGAAGTCGCCAAAGCATCTGCGGCAACCCAACTCAGCCAACTTTCTGCCGACAACAAGCGCCTGCTCGACCTCACCGAGGACCGCGCAAAGGAACTCGCGATCCTCAACAGCGTCGGAGAAGCTATGGCCAAGACGTTGAATGTCAAGACTGTCACACGCATCGTCGGTGACAAGGTTCGGGAGATATTCGGGGAGGACATCACGGAGATACTGCTGCACGATGAGGCCTCTGATCTAATCACCGTCCCGTATTCATTCTATCGTGAGTACCAGGACGTGGAGCCGTTCACTTTGGGCGCAGGACTTACCTCGAAGGTCATTCTCTCTGGAACGCCGCTGGTTATCGATACTTTTGAACAGTCCCTCAAGTTTGATGTGATCGCACTTACTGAAGCGGAGCGATCAGAATCGTACATAGGCGTGCCGATCATCGCTGGAGGCAGAACTCTAGGCGTTGTCAGCGTGCAGAGTTACCAAAAGAACGCCTTTAGCGAAGATCACGTTCGTCTCTTGCAAGCTCTCTCTTCAAGCATGGGAGTTGCCATCTCGAATGCCCGCCTTTTCGACGAAACCCAGCGGCTGTTGAAAGTATCCGAGGACCGCGCAAAAGAACTCGCGATCCTCAACAGTGTCGGCGAAGCAATGGCCAAGACGTTGAATGTCAAGACCGTCACGCGCATCGTCGGTGACAAGGTGCGCGAGATATTTGGGACAGACGTCACCGAAATCCTGCTGCGTGATGAGAAGTCTGACCTGATCACCGTACCCTATGCGTTTTATAGGGACTATCAGGACCCCGAGCCATTTGCGATGGGCGAAGGTCTGACCTCCAAGGTCATACTGTCACGCAAGCCATTGGTTTTGGGCACGACTGAGCAACACGTTGCTCTGGGCGCACTTATACCTACAGAAGATGACAGGACCGAATCCTACTTGGGTGTGCCGATCATCGCGGGTGACAGGATTTTGGGTGTCGTCAGCGTTCAGAGCTACGAGAAGAATGTCTTCAATGAAGATCATGTGCGTCTGTTGCAGGGGCTGTCATCCAGCATGGGCGTCGCCATCTCCAACGCACATCTGTTCGATGAGACGCAGCGCCTGCTGAAAGTGACAGAGGACCGCGCAAAAGAACTGGCGATTCTCAACAGCGTTGGCGAAGCGATGACGAAGTCGCTTAACCTGGACACTGTTATTCGCTTGGTCGGCGACAAGGTGCGGGAGGCTTTCGGCACCGAAGTCAGTGAAATTTTGTTACAAGATAGCGAATCCGGCTTGATACATGTCCCTTATGCATACTTTAGGACCTATAGAGCTATCGATCCATTCCCAATGGGCATAGGAGTAGCTTCGAAAATCATCACAACAGGTGAGCCCTTTGTTTTTGGCACTCTTGAGGGAGGGAAAGAGCTTGGCGCCTACTTTCCACACGAAGAGGATAGGACTGCCTCCTACATAGGCGTGCCGATCAAGTCTGGTGAGGGAACACTGGGTGTTCTCAGTGTGCAGAGCTATCAGAAGCATGCCTTCGACGAGAACCACGTACGACTGCTGCAGACGGTGGCCTCCAGCATGGGGGTCGCCATCGCCAACGCCCGCCTGTTTAACGAAACACAGCGTCTGCTCAGGGTGACCGAAGCCCGCGCTGCCGAGCTTGGCGCCATCAGCACGGTCAGTCAGGCGCTCATTGCGGAATCGGAACTCGAAAGCACGATCCAGTTGATCGGCAACCAGATGCAGGAAATCTTCGATGCCGATATCGTGTACGTCGCTCTGCTCGACCCGCAAACCAAGCTGATCCATTTCCCCTACCAGTTTGGCGAGGCCTTCACCACGCTCACCCTCGGCGTAGGGCTGACAAGCAAAATCATCGAGACCGGACAGCCACTGCTCATCAATCAGGATGTGGCGGAACGTGGAGCTCAGATCGGGGCTACCCCCGTCGGCAAGGATGCCTTGTCCTATCTTGGCGTTCCGATCAAGACGGCGCAAGGCACGCTGGGCGTTATCAGTGTGCAGAGCACTACACGGGAGGGCATATTCACGGACGACTCGCTCCGCTTGCTCTCTACGATTGCCGCTAATGCCGGTGCCGCTCTGCACAACGCTCAGCTATTCACCGAGCTCAAACAGCTGTCCCTGGCGCTGCAGCAGGCAAAGGAGGCGGCCGAGGCCGCAAATGAGGCGAAGAGTTCGTTTCTGGCGACCATGAGCCACGAAATCCGCACACCAATGAACGGCGTGATCGGAATGAGCAACTTGTTGCTTAGTACAAAACTTGACGCTGAACAACGCGAGATTAGCGAGACGATCAGCAACAGCGGCGAAGCCCTGCTAACGATTATCAACGACATACTCGATTTCTCTAAGGTTGAGGCTGGCAAGCTGGAGCTCGATCCAAGTCCCTTCGAACTGCGGGAATGCCTTGAGAGCGCAATTGACCTGGTAGCCTCCAAGACCGCGGAGAAGGGGATCGACCTTGCGTACCTGGTGGAGTCCGGTACTCCCGACGGGATTGTCGCAGACTGCACAAGACTGCGGCAGATTTTGCTTAATTTCCTCAACAATGCTGTGAAATTCACGGAACGGGGTGAAATTGTACTATCGGTGGCGAGAGTTCCGCAGGCAGTTGAAGACGCGAAGACACCCTACAGCGATAGCGAAGAGGGCTTATCCACACTGCAATTCGCAGTACGCGATACCGGTATCGGAATTCCCGAGAGCCGACTGGATCGCTTGTTCAAGTCTTTCAGCCAGGTCGATGCCTCGACGACGCGGCGCTACGGCGGAACCGGGCTAGGGTTGGCGATCAGCAAAAGACTGGCAGAACTGATGGGCGGGAAGGTATGGGTGGAAAGTGTTGAAGGGTCAGGGACGACATTCTTCTTCACGATCCGTGCTGCCGTAGTGCCCGCCCCCAAGCAGGCGCAAATGTCTGTGGCCAAAGTTGAACTCGCAGGCAAGCGGTTGCTGATCGTTGACGACAACGCGACCAACCGGCGCATATTGTCTCTGCAGGCCCATTCTTGGGCCATGGTTCCACACACAACCGAATCGCCCCTTGACGCATTGCGCAGGATTTCGAGTGGCGAAAATTTTGACGCCGTCGTGCTCGACATGAGCATGCCAGAGATGGACGGCATAGAACTGGCCAAACGATTACGTGGGCTTGGTCAAAGGGGTGATCTTCCACTGATATTGTTGAGTTCCCTCGTACCTCTTGATGAGAAGAGCAAGGCGGCTATCGAGAGCATCAAATTTGCGGCGATGCTTCCTAAGCCGATCAAGCCCTCGCCGCTCCTCAATGCTTTCATGTCAGTCTTTGCCGAGGCTCCAACGCGTTCAGCCAAGCCTGATCAAGCCAAAAGTCCATCCCTCGACAACGAAATGGCGGCAAAATTGCCGCTTCGGATCCTGCTGGTTGATGACAACGTCACCAATCGGAAGATTGGCTCCAAGGTGCTTGAACGGCTTGGCTACAAGGTAGACTTGGCGGTGGATGGAGAGACGGCGATTTCGTCATTTGCCGAGGGACAACACGATGTCATCCTAATGGATATCGAGATGCCGGACATGGACGGGCTCGAAGCCACAAGGTTGATCCGCGCATCGGGCGCCCGGAATTCGCTGCAGCCTTTCATCGTTGCACTTACCGCCAATGCAATGGCCGGCGACCGCGAGCGTTACCTGGCAGCTGGGATGGATGATTACCTAAGCAAGCCGCTGCGCGTGGAGGAGTTGGTCGCCTCTCTTAAACGCGCCCACCAACATAACTGACAACAAAGGTCTGGTCATGGCTGTTGCGCAGGACGCTCTAGACAAGCTGCTTGATCTCATAGGTGGGGATCAAGACTCTCTTGCAGAACTCATTGAGAGTTTTCTGGAGGAATCCCCGTTGCTGGTCGAGCAGATGCGCCGGGCTGCGGAGTCGGGCGACCGTTCAGGCCTTGGCCGCACAGCCCATACGCTGAAATCAAGCGCGCGGGACTTCGGCGCCAACCAACTTTCCGCGCTTTGCGCGGCAATGGAACAATCCTGCCGCGACAGTATGCCCGGCGGGGCCGCGACGGAAGTGGAACTCATTGCGGGCGAGTGTGACAGGGCCAGCCGAGATCTAAGCTCGCGCCTTGCCGATCTGAAACAAGGGGGACAACCGAATGAGCATAGAATCGGAGACACAACGACTTGACGCTCGCGCATCTAAGGGTGCGCGCGTGCTCATAGTGGATGACTCAGGCACTGTGCGCCTGAAACTCAGCAAAGCTATCCAAACGCTTGGCCATGAAACAACAGCTGTCGCAAGTGGCAAGCTGGCGCTCGAACAGGTTAGCCAGAACTCATTTGATTTGGTGCTCCTTGATATAGTCATGCCCGAAATGGATGGGTTCGAGGTGCTCAAGGCGCTCAAGTCCTCGCGAGCCACTCGCGATTTGCCAGTGATCGTCATTTCGGCGCTCGATGAAGAAATGGGTAGCGTGATAAGCGCCATCGAGCTTGGCGCAGAAGATTTTCTGCCAAAGGACTTTGAGCCCGCTCTATTGAAGGCTCGTGTTGACACCTGCATCGAGAAAAAAAGACTCCGCGACGTTGAGACGGAATATCTGAGGCAGGTGACCAAGCTGACCAGGGCGGCCGCCACCTTAGAAACCGGGCGGTTCAATCCTTCGAAGCTTGGCATCCGCGATGTGGCAAGCCGCTCAGATGGTCTCGGAAAGCTTGCTACCGTGTTCGCGACAATGGCCCAGAAGGTCTACGAGCGAGAGCGAAAGATGCGGCAGAATATTCGCACGTTTCGTGGGGCTCTACTGCTGCTTGCATGTGGTGGGCTATGGGGCGTCGTCGTGCCACTTTCCAAGATGGCTTCGCTCGTTGAGGCTCATCCGGTAGGATTGGCAATCCTCATTGACGTCATAGGAGCTGTGTTCTGCGTCGGGATCAGTTTGAAGCGACGGACAATGCCGAGCCTCAAGGATCTCACCTGGGCGGATCGGCGGTTCATCCTTCGTTTTGCGTTCATTAGCTCGGTGATCAATCAGGTCCTGGTTTATTGGGTGGCAAGCAAGCTTCCAGCTTCCATCGTCTCTATCGTCATCGTGCTTGAGGGATTTGCCGTCTTCTTGTTCGCAGCTTTGATGCGGACCGAAGCTCCGAATTTGAAGCGCTTTGTAGGGCTTGGATTGGGTCTCGTCGGCATCTTCATCATCCTCCTCTACGGAGAGCCGGGAGAAATGGCCACCAGTTGGGTGTGGCTTGTCATTGCCCTTGTAATTCCCGTCACCTACGCGGCCGAGGATATCTATCTCTCTGAGTCAAAGCCCGCCAGCATCGATAACGTCGCCCTGTTCGGCATGTCGCTCGTCGTCTCGGTTTTGATGCTGATCCCACTTGCCGCTTTTTATCAGGACTTCGTGCCATTTGATCTATTGACCGGTCGCCTTGGCGTCATCGTCTTGCTGATGGCTGCCGCTGGCAATTTGGCGATGCTGCTTTTCATTCAGTTGATCGCCAGCACCGGTGCTGTCTTCGCAAGCCAGAACGCCTATGCGGGAACAGCAGCCGGCATTGGCTGGAGTATGCTGTTACTTGGAGAGGCGATACCAGTTGTGACCTGGGCTTCGCTTGCCCTAGTAATCGTAGGTCTCCTGATGGTCGAGCCAAAGCAGGAGGCTGAGGAAGAACCCCCGCCCCTTGACGACTCGCTGGAGGAATTTGTCCCGCGTCTTGATCTTCTGCCGTCACCCACGGAATGAGAGCTGTCAACCACTGATGCGCCCGACATCAAGGTGACAAGGGCGACTCTTCCGAAGGAGATTTAAGGCAAATTCGTTCCACCAGAGACAATTCGAATGTTTTAGGGAGATCGCCACCCTCATGAGCGCTCAAGGCTTGCCCAGCGTTCTCGCGTTTGAACGCTACGACCCGACTGACGCCTCGCTAGACTGGCTGCGCGAGCGTGGGGTCAACGTCATTTTCGGCAATGCGCTCTGGGAAATGCCGTTCAAGCGCTTCACCGAGGATGAGCTGATTGCCAAGGCAAATGGCTGTGTCGCCTTGATGGGGGCAAGCGGCACCCGCATCACCAGGCGCGTGATACAGGCGCTTCCGGATCTGCGCTACATCTCAAAATATGGCATTGGCGTCGACAGCATCGACATCGACGCCGCCACCGAGCACGGCATTCTGGTTTCGAGTACGCCGAACGATTTTCAGATCTTCACGGTCAGCGAGCACGCGGTCGCCCTGATGCTGGCGGTTGCCAAACAACTTGGCACGTGGACGCCCGAATTCATGCGGCGTGGCGGGTGGCGCGGCCTGACACATGGCGCGACGCTGCGCGGCGCCGCCGTCGGCATCCTCGGCCTAGGCCGCATCGGCCGTGGCGTGGCGCAACGGCTGTCGGGCTGGGAGGCTCGCATCCTTGCCTATGATCCCTTCCTGAAGGAAGCGCCTCCAGGCATCGAACTCGTCGACTTCTCCACCCTGGTGGAGCAATCCGACTTCCTGACGCTGCACGCAACGCCGAGCCCGGATAACCATCACATCCTAAACGCCGCCGCGTTCGCGGAGATGAAACCGTCAGCTATCGTCGTGAACACCGGGCGCGGATCGCTGATCGACTACACGGCCCTGCGAGCAGCGCTGGCCAATGGCCAAATCGCGGGTGCGGCTCTCGACGTGTTCGACCAGGAGCCGCCGAAGACCGACGATCCGCTGTTTTCGCTACCCAACGTCTTGTGCACGCCGCATGTCGCCGCCTGGACGACTGAAGGAACTCAGGCCATCGGCTGGCATGCGGCCAAGAACCTGTGGGCGATGATGAGCGGCGAAGGACACGCCGATATCGTCAACCCGCAAGCCAAGCAGCGCAGGAGTGCGGCCTTGCTCGGCGACGTGTGATTCCACGAGGCTTCATGAATGCTCAACACCCCTCCTGGCTCAGGTTCGGACTGGTGGGCGAGGGGACCTCAGGGAAGAAACTGTAAACAGGCCGAAGAGCTTAAAGGCGTCGCTGCGGCTAGCGCAGGAGGTTGTCAAGGTAAGACACCCCCATCCGCCGCCATCACCGCATCTGCCTCGACATTCACGGGAGGCACGATGATCAAGGATGCGGGAAAGTCGAGAACTGCACTCGGCACAGAGCCGCCGGGCCTGGCTTTAGAACCATCCAATAGCTGGTAGCGCTGATTGACGTGGTGGCGTGAATGGCAAGGTCCACCCTCGCGTTGAAGTGATCGAAGCCTCCGGCGAATGGTTCATCCGTCTGGTCGAAGACGACCGAGAGTTAACCCGATCATTTGAGATGTAGCCTCGAGACGGAAACCTTCGCCCTAAGCTATGAGGGGACCGGTCGTTTCGCTTCATCGATTGTCGGATCTGCTATGACGCGCTTGGTGGTGGGCGGGAGGACTGCTTATTTGCGATTTCGTCCCATCAGCAGACAGTCCGCTAACGGGCCCAAATGAGACATTCGCGGTACTTCACCGAGTGCTGCTGGCAGCGGATGTCTCAAGGATTCATTCAGGTCATGCCAAGCTGTTGTCGGCTGACATCTCGGCCACCAATTCGATTCATCTTTCGTGAAAGCCAGTGGTGCCCTTGCCTCCACGTCGGCCATTTCGCGGAGCGCACCAACGACCTCTCGAACGGGCTGATCTGACCGAAGGACGGCTGAAGCCTCGACCGCCTATGCCGCAATGGCGCGGCGCGCGTTTCTTCCCCTGGGCGAAGCCCATTCCTCGCGGAACCAAGAAACGCGCGCCTGCGCCATCCTCCGCTTTGCTGCGGTCGCAAGCGATGCGGCGGCGGTCGCCTCCGGCCTCTCGATCGCCATCGAGGTCGCATGGTGCGGGCTCGGAAACGAAGAGACGGAGACTGAAAAATGGCTACCATCGGCACTTTCAAGAAGACCAATGCGAACGAGTTCACCGGCGAGATCGTCACCCTCAGCGTCCAGGCCAAGGGCGTGCGCATCGTCCCCGACACAAGGGCCAGCGGCGAGAACGCTCCAAGCCACCGCGTGGTGGTCGGCAAGGCCGAAATCGGCGCCGCCTGGTCCAAGCGCTCCAACGAGGGCCGCGACTATCTCGGGCTCAAGCTCGACGATCCGAGCTTCACCGCTCCGATCTACGCCAACCTCTTCGCCGACGAGGAAGGCGAGGGCCACAGCCTCATATGGTCCCGCCCCAGCCGCCGCAACGGCGAATGAATCGCCAGACGCCTCGCCCGGTACCGGGCGAGGCGTTTCCTCTCGGTAACCGCGGAAGCTTTTCGCTCCCCCGGCCGCCATGACGGGCTTCCTGTCATCGGATGCATTGCTTGACGCGCGATGGCGCGAAGATGGTTGAGCGCCGCTGTCCCCAATTGCTGTGCGCGCCGCCGCCCCTCCTGAAGGCCTCTTGGCGGTGCGAAATAGCGCCCCGCAATTGCGCACCTGATCACGGCGCCCTTGCTCCTCCATCCTGGCCATCGATCGCCGTTCAATCGCGACGGCCGCAAGGAGACACCCCATGAATGCCGACGCCGCGCCATTGCCGCCGCGCTACCTGCGCACTTCGGAAGCAGCGCGTTTCCTCAGTCTTTCTGCGCGTACGCTGGAGAAACATCGCACCTACGGCACCGGGCCTGCCTATCGCAAACTCGGCGGCCGCGTCGTCTACGCCGTCGACGACTTGCAGGCCTGGGTGCAGCGTGGCGCGATGACATCGACATCCGATCCGCATGGCTCTGTGCTGCCCGCCAAGCCTCAAGCCGCACGCCTGATCGCCTATGCCGGACGCGAGCGGCGCTGAGCCCGCTGATCTCTCCTATGTCTGGACGCACACGCCAACCGTCGGAACGCGGACAGCTTGATCTGTTCCACGCGCTGCCCGGTGTCGTCGCGCCACGCGATGCGCAGGATCTT